>NZ_JBIVXY010000001.1:408545-638532 GCF_044769485.1 Kitasatospora sp. NPDC090308 | reverse complement strand
TGCTGCGGGGGTCCGCCCGGGGAGGGGGTTCTCTCCTGGGGCGGACTTTCGGCGTTGGTGTCTTCCGCTGCGCGCGGTTCCTCGCGCCCCTGGTGGGTGGGGGAGGGGGGCCGTCCGGCGGGGGTCTGTTCGACGGGTGCGCGTGCTGCGGGGGTCCGCCCGGGGAGGGGGTTCTCTCCTGGGGCGGACTTTCGGCGTTGGTGTCTTCCGCTGCGCGCGGTTCCTCGCGCCCCTGGTGTGTTCTCCGCGCCCTCGGTGTGTTCTCCGCGCGCTCGGTGTGTTCCCCGCGTCCTCGGTGTGTTCCCCGTGCCCCTGGTGTGGGGGCGGGGGTCATGGCGAAGGTCCGCCCGGGGGAGGGGGTTCCCTCCTGGGGCGGACCTTCGGTGATGGGGGGGTGCTTCGTGGTCAGCCGCGCTGGATGCCGCTGGTGTCGTTCAGGACGCCGTGGGTGCCGTCCGGCAGTTGGGCGACCAGGGCGGCGCCGCGCTGGTCGACGGCCAGGTACCAGGTGCCGGGGACGAGTTCGCCGACCGGCGGGGCGGCCGGGTTGTCCTTGTTGCCGAGCTGGCGCACCGCCGGGACGGCGAACCAGAACGGGGCGAACGGGGCGGCGGCCTGCGCCGGGACGTGGTCCTGCACGGCCGGCTGCACCGCGGTGGGCAGCGGGGCGACGGCCTGCGCGGCGGCCGACGGGGCCGGGGCCTGCTGCTGGGCGGCCTGCGGGTAGCCGTAGCCGCCCGGGGCCGACTGCTGCTGGCCCTGGCCGAACGGCTGCTGCTGCTGGCCGGCGCCGCCCTGCTCGGGCTGCGGCTGGCCGGGGAACGGCTGCTGCTGCTGGGCGCCCGGGTACCCGTAGGCGCCGGGAGCGCCCTGCTGCTGGGCGCCGTAGGGCGGGAACTGCTGCTGCTGGGCGGCGCCCGGCGCGGCCGGGCCGGCCAGCGGGGCCTGCAGGGCGGGCAGCGCCGGGGCGGCGATCACGGCGCCGGCCATCACGAGCAGCGCGATCAGGGCGAGCCAGGAGCCCGCGCCGTTCTTCAGCCCGTCCGGGCCGCCGATCAGGGACCACAGGATGCCCCACAGGGCGATCACGATCGCCGCGGTGCCCCACTGGTCGAGGCGCAGCCCGATGATCTCCTTGTTGCCCAGCGTCGCCTTCTGGAAGCGGAAGAGCAGGATCAGCACGGCACCGATGATGCCGAGCAGGAAGACCGACTGGAGCGCGGGGAAGAAGGACGCGTCCCAGGCGTTGAACTGGCTCTTCTCGCAGTAGATACCGCCGTCGCAGTCGACGCCTCGGTACTTCAGGAAGGACGAGATCAGGAGCAATACGGCCGCACCGGCGACGGCGGCGTCTCCCCTGGTGAGAGCGCGCAGATTCACTGACGTTCCCCTCATTGGTGTAGTCGTGGTCGGCGGCGGTTGACCGGGCCCCCGTGGTACCGGGACGGTACGACGGGGCAAAAGCCTAGAGCCAACGCGACGCCGCGTGCACAGCGCCCTCCGGATCCGCACCGAATCGGTACGGAACGGGGGCGCCGGAAAACGGGTTGGCGCGGGGGTCGGGCGGGGGGTGCGCGCGGTGGCTCACCCGGTGAGATAGCTGGTCAGGGCGTCGGCGAGGGCCTGCGCGGCGAGCTGGCGCCACTGCGGGTCGGTCATCCGTCCGGCATCGCCGGAGTTGCGCATGTTGCCGCACTCGATGAAGACCTTCGGTACCTTCGACAGGTTGAGTCCACCGAGGTCGGTGCGGGTGTCCAGGCCCTGCTTGCCGAGGTAGTTCGAGTACGGCTCGCCGGTGCCCGCCCGGAAGGCGTCGCGCAGCAGCACGCCCAGCCGGTGCGAGGGCTCGACGATCGGGGAGGTGTCGGCGGCCCCGTCGACCACCCGGCCGGGCAGGATCACGTGGAAGCCGGTGCCGGAGGCCGGCGCGCCGTCCGCGTGCACCGAGACCGCCGCGTCCGCCTTCGCCTCGTTGCCGATCCCGGCGCGTTCGTCGACGCACGGGCCCCAGGGGCGCTCGCCGTCCTGGGTGAGCACCACCTTCGCGCCCCGGTCCTGCAGGATCTGCCGGGCCCGGTGCACCACGTCCAGGGTGAACTCCGCCTCCGGGTACCCGGCGTCGGTCTCGGTGCCGGTGGTGTCGCACTCCTTGCGGCTGTTGCCGATGTCCACCTTGCGGTTGATCTCGGTGGGGTGCTTGGCGTTGCCCGGGTTGTGCCCCGGGTCGAGCAGCACGGTCCGGCCGGTCAGCGGCCGGTCCGGGCCGCTCGCGGAGGCCGCCGGGGACGGGGAGGGGGCCGGGGACGGGTCCGCCGGGGCCGCCTGGTCCGCCGCCGCGGGCCGCTCGGACGCGCCGCCGTCCCCGTCGGTCGGTCCGGCGGCGGCCCGGTCGTTCGCCGCGCCGCCCGCCCGGCCGTCCGGCGAGTGCGCGGCGGCGGCGGACGCGGAGACGTCCCGGGAACTGTTGGCCACGGCCTGCCAGCCCAGCCAGCCGATCAGGCAGACCGGCAGCACCACGGCCGCCGCCTTCGCGGCCGGCCGCCAGCGGGCGGCGCGGCCCGCCGGTGCGGAGCCCGCGCCGTACGGGTCGTACGGCTCCTGCTCGCCGGGGTCGTCGTGGTGCGGGGTGGTACGGCCAGTCACGTGTTCCTCAGATCCTGTCCCCGGTACGGGTGGTCAGCCCGTACGCCTGGGCGATCGGTTTCCACTTCGCGGCGAAGTCCTGCTTGGCCTGGGTGGCTTTCGGGTTGAGGTCGTTGGCGCGGGCCAGGTCCGCCGTGCTGGGCACCTGGTTGTTGGCGCAGCCCTTGTCGGAGACGGTGCGGGCCCAGGCGGCGTACGCCCGGTCGATGTCCGCCGAGGTCTGCCAGGCGGTCTTCAGCGAGGCCACCGCCGCGTCGCCCCCCGGCAGGCCGTCGGTCTTCAGGGCGGCCAGCTTGGCCAGCAGCGCGTCGCGCTGCTCGGCACCCGTGTCGAACACCTTCGCGGCGCTGTCGACCTCCGCCTTCGCCGGGCAGCTGCGCACCTTCGCCACCGCGTTGCCGATCGGGGCCTTCGCCTCCTCGCCCTCGCTCAGCAGCGCGTCCAGCGCCTGCGCCTGGGCCTGCGCCTGCGGGCCCGCCGACGGCGAACCGGAGGCGGACGCCGACGCGGACGCCTCGGCGGACGCGGAGGGCGAGCCGCCCTGGCCGCCGCCCGTTCCCGTGCCGCCCGGACTCGGCTGCACGACGGGCGAATTGCTGTCCGCCGCGGACGGGCTCCCGGACGAGTCGCTGTTCTGCACCGCCCACACCACGGCCGCGCCGATCAGCAGCACCAGCATCGCGGCCGCGCCGACCAGCAGCGGGGTGCGGCGGCGGCGCGGGTCCTCCTCGTGGTCGAACTCCGGTTGCTGGTAGCCGCCGTAGCCGCCCGGGCCGGTGCCGAACTGCTGCGGGGGCTGGCCGCCGAAGGGCTGGTTCCCGCCGTAGGACGGGCCGCCGGTGGGCGGAGTGAAGCCGGGCCGGCCGTCGAAGCCCGGCTGCGGCGGGAACGGCGGCTGCTGCTGTGGCTGTTGCGGGGGCAGCTGCTGGGTGGGCTGGTCGCCGAAGCCCTGGTCGCCGAAGCCCTGGCCACCGAAGCTCTGGCCGCCGCCGTAGGACGGGCCGTCGGCGGGGGGCGGGGTGAAGCCGGGCCGGCCGTCGAAGCCCGGCTGCGGCGGGAACGGCGGCTGCTGCTGTGGCTGTTGCGGGGGCTGCGCCGGGCCGGGCGGGAACGGCTGCGGCCGCTGCGGTGTGGCCGCGGGCGTCCGGGCCTGCGGGAACGACGGCTGCGACTGCTGAGACGGCTGCTGCTGGGCCGGAGGCTGCTGCGGCTGCTGGGCGGCGGGCGGGGGGACGGGCGCGGCCGGGGCGACCGGGCCGTCCGGGATCGGCGGCAGCGGGATCGCGGTGGTGGGCGGGCCCGCCGCGGCCGGGGCGTCCGCCACCGGGCGGCGGACCCAGCCGCCCGCGCCGTTGTTCGCGGTCGGGTCCCAGACCGCCCTCGCGGTACCGCCCTGTTCCGTCATGCCCTGCCCTCGCCCCCAACTGAACCGGTCCGGCACCGGTGGCCGGTGCCGTGCTCCGAAACGGGCCGCTCCCCGAACGGGCCGTCCGTCGTCTGCCGCCGACACCGTACCGGCCGCCGGTGCGACTGGTCACGGCGGATCGGCAACGCGTCGCGGTGGGGACGACGCGGCAGCGGCGGCGATCGTTCCCGCCCCGGGCCGGGAATCCCGGACCGGAACCGAGCCGCAATCGAGCCGCGACGGTGCCGGAACCGAGCCGGAACCGAGCCGGAACCGAGCCGCGACGGGGCCGGGCCCGCCCGGCGGGGCGGTCTCAGCCGGCCGTCGCGGCCGGGCGGCGCAGCACCCGCAGCGAACCCGTCACCGACAGCTCCTCGAAGCCCTCCGCGAGCGCCCGCAGGTACACCCGGTAGGGGGCCTGGCCGCCGTCCGCCGGGTCGGGGAACACGTCGTGCACCACCAGCAGGCCGTCCGCGGCGAGGTGCGGCACCCAGCCCTCGTAGTCGCCGGTGGCGTGCTCGTCGGTGTGGCCGCCGTCCACGAACACCAGGCCCAGCGGGCCCCGCCAGACCGCCGCGACCTGCGGCGACCGGCCGACCAGGGCGATCACGTGCTGTTCCAGTCCGGCCGCGTGCAGGGTGCGGCGGAAGCGCGGCAGGGTGTCCATCAGGCCGACCTCCGGGTCGACCAGCGACGGGTCGTGGTACTCCCAGCCCGGCTGCTGCTCCTCCGAGCCGCGGTGGTGGTCGACGGTCAGCGCGACCGTCCCGGCCCGGCGGGCGGCGTCCGCCAGCAGGACCGCCGAACGCCCGCAGTACGTGCCGATCTCCAGCAGCGGCAGCCCGGTGCGCCCGGCCGCGTCGAGCGCCGCCGCGTACAGCGCCAGCCCCTCGTCCTCCGGCATGAAGCCGGTGGCGGCCCGGAACGCCGCCAGGACCTGCGCGGACGGGACGGCGGGGGTCGGGTCGGTCATCGGGGGCTCCTGCCGGACGGGGGTGGCTGACCAGGACCCTACTGGATGGTAGGGACCGTCCCGGCGACGGTCAGAGCAGCTCGGCGGCGACCCGGGCCCGGCTCGGGGCCAGCTCGGCCTCGATCGCGGCGGCCCGCCCGGCGTCCAGCACCAGCGGCGGCCGGTCGACCGCCGGGGCGGCCGTGGCCAGCATCCGCAGCCGCAGGTAGGTCGGCGGGTGCGAGGAGTCGGTCGCCGTCACCTCCCGCTCGGACAGCCGTACCCGGCGCTCCACCTCGGTGGCCGGGACCGACCGCGCCGCCTCCGCCAGCGCCGTCCACAGGTCGGCCACCGGGGCGGCCGACCGCCCGGCCCGGCCACCGGCCCGACCGCCCGCCCGGGGCAGGGCGCGCTGCCGGACCAGCACCGTCTCCAGCGTCTGCGCGTTGAACAGCGCCGTGAGCACGCCCTGCGCGTCCCGGGCCGAGGCGAGCCGCGCCCCCATCAGATCGGCCCGGTACTCCGCGGCCTGCCCGCTGCGCAGGTGCAGCCGGTGCATCAGCCCGGCCAGTGCCCGGACCCCCAGGTTGACCGCGCCCAGCAGCAGCTTGGCGGCGGCCGAGGCGACCGCCGTCAGCGGGTGGGAGTTCACCTCGTGGTCGCGCGACGGAACGGTGAGCCGGTACCACTCGACCAGCGCGTTGAGGGCGGAACCCGTCCACAGCCCGCGCCGGGTGTCCCCGTTGACGCCGTGCCCGATCTCGTGCCCGAGCATCGCGACCCGCTCCTGCCGCCCCAGCACCGTCCACAGCGGCAGGCCGATCCGCAACTGCCGGTGCCGGCGCAGGCCGTACGTGCCGAAGGCGGCGTTGAACTCGTCGGTCACCGCGATCGAGTCCACCCGCGGCGCGCCCAGCTCCGCCGAGACCCGGTCCACCAGTTCGTACAGCACCGGCGCGTCCGCGCGCGCCAGCACCCCGGTGCGCTCCGGCCGCCCCAGCCGCGGACGCAGCAGGACCGCCACCGCCAGCGCGACCGCGCCCAGCACCCGCAGCGGCCAACTCGCCACCGGCCACCCGGCCAGCAGCGCCACCCCCGTCAGCAGCACCGCCAGCGACACCAGGTGCACCGCCCCGGCGAGCAGGAACGCGCCCACCGACGCGCCGTGCCGCAGGCCGGAGCCGCCCGCCGCGACCAGCCGGAACACCTGCTCGGCCCGCTCCCTGGCGTCCTGGCGGCGGCGCTCCGTGCGGCGCGCCTCCCGGGCGGCGCGGCGCACGGAGCGCCCCGTCCGGGCCCCGGTGGGCGGGACGGGCGGCAGCAGGTTCCACTCGCAGGCCGGGCACCAGGCGGGGAAGCGCTCGTGCACGGCCACCGGCGCCCCGCACGCGGGACACCGCTCGGTGGCGGGCGCGGGGACGGGTGCGGGCGCGGGGACGGGTGCGGCGGGGGGTTCGATGACGGACACGGCGGCGGATCCTGCCACACCCGGCTGACCGGGGGAAGTCGCTTTCCGCCCGCCCCGGACGGCGGCCGATGCGCTATACAGGGGACGGCCCGCGGCAGAACGCGTTCCACCCAAGCGCCGCCGACGCGCGGCGGCCGACCCCCGGGAGCAGCCCGTGCGCGCAGCGATCCTGCAGCAGACCGGACAGGACACCCTGGACGTCCGCGACGACGTCGAAGCGGTCGGTTTCGGCCCCGGCCGGGTCCGGGTCCGGATCCGGGCCGCCAGCCTCTGCCACTCCGACCTGTCCGCGATGGCCGGCGTCCTGCCGCAGCCCGCCCCGTTCGTGCCCGGCCACGAGGGCGCCGGGGAGGTGGTCGAGGTCGGCGAGGGCGTCAGCGGCCTCGCCCCCGGCGACCGGGTGGTGCTCTGCTGGATGCCCCCGTGCGGCCGGTGCCCCGCCTGCCGGGGCGGTCGCAGCCACCTGTGCGTCGCCTCGCTCCGGCGGCTCTCCACCCCGGGCTTCCGGATCGGCGGCGGCACCGACGCGTACGGCTTCTACAGCACCGGCGCCTTCGCCGAGGAACTGGTCGTCGCCGCCGACAGCCTGATCCCCGTCCCCGCCGACCTGCCGTACGAACTCGCCGCCCTGATCGGCTGCGGCGTCACCACCGGCCTCGGCGCGGTCGTCAACACCGCGCGGGTGGAGGCCGGTTCGACGGTCGCGGTGATCGGCGCGGGCGGCGTCGGCATCGCCGCCGTCCAGGCCGCCCGGATCAGCGGGGCCGCCCGGATCACCGTGGTCGACCCGGTCGCCTCCCGCCGCGAACGGGCCCTCGGCTTCGGCGCCACCGAGGCACTCGCCCCCGAGGAGCTCAAGGCCGCCGCCCGCGCGCTGCCCGCCGGCGGCTACGACCACGTCTTCGAGGCGGTCGGCCGCGCCGCCACCGTCCGGGCCGGGTACGACGCGGCCCGCCGCGGCGGCGCGGTCGTGGTGATCGGCGCCGGCGCCCAGGACGACAGGGTCTCGTTCAGCATGGGCGAGCTCTTCTTCAACGAGAAGCGCCTGCTGCCCTCGCTGTACGGCGGCGGTGACGTCCGCCGCACCGTCGACCTGGCCGTCACCCTCTGGCGGGCCGGACGGCTCGACCTGGCCGGCATGATCACCCACCGCCTCCCGCTGGCCCGGGTCAACGAGGCGATCGCCCAGATGCGGGCCGGCGAGGCCCTGCGCACCGTCCTGCTGACGGACTGACCGCCCGCGCTCCCGTCCGTCCGGCCGTCGAACGGCCGACGCCCCCGGTTCCCGTCAGGACGGTGACGGGAACCGGGGGCGTCGACGGTGCGGTGTGGTCTCTCCTGCGGCCGACCGTCAGCGGCGGTGGCGGCCGTGCGGGGCCGCCTCCGGGGCGTCGTCGCTGGCGGTGCCGCCCCGGTGCCGACCGTGCGCCCCGCCGTCGGCGGTCTGGTCGGCGCCCGGTGCGCGGTGGTCGTGCTCGGTGCTGTCGTCGAAGGACTCGGACATCAGGTCAGTCTTCTCCGTGCGGGGATCGCGGTCTGCGGTCTCGACGCTGCCGACGGAATCCGGGCAGCGGACAACCGGCCGCCCTCGGGCCCGTCCGGGGCCACGGCAACGGCCGAATCGGATAGGGAGCCTACCGAAACACCCCGCCGCCGTGCGGAGAACCTCCGACGGACCGCGAAATCGGAGCGCCCGGGACGGAGGAGTGAGGACGAGGGACGGGGAGGGTGACGGCGACGGCGGCGGGGGCGGCGTCAGGCCGGGCGGCCGGTGCGCAGGAAGACCGCCAGCAGCTCGTGCAGGACGGCCGAGCCCTCCTCGGCGAGCAGCTCGTGCCCGGCCCCGGCCGCCTCCACGTAGCGGAAGTCGGCGCCCTCCAGCCGCCCCAGCCGCAGCAGTTCGCGGCGCAGCAGCCGGGACTGCCCGACCGGCACCACCTCGTCCCGGTCGCCGTGCACCACCAGCAGCGGCGCGGGCAGCAGGTGGGCCACCCGCAGGACGTCGCGCGGACCCCGGGCGTCCTCGACGTCGAGGTCGCCGCCGAGCCGGGCGGTCAGCGCCCGGACGGGCGCGCCGGCCTCGGCCAGCAGGTGGCGGCCGGAGAGGAACGGGGCCACCACCGCGCAGCGGGCCACCGACCCCGCCGGGGCGTGCGCCGTCGCCAGCAGTGCCAGGAACGCGCCGTAGCTCACCCCGAACAGGGCCGGCGGCTCCAGGCCCAGCGCCGCCCGCTGCCCGGCGACGCGCTCCAGCAGGGCCAGCACGTCCTCCAGGTCCGGCCCGCCCCACGCGCCGTGGATCGCCGCCGCGTACTGCGGGCCGTACCCCGTCGAGCCGCGCTGGTTCGGGGCCAGCACCGCCAGGCCGTCCGCCGCCATCCGTTGCAGCGCCGGGTCGAACTCCAGCCGCCAGGCGTCCGCCGGGCCGCCGTGCAGGGCCAGCACCAGGTGGGGCGCGGACAGCCAGGACTCGCCGCCGTACACCACCGCCTCGATCGGACCGGCCGGGCCCGCCAGCTCCAGGCACTGCGCCGACCGCCACCGGCCGCCGTCCCCGGGCGGGGCCGACCCGTCCAGCCGCCAGCCCGCCCCTGCTGCCGTCGGCGCGGGCGCGTGCGTGTGCACCGGCGCTGTCGTCGGACCCGGACCCGCTTGCGGCGCACCGCCGTTGAGCGGGGCCAGCGTCAGTGGCAGCGCCATCGGGGCGCTCCCCGCGCGCGGCTCGGCGGCCAGCAGCGCCGCCACGTCCAGGGTGGCCAGCGCCGCCGGGCGGTCCGGCGCCGAGTACGGCATCCGCAGGCCCGCCGCCGACCAGTGCCCGACCCCGCCCAGCCGCCCCGGCGGCACCGGCAGCGGACGCAGCCGCTTCTCGCCCGCCCGCCACAGCACCAGCGCGGACGCCGCGCCGTGGTCCACCTGGAGCACCACCTGAGGCTCCGCGTCCGGTTGCCCCGGCCGCCCCGGTGCCGCGGCCACCGGCCGCAGCAGCCGATCCGGCCGGTGCAGGCAGTCCGGGAAGCGCACCGGCTCCGCGCCGCCGATCAGCCCCCAGCCGAGCCGGTCCCGGCCCGGGGCGTCGCTGCGCAGCATCCCGAGACCCGACGCCGGGTCGAACAGCACCAGCCGGTCGTTGCTGTCCTCGCCCAGCTCCAACAGCGGGGTGGTGACGCCCTGTTCGAGATCCAGCACGACCGTCCGCAACCGGCCCCCGGCCAGCCGGTCCAGGGCCAGCAGCCGCCCCGCCGCGTCCAGCCACACCCCGCCGCCGTGCACCCCCGGAAACTCCGCGACCGCCCGCGGCGCGGACCCGTCCGCGGCCAGCAGCCACACCGAGGTCGCGGGCCGGGCGTCCGTCCCCACCAGCACCGCGACCGGCCCCGCCCCGGACACCGCCGCCCCCGGCAACGCGAGCATCCGCAGCGCCGGCAACCGGACGTCCGCCAGCGGCACTTCCTCCGACTCCCCGGCCGCCAGCAGCACCACCACGTGCCCCTCCCCGGCAGGCCGACACACCAACACCCGGCCGTCCGACAGCGCCACCACCTGCGCACGCAGACCCTGGGCGAACGGCAACCCGGTCGGCACGGCGGGCCCGTCGTCAGGCAGCCGCCAACTCTCCACGTACCAGCCGCCGTCGGCCCCGGCCGCGAGGCACGCGGCGTGCGAGCCGTCGTGGGCGAAGGCGAAGGCGAAGCGTCGCAGCGCGAGGTGCGTGGTCTGCGTGCTCATCGGGGGCCTTTCGGCAGGGGTCCGGCGGGGTCGGTGGGCCCGGGCGGGACTCTCGGCCTTCCGGGAGGGGGGGAGGGGTGGGTGCCGGTCAGGGGCGGGCTGCCGTTCGGGGCCGTCGTGGGCGAGGGTGAAGTCGAACTGTCGCAGCGCGAGGTGCGTGGTCTGCGTGCTCATCGGGGGCCTTTCGGCAAGGGTCCGTCCGGCGCGGGCAGTGGTTCCGGGCGGGACTCTCGGCCTTTCGGGAGGGCGTGGGGGCGGGCTGCCGTTCGGGGCCGCCGTGGGCGAAGGCGAAGCCGGACTGTCGCGGCGCGGGATGCGTGCTCGTCGGGGGCCTCTCGGCAGCGGGCCGGCGGGGTCGGTCGCTCAGGGCGAGGCTCTCGGTCCTCCGGGAAGGAGCAGCGGCGGGTGCCGGTCAGGGTGGGCTGCGGTCCGGAGCGGCCCGGACGTGGTCGGGGGAGAGGTCACGCAGCGCGACGCCGCGCCGGTGGGCCCGTTCCAGCGGGGCGAGCAGGGCGGGCGTGAACGGCCCGGCCCCGGCCCGCGGCCACTCGGCCGGTTCGGGACCCGGTCGGCCGGAGCCCGAACGGACAGCCGGAGCCCGAACGGACAGTCGTTCCTGGACCGGGGCCGGTACGCCGGGCGGCCCGGCCGGGGGGTGGGCCCGGCGGACGAGGCCGCTGCCGGTGAGCCGGTCGAGCGGCGCGGCCCGTCGGCGCGGCTCGGTCGACCTCGACGTGTGCCCCCTCGGGGGAGCGCCGGTGGCCCGGCCGGGGGACGAGGCCGCTGCCGGGGCGCACCCCACCCTCGACGTCCGGTCCCGGTGGCCCTCCGGCGGGCCACCGCTGCGCCGGGCGCAGGTGTCCGGCCGTCGTCACCCACACCGCGTACGCCTTCGAAGCAGCCGCCGCGCCGGGTGCCGGGCCCGGGGCGGTGAGCGGTCCGGTCTGCCGCCGGTGGTCGATCCCGCCCCCTCGACGGGGTCGGCCACCCGGGGTGGTCGACGGTCGGGCAGGTGCTCGCCCGGGCCGCCGTCGCCGAGCATCGCGCCGCGGTGGTGCCCCGCCCGGCCGCCCGGCCGGTGGCGGCGGGCGGTGGAGGTCGCCGGTCCGGGAATTCCGGCGGTGGCCGGACGGATTTCCGCAGCGATCCGCCGGAATTGCCCGCGGTCACCGCCGCCGTCGCCGATCCAGGCAGTGCCGAATTCCCCGGACGATTTCCGCGCGCCGTCGTGCGCATTGTCGTCACGCGGAATTCCCCGGTCGGCGGCGGCCGAGGCGACCGCGCAGCGCACCTCGACCGCCGCCGGGGAGGCCGCGCCGACGTCCCACCCCCGACCCCACCTCCGACCCCGGCCACGGCCACGGGCCCGACCCCGGGGCTCGCGGCCGGGCGGCCGGACCGTGCGGCAGGGGCCCCCGGCCGCGACCGTCCGGTCGCCGCCGCCTCCCCGGGCCCTGCCGCCGGTCGCGGTCGCCCGTGCCACCTCCACCGACGTGCCGTCCACACCCGGCTCGTCGTCGACCGGACCCGGCCCCCCTGTCCTGCGCGGCGGTGTGTCCGCCCCCATCTGCTCCACACCCCTTCGCGGTGGACTCGACCGAACGGCCTGCGGAAGTCACGGGAGGCTCGGCGGCGCCCGCCGAATTCCTGGCGGAATTCCGGCCGGTCGCCTTTTTCGACCCCCCGGTCGAGCAACTCCCGTTCGCAGGACTAGAAGTTACTTTCGGGGCGGGTGTGACTCAACACCGGCCGGGTCACTTCACCCGTAAGGGTGATCGGGTGCGGTTTCCGCCTGCGCCCGGCCGGCCCGGTGCGCCCGGGGGGCGGCGGGCGGCGAACGGTTCGGGGGCGACGGGCCGCCCGCCGCGGCGCCCCGCCGCCCGGTTGACGCGCAGGTGTACGACGGCGGCGGCCGGTCCGCATCCGGGAGCGGGGCCGGGCCGGGCCGCGGCACGCGGTAGTCTCGACAGGTGCCGAAACTGTCCGACGTCATCGCCGTGCTCGAAGAGGTCTACCCGCCGCAGTGGGCGGAGTCCTGGGACGCGGTGGGCCTGGTCTGCGGCGATCCCGGGGCGGAGGTGCGCCGGGTGCTGTTCGCCGTCGACCCCGCGCAGGCCGTGGTGGACGAGGCCGTCGAGTGGGGCGCCGACCTGCTGGTCACCCACCACCCCCTCTACCTGCGCGGCACCACCACGGTCGCCGCGACCGGCGCCAAGGGCCGGGCCGTGCACACCCTGATCAAGCACGACGTCGCCCTGCACGTCGCGCACACCAACGCCGACCACGCCGCCCCCGGCGTCTCCGACGCCCTCGCCGAGGCCGTCGGGCTGAAGGTCACCGGCCCGCTGGTGGCCGACCCGACCGACCCGGCGGGCCGCCGCGGCAGCGGCCGGATCGGCGAGCTCCCGCAGCCGATGACGCTGGCCGCGTTCGCCGCGCAGGTCGCCGCCGGCCTGCCCGCCACCGCCGCGGGCGTCCGCGCCGCCGGCGACCCGGAGCGGCTGGTCCACCGGGTCGCGGTCTGCGGCGGCGCCGGCGACTCCTTCCTGGCCGAGGCTCGCCGGGCCGGCGTGGACGCGTACGTCACCGCCGACCTGCGGCACCACCCGGCCTCCGAGGCCGTCGAGGCGGCCCCGGTCGCGCTGGTCGACGCCGCGCACTGGGCCACCGAGTGGCCCTGGCTCGCCCTGGCCGCCCGCGAGCTCACCGACCGCGCCGACCGGCGCGGCTGGCCGCTGGAGACCCGCGTCTCCACCCGGGTCACCGACCCGTGGACGGCGCACGCGCCGATGCCGTACGCCCCCTGACCTTCCCCGCCGAACCAACTCAACAGGAGCCCGCCGCGTGAACGCCGCGCCCGCCGACCAGATCCGCCTGCTCGACCTGCAGGCCATCGACTCCCGCCTCGACCAGCTGGCCCACCGGCGCCGCACCCTGCCCGAGCACGCCGAGATCGACAAGGCCGCCGCCGACCACACCGCCCTCAAGGACCTGGTGGTCGCCGCCCAGGCCCAGCTCGGCGACACCACCCGCGAGCAGACCAAGGCCGAGGCGGACGTCGAGCAGGTCCGCTCCCGGGCCGCCCGCAACCAGCAGCGGATGGACTCCGGCGCGGTCACCTCCCCCCGGGACCTGGAGAACCTCCAGCACGAGAACGTCTCGCTGGCCAAGCGCCAGGGCGACCTGGAGGACATCGTCCTGGAGGTGATGGAGCGCCTGGAGTCCGCGCAGACCCGGGTCACCGAGCTGACCGCCCGCCTGGAGCACTCCTCCGTGGTGGTCGCCGAGGCCGAGGGCCGCCGGGACGCCGAGTTCGCCGAGATCGACGCCGAGGCCGACAAGGTCCGCCGCGACCGCGAGGCCGTCGCCAACGTCATCCCCGCCGACCTGATGAAGCTCTACCTGCGCCTGCGCGAGCAGCAGGGCGGCACCGGCGCGGCCCGCCTCTACCAGCGCCGCTGCGAGGGCTGCCGCACCGAGTTCTCGATCACCGAGTTCAACGCGATCAAGGCCGAGCCCGCCGACAAGGTGCTGCGCTGCGAGAACTGCGGCCGCATCCTGGTCCGCACCGGCGAGTCGGGCGTCTGACCCGGTGGCGGGCACCAGGTACGTCGTCGAGGCCGACGGCGGCTCCCGGGGCAACCCGGGGCCGGCCGGCTACGGCGCGGTGGTCCGGGACGCCGACACCGGGCGCATCCTGGTCGAGGCCGCCGAGTACATCGGCCGCGCCACCAACAACGTCGCCGAGTACCGGGGCCTGATCGCCGGGCTGCGGGCCGCCCGCGACCTCGACCCGGACGCCCGGGTCGAGGTCCGGATGGACTCCAAGCTGGTCGTCGAGCAGATGTCCGGGCGCTGGCAGGTCAAGCACCCCGACATGCGCCCGCTGGCCGCCGAGGCCCGCGCCGTCCTCCCGGCCGGGAACGTCACGTACGAGTGGATCCCGCGCGAGCGCAACAAGGACGCCGACCGGCTCGCCAACGAGGCGATGGACGCCGGGAAGCAGGGCCGCCGGTGGGAGCCCGCCCCCCGGGCCGCCGCACCCGTGCCCGCCGCACCCGCACCCGACGTGCCCGCGTCCGCCGTCGCGCCCGTGTCCACCGCGGCGGACGAACCGGTGCCCGCCGCGTCCGCCCCCCGGGCCGGCTGGGCCGGGCCCGCCGACCTCGGCACCCCCACCACCCTGGTGCTGCTGCGGCACGGCGAGACCCCGCTCACCCCGCTCAAGCGCTTCTCCGGCAGCACCGGCAGCGACCCGGGCCTGTCCGAGAAGGGCCGCTGGCAGGCCGAGCGCGCCGCCGACTCGCTGGCCGCCCGCGGCACCGTGCAGGCCGTGGTGGCCTCCCCGATGCTGCGCACCCGGCAGACCGCCGAGGCCACCGCCCGCCGGCTCGGCCTGGAGGTGCGGATCGAGGAGGACCTGCGCGAACTCGACTTCGGCGACTGGGAGGGGCTCACCTTCGCCGAGGTGGGGGAACGCCACCCCGCCGACCTCACCACCTGGCTGGGCTCGCCCGAGGCCGCGCCCACCGGCAGCGCCGAATCGCTCACCGCGCTGGCCGACCGGGTCGCCCGGGCCCGCGACCGGATCACCGCCCGGTACTCCGGGCAGACCGTGCTGGTGGTCTCGCACGTCAGCCCGATCAAGACCCTGGTCCGGCTGGCCCTGGGCGCCCCGCCGGACGCCGTGCACCGGATGGAGCTGTCCCCGGCCTCGCTCTGCGCCGTCCAGTACTACCGCGACGGCAACGCCTCGCTGCGGCTGCTCAACGACACCTCCCACCTGCGCTGACCGCCTGCGCTGACCACCGGCGGTGACCGCCTGCGCTGACCACCGGCGGTGCCCGGCCGCCGGGCCGGGACGTCAGTGGACGTCCGTCACCACCACGTCCAGCTGCCACGGCTTGCGCCCGGTGCCGCGCGCCGAGACCTCCACCCGGTAGCCCGACTGCTCCAGCGCGTCCACCAGTTCGCCGGGCGCGGCCGGTTCGTGGCCGGCCGCGAGCAGGTCGCGCACCAGCCGGCCCTTGGTGGCCTTGTTGAAGTGCGACACCACCGAGCGCCTCAGCACCCCGTCCACCTCGCGCTCCTGCAGCACCCGCACCGTCACCGTCCGGCCCGCCAGTTCCCCGGCGGGCTTCCACGCCGCCGCGTACGCCGAACTGCGCAGGTCCAGCACCAGCCCGTCCGCGACCTCCGGCAGCACCCCGTCCAGCACGCCCCGCCAGTACGGGCCGAGCGCGCCCAGCGGCGGCAGCCTGACGCCCATCGAGCAGCGGTAGGGCGGGATCCGGTCGCCGATCCGCACCGCCCCCCACAGCCCGGAGAACACCAGCAGCGAACGCTCGGCCCGGGCGTACGCGGCCTCGTCCAGCTTGGCCAGCCCCAGGTTGTCGAACAGCACCCCCGTGTACACCTCGCCCGCCGGACGCGCCCCCGCCGTGAGCAGACCCGCGTTCTTGCCGACCTCCCCGCGCAGCCCCTTGCTCAGCCCCAGCACCTCGGCGGCCCGCTCACCGTCCCCCGCGCACAGCTCCACCAGCGCGTCGAGCGCCCGCCGCCGGGCCCCGGTCAGCCCCGGCAGCGACAGCCCGCCCAACTCCACCGGCGCACCCGCCTCCGGCGCGGCCTTCCCCTCCGACGGCGGCAGCAGAACCAGCACGGCGATCCTCTTTCAACAAGCTGTGGCACCCGAACCCGACCACCCTAACGACCCGCCCACCCGCGCCCCGAATCCCGCCGCGCCCGCGCGGCCCCCGCCGCCAATCCCCGTGCGCCACAACCTGTTTCCGGTACGACTTTTGCGCCGCCACGCCTTACGCTGCTGAGCATGCCGCGCCGACACCTCAGCGTCCGGGCCGCCCAGACCGCCAGGATCAACACCGAACTCGCCGACCTCAGGACCCGTCTGGAGATCCGCACCGACTGGCCCCCGGAGGTGCTCGCCGAGGCCGACCGGGCGGCCTCGCTGCCCCGGCTGCCGGAGTTCGACGCCACCGACCTCGACCTGTTCACCCTCGACCCGCCGGACTCCCGCGACCTCGACCAGGCCATGCGGCTCTCCCGCCGGGGCAGCGGCTACCGGGTGCACTACGCGATCGCCGACGTCGGCGCGTACGTCACCCCCGGCGGGGCGATCGACACCGAGGCCGCGCACCGGGTCCAGACGCTGTACTTCCCGGACGGCAACGTGCCGCTGCACCCCGCCCGGCTCTCCGAGGGCGCGGCCAGCCTGCTGCCCGGCGAACTGCGCCCCGCCCTGCTCTGGCAGCTCGACCTGGACGCCGACGGCGAGCTGGTCCTCGCCGACCTGCGCCGGGCCCGGGTCCGCTCCCGCCGCCGGCTCGACTACGCGACCGTCCAGGACCGGATCGACGCCGGGACCGCCGACGAGCAACTCGCCCTGCTCGCCGAGGTCGGCACCCTGCGCGAGGCCCGGGAGCGGGACCGCGGCGGCGTCAGCCTGCCCATCCCCGAGCAGGAGGTGACGGCCGACGACGGCGGCTACCGGCTCGGCTACCGCGCCCCCCGCCCCGCCGACGGCTGGAACGCCCAGATCTCGCTGCTCACCGGCATGGCCGCCGCCGAGCTGATGCTGGACGCCGGGATCGGCCTGCTGCGCACCCTGCCCGCCGCCCCCGAACCCGCGTACGCCCGGCTGCGCCGCACCGCCGCCGCGCTCGGCGTCGACTGGCCGGAGGACCTGTCCTACCCGGCGCTGATCCGCTCCCTCGACCCGGCCCGCACCGCCGACGCCGCCTTCCTCAACGAGTGCACCGGCCTGCTGCGCGGCGCCGGCTACCGGGCCTTCGACACCGCCCGCGGCACCGCCCCGCCCGCCGACCCGGGCCACGCCGCGCTGGCCGCCCCGTACAGCCACTGCACCGCGCCGCTGCGGCGGCTCGGCGACCGGTACGCGCTGGAGGTCTGCCTGGCGGTGGCGGGCGGCACCGACGTGCCCGGCTGGGTGCGCGACACCCTGCCGCTGGTGCCGGGGCTGATGGAGAGCGGCGACCGGCGGGCCCACGAGGTGGAGCGGGCCTGCGTGGACCTGGTGGAGGCCGAGCTGCTGCGCGGCCGGGAGGGCGAGGAGTTCGAGGCGGTGGTGGTCGACGTGGACGAGCGGCACCCCGCCGTGGGCACCGTGCAGCTGCGCGACCCGGCGGTGGTCGCCAAGTGCGACGCCGCCGACCGGCTGCCGCTGGGCCACCGGGTCACCGTCCGGCTCACCCTGGCCGACCCGGTCACCCGCACGGTGCGCTTCGCGCTGGCGGCCGACGGGTAGCCCCGGGTCCGGGTGGTGGAGCCGGGCGGTTCCAGCCTCGCCTCATGAAATGGTGGGATGATCGGACGGTGAGTCGACCGAGTACCGTGCCGGACCGCCGCCGCAGGCTGCTGATCCTGGCCATCTGCTGCCTCAGCCTGTTCATCGTCGGCCTGGACAACACCGTCGTGAACATCGCGCTGCCCGCCATCCGCACCGACCTGGACGCGCCCGCCTCCGGCCTGCAGTGGGTGATCGACGCCTACACGCTGGTGCTGGCCTCGCTGCTGATGCTCTCCGGCTCGGTGGCCGACCGGATCGGCCGCAAGCGGGTGTTCATGACCGGGCTGGTGCTGTTCGTGCTCGGCTCGCTGCTGTGCAGCCTGGCGCCCGGACTCGGCTGGCTGATCGGCTTCCGGGCGGTGCAGGCGGTCGGCGGGTCGATGATGAACCCGGTGGCGATGTCGATCATCACCAACACCTTCACCGACCGGGCGGAGCGGGCCCGGGCGATCGGCGTCTGGGGCGGCGTGGTCGGCATCAGCATGGCGCTGGGCCCGCTGATCGGCGGCTTCCTGGTGGACACCGCGGGCTGGCCGTCGATCTTCCTGATCAACGTCCCGGTCGGGCTGGCGGCCTGCCTGCTGACCTTCCGCTACGTGCCGGAATCCCGGGCGTCCCGGCCCCGCCGGCTGGACCCGGTCGGCCAGCTGCTGATGCTGCTGCTGCTCGGCTGCGGCACCGCCGCGATCATCGAGGGCCCGGCGCACGGCTGGACCTCGCCCGGCATCCTGGCCCTGGCGGTGACCGCCGTCGCCGCGCTGGTCGCCTTCCCGCTCTGGGAGCTCCGGGTCGCCGAACCGCTGATCGACCCGCGGTTCTTCCGCAGCGCCCCGTTCACCGGCGCCACCGTCACCGCGGTGTGCGCGTTCGCCGCGCTCGGCGGCTTCCTGTTCCTCAACACCCTGTACCTCCAGGAGGTCCGCCACTACAGCCCGGTGGTGGCCGGCCTGTGGACGCTGCCGATGGCCGGGCTCACCCTGTTCGCCGCCCCGCTCTCCGGCCGGATCGTGGCCGGGCGCGGCCCGCGCCTGCCGCTGCTCGGCGCCGGCGCCGCGATCACCGCCAGCGGACTGCTGCTGACCCGGCTGACCGCCGACTCCCCGGCGCTCCTGCTGCTGCCCGCGTACGCGCTGTTCGGCATCGGCTTCGGCCTGGTGAACGCCCCGATCACCAACTCGGCGGTCTCCGGCATGCCGCTCTCCCAGTCCGGGGTGGCCGCCGCGGTGGCCTCCACCAGCCGGCAGATCGGCCAGTCGCTGGGCGTCGCGGTGATCGGCACCGTGGTGACCAGCGCGGTCGCCTCGGCCGGTGGCTTCGCCCCCGCCACCCACGCCGGCTGGTGGATCGTGACCGGCCTGGGCCTGACCGTCCTGGTCCTCGGCCTGGTCACCACCACCCCCTGGGCGGCCGGCACCGCGGCCCGGGTCGCCGCCCGCTTCGACCGCCTGCCGGACCGCCCCCGCCAGGACGCCGCCGGCCCCGCCCGCTGACCGGCGCGCGGGACCACCGTGCGGGGACGCCGTGCGGGGGTCCCGTGCGGAGACGCCGTGCGAGGGTCCGTGCGGGGGCGCGTCCCGGAGCGGCTACGATGACCAGTACGGCGGACGAGCCGGCCGGGCGGTCGCGTCGGGTCCCTTCGGGGCCCGCCGAGGAACGTCCGGGCTCCACAGAGCAGGGTGGTGGGTAACGCCCACCCGGGGTGACCCGCGGGACAGTGCCACAGAAAGCAGACCGCCCACCGCTCCGGCGGCGGGTAAGGGTGAAACGGTGGTGTAAGAGACCACCAGCGACCGAGGTGACTCGGCCGGCTCGGTAAACCCCACTCGGAGCAAGGTCAAGATCGGTGCCCCCGGGCACCGTGCGCGAGTGTTCGAGGGCTGCTCGCCCGAGCTCGCGGGTAGACCGCACGAGGCTGTCGGCAACGGCAGCCCTAGATGGATGGCCGCCTCCCCCGGCCGCGCGAGCGACCTGGGAGACAGAACCCGGCGTACAGGCCGACTCGTCCGCCGCCCTCCGCCTCCAGGGCCCGACCGCGCACCCGCGGCCGGGTCCTTCGGCGTCTCCCGGCTCCGGGGGTCAGCCGACCGAGGAGTTGTAGCCGTCGATGGCGGGCTGGAGCTCCTTGGCGGCGTCGGCCAGCGCCTGCTGGGCGGTCTTGGAGCCGGAGACGGTCTGCTCGATCGCGGTCTCCACGCCCTTGCGGGCCTGCGGCATCACGCCGAGCAGGCAGCCCGCGGTGGCCGGGGTCGGCTTGGTGGCGGCGAGCTGGTCGATGGCGGTCTGGAACTGCGGGTACTGGGCCACCCACTGCTTGTCGGCGGCGACGTCCAGCGACTTCGTGTTGACCGGGAAGTAGCCGGTGCCGACGTGCCAGGCGGCCTGCTGCTCGGGGGAGGTGAGGAACTTCTCGAACTCCCAGGACGCCCGCTGCTGCGCGTCCGAGTGGCCCGGGCCGGAGACCCAGAGCGAGGCGCCGCCGATGACCGGGCCGCCCTGGTCGCCGGCGGCGGTCTTCGGGAACGGCGCGGTGCCGACGGTGAACTTGGCGGCCTCGGTGTAGCCGCGCAGCACGCCGGTGGACTCCAGGTGCATGGCCACCGTGCCGGCCTTGAACGCGGCCTGCGCGTCGGTGGTCTGCCGGCCGGTGTTGGCCGCGTAGCCGCCCTTGATCAGGTCGGCCCACCACTGGACGATCTCGGCGCCCTTGGCGGTGTCGAAGCCGGCCTTGGCCGCCTTCCCGGTGCGGCCGTTGCCGTTGTCGCAGTACAGCGAGCCGGACTCGGCCAGCAGCTCCTCGACGAACCAGCCGTAGACCGCCGCGCCGAAGCCGTACCGGACGGTCTGCCCGCTGCCGTCCTTCTTCGTCAACCGCTTGGCGAGGTCGCCCAGTTCGGCCAGCGTGGTGGGCGGCTGGGCCGGGTCGAGGCCGACCTCCTTGAAGGCGTCGTCGTTCAGGTACAGCAGCGGCACCGAGGAGTTGAAGGGCATCGAGGCGAGCTTGCCGTCCACCGAGTAGTAGTTGCGGATGTTGGGCTGGAGGTCGTCCAGCGCGTAGCCGTCCCGGTCGGCGAACGCCTGGGCCGGGACGGTCTGCCTGGAGTCGATCATGAAGCGGGTGCCGATGTCGTAGACCTGCACCAGCGCCGGGGTGGCCTTCTGCTGCACCGACGCCTTGTACTTGGCGATCAGGTCGTCGTAGCTGCCCTGGAAGACCGGCTTCACCTCGATCTTCCCCTGGTGCGCGGAGTTGAACGCGGACACCAGCGAGGTCAGCGTCTCGGCGTTCTTGCCCGTCATCGAGTGCCAGAACTCGACGGTGGTCACCCCGGACGCCTGGTCGAGCGCGGAGGCGGCGGGCGCGGCGGCGTCACCCGAGGCGCCGCCCCCGGAACCGCCGGAGCTACAGCCCGTCAGGGCCAGGCCGGACACCAGCAGGGCGGCGAGCGCGCGGGCACTCTTCTTCACGGGGCTTCTCTCTTCTACGAGGGTGGGTGCCGGGAGAGTCGAGCGGATGCGGATGCGGATGCGGATGCGGGTACGCGGGTGGACCCGGGTGCGGGGCGGGCGCGGGTGCGGTGGCCGGCGGGGCGTCAGCGGACGGCTCCGGCGGTCAGGCCGCGGACGATGAAGCGCTGGCCGAACACCACCAGCGCCAGCGTGGGCAGCAGCGACAGCACCACGCCGGCCAGGATCAGGCCCGGGTCGGCCATCTCCGAGTCGCGCAGCGTGGACAGGCCGATCTGCAGGGTCTGCATCTCGGCGGTGCGGGTGATGATCAGCGGCCAGAAGTACTGGTTCCAGGCGGACAGGAAGACGTAGACGGCGAGCGCCGCCAGCGCCGGCCGGTTCAGCGGCACCAGGATCCGCCACAGGAACCGCCAGTGGCCCGCCCCGTCGATCCGGGCGGCGTCCCGCAGCTCGGCCGGGAACTGCCGGAACGACTGCCGCAGCAGGAACGTCCCGAAGCCGGAGGCCAGGAACGGCAGCACCAGCCCGAAGTAGGTGTTGCCCAGGCCCCAGCCGGACAGCGTCAGGTAGTTGGGGATGACCACGGCCTCCCACGGGACCATCAGGGTGGCCAGGAACAGCCCGAACACCACCGCGCGGCCGCGCAGCGGCAGGAACACGAAGGCGTACGCGGCCAGGACCGAGGTGAACAGCTGCGCCGCGGTGATCACGCCCGCCACCAGCACCGAGTTGGCGTACTGGCGGACCAGCGGCACCGCGTGCACCGCGCCGGAGAAGTTCCGCCCGGTGACCGCGTGCGGCACCAGCGCGGGCGGGTACCCGGCGATCTCGTCCGGGCGCATCAGCGCACCGGCGAACACGTAGTAGACCGGGAACAGCACCGTCAGCGCGGCGGCCAGCAGCACCAGGTGGACCACGGTCCTGGCCGGCACCCCGCGCAGGTGGGCGCGGCGCCGGGCGGGACGGGCGGGGGCGGCCCCGGCGGGCGCCCCGGTCTCGGTGCGGGCGGTGGTCATGCGTAGTGCACCTTCCGTTCCAGGACGCCGAACTGGACGGCGGTGCAGGCCAGTACGACCAGCAGCAGCACCACGGCCTGGGCGCTGGCGGTGCCGAAGTCGCTGGAGCCGTAGGCGAACGCCTTCTGGTAGACGGAGTAGACCAGCGTGCGGGTCGAGCCGTCCGGGCCGCCCCGGGTGAGGATGTGGATCTGGCCGAAGCTCTGCAGCGCGTTCACCGTGGAGACCACGACCAGGAAGAACAGGCTGGGCCCGAGCAGCGGCACCGTCACCGAACGGGCCAGCCGCAGCCCGGCGGCGCCGTCCAGCCGGGCGGCCTCGGTGATCTCGGCGGGGATCGCGCCGATGCCCGCCGAGAGCACCAGCACGTTGTAGCCCAGGTTCATCCAGACCGTGGACGCGGCGACCGAGAGCAGCGCGTACCGGGAGTCGGTCAGCCAGCCGACCGGGCCCAGGTGGAACTGCGACAGCAGCCCGTTGAGCACCCCGCTGGCCGGGTTGTAGAGGACCGAGAAGACCACCGAGGCGCTGGCCACCGAGAAGGCGAACGGCAGCGCGAAGGCCGAGCGCAGCAGCCGGACCCCGCGGATCCGGCTCTCCAGCAGCAGCACCAGCAGCAGCGCCCCGAGCACCCCGGGCACCACCGTCAGCAGCACGAACAGGGCGGTGGTGAGCAGAGTGTCGCGGAACTCGGCCGAGGCCAGCAGGTCGGTGTAGTGCCGCAGTCCGACGTAGCGCGAGGGCGCGCCGAACAGGTCGTTGGCGTGCGCGCTGAGGTAGAGGGTGCGCCCGAGCGGATAGCCGATGAACAGGGCGAAGACGGCGACCGAGGGGAGCAGGAACACCCAGGCGAGGCCGTGCTCCCCGAGGCGGCGCGGCGGCGCCTGCGGGGGTGGTGCGGTCGGCATGGGGCGCGTCCGCCTTTCGTGACGTCGGTTCCGGCCAAACCGTGTCGCGCCCGAACGACAGGCCGGCGAGGGGAGGGTGAGCGGAGTGTGGCGCGTTCCTTACGCGTTCGCGTCACACCGGCGGGCCCCGTGTGGTTACCCCTCTCCCGACACTTCTGCACCTCCCGTTTGTCACCGGATCGTCAGACTTCTTGGCCGGAGCGGCTGTTGGGGCGCGGCCGTCGCCTCGTCGGACTGTTCTGTTGTCAAGGAGCGGACGGACGGCGGGAGTTCAGCGCAGCAGGCGGCGCTCCTTGGCGATGGCCACCGCACCGGAGCGGGTGTCCACGCCGAGCTTGGCGTAGATCCGGCCGAGGTGGGTCTTGACCGTCGCCTCGCTGATGAACAGCGCCCGGGCGATCTCCTTGTTGCCCAGGCCCTGGCCGAGCTGGTCCAGGATGTCCTGCTCGCGGTCGGTGAGCTGGGGGAGCGGGGAGCGCATCTGGGCCATCACCCGGGAGGCGATCGGCGGGGAGAGCGCGGGCCGGCCCGCCGCCGCGGCGCGGATCGCGGCGAACAACTCCTCCGGCTTCTCGGCCTTCAGCAGGTAGCCGGTGGCGCCCGCGCTGATCGCCCGGCTGATGTCGGTGTCGGTGTCGAAGGTGGTCAGCACCAGGACGTGGCTCTCCCCGGGCCCGGCGAGCACCCGCCGGGTGGCCTCCACGCCGTCGATCCCGCCGCCCAGCTGGAGGTCCATCAGGACCACGTCCGGCCGGAGGGCGGCGGCCAGCGAGACCACCTCCTCGCCGGTGCTGGCCTCACCGACCACCTCGATCGCCGGGTCGCTGGACAGCAGGGCCAGCAGCCCGGCCCGGACCATGGCGTGGTCGTCGCAGATGACCAGCCGGACGGTGTCGTTCATGAACCCGCTCCTTCCGTGTTGTCCTCGCCGTGGGGCCCCGGGCCCGGAGGTCGCCCTCGGCCGGGCGCTCCCGGCGACTGACGCTATCGGCCGGGGAGGCCGCCGGGACGGTTACCGACTCGCTGTCGGGCTGCTGCCGGGCTGACGCCGGGCCGCCGCCGGACTGCCTTCGCGGGCGCGGCCGAGCGCCGCCGCCGGATCGCTGCTCAGCGGCCCGCCATCAGCGGCCCTCCAGGGGGATGGCCGCGGAGACCACCGTGCCCTCGCCCGGGGCGGACTCGACGGTGAGCGTGCCGCCCAGCTGGCGCAGCCGGGCCCGCATCGCCGGAAGCCCGTGCCCCCGGCTCCCATCGACCGCCCGCTCGCCGCGTCCGCCGAGCGCGCCGCGGTCGTCGTACGTGCCGCGGTCGTCGTACGTGCCGCGGTCGCCGGGCTCGGCCCGCTCGGGCCGTTCGCCCCGCCCGGACCGGCCCGGGGTGAAGCCGCGACCGTCGTCCGCGACGTCCAGCACCGCCTGGTCGCCCAGGTAGGACAGCGTGATCGAGGCGTGCTCGGCCCGGGCGTGCTCCCTGGTGTTGGCCAGCGCGCCCTGGGCGATCCGCAGCAGCGCGGACTGCGCGGCGGCCGGCATCGGCGCGGGGGCCCCGTCCAGGTGGAAGCGGACGGCCAGGCCGCTCTCGGCGGCCTCCCGGTCGGCCAGCGCGGCCAGCGCAGCCTCCAGGGTGCCCTGCTCCGCGAGGTCGGCCGGGGCCAGGTCGTGGACGAAGCGGCGGGCCTCCGCGAGGTTCCGCGCGGCGATCGCGGCGGCCGTCCGGACGTGGCCGCGGGCGGCCGCCGGATCCTGCTCCCACGTCCGCTCCGCGGCCTGGAGCAGCATCCGCTGGCTGGACAGGCCCTGGGCGAGGGTGTCGTGGATCTCGACGGACAGCCGCTCCCGCTCGGCCAGCGCGCCCTGCCGGCGCTCCACCGCGGCCAGCTCCCGCCGGGTGCGGATCAGGTCGATGATCAGCTTCCGCTGCCGGGCGCCCTGCCGCTGCATGTACAGGAACACCGCGGTGGCCAGCGCGGCGACGGCCGGGGGCAGCAGCAGCATCGTCGGGTCGAAGCCGCCGGGCAGCCGCAGCTCGGAGACCACCACCAGCACCGTCAGCGCCGTCACCAGCGGGATCGCGGCCCGCGGCGGCAGCGCCCGGAGCACCGTGTACACCAGCGGGACGGCGCACCAGGCGAAGCTCGGCGCCATCAGCACCAGCACCGCCCAGCTGGCCAGCACCGCCGCCAGCCAGGGCTGCCGCCGCTCGGACAGCCCGGACAGGTGGCCCACGGCCAGCGCCAGGCTCAGCCCCACCACCCACGGTGTCAGCGGGCTGGACAGGTGGTGCGCCAGGTACCTCGCCAGCGAGGTGCCGAGCAGCAGGACGAAGGCCAGCCGCATGACGACCGTGAGCCAGCCCGCGTCCGGGTCGACGGCCCGGGACAGGGGTTGACGCATCATGGCTGCCTCCTTCGTCCTCGTCGTTCCCGGCGGCGTGCTGCCTGCGTGCCGTCGGCGTGCTGCCGACGTGCTGCCGACGTGCCGTCGGCACGCTCCGGGCCTCCCGACGGGCGCACGGCGCGTCACCTCCGCTCGCGGAGCGTCACGCTGCGTCACGCCCGTCATAGCGATGGTGGACCGGGACGGCGGCCCGCACATCCACCGATCGGCTGACACGGATGTCGTCCATCATGCGCCGCAGAGCGAGCCGGTTCGCCGATCCGGGGAGGGGGTGCCGGGGCGAAACATGGGTGGCGAGGCCGGGGCGCACCGCGATCCGGCGCCGAACGAACCCCCTCCCGATCCCCGATACGCCCGATGCACCCGATACAGGAGCCGAAAATGAAGAAGCTGAGCACCCGCACCCGCGTCGTCACCGGTGCCGTCACGGTCGTCGCGGTCGGTGCCGGCGTCGTCGGCGCCGTCTCCGCCGGCGCCGAGACCCCGCAGGCGGCCCCGGCCGGTGCCGTCCACGCCGACGTGCAGGACAAGAACACCTTCCAGTCCACCCACCTGACGGTCGAGGCCGCCACCAAGGCCGCCCAGGCCAGCCTGGACGCCGCCGCCAAGGCCGGTCAGAAGGTCTCCGTCGCCGTCGTCGACCGCAACGGCAGCGTGATCGTCGAGCTGCGCGGCGACGGCTCGGGCCCGCAGTCCTTCGAGTCGGCCGAGCGCAAGGCGTACACCGCGGTGTCCTGGAACGCGCCGACCTCCGAGCTGGTCAAGCGCCTGGCCCAGGCCCCGAACCTGAAGGACATCCCCGGCACCCTGTTCCTGGGTGGCGGCGCCCCGGTCCAGGTCAAGGGCGCCCCGATCGCGGCCGTCGGCGTGGCCGGCGCCCCGAGCGCCGACCAGGACGAGCAGTTCGCCCAGGCGGGTGCGGCCGTGCTCAACAGGTGACCCGCCCCGGGCGCCGCCGCCGGCCACCCCCCACGCCCGGCGGCGCACCACCCCGCGGGCCCGCCCCCCGGAGGAGCGGGCTCGCGGGGCCCCCACGGCATACCCGGGCGGCGGCTCAGTCCTCCCGGTAGGCGCACAGCGCCCAGATCACGAACACGTCCAGCGCGATGATCACCAGTGACCACAGCGGGTAGTACGGCAGCGCCAGGAAGCTGCCGATCAGGCTCAGCGCGGCCAGGAAGATACCGACGATCCTGGCCCAGGCCGCGCCCTGGATGACGAAGAAGCCGGCCAGCGCGACCAGCGCGCCGATCACCAGGTGGATCCAGCCCCAGGAGGTCAGATCGAACCGGAAGACGTACCGCGGCGTGCTGACGAAGACGTCGTCCTCGGCGATCGCCATGATCCCGTGGAACACCTCGAGGATGCCGTTGACCAGCATCACCACACCCGCGAACAGCACCATCCCGGAGACCCAGCCCCTATTCCGGTGGCCCTGGGGACCACCGGCGGTACCACCGGAGCGGGGACCGGCGGGCGGTGTCGCGGTCGGACCGACAGACGAGCTCATGGAACCTCCTAGGCCGAAGCAGGTCTTGCCCCGACCCTCCGCCCCCGGCCGCCCCCGGGCATTCGGGCGACTCCGTCCGGGTGAATCCGCCCCTGCCCGCCCCCACTCGCCCTTCGCCCGGCTCCCGACTGCCCCCGCCCGTTCCTCGCCCGGCCGCTGGGTGCCGCGCGGTCAGTCGCCGGGCAGCAGGGAGCGCAGCGCGCGGGCGCGCAGCTCGGCCAGCCGGGTGCGGTCCCAGCCGTGGTAGACGGCGTTGGTGCAGAGCACCACGAAGCGGCGGGTGCGCGGGGCCAGGTAGAGGCTGGTGCCGGTGAAGCCGTGGTGGTAGGCGACCGAGCCCTTCGCGGTGACGATCCAGGCCAGGCCCCGGGCCAGGTCCGGTTCGACGGGGACCAGCGGGCGGCGGCTCAGCGCGAACCACTCGGGCAGCGGGCCGGACGGGGCGAGCAGGTGTTCGGCGAAGGCGGCCAGGTCGGCGGCGGACGAGAACACCCCGGCGTGCCCGGCCACCCCGCCGAGCAGGGCCGCGCTCGGGTCGTGCGGGATGCCCCAGGTCCGGGGCGCGCCGCGCAGCCGCTGCTCGGTCGGCGCGAGCCGGTTGTCGCGCGGCAGCGGGCCGTACGCGGTGGCGTCCAGGCCGAGTCCGCGCCACAGCGCGTCGGCGAGCACCGCCAGTGGTTGGCCGAGCAGTTCGGGCAGCAGCAGTCCGAGCAGGATGAAGCCCCGGTCGATGTACCGGTGGTGCGCGCCGGGCACCGAGACCAGCGGTTCGGCGCACAGGTGCTCGATCAGCGGCCGTCCGCTGTGCTGGTAGCGGGCCAGTCCGGTCTGCGGGAGCAGCCCCGAGGTGTGGTTCAGCAGTTGGCGCGCCGTCAACTCACCTCCTGGGGAAGGCAGCTGGGGCAGAACGGCGCGCAGCGGGGCGTCCAGGTCGAGCAGCCCGGCGCGGACGGCGGTGCCGACCAACGGCCAGGTGGCGAGCACCTTGGTCAGCGAGGCCAGGTCGTAGCGGGTGTGCTCGTCGGGGCGGGCGTCGCCGCACTCGGGGGCGACCACCCCGCGGCTGACCACCGTCCGGCCCGCCCCGGCCTGACCGGCCACCAGCACCCCGCCCGGGAACTGCCCGCCGTCCACCGCCGCCCCGAGCAGGGCGCCCAGTGCGGTGGCGGTGGCGGCGGTCCAGTCGGCGGCAGGCTGCTGCGGATCGGCTGACACGGCGTCCCTCTCGTCCGGACCGGCGGGGCCTTCCCCCGGATTGTCACCCGCCCCGGCCGCCGGGGCCAGGGTGCCGGGGCCGGGGCGGGGCCGGGGGCGGGGCCGGTCCGAGGAGTCAGGAACGGTGCGCCGAGAGCGAGTTGAGCGCCTCCAGGGCCCGGTCGGCCTCGTGGACGGGCACGAACAGGTGGTCGTGGTGGAAGCCGGCCACCACGTTGCAGCCGATCCCGTGGTCGGCGAGCGCGGTGGCGACGGCGGCGGTCAGCCCGACCGCCTCCAGCGCGGAGTGCACCCGCAGGGTCAGCCAGGCGGCGACGTACGTGTACGGCAGGCCGAGCGCGTCGGCCTCCTCCTCGGCGACCACGAAGGTCACCCCCTCGGGTTCGGCCACCGTCACCACCGGCCGCAGCCCGGCGGGCACCCGCCCGGGGAGGGTGCAGTACACGTAGCGGCCCGGGTTGCGGACGGGGCGCAGGCCGGAGAGCAGGGCGTCGAGGTCGTGTTCGGCTGCCATGGCGTCACGGTAGTGGGTCCGAACGGGTCGGTGGGAGTGGCGCGGGCCCGTGTCGGATGGCGGGTCAGCCCGCGGCGGTGGCGAGCAGGCGGTTCAGCGAGGCGCGGGCGGGCGGACCCCACTTAGCTTTGCCGCCGGGGCGGCCGTGCTCGCCGGCGTGCCCGATCAGCAGGCAGGCCAGGGCGCGCTGGGCGGCCACGGCGCGGGCGCGGCGCAGGGTGGCGGGGTCGGGGGCGGGGCGGTAGGCGGCGTGGAAGCGGTCGATCGCCGCGTCCGGGAGCAGGATCCAGGCGGCGGCCAGGTCGAGGGCGGGGTCGCCCGCGCACAGGTCGCCGAAGTCGATCACGCCGCAGAAGGTGCCGTCCGCGGTGAGCACGTTGGCCGGGTGCAGGTCGCCGTGCAGCCACAGCCGCGGGCCGCTCCACTCCGGCGCGGCGACACCGTCCGCCCAGAGCGCGCGGACCGCGTCCGGGTCGGCGACCAGGTCGGCGTCGACGGCGGAGGCGAGCTGCCGCTCGAAGTGCGCGGAGGCGTCGGCCAGCCGCCCGCCCCGCCCCCGCCCGGCGGGGGCCGCGGCGGGCGCGGGGCGGTGCAGGGCGGTCAGGAAGCCTGCCAGCACGTCGCCCGCCCCGGCCCGGGTGGCGGGCGCCCGGTCGGCGGGCTCGCCGGGCAGCCAGGTGGTGACGATCCAGGGCCGCGGGAACCGCGCGGACGGCTCACCCAGCCGCTGCGGGACGGGCACCGGCAGCGGCAGCCCCGGCGCGAGCACGGGCAGCCAGGCGTGCTCCTTGCGCAGCAGCGCGTCCGCCGACCCGGTCGCCCAGGGCAATCGCACGGCCAGCCCGTCGCCGAGCCGCCACAGCTGGTTGTCCCACCCCCGCGCACCGGGCACG
Source organism: Kitasatospora sp. NPDC090308 (assembly GCF_044769485.1). Taxonomy (NCBI): domain Bacteria; kingdom Bacillati; phylum Actinomycetota; class Actinomycetes; order Kitasatosporales; family Streptomycetaceae; genus Kitasatospora; species Kitasatospora sp. NPDC090308. Next base: position 609,088 of record NZ_JBIVXY010000001.1, on the reverse strand, counting down.
AGCGGCAACCCGGCCAGATCGGGATGCTGCTCGCGCAGCAGGCCCCGCACCAACTCCGCGGTGATGTCCGCCGGTTCGCCGATCGAGCTGTCCGTCATGCACCGCAACCCTAGCCGGACACCCACCACGACACCCGGGCCACACCCCCCGACCGGCCCGCCGCCACCGGATCTTCCCCGCGCTCCGCCTGGAGCACGACGCGCCGTCGGAAAGCCTTGGGCAATGGGACGGTCACTCGTTCTCTAGGTCGTCGGCAGGGGCCCACTCCTCGCGGCATCCCGGGCGATCGGAGTAGGCGGTCGCCGCGAGGACTCCCACCGACCAGTCGATGCCGTGGCTGTCGCGGTCCTCGGGGCCGGCGTGCTCCGGGTCGCGCCAGGCGGCGAGCAGGTCGCCTCGTCGGCGTCGAGCTGCTCGTGCAGCCAGGTGATCAGTGCAGTGGTCGTGCGCGCATGATCCCCCGCCCCACCCGCAGCGCCCGGTCCGGCTCCCGCTCGCTCCCGTCGACTCCACCGCCCGGACCCGGACCCCGGCCCAGTCGGTCGGAGTGCGGCGAGGCGGATCGGAAGGTGTCGGAACGGGTTGCCATCCGATAGTTAGCGATATATCGTTGAGGTATCGAGATGCTTCGGTAGTCGGAGCGTCCGGACTGTGGAAAGACAGGTGTTCGTCATGCGTTACGACAAGCGTTTTGGTGGAGAAGGCCGGCGTCGTTGGGCCGAGGGCCCGGGGCGGTCGGGGCGTGCCGGGGTGCCCGGTGAGGGGGCCGACGAGTTCGAGGGGCGGGCCGCGTTCGGGCCGTTCGGGGCGCCGGGGCGGCCGATGCCGCCGTTCGGGCCCGGGTTCGGGCCGCGTGGGCGGGGGTTCGGCGGGCACGGACCGCGTGGGCACGGAGGCGGTCGGCGCGGGGGGCGGGCCAGGCGCGGTGACGTGCGGGCCTCGCTGCTCGCGCTGCTGCGGGAGCGGCCGATGCACGGCTACGAGATGATCACCGAGATCGGTGAGCGCACCGGCGGGGTCTGGCGGCCCAGCCCGGGCTCGGTGTACCCGACGCTCCAGATGCTGGAGGAGGAGGGGCTGATCAAGGCCAACGAGGAGTCCGGCAAGAAGCTGTTCGAACTGACCGAGCAGGGCCTGGCCGAGGCCGAGCGGGCCGGTGAGTCCCCGTGGGACGAGGCCGGTCGGCAGGGCGACTGGGAGGCCGTGCAGGAGGTCGGCATCGCGCTCGCGGCGGTGGACCAGGCGGTGCGGCAGGTCATGGCGACCGGCACCGAGGAGCAGCGGGCCAAGGGCCTCGCGGTGCTGGCCGAGACGAAGAAGAAGCTCTACCTGATCCTGGCCGAGGAGGACTGAGACGACGGGGGGCGGGCGGGGCCGGGGCCGGGTCAGCCCTCGGGGTCGTACTCGTAGCGCCAGCGGTAGCGCCCCTTGGGGCCGTACTCCTTGGCGCGGCGGTAGACCAGGGTGGTCGCCGGGGTGTCTCCGTGCGCGGGGACGGGCACCCGGTAGACCTTGGGGACGCTGTGCATCATGCCCAGCAGGACCGGCAGGACCCGGCCGTCCAGCGGGCCCCCGGTGAACTCGGTGTCGGCGCTCTTCACCCGACCAAGGGTAGGCGCGCCGCCGGGGAGGCGGACCGGCCGGGTATGTCCGTTCCGGGCCGGGGGTGTGGAGCGGGTGTGACGGGGGCGGCACCGCTCCCGGTCATCCGGAGGGTTCCGGGAGCCTTATCCTGCTACGTACGCCCCCGGGGTTCACCCGGGTCCGCGGGCCCGTACGGGTCGGGCGGGGCGCGCCGAGGCGCGTCCGCCCGCCGGGCGCGACTCTCGCGCCCCGTACCCGACCCCGGACGTCGGCCGCCCGGAGACCCCGGCCCGGTCGACGGCAGGACGCCCCCGCGCGCGGTGCACCCCTCCGGGAAGCAGCGAGCGGCTCCGTGCGTTGGCGTCGGTTGTTGCGTCGGTGGCCGTGCCGTACCTGGCACGGCGACTCGGACAGGTGCGTGCGGAAGGGGCCAGATGGAAACCAGCAGCAGGTGGACGTCCTGGTGGCGGCGGGAGCGGCGGGACCGCCCCGGCGCCGGAGGGGACGCGGCCGCGAGGCTGGATCTGCTGCTGGGGGCGGCCGGGGCGGGTTTCCCGGTGGCGCCCGCGGCGCACCCGGCCGGGTACCGGTGCTCGTGCGACCGGGTCGGCTGTCCGGCCCCGGCCCAGCACCCGCTCTCCTTCGCCTGGCAGTCCCAGGCCACCACCGACGCCGAGCAGGTGGCGCGCTGGCTCGACCGGGACCCGGAGGCGAACTTCGTCACCGCCACCGGTCGCGCGCACGACGTGCTGGACGTGCCGGCCGAGGCCGGCGTGCTCGCCCTGCGGCGGCTGGACGCGCTCGGCGTGGGCGGCCCGGTCGCCGCGGTCGGCGCCGACCGCTACCTGTTCTTCACCGCGACCCGCGGCACCCCGCAGGACGAGGACGAGTGGTGGACCAGCGCGCTGGACTCCACCCCCGACACCGTCTCCGAGCACCCCGGCCTGCGCTGGCACTGCCGCGGCTCGTACACCCTCGTCCCGCCGGCCGCGCTGCCGGACGGCTCCGAGGTGCGCTGGCTGCGCGGCCCCGAGCAGCCCCTGCCGGACCCGCTGCGGGTGCTGGACGTGCTGACCGACGCGTGCACCGAGGTCGGCGCGGTGGCCCAGGAGCAGTGGCTGATCGGCTGAACCGGCCGCCCGGCCGACCAGCAGGAACGATTGTGCGCGGCAGCGGCCCGCCTCCCCCTGCCGCAGGGGGTGGCGGGCCGCCGTGCCGCGCCGTCAGAGCGGGTGCCGGGGCGTCAGGGCAGGGTGAGGATCTCCGCGCCGTCCGCGGTGACCAGCAGGGTGTGCTCGAACTGGGCGGTCCGCTTGCGGTCCTTGGTGACCACCGTCCAGCCGTCCGGCCAGATGTCGTAGTCGTAGCTGCCCAGGGTGAGCATCGGCTCGATGGTGAAGGTCATCCCGGGCTTGATCACCTGGGTGGCCCGGTCGCTGTCGTAGTGCGGGATGATCAGGCCGGAGTGGAACGAGGTGTTGATGCCGTGGCCGGTGAAGTCGCGCACCACCCCGTAGCCGAAGCGCTTGGCGTACGACTCGATCACCCGGCCGATCACGTTGACCTGCCGGCCCGGCTTGACCGCCTTGATCGCCCGGTTCAGCGACTCCTCGGTCCGCTCGACCAGCAGCCGGGACTCCTCGTCCACCTCGCCGCACAGGTAGGTGGCGTTCAGGTCGCCGTGCACGCCGTGGATGAACGCGGTGGCGTCGATGTTCACGATGTCGCCGTCCCGCAGCACCGTCGAGTCCGGGATGCCGTGGCAGATCACCTCGTTGATCGAGGTGCAGATCGACTTCGGGAAGCCCCGGTAGCCGAGGTCCGACGGGTACGCGCCGTGGTCGCACATGTAGGCGTGCGCGACGGCGTCCAGCTCGTCGGTGGTGACGCCGGGGGCGATCAGCTTCGCCGCCTCGGCCATCGCCCGCGCCGCGATCCGGCCGGCGATCCGCATCTTCTCGATCGTCTCCGCGTCCTGCACCTCGGGGCCGGTGTACGGCGTCGGCGCGGGCTTGCCGACGTACTCCGGACGCGCGATGTGCGCGGGGACCTTGCGGGTGGGGGACAGCGTGCCGGGTACCAGAGCCATGACGGCGAGTGTATCGGCCGCCGCCCGCCCGCCCCCGGCCGCGTGTAGGGCCGCCGCGGCGGGAAAGGATCACCACCGACCGCCGCGGCCCGCCCGCCGCGGCGCCCACCAGGACGGGAGACCAGACGATGGCGTTCGGCCGCAAGCCCACCGGGCAACCGGGGGAGTGGTTCTACTGCATCAAGCACGGCAAGGTCGAGGAGGGCCCGGACTGCCCGGCCAAGGACCGGCTCGGCCCGTACGCGAGCCGGGAGGAGGCCGCGCACGCCCTGGAGACCGCGGCCGAGCGGAACCAGGAGTGGCGGGACGACCCGCGCTGGAACGACGACGAGCCCAAGGGCTGACGGACCGTCAGGAGACGCCGGCGGCCTGGCGCTCGTGCTGGTCCCGCACCGCCAGCGCGTGCGGGTCGGTGCGCGAGTCCCAGGCCAGCAGCTTCGGGATCGCCGCGGTCAGCGCCAGCACGCCCAGCACGCACAGCGCGCCACCGGCCCAGATCGAGCCGCGCACCCCGGCCAGCGCCGCCATCCCGCCGGCCCGCACCTGGCCCAGCTGCGGGCCCACCGAGTAGGAGAGCACCTCCACCCCGGCGAGCCGCCCGCGCAGCCCGTCGGGGATGGACTGGTTCCAGATCGTCGACCGGGCCACCCCGCTGACCTGGTCGGCCCCGCCGGCCAGTGCCAGGAACAGCAGCACCAGCCAGATGTTCCCGACCAGCCCGGCCAGCGCCACCGCCCCGCCCCAGCCGAGCGCCGCGAACAGCAGCATCCGGCCGTGCCGGTGCACCCGGGCCGTCCAGCCGCCGGTGGCCGCCACCACCAGCGCCCCGGCCGCCGTCGCCCCGTACAGCAGGCCCAGCGCCCACTCCGCGTCCAGCTCCGCGGCCAGGAACGGGTACAGCGCCACCGGGTAGGCGAACACCATCGCCACCAGGTCGATCGCGTACGTGCCCAGCAGGTCCTTGCGGCTCCAGGCGTACGCCAGGCCCTGGCCGATGGTGCGCAGCGAGGGGGCCTCGGCGCTCTCGGCGGGCGGCACCGGCCGCATCCGGACGATCAGCGCCAGCGAGAGCAGGAAGGTCAGCACGTCCAGCGCGTAGGCGCTGCGGGCGCCGGCCACCGCGACCACCACGCCCGCCAGCGGCGGGCCGGCCACCGAGGCGACGTTGCGGTACAGCGAGTTGAGGGCGAACGCGGCGGGCAGCTGGTCGTGCGCCACCACCCGGGGCACCATCGAGTCCAGCGCCGGGCGCTGGAGCCCGGCCAGCGCCGCCGTCAGCGCCGCGACCAGGTAGATCGGCCACAGCAGCGGGTGCGGCAGCAGCGCGTTGGCCAGCAGCAGCGCCGACAGCAGGGCCAGCCCGGCCTCGCTGAGCAGCACCAGGCGCCGCCGGTCCAGCGCGTCCGCCAGGGCGCCGCCCCACAGGCCGAACACCACCAGCGGCACCAGCTCGAACGCGCCGACCAGGCCCACCGCGAAGGTCGAGTCGGTCAGCTGCTTGAGCTGGATCGGCAGCGCCACGAACGACAGGAAACTGCCGAAGCCGGTCACGCACCCCGACGCCCAGAGCAGCCGGAAGTCCCGGGAGGCGCGCCAGGGCGTGAGATCCGGGAGGAGCCTGCGGAGGAACGGGGCGGTACGTGTCACATGGCCAGATGGTGCGCGACCGGGACGGGCCGGGGCAACCGGTTTTCCGGAGCTGCGGCGGCGAGGGGCGACGGTGGCGATGGCGATGGCGATGGCGGTGGCGGTGGCGGCACGGCCGGGGCGGCTCCGGTCTGGGCCCGGACGGCCCCGGCTACCAGCGCAGCACCGGCGAGGCGGCCAGCCGCTCCGCCAGCCGGGACAGCCGGGAGCGCGACGGGGCGGTCGCGGCGGCCGAGCTGACCAGGTGCTGGACCAGCTCGAACGGCTCCGGCGCGGCCTCCGGCACGGTGAGCCGCTCGTGCGCCAGGTCGGTCAGCTCCGGGTCGCCGTCGTCCAGGGCCAGCAGCACCGCCCCGGCCCGGCGGGCGTCGTCCAGCCGCTCCAGCAGCGGCGCGTCGGCCGGGCCGGGCGCCACCAGCAGCACCGTCGCGCCGGTGCGCGCCTCCGCGAGCCGGGGCAGCCCGCAGGCCAGGTGCTCCGGCGCGCCGGTCGGGACGGCGTGCCGCAGCAGCGTCGGGGCCAGCTCCGGCAGGCCCCCGTAGGCGGCCTCGTCGCTCAGGTGCGCCGCCAGGTGCCACGGCTCGTAGCGGGGGGTGCCGACCAGCAGCAGGCCGGTCGCGCTGCGCCTGGTCACCGAGCCGCGCAGCGCGGAGGCGAAGGCGCCCGCCCGTTCGGGCCAGCCGGTGCCGGCCAGCGACTGCCGGAGTGCGGAAACTCTCACCGCGTCCATGCGCGACAGCATGCTGCCCCGACGCCCGGTTTGGCAGGATCTTGGCCATGACGCAACCCGATTCAGTGAACGCGACGGCAGTGCCCGCGACGGCGGCTGACGAGACGGCCCCGGACGAGACGGCCACGGACGCGACGGCCCCGAACGCGACGGCCGGACCCGGCCGGAACCTGCCCGACGTCTCCCACCTCGTGGTGGGGGTCATCGGCGGCACCGGCGACCAGGGCCGCGGCCTCGCCCTGCGGCTGGCCAGGGCCGGACAGCAGGTGGTGGTCGGCTCCCGCAGCGCCGAACGCGCCGCGGCCTGCGCCGCCGAACTGGGCCTGGGCATCCGCGGCGCCGACAACGCGGCCTGCGCCGCCGCCAGCGACGTGGTGATCGTCGCGGTGCCGTGGGACGGCCACGCCGAGACGCTGACCTCGCTGCGCGCCGAACTCGCCGGGAAGATCGTGGTGGACTGCGTCAACCCGCTGGGCTTCGACAAGCAGGGCGCCTACCCGCTCCAGGTCCCCGAGGGCTCGGCCGCCCAGCAGGCCGCCGCGCTGCTGCCCGACTCCACCGTCACCGCCGCCTTCCACCACCTGTCGGCGGTGCTGCTCCAGGACGAGGGCGTGGAGCGGATCGACACCGACGTGATGGTGCTCGGCGAGGACCGGGCCGCCACCGACACCGTGCAGGCGCTGGCCTCCCGGATCCCCGGCATGCGCGGCGTCTTCGCCGGGCGGCTGCGCAACGCCCACCAGGTGGAGTCGCTGGTCGCCAACCTGATCTCGGTCAACCGCCGCTACAAGGCCCACGCGGGCCTGCGGATCACCGACGTGTGAGCCCGGCGCGCGCCGCGGCCCCGCCCGCGCCCCGGCGCGCGCCCCGCCGGGTCCCACCCCCGGGCCCGGCGGACCCGTTCGGTCGGCGAGAATGGCCGGGCACACCGCCACTCCGAGGAGCCCCCGCCATGCCCCGCAACGCCCTGTACGCCTCGATCGTCCTCGTCCTGGCAGTGACCGCCGCGGTGGTCTCCTTCGTCAAGGGCAACTGGCTGGGCGTGGTGTGGATCCTGATGGCGGGCGTGGCCAGCAACATCGCCTGGTACCACGTCCGCAAGGACCGCGCCGAGCGCCGCGCCGCGACCGCCGCCGACCGGGGCTGAGCCGCCACCGGACCGCCGGCTCCCGCCCGTTCTAGTTCTGCCAGAACCGGAACAGGTGGTCGCCGAGCGCCGGGTAGACCGGGTCGACGCCGAACAGGTCGAAGACGTGCAGCGTCCCCTCCTGGAGCCACTGCCCGACCTGGCTCTGCCACACCAGCGCGAACAGCAGCAGCATGCCGTACGGCGCGTACGGCGCGATCGCCCGGCGGGTCCGGTACGACAGCCAGGGCTCGACGATGCCGTAGCCGTCCAGGCCGGGCACCGGCAGCAGGTTCAGGATCGCCGCGGTGACCTGGAGGTAGGCGAGGAAGCCCAGCGCGGCCGGCAGCGGCGAGAGCGGGTACTCGATGCCGTCGGCGCTCGACGGCAGGTCCGGGTTGTCGAACCAGCCCTGGCTGATCAGCACCAGCGTCACCACGCCGAACGCCACGTTCACCAGCGGCCCGGCCGCCGAGATCAGGCTGTGCTTGAGCCGGCCGGAGATCCGGTCCCGCTCGATGTACACCGCGCCGCCGGGCAGGCCGATCCCGCCCATGATCACGAAGACCACCGGCAGCACGAAGCTCAGCACCACGTGCCCGTACTTCAGCGGGTTCAGGGTCAGGTAGCCCTTGGTGCCGACCGTGAGGTCGCCGCCGGCCAGCGCGGTGCGGGCGTGCGCGTACTCGTGCAGGCAGAGCGAGACCATCCAGCCCGCCACCACGAACAGGAACACGCCCATCCGGTCGTTGCCCCAGCCCGAGGCCAGCGCGATGCCGGAGGCGAGGAAGGTGCCGGCCAGCGCCAGGAAGATCGGGCTGACCCGGCCCTCCGCGCTGCGCTGGCCGGTGCTGGCGTAGGTCATGACGAGAGGGCTCCGGGGATGGGGGGCGGGACAGGCGTCCGATCATGCCGCCGACCGGGCGCGGCAGACAAGCGGCCCCGGGTGAACGCACGGGAGCGGACGGACGTTCCGCCCCGGCCGGGCCCCCCGGCCGGGCCCCCGACCGGCTCCCGGGCCGCCCCCGGCCGGGCGTTCCGCACGGGTGTGCGCCCGGCCCCCGGCGCGTCCCCCAGAATGGGCGGGTGCACTACGGCATCCTCGGCACCACCACCGCCCACCACGACGACGGCACCCCGGTCGCGCTCGGCGGCGCCCGGCTGCGCGCCCTGCTGGCCGCGCTCGCCCTGCGCCAGGGCCGTCCCGTGCCCGCCGAGCTGCTCGCCGACGAGGTGTGGGCCGACGAGCCGCCGCAGGACGCCGCCGCCGCGCTGCAGACCCTGGTTGGCCGGCTGCGCCGCACGGTGGGCCGGGCCGAGATCGGCTCCGGGCCCGCCGGGTACTGGCTGACCGACCCGCGCACCGACGTCGCCGAGTTCCAGCGCCGGGCCGCCGACGGCGCCCGCGCCCTCCGGGACGGCGACCCGGCCGCCGCCGCCGAGCAGCTCACCGCCGCGCTCGCGCTCTGGCGCGGCCCGGCCCTGGCCGACCTGCCCGACCGCACCGCCCCCGCCGCCCGCCTGGAGGACCAGCGCGCGGAGGCCCGCCGGCACCGGCTGACCGCCGCGCTCGCCCTCGGCCGCACCGCCGAGGTCACCGCCGAACTCGCCGAACTCTGCCGCGACCACCCCTTCGACGAGCAGCTCCAGGCCCTCCAGCTGCGCGCCCTGCGGGCCGCCGGCCGCACCGCCGAGGCGCTCGGCCGCTACGAGGAGGTCCGGCGCACCCTGGCCGACCGGCTCGGCACCGACCCCGGCCCCGAACTGCGCGCCCTGCACCAGGAGTTGCTGCGCGCCGAGGCGCCCCCCGCCCCGGCCCCCGCCGCCGCGCCGCCGACCGCCCCGGCGGCCGGCAACCTCCGCCCCGGCCGGACCAGCTTCGTCGGCCGGGACGGCGAACTCACCACCGTGGCCGACGCCCTGACGGCCGGCCGGCTCACCACCCTGACCGGCCCCGGCGGCTCCGGCAAGACCAGGCTGTCGGTCGAGGCCGGCCGCCGCGAGCAGGACGCCGCCCGCTGGCCCGGCGGCGTCTGGCAGGTCGAACTCGCCCCGCTGGAGGACCCGGCCGCCGTCCCCGACGCCGTCGCCTCCGCGCTCGGCCTGCGCGAGACCGTGCTGCACACCGGCGGCGCCGTCGCCGAGGCCATCGAGGGCGGCCGCAAGGACCCGGTCTCCCGGCTGGTCGACCACCTCGGCCGCCGCCGCGTCCTGCTGCTGCTCGACAACTGCGAGCACGTCATCCAGGCCGCCGCCGACCTCGCCGACCGGCTGCTCGCCGACTGCCCCGGCGTCACCGTGCTCGCCACCAGCCGCGAACCGCTCGGCGTCCCCGGCGAGTCCGTGCTGCCGGTCGAGCCGCTGCCCGACCCGACCGCGCTGCGCCTGCTCGCCGAGCGCGGCGCCGCCGCCCGCCCCGGCTTCCGCACCGACCAGGACCCGGCCGCCTGCGCCGAGATCTGCCGCCGCCTGGACGGCCTGCCGCTGGCCATCGAACTGGCCGCCGCCCGGCTGCGCGGCATGACCCCGCGCCAGCTCGCCGACCGCCTCGACTCCCGGTTCGCCCTGCTCACGGCGGGCTCCCGGACCCTGCTGCCCCGCCAGCAGACCCTGCGCGCCGTCGTCGACTGGTCCTGGGACCTGCTCGGCGACCGCGAGCGCGCCGCGCTGCGCCGGCTGTCGGTGTTCGCCGGCGGCTGCACCCTGGAGGCCGCCGAGCAGGTCGTCGCCGACGGCGAGCTGGTGCGCCGCGAGGAGGTCGCCGACCTGCTGCTCTCGCTGGTCGACAAGTCCCTTCTGGTGGCCGGGCTGGGTGAGCAGCCCCGCTACTGGATGCTGGAGACCATCCACGAGTACGCCGCCGAACGCCTCGCCGAGGCCGCCGAACCCGAGACCGGCCACCGCCACACCGCCCACTACCGCGAACTCAGCCGCACCGCCTACCTGAACCTGCACGGCCCCGGTCAGCTCGACGAACTCGCCCGCCTCGACCGCGAGCAGGAGAACGTCCGGGCCGCGCTGCGCCGCGCCGTCGACACCGGCCGGGAGCAGGAGGGCCTCGTCCTGGTCCTGTCGATGGCCGGCTACTGGATGCTGCGCGACTACCGCGCCGAGTCCCGTTCCTGGTACGACGCGGTCGCCGCGCTCGGCCCCGACCCGTACGCCGACGACGCCCCGCCGGCCGTCCCGCTCACCGCCGGGCCGCTGGACGCGCCGCTGCCGATGCCGCCCGAACTGCTCGACGAGGCCCGCCGCCAGCTCGGCCTGCACCGGCTGATCAGCCTGTTCTCCGGCGACCTGGGCCTGCTCGACAGCTCGGGCGCGCTGGACACCGCCGAACGCATCCTGGCCACCTACACCCCCGACCTGCCGCAGTCCTACCGGCAGCCGGTGCTCGCCCGGGTGTTCACCGTCTTCCTCACCGGCGAGATGGAGCGCACCCGCGAGGTGATGGACGACGCGGTGGCCGGCGCCCGGGTGCACGGCGGCCCGCTCGACCTGGCCTTCGCCCTGCAACTGCGGGCCCGGCTGCTCAACGACCTGGCCGGCGCGCTGGACCAGGCGATCGCCGACAGCGAGGAGGCGCTCGCCCTCTACACCGCGCTGGGCGACCGCTGGGGGATGTCCGACGCGCTCTCCGGCAAGGCCGAGAACGCCACCAAGTCCGGCGACGCCGCCCAGGCCGAGGCGGCCTTCCGGCAGGCCATCGAGCTCTCCGTCCAGCTCGGCGCCCACCAGGAGGTCCCGATGCTGCGGGCCCGGCTCGGCGAGGTGCTGGCCGAGCGCGACCCGGAGGCCGGCGAGCGGATGGTCCGCGAGGCGGTCGCCGCCGCGTCCGAGGACCGGACCGACGCCGAGGGCGCCCGGATGTACGGGCGGCTGGTGCTGTGCAACCTGTCCGCGCGGCGCGGCGACTACGCGGGGGCGCTCGCGGTGCTCGACGAGCTGCCGGTCGACCCCGGCGCGCGCGGCCCGGTGCCCTCGGTGTTCACCGGCATCGTCGGCTGCATCCGCGGCTGGGTGGTGGCCCGGGCCGGCGACCCGGTGGCCGGGCTGGAGCTGATGCGGGCCGGGCGCCGCGCGATGACCGAGGTCGAGGCCGGCGCCACCGTCTTCGTCGAGCACATGGCGATGATGCTGATGACCCCGGTGGCCGGCGCCCTGGTCGAGTACGCCCGCGCGTTCGACGAGCCCGCCGCCGCCCGCCGCGCCGCCGAACTGCTCGGCGCCCACGACGGCATCAGCGGCATGCCCGGCTCGTTCATGGAGCGCAGCGAGCACGCCCGGTGCGTCGCCGCGGCCCGCGAACTGCTGGGCGGGGACGACTACCTGGCCGCGTACGAGCGGGGCGGACGCCTCACGCTGCGTGAGGCGTCCGCCCTGTTGAACGATCCCGGCCCGTTCGGCGCCGGGTCCTGCTGACCCACCGTCAGGTGCGCTTGCGGAAGCGGGCCACCGCCAGCGGCGCGGTCACCACGGTGATCGCCGCCGCCCAGAGCAGTACCGTCACCACCGAGTTGCCCACCGGCTGGTCGTTGATCAGGGCGCGGCAGGCGTCGGCCAGCGCGGACAGCGGGTTGTGCTTGGTGAACGCCTGCAGCCAGCCCGGCATGGTGGTCGGGTCGGCGAAGATCGAGCTGCCGAACTGCAGCGGCATCATCACGATCATCGACATGCCCTGCACGGCCTGGGCGCTGCGCAGCGACATGCCCAGCAGCATCGACACCCACATCAGCGAGGAGCCGAACACCAGCGACAGGCCGACCGCGGCCAGCAGCTTCAACGGGCCGCCGTCGATGTCCATCCCGAGGGCCATCGCGAAGCCGATCAGCACCGCGAAGGCGACCACCGCCCGCAGCGTCTCCGCGATCATCTTCGACAGCAGCACCGCGGAGCGCCCGATCGGCAGGGTGCGGAAGCGGTCCATCACGCCGGTCTGGAAGTCGGTGTTCAGGCCGGTGCCCAGCGCCATCGCCAGGTTGAGGCCGGTGGTGCCGAGCAGGCCGGGCACCATGTACTGCATGTACTGGTGCTGTCCGCCGGCCATCGCGCCGCCGAACACGTAGACGAACAGCAGGATCATGATGACCGGGACCAGCAGCGCGTCCAGCATCGACTCCGGGTCGGCCTTGATCCGCATCAGGTTCCGGCGGGTCAGCGCGCCCAGGTGGCGCAGGTTGGCCCGCAGGCCGATCCGGGTGTCGTCCTCGGTGACGGCGGCCGGCGCCGGGGCGGGGTTCAGGGTGGCGGTGCTCATGCGACGGGCTCCTTGTCACGGGTCTGGGCGGGGACGGCGGACTTGCCGGTGATGGACAGGAACACCTCGTCCAGGCTGGGCAGCTTGGTGTCGATGCCGGCCACCCCGTAGCCGCGGGTGCCCAGCACCCCGATCACGGTGGTCAGCTGCCCGTCGTCGGTCAGGTGCACCGACAGCAGCTCCGACTCGGCCGAGAAGGTGGCCGGGACGCCGGCCTCCTGGAGCACCCGGGCCATCTCCGGCAGCTGCGCCGGGTCGGTCGGCCGCACCTGCAGGCTCTGCCCGCCGACCTGCGTCTTGAGCTCCTCGACGCCGCCGTTGGCGATCACCCTGCCCTTGTCGATCACGGTCAGGGCGTGCGCGAGCTGCTCGGCCTCCTCCATGTACTGGGTGGTCAGCAGCACCGTCGACCCCTCGCCGACCATCCGCTGCACCTCGTCCCAGACCTCGTTGCGGGTGCGCGGGTCGAGGCCGGTGGTGGGCTCGTCCAGGTAGAGCACCCGGGGGCGGCCGATCATCGAGGCCGCGAGGTCCAGCCGGCGGCGCATGCCGCCCGAGTAGCCCTTGGCGGGCCGCTTGGCCGCCTCGGTGAGCGAGAAGCGCTCCAGCAGCTCGGCGGCGCGGGCCTTGGCGTCCTTCGCGGACAGGTCCAGCAGGCGTCCGATCAGGTACAGGTTCTCGTAGCCCGACAGCAGCTCGTCCACCGAGGCGTACTGGCCGGTCAGGCCGATGGTGCGGCGCAGCTGCTTGGGCTGGCGCAGCACGTCGTAGCCGCCGACGAACGCGGTGCCCGCGTCCGGCTTGATCAGCGTCGACAGCACCCGCACCAGGGTGGTCTTCCCGGCCCCGTTCGGCCCGAGCAGCCCCAGCACCGTCCCCTCGCGCACCGTCAGGTCGACCCCGTCCAGGGCCTTCGTCTCCCCGTAGTGCTTCACGATGCCGTGGACCTCCACGGCGTTGCGCTCGATTCGTGTCATGGGAACACCGTGCCGGGCCCGGCTGTCACGACGCTGTCAGCCCGCTGTCAGGCGGGCTGACAGCGGGCTGACGGGGGGTCCCAGGGGTGCCGGGGCGCTAGTTGAAGCTGTGCTCCGGGCCGGGGAAGGCGCCCTCGCGGACGTCGGTGGCGAACTCGGCCGCGGCCTGGGCCAGCGTCGCGCGGAGGTTCGCGTACTGCTTGACGAACTTGGGGACGCGGCCGGCCGTCATGCCGGCGAAGTCGGTCCAGACCAGGACCTGCGCGTCGGTGCCGGGGCCGCCGCCGATGCCGACGGTGGGGATCGCGGAGTGCTCGGTGACCTGCGCCGCGAGCTCCGCGGGGACGGCCTCCAGGACGACGGCGAAGGCGCCGGCCTGCTGGACGGCCTTCGCGTCGCGCAGCAGCTGGTGCGCCGCCTCGTCGCCGCGGCCCTGGACGGGGTAGCCGCCGAAGGCGTGCACGGACTGCGGGGTGAGGCCGATGTGGGCCATCACCGGGACGCCCGCCTCGACGAGCAGCTCGATGCTGCGGGCGCTGCGCTCGCCGCCCTCCAGCTTGACGGCCTGGACGCCGGCCTCCTTCATCAGGCGGGCGGCGTTGTGCAGGGCCTGGGCCGGGGACTCCTGGTAGGAGCCGAAGGGCAGGTCGGCGACGATGAGGGCGCGCTTGGTGCCGCGGACCACGGCGGCGGACATCATCACCATCTGGTCCATGGTCACCGGTACGGTGGTCTCGTAGCCGAGGTGGCAGTTGCCCGCCGAGTCGCCGACCAGCAGGACCGGGATGCCGGCCTCGTCGAAGACCCCGGCGGTGAGGGCGTCGTAGGCGGTCAGCATCGCCCAGCGTTCGCCGTCGCGCTTGGCCCTGGCGAGGTCCCGGACGGTCACCCGGCGGTTGGTGACGCCGCCGTAGAGGGCGGTGCCGGCGGGAGCGGTGCCGGCGGGGGCGTCCTGCGTCTGGGCAGGCTGAAGCGGAGAAGCGTTCATCGAACAGACTCCTGGTGTGTGTCGTCTCGTGGCGCCGTACGGCGTCCCCGGATCTGGCTCCATGCTTGCACGCCGCGGGCCGTGCGCAAAGGGTCGGGGGGCCCCGGCGTGCGCGGGGGGCCGGGGACCCTTGGGGAAGTCTTTGCCTTTCCTTGGCCTCCGGAACCTCAATACGAGACGGTCTCGTATTGAAAAGGCGTCTAGGCTGTTCGTATGACCTCGCCGACCGCCGCTGTCCAGGCACCCCGGGTGCCCGAAGCAATACACCGCCGACGCTGGTGGATCCTGGGCACCCTGGTGCTCGCCCTGCTCGTCGTCGTCCTCGACAACTCGATCCTCAACGTGGCGATGAAGACCATCGCCACCCCCGCCCCGGTGGGCCTCGGCGCGAGCCAGAGCGACCTGGAATGGGCGATCAACTCCTACACGCTGGTCTTCGCGGGCCTGCTGTTCACCGCCGGCCTGCTCGGCGACCGGTTCGGCCGGAAGTGGACGCTGCTGGCCGGCATGCTGGTCTTCGGCCTCGGCTCGCTGCTCTCCGCGCTGGCCGCCAGCCCGGGCGAACTGATCGGCTACCGCGCGGTGATGGGCCTCGGCGGCGCCTTCGTGATGCCCGCCACGCTGGCCATCATCATGAACGTCTTCGAGCGGCACGAGCAGCCCAAGGCGATCGGCATCTGGGCCGGCGCGGTCGGCCTGGCCATCGCCATCGGCCCGATCACCGGCGGCCTGCTGATCGAGCACTTCTGGTGGGGCTCGGTCTTCCTGGTGAACGTCCCGATCGTGATCGTGGCGCTCGGCCTGATGGGCTGGCTGGTCCCGGACTCCAAGGACCCCAACCCCGGCAAGCTCGACCCGATCGGCGTGCTGCTCTCCATCATCGGCCTGGTGGCGCTGATCTACGGCATCATCAAGGGCGGCGAGCTGGCCGACTTCACCGACCCGAAGGCGTGGGTCCCGACCCTGATCGGCCTGCTGGCCCTGGTCGCCTTCGTGCTGTTCGAGAAGCACAGCCGGCACCCGGCGCTGGACGTCACCTGGTTCCGCAACAAGGTGTTCTCGGCCTCGATCGCCGTGGTCGGCATCGTGTTCTTCGCGCTGATGGGCGTCTCGTTCTTCGGCGTCTTCTACACCCAGAGTGTGCGCGGCTACAGCGCCCTGCAGGCCGGCGAGCTGATGCTGCCGCTGGCCGTCGCCCAGCTGGTCTTCGCGCCCCGGGCCCGCCTGGTGGTCGACCGGTTCGGCATCCGGCTGACCTGCGCCGGCGGCATGCTGCTGGTCACTCTCGGCTTCCTCGGCTACGCCTTCCTGACCGCGACCAGCCCGATCTGGCTGCTGATCGTGCTCGGCTTCGTGATGGGCGCCGGCATGGCGCACGTGATGCCGCCGGTGACGGTCGCCATCATGGGCGCGCTGCCGCGCGAGAAGGCCGGCGCCGGCTCCGCGCTGAACAACACCTTCCGCCAGGTCGGCGGCTCGCTCGGCATCGCGGTGCTCGGCGCGCTGCTCTCCACGGTCTACCGCAACGGCATGGACGACCACCTGTCCGCCGTCCCGGCCCCGGTCCGCGACCGGGCCGGCGAGTCGATCGAGTCCACCCTCGGGGTGGCCGAGCGGCTCCAGCTGCCCGCCCTGGTGGACCCGGCGAAGGACGCCTTCATCCACGCCATGCACGTGGTCTCCGGCGTCTCGGCCGGCGTCACCGTGCTGGGCGCGGTGCTGGCCCTGCTCCTGCTGCCCGGCAAGGTCGCCGGTCCCGGCGGCCCGGGCGCCCCGGCGGCCGGCCCGCAGGACCGGACCGGCTCCGGCGCGAGCACCGCCAAGGTGTGACCGCGAGGGTGGAGAATAGGGCCATGACGAGCGCCGACACTCCGCTCCAGCCGTGCCACGGCCCCGCCGGGGAGCAGGACGCTCCCCGGCGGGGCCGCCCGCGCAGCGAGGCGGCCGAGCAGGCGATCTACGGCGCCGTCGAGAAGCTGATGGAGGACGGCACCGGCCTGGCCGAGCTGTCCATCGAGCGGATCGCCGCCGAGGCGGGCGTCGGCAAGGCCACCATCTACCGGCGCTGGCCCAACAAGGAGGCCCTGCTGGTGGACGTGGTGGCCCGGCTGGAGGAGCCGCTGCCCCCGCTGCTCGGCCCGACCTACCGGGACGACCTGATCAACGCCATCGACTACATGCGCCGGCGCGGCCTGCTCAAGCGCTCCCGCTGGATCGTCAAGTCCGCGCTCGGCCAGATGAACACCTGGCCGGAGCTCAAGCACACCTACCAGGAACGGGTGGTCCGGCCGCGGCGCGAGCTGGTCCGGCAGATCGTCCGGCGCGGCGTCGAGGCGGGCGAACTCCGCTCCGACCTGGACGTCGAGCTGCTCTGCGAGCTGCTGATCGGCCCGATCCTGGTCCGCACCGTCCTGTGGGACGACGCCCCGCTGGAGGACCCGGACCTGCCCCGGCAGATGGTCGACGCCGTCCTCCAGGGCATCGGCGCCCGGCCCGCCCCGTCCCCCGTGCACTGACCCGTCCCGGCCGCCCCTCCGCCCCGCCCTTTCGCCCGTCCTTCTCCGTTTCTTCCGTCCCGTTCGGCACACCTCGGAACTTCCGGGGCGCTTCGCCGCGTCCATCCCGTCATAGGCTGAGCCGAGAATCGGATCGGAGCAGGTCAGGGACGGGGTCGGCGGGAGAGCCGGCCGGGTGCGGCGGCGAGGAGCGGACGATGGTGCGGGCGGACGGCCCGGCGGTGGCGGCGGTGCGGGACGGACGGGGCGGGGCCCGGCGGGAGAGGCTGCGCCGCTGGTTCGACCGGCGCCGGGGGTGGCCGCTCACCGTGCTCGGCCTGCTGGTCACCGGGCTGCTGGTGGGCCACGCCCAGGTGCCCAACGCGGTCGGCAACACGGGCAGCCTGCTGGAGACCTTCCTGCCCTGGCTGGGGCTGGCCGTCCCGGTGCTGCTGGCGCTCGCGCTGTGGCGGCGGGCCGGGGTGGCGCTGGTGGCCGCGCTGCTGCCCGGCGCCGTGTGGCTGAACCTGTTCGGCGCGCTGCTGGTCGACAAGAGCAGCGGGCCGGGCGACTTCACCGTGCTCACCCACAACGTGGCCGCCGCCAACGACGACCCGCAGGGCACCATCCGGATGCTCACCGGCTCCGGCGCCGAGATCGTCGCGCTGGAGGAGCTGTCCGCCTCCGCCGCCCCGGTCTACGCCGCCGGGCTGGCCGGGGCCTTCCCGTACCACGTGGTGGAGGGCACCGTCGGGCTGTGGTCCAGCTACCCGATCGACGGCGTCGCCGTGGTCGACATCAAGATGGGCTGGACCAGGGCCTTCCGGGCCCGGGTCAGCACCCCCGAGGGCCCGCTCGCGGTGTACGTCGCCCACCTGCCCTCGGTGCGGGTCAAGTTCGACAGCGGCTTCACGGCCGGCCGGCGCGACGTCAGCGCCCAGGCCCTCGGGGACGCGATCGAGCACGAGCAGCTGGACAAGGTGCTGCTGCTCGGCGACCTGAACGGCACCATGAACGACCGCAGCCTGGCCCCGATCACCTCGCAGATGCGCTCCGCCCAGGGCGCGGCCGGCGACGGCTTCGGCTTCTCCTGGCCGGCCTCCTTCCCGCTGGCCCGGATCGACCAGATCCTCAGCAAGGGCGGCCTGGTCCCCACCGACTCGCGCACCCTCCCGGCCGACGCCAGCGACCACCTCGCGGTGGCCGCCGACTACCGGTACTAGGGCCGCGTCAGCTCCTGACGCCGACCACCACGGTGGCGTCCCGCTCGCCGTCCTGCTCGATCCGGGCCGCCAGGCCGTGCCCGGTCAGCAGCGCGGCGGTGGCCGGGGCCTGGCGGGCGCTGGTCTCGATCAGCAGGTGGCCGCCGGGGGCCAGCCAGCGGGGCGCGGCCGCGGCGACCCGGCGCTGGACGGCCAGGCCGTCGGTGCCGCCGTCCAGCGCCACCGCGGGCTCGTGGTCGCGGGCCTCGGGCGGCAGCAGCGGGATCTCGCCGGTCGGCACGTACGGGGCGTTGGCCAGCAGCAGGTCGACCCGGCCGCGCAGGGCGGGCGGCAGCGGCTCGTCCAGGTCGCCCAGGTGGACCAGGCCGCCGTACGGGGCCAGGTTGCGGCGGGCGCAGGCCACCGCGGCCGGGTCGACGTCCGCGGCGTGCAGTTCGACGCCGGGGCCGAGCCGGGCGGCCAGGGCCGCGCCGATCGCGCCCGAGCCGCAGCACAGGTCGAGCAGCACCGCGCCGGGGCGGCCCAGCGCGGCGGCCCGCTCGACCAGGAACTCGCTGCGCCGGCGCGGCACGAACACCCCGGGGGCGAGCGCCACGCGCAGGCCGGCGAACTCGGCGAAGCCCACCACCTGCTCCAACGGGTGTCCGGCGCACCGGAGTTCGAGCATCCGGTCGAGCTGTCCGGGGTCGGGGGCGGCGGCCAGCAGCAGCCGGGCCTCGTCCTCGGCGAAGACGCACCCGGCCGCGCGCAGCCGGTCGGTGACGAGGGTGTGGGTGACGAGGGTGCGGGGGAGTGACACGGGGACCTCTCGAAGAGCCTGGCGGGCTCCCCGTCCGGTCAGGCCGCGACCCGGCGGCGGGGGAGCACCTCGACGACCTGCACGGTGATGTCTCCCACCTCCTCGGTCCGGGCGCGCCGGGCGTGATCAGGCGCGCACTGCGGCGCTCACCCTAACCCCTCGCGCCCCCGCTGTCAGCCCGCCCCCGCCCGGCCCGGCCCGGCGCCCCGCTCAGCCCTGCCGCCAGCGGTTGGTGATGGGCAGCCGGCGGTCGCGGCCGAAGTTCTTCGGCGAGACCTTCGGGCCCGGCGGGTACTGCCGGCGCTTGTACTCGGCGGTGTCGACCAGCCGCACCACCCGGTCCACCACCTCGGCCGGGAAGCCGGCCGCGACGATCGCGTCCCGGCCCTCGTCGCCCTCCACGTACCGGGTCAGGACGGCGTCCAGCAGGTCGTAGTCGGGCAGCGAGTCGGTGTCCACCTGGTCGGGGCGCAGTTCGGCGGACGGCGGCTTGGAGATGGTGTTCTCCGGGATCGGCGGCACCTCGCCGCGCGCCTCGGCCGCCGCGTTGCGCCAGCGCGCCAGCCGGAAGATCAGCGTCTTGTAGACGTCCTTGATCGGCCCGTACGCGCCCACCGAGTCGCCGTACAGCGTCGAGTAGCCGACCGCCAGCTCGCTCTTGTTGCCCGGCGCCAGGACGAGCTGCCCCTCCTGGTTGGAGATCGCCATCAGCAGCGTGCCGCGCAGCCGGGACTGCAGGTTCTCCTCGGCCAGCCCGGTCAGCTCGGTGGCGCCCAGGTACGCGTCGAACATCGGCGCGATCGAGACCGTGCGGAAGTGCAGGCCGGTGCGGCGGGCCAGCTCTGCGGCGTCGTCCCGGGAGTGCTGCGAGGAGTAGCGCGAGGGCATCGAGACGCCGTACACGTTCTCCGCGCCGATCGCGTCCACCGCGATCGCCGCCACCAGCGCCGAGTCGATGCCGCCGGACAGGCCGATCAGCACCGAGCGCGCGCCGTTCTTGCGGACGTACGCCCGGGTGCCCTCGACCAGGGCCGCGTACACCTCGGCCTCGTCGTCCAGCCGCTCGCCGACCCCCGGCGCGACCGGCTCGGCGGGCCGCTCCTTCGGCGCGCCGCCCAGGTCGACCCTGGTCAGCCGGAGGCCGTCGGCCAGCACCGTGCCGTCCGGCAGGCCGCCCTCGGCCGCGGCCGGCAGGTCGAGGTCGACGACCAGCAGCGCCTCCTCGAACTGCGGGCCGCGGGCCAGCAGCTCGCCGCCCTCGGTGACGACCATCGACTCGCCGTCGAAGACCAGCTCGTCCTGCGCGCCGACCATGTTCAGGTACACCAGCGGGCAGCCCGCCTCGGCGGCCCGGCGCCGGACCAGCTCCAGCCGGACGTCGTCCTTGTCGCGCTCGTACGGCGAGCCGTTGATCGACAGCAGCAGGCCCGCGCCGGCCTGGCCGGTGGCCGCGACCCGGCCGCCCTCCTGCCAGATGTCCTCGCAGATCGCCAGCGCGACGTCCACGCCGTGCAGCCGCAGCACCGTCAGCTGGTCGCCCGGCACGAAGTACCGGTACTCGTCGAACACGCCGTAGTTCGGCAGGAAGTGCTTGGCGAACCTGGTCACCACCGCGCCGTCGCGCAGCACCGCCGCGCAGTTCTGCGGCTTGCCCGCGTACCGGGTGCCCGGCTCGCCGCGGCCCAGGTAGCCGACCACCACCGGGGTGTCGCCCAGGCCCTCGGCCCGGAGCTTGGCCGCCAGGTCCACCAGGGCGGCGCGGGAGCCCTCCACGAAGGAGCCGCGGAAGGCCAGGTCCTCCACCGGGTACCCGGTCAGCACCATCTCCGGGAAGGCGATCAGGTCGGCGCCGGACTCGGCGGCCCGCTTCGACCAGCGCAGCACCTCCTCGCTGTTGCGGGCGAGGTCACCGACCCAGGGGTCGATCTGGCACAGGGCGAGACGCAGATTCGGCATGCCCCCGAGTGTAATCGTCTAACTGACGTTATGTCGCGGGGGGACCCCCTCCGGCACGGCGGACGCCGCCGTTCCCGTCCGGATCCTCCCGGGGTCGGCAAGTCGGCGAAGATCCGCCATGATGGGGGGCGACGCGGTCCGTGCGAGGTCCTCGCCGGTCCGGGCCGCCGGTGCGGGCGGCGTAACACGGGCGTAAAGAGCAGAGGTGAGACTGTCCCCATGGGCAAGCAGCAGGAGTTCGTGCTTCGCACGCTCGAAGAGCGTGACATCCGGTTCGTCCGGCTGTGGTTCACCGACGTGCTCGGGTTCCTCAAGTCGGTGGCGGTGGCCCCGGCGGAACTGGAACAGGCCTTCGACGAGGGCATCGGCTTCGACGGCTCGGCGATCGAGGGCTTCGCCCGCGTCTACGAGTCCGACATGATCGCCAAGCCGGACCCGACCACCTTCCAGATACTGCCGTGGCGCTCCGAGAACCCCGGCACCGCCCGGATGTTCTGCGACATCCTGATGCCCGACGGCTCCCCCTCCTACGCGGACCCGCGCTACGTCCTCAAGCGCACCCTGGAGAAGGCCTCCAACCTCGGCTTCACCTTCTACACCCACCCCGAGATCGAGTTCTTCCTCCTCAAGGACCTCCCCGGCGACGGCACCCCGCCGACCCCCGCCGACCAGTCCGGCTACTTCGACCACACCCCGCGCGGCATCGGCCACGACTTCCGCCGCCAGGCCATCACCATGCTCGAATCCATGGGCATCTCGGTCGAGTTCAGCCACCACGAGGGCGCCCCCGGCCAGCAGGAGATCGACCTGCGCTACGCCGACGCGCTCTCCACCGCCGACAACATCATGACCTTCCGCCTGGTCATGAAGGAGGTCGCCCTCGAACAGGGCGTCCACGCCAGCTTCATGCCCAAGCCGTTCTCCAACCACCCCGGCTCCGGCATGCACACCCACGTCTCCCTCTTCGAGGGCGACCGCAACGCCTTCCACGAGTCCGGCGCCGAGTACCAGCTCTCCAAGGTCGGCCGCTCCTTCATCGCCGGCCTGCTCAAGTACGCCGCCGAGACCGCCGCCGTCACCAACCAGTGGGTCAACTCCTACAAGCGCATCTGGGGCGGCTCCCAGCGCACCGCCGGCGCCGGCGGCGAGGCCCCCTCCTACATCTGCTGGGGCCACAACAACCGCTCCGCCCTGATCCGCGTCCCCATGTACAAGCCCGGCAAGCAGGGCTCCACCCGCATCGAGGTCCGCTCCCTCGACACCGGCTGCAACCCCTACCTCGCCTACGCCGTCACCCTCGCCGCCGGCCTCAAGGGCATCGAGGACAACCTCGAACTCCCCCCCGGCGCCGACGACGACGTCTGGGCCCTCACCGACGCCGAACGCCGCGCCCTCGGCATCCAGCCCATGCCCCAGAACCTCGGCGAGGCCATCGACCTCATGCAGCGCAGCGAACTCGTCGCCGAGACCCTGGGCGAGCACGTCTTCGACTTCTTCCTGCGCAACAAGCGCCAGGAGTGGGAGGAGTACCGCTCCGAGGTCACGCCGTTCGAGCTGCGCAAGGTGCTCCAGGTGCTGTAATCCCTGTTCAGCGGCCTGAACTCGGACACGAGAGAGGCCCCGCCCCGGGTGCGGATTCGCACCGGGACGGGGCCTCTCTTCCTTCCTGGGCCGCCTGTGGGCCGTCAGCTCGTCAGACCGGGGGCACCGCGGGCACTTCCCACGGCTCGGGCCGCGACCGCGCCAGCACCACGCGGCTCAGCACGAAGTGCTCCCGCTCGGCCGGGCCGTACCGGTCGCTCAAGTCCTCGGCGCTCAGCACCTCCAGCCCCTGCTGTTCGCAGTGCATCGCGAGCCACTGCCGGGCGAACCACGACGCCGCGCTCTGCTCGGGCGCCGGGCTGATCTCGACCCGGCCGAACACCGGCCCGCCGACCGACTCCTGGACACCGACCACCCACCGGTCGCCGTACCGGCCGCCGTGCAGGTGCACGACCGCGATCCCGTCGCGGAACAGCTCCTCCGGGAAGTCGAGCGTGCTGGCCGCCACCTGCTGGAGTAGCAGGCCTGCGTACAGCCCCAGCAGATCGGGCTGGAACGCCTGGTCGAGCAGACCGCGCGAACGGTCGGCGGCCTCCTTGATCAGGTGGGTGTAGACGCGCAGCGTGAAGCCCGGGTCGCTGTGGCCGAGGTAGCTGCTCAACGCCTTCGGGTTCTCGCCGTGGTGCAGCAGCACCGACGCGAAGTAGTGCCGCAGCGCGTGCATGCCGTGCTCGCGTGCCGCCACCGCCCGCTTGCCGGGCGCCGGCGCGGGGATGACGCCCGCCGCCACCAACGCGGGCTTCCACGCGTAGGTGTTGAAGTCGCTGCGACGGATTGGTCCGCCGTCCTCCCTGGTGAACGCCAGCAGCTTCGTCACCGCGTGCCCGTCGGGCCGCACCCACGGCAGGGTGACCGCCACGGGCGGGTACTCCTCCAGGTGGCGTGCACCCAGCCGGTGGCGAAGTCGATGTCGTCGACCGGTAAGCCGACAATCTCCCCCTGCCGCAGAGCGCACCCGCCGCCTACGCCCACCGTCGCCCGGTACCGCCCCGGCAGGCCGCCACGGACTGCGTTCACCCGCTCCTCCGTCCAGGGGCGGCCCCGGCCCCAGGTAGCGCTGGGCTTGGTGACGGAGCGGGAGCGGCACGGGTTCGTCGTCAGGAGCCGGTCCTCGACGGCGGCGGTGAAGATGACGTGCCGGTAGGAGGACGCCGGGAGAGCCTTTTCCAGCGTGGCCAGCCACTCGCGGATGTGCGAGGACTGGAAGGAGTCCATCGGGCGCGGCCCCAGGTACGGGATCGCATGCAGGGTGATCTGACTTCGCACCGACGCCTGGGTGGTGCCACTGGTGAGCTGGTTCTCCAACCACCGTTCGGCGTACTGGCGAAAGGTGGTCCGGGCTGCCTTCGGGTCGATGTACTGCCCCCCGGGACATGTCCTTCTCGATCTCGGCCCGCCAGTTCTCCGCCCGGCGCTTCTGGCGGTCAGGGAAGCTCTTTGACTTCTCGGTGCCGTCCGGGCCGACGTACCGGGCCTGGTAGCGCATGCAGCTGCCGCGCTGGTCGGACTTGACCCGGCGGGGCTTGCCGTCGGGGCCGGACTCGGACTTGAACCAGCGGTCCTGAATGCGTCCAGCCATGGTCAGGCTGTCTCTCCGGTCTGGTCGGCCACCCACTGGGCAACCGCGTTGGGGTCGTAGCACAGGTGCCGGCCGACGCGAAACCCGGACGGGCCGGTGCGCTTGCGGCGCCACTGGTGGACGGTCTCCAGCGGTAGGCCGAACAGCACGGCGACGTCCTCCGGGCCGAGGTAGCGCGACGGCAGAGCAGGCGGCATGACCGACGAAGCCGGGTGGAGCGGTCGGGCGACGCTGGGCCGCTGACGACTGGTCATGGGGTTGATCTCCTTCAAGGTGAGGCGAGGGCAGCCGCCTGTCTGGCGGATTGGGGGCCGCTCTTGCTTGCTATGGGTGATGGCGGGGTGGGTGTCAGAGGTGTCAGGGACCCTTCGGCAGGAGCTGGGAGGGGCGGTCTCGGTGGGGCGGCAGAGGTGTCAGAAGGAGTGTCAGGCGCGTCTGACAGGGGTCGCGCGCACGCGTTACCCAAGGATTCGGGTGTCAGGTGTCAGAGGGCGTCTGACGCGTCAGACGGTGGGCTCCCGCTTTGCCGGGTGGCGACTTTCCGCGACGGTGGTAACGGTTGGTGCTGGCCGGGTTCGAGTGGTGGCGGTGGTGGTGAGGTGGGGGTGCGGGTGGCGGTCGGTCGGGGTGAAGAGGCCAACCGCTCCCCTCAGGGCGGGGGGTGACCTCTTCTGCGGGCCTGTCACTTGTCGCCTCGCAGGTCGAGAGGGGGACGGGGGCCGTGCGACAGGTGGATGACGTCCCCTTTGCGGGGTGGCGACAGGACAGGGGCGGGTCGTGTGCCGGGCGGGGTGGTGGTGCCTGTCATCCGGCCTGTCTGTCACTTGTCACCTGTCACCCTGTCTGTCACCTGTAATCCGCAGGTCACAGCGGGGGTCTCAGGCTCCGGACGGCCCAGGCACCCCCTCTTCAGAGGTGGGGTGAAAGGTGACAGACGGAGGGCTTGGGACAGCAAGAGGAGCACGGGGGTGCCCTGGTACTCCTCTTGCTGTTCGGGGAGCGGCAGCTGCTCTGGCGCGGCGGGCGCTGGGGGTGCCGGAAGGGGCTGTGTAGCCGTTTTCGGGGGTTCGCCGGTGGGGCTCACTAGCCGCTGGGCCGCTGATCAGGGGCTATTTGGGTCGCTAGCGGGGTCGCTAGATCCAGCGAGGATTCCGGGGCCTTGCCGGGGCATGGTGGGGATCGGGTGCGGCGGTCGGGTGGTTCGGGCCGTGTTCACGGGCGCTCGCCGAACCTGTGCTGCCCGCCCTTTTTCGGGCAGAGGATGAGCGGGCCGTGAACGTCCGTGAACGCGGGGAGCGTGCCGACCGTGCATCGGCCAAGTGGCGCACGGGCGGCATCCGCTTCAATGGCACCCCAGGCCGCTTCAACCACGCTGCGGTGAGCGCCCGGTGAGCGGCCGTAAACGCCGGGCGTCAGCCCGTGAGCGCGGCCAGAGGGACGAGGATGTTCTGGGCCTTGGGGTAGGCCCGGAAGTCCTCGGGTGGGATGCGGATGGTGCCGCGTCCGGTGCCGACCCGGTAGGACGGCAGGCGGCCGGAGGCGACCTCGCGGTAGGCGGTCTCGTTCGAGATCCCCAGCGCGCGGGCCACGTCCTTCACCCGCAGCGGCTCCACCGAGCCGTGCCCGGCCAACTCCGCCAGAAGCTGCGCGGGTGACAGAAGCTGGGTGCTCACGAGCGCATCCCTCCCAGCCCGATGTGGGCCTCGGTGTAGGCGGGGGCGGGCGCAACGGTGAGGGGCTGGGGGGAGGTAACGCCGAACGTGTGGGTGATGATCGGGCCGAGCCGCAGCACGAAGGGCAGTAGGTTGGAGGCCCGGCGGCCGGCGTAGATGTCCATGGCCATCTCGGCGAAGCCGTCCGCCGTGACGAGGTCGGTGTCGGTCAGCGCGAACCACAGGCGGACCCTGACGTACTCCTCCGCGTCAACCGAGTCCAGCTCCTCCGTCATCAGGATCGGACCGGGCGAGAACAGCAGCCGCCCCAGGATCTCCGCGAAGCTCAGGTTCACCGTGAGCTGGACGGCCACACGCAGGGCCGTCTCCGTCTCGTCCGACTCACCCAGCACGTCAACGAACTGACGGACCGGACCGGTGGTCAGTGGAGCGATGGCAAGCGTTCCGTGCATGATGGAACTCCCTTCACGGGGCGGGGAGCGACGGTCTTTCTTGGCGGATTGGGCGTCGCTCCCCAGCAGCATGGTTAGGTGGCTCCCCCCGTCAATGGGGCTTGCCATCTGTGTATTGGAGCTTAGGGCAACCCCCCTTGCGTGCGTCAAGCCCCTTCGCCCGATAGACTTGTCCGGCAGTACGGCGGACCGCCAGCAGGAGGCGAACAAGGGTGACCGACATGCACGGACTGGCTGCGATGGTTGACCCTGTTGAGCGTGCGCGGCAGGCAGGAGTGCTGATCGATGAGCACCAGGCCAGCATCTTGGAGCTGTCCCGCATGAGGCGGGAGGCGCTGGAGGAGTTGCTCTCGGCTGGCATGACCCAGGTGCAGATCGCCGGGAAGATCGGCATGACCAGGGCCCGGGTGGGTCAGCTTCTGTCGTCCGGCCCTCGGCCCGAGCGCATCTTTCTGGGGACTGGAGAGATCACAGTTGCCCTTGGTGGAAAGAGGGAAGCGGAAAAGCCTAAGCTGGTTGTATCTGCCGAGATGTTGGCTGGGTGTGAGCGAATTTCTGAGATTGCGCGTTCGCTGAATCTGAAGTCGCAGAGCGAAGTGGTCCCCCCGCCGGGAATGGTTAACCTGAACCGCCCGAATCTCATTGTCCTTGGTAGCCCAAGGATCCTCCCCTTTGTAGGTCAGGTCCTTGAGGCGGATGAGAGTCTTGGGTTCGAGAATGGCAAAGACGGCTGGTATCTCGTAGACCGGGCGGCCGGTGTGGAATTTCACTCACCGGTCAACAAGGGGGAGTCTGCCGACTATGCCTATATTGGGCGACTTCCCCGGCCGGATGGCCGCGGCACATTCCTGTACCTGGCGGGAATTCATGGCCCGGGTACCCTCGGTGCAACCCACTTTCTGGGGTCGCAGCTTGAGAGGCTGTACCGCGAGGTGAAGACCCGCCGATTCTCTCTGCTGGTCAAGTGCGTTGTGGATCCGGGCTCGGGGCGCTTGCAGAGCGTTGATCAGGTGACACCTCTCTACAAGCACGAAGGAGTCTCTTGATGCAGGTGGTCAGTGAATCTCGGGCCGGGGAATCCGGGAGGGCCAATGAGGACTGGCTCTCTGTGGGTCAGGACCTGATTGTCGTGCTAGATGGTGCAACGGCTCGGACTGATACAGGGTGTACTCACGGAGTTTCCTGGTATGCCGCGCACTTGGGTTCTGCAATCAGAGAATTCTCGGCCATCCGGGATCTATCTCTCGAAACTGTACTAAGGCAGTCGATCCAACGTGTGGCCGGTCTCCATGCGGAATGTGATCTCGCGCATCCGGGTAGTCCGTCGGCCGCTGTCGGAATCGTGCGGCTCGGGGAAAATCTAGAGTATCTCGTACTGGGTGATATCAGCTTGGCCATCGCAACCGGCGAGGGAATTTCAGTCGTTACTGACCCTCGCGTCAGTGCTACGGCCCGTGCCGCCCGGGAAGAGGCAGACCAATATCTCATTGGGACGCCCGAGAAACAGGAAGCCCTCCTTCGAATGAAGGCCGGCGAGTTGGCCGCCAAGAATCGCGAGGGTGGTTACTGGATTGCTACCTCGGAGCCGTCCGGGGTGGAGCATGCGCTCACTGGGACAGTTCCCTTGGGCGACGTCAGTGACCTAGTCGTGCTCACCGATGGGTCAGCCCGCATCGTAGACCTCTTCGCTGTTACGGGCTGGGCAGGTGTCTTTGAGGTGCTGCGGTCCGGGCGTGGTCCGGCCGCGCTGATCGAATGGGCGCGAGAGCTCGAAGACTCGGATCCGATTGGGGAACGGTGGCCTCGGAACAAGAAGAGCGATGACGCGTCGGTTGTTTACGCCATCCTGAGCACGTAGGACTGCTTGGCATGGCGGCGGCCTTACTCGGGGCCGTTCGCGGGGCGTCCGGAGTCGGTCGGTGTTCAGCCAACGATGACAGGCGACCACGTCTAAACTGCTGGTCAGGGCGGCGCCTTGGGGGAGTCCGCAGGTGCTCGGGGTGGTCCGCCAGATCCTGCGCAACAAGCGCCAGGAGTGGGAGGAGTACCGCTCCGAGGTCACGCCGCTCGAGCTGCGCAAGGTGCTCCAGGCGCTGTAGCAGTTGCTGACGCTCCGTCAGGCCCCGGTCTGAGGTGGGTACTCGGCCGGGGCCCCGGCTTTTCACCGGCGGCCGGTTCCGGGTTGTGTACGGGGTGGGGGCGGGGGAAAGCAGTCCTCTGGACCGGTGAGCGAGAGGTGGGAGGGCAGATGGAACTGCGGCTGAGGTACGCGCCGGAGGCGGCGAATGCGGGGCGGTTCGCGGCGGACATCGTGGCGTCGGCGGCGCAGGTCAGCGGGGTGCGGTTGGACTACTCGGTGGGGAGCCTCGCGCTGGTCGACGAGATCATCGAGGACTTCCGGGGGAGCGGCATCGGCAGCGGGCAGGTCGGGGAGACCCTGTTCGGGTTCGGCTGCTACGTCGGCGAGGTGATGGTCCGCCAGGGCGGGGCGGCCTGGCGGGAGGTGGGCGGGGAGGAGGCGCCGATGTTCGGGTTTCCGCTGGTGGTGCAGTTGCCGAGCGGGCAGGTGTGCAACCCGATCGGGAAGGTGTTCAAGCGGATGGACAACGGGCCGGAGGAGAACCTGCCGTACTTCTACACGGTGTTCGCGCAGCCGTGGCGGCGGGGGTAGGAGGACAGGAGAGCAATTACTCCCTGTGAGGGGTGGCTCGAATGGCGCAATCCGCAGGGCGGGGGCAGCGGTGCTCCGGGAAGCTCGACGCACCAGGGTGGTACGGCGGATCGGAGTGCAGATGGCTGCCGGGGACGAGCCGAGCTTCTTCGGGAACGTGCTTGCTTCCGTCGTCACCGCGATGGTGGCGTCGATCCTGGGTGCCGCAGGGCTCTGGCTGCGGGAGTGGCGGGCCAATCGGAGCAGCGAGCTGAGGCGCCGTCGGGAACTGGACCACGCACGTGCGCGACTCGACTACCTCGCCCAGTGGTTCACGACCTACGCGGCGGTCGCGGCGGCCCCGGACGTCGAGTCGAAACGGCAGTGGGCTGCCGGTTACCTGGACACGGAGAGGGCAGTGCTCCTGACGGCGGATCTGGAGGAGCGGCGCACCGCGCGGATCTCGCTCTGGGGGCGGATGAGGGTGTTGTTGCTCCTCCATCCGTTGCATTCGGTGGCCGGGTGGGTGGTGCGGGTGGTCTTCTACTTCATCCTGGTGACCGTCTGTGGGGTGCTCCCCAAGATCCTGACGGATCCGCGCACCGGGTGGGGCGACCGGATCGGGGCGTCGCTGCTGCTGCTCGTCATCGGCTTCGGGATCCTCGCCGGACTGTGGGTGCTCACCGTGCGGCTGTCCCCGCGGAGCACGGCACTGCAGGCGTTCCGCTCGGCCCGGAGGGGCAGGGCTGGCCCGCCCCCTGACGGCAGGGGGTGAGTGGTGTGCGGACGGAGCCGTGGTCTTCACCGCAAGTCGGAATCGATGGCCGTGTGCGGTCGTGCCGCTTGAACGGGGAGACGTGGTCGAAGTGCGCTGTGGGTCGGGTGGTCGCGGAGGAGGCGTTCCAGGGGGTGTTCGACCAGGTGGTGGAGGGTGGCGGCGAGGGTGAGGGAGGTGGTGAGGAGGAGGAGCCAGGTGGTGGCGGTGGGGAGGCCCGGGGTGGGGTGGCCGTAGTGGTGGAGCCAGGGACGGAAGGTGATTTCGTGGATCAGGTACCAGGCGAAGGACCAGTCGCCGAGCAGGGTCCAGGGGCGGCGGGTGAGCGGGCCGCCGGGGTGGCGGAGGTCGGCTTGGGCGGCGGCGGTGATCAGGGCGGCGAACAGCGGGGCGGAGAGGAGTTGGGAGGCGATGTAGGGGCTGTGCCAGGCCGGGTCGGGGACGGCGTGGTGCCAGGGGACCAGGGCGAGGTGGAAGGCCGCGACCGCGAGGGCGGTGGGGAGCAGCGGCAGGGCGGGCAGGCGGCCGTGGCGCAGGGCCAGGGCGAGGGCGAAGCCGAGCAGGAACTGCGGGGTGCGGCTGAGCGGCAGGTAGTCCAGCAGCCAGCTGCGCAGTGACGGGTCGGTGACGGCGGAGCCGGCCAGCCAGAGCAGCGGGCCGCTCGCGCAGCACAGCGCGGCGGTGCGCAGCCCCGGGCGCAGGCGCAGCAGCAGGGGGAAGAGCAGGTAGAACCAGCCCTCGTCGCCGAGTGACCAGCCGGCCGGGTTGCCGCCCATCACGGTGGTGCGGTCCCACGGGTGCAGCAGCGGGAGCGACCACAGGGCGGCGGTCACCGGCACGGCCGCGCCGACCGCGGCGAAGACCGCCAGCGAGGCGCCGGTGGTGAGCGCGTGCAGCGGCCAGATCCGGGCCAGTCGGCGGCGGTAGAAGCGGTGGGCGGGGACGGGGGAGTCGGCGTACGTCCAGGCCAGCACGAAGCCGGAGAGCACGAAGAAGAACGTCACGCCCGAACGCCCGTACCAGGCCAGCGGGCTGAGCACCGGGAGGGCGCCGACCTGGCGGGAGAGGTGGTAGCAGACCACCAGCAGCGCGGCGAGGAAGCGCAGCCCGGTGAGCGAGGGCAGCCGGGCGGGGAGGGAGGAGGGGAGCGGGGAAGGGAGGGAGGAGGAGGGAGCGGGGGAGGGGCGGAGGAAGGGTGTCACCCCGTGGCCAACGAGTCGGGTGGCGGGGGTGTCACGGGCGGGCGGGGGGAGCGGGGCCCGGTCGACGGTGCGTCACGGGGCGCGTGCGGGGCGGGTGGGAACGTACCCTTCGGGCAGGGAGCGGGCCCCGCGGGCGGGGTGCGGGTCCTTCGGGCAGGGATCGGGCGTGGGAGGCGGGAGCGCGGTGGAGGAACGGGCCGGGAGCCGGGTCAGCCGGCTGGAGACCCGACTGGTGCGGCGGGGGTTCTCCGACCCCGACCAGGCGGTGCGGCTGCTGGACGAACCGGCGCTGCACGGTCTCGCCGCCGACCCGGTGCTGCTGGACGCGCTGGGCGCCGCCGCCGACCCGGACCAGGCGCTGTTCGGCCTGGCCCGGCTGCTGGAGGCGCTCGACCCGCACGAGCGGCACACCCTGCGCGACACCCTGACCACCTCCAAGCCGCTGCGCGACCGGCTGCTCGGCGTCCTGGGCGCCTCCACCGCGCTCGCCGACCACCTGGCCCGGCACCCCCGGGACTGGCACGCCCTGGTCTCCTTCGAGCTGCGCGACATCCACCCCGGACGCGGCGACTTCCTCGGCGAGCTCACCCGCCGGGTCCGCTCCGAGCCGGACGCCGACCGGGCCGACGCGCTGCGCGCCGCCTACCGGCGCTGCCTGCTCGCGATCGCCGCCCGCGACCTGTCCGGCACCACCGACCTGCCGCAGACCGCCGCCGAACTCGCCGACCTGGCCGGCGCCACCCTGCAGACCGCCCTGGACCTCGCCGCCGAGCAGGACCCGGACGCGTCCGCCGCCTGCCGGCTCGCCGTCATCGGCATGGGCAAGTGCGGCGGCCGGGAGCTCAACTACGTCTCCGACGTGGACGTGATCTTCGTCGCCGAGGCCCGCGAGGGCGTCGAGGAGCAGACCGCGACCCGGGCCGCCACCCGGCTCGCCGCGCACGCCATGCGGCTGTGCTCCGACACCACCGGCGAGGGCACCATCTGGCCGGTCGACGCCAACCTGCGCCCAGAGGGCCGCAACGGCCCGCTGGTGCGCACCCTGGCCAGCCACCTCGCCTACTACCAGCGCTGGGCCAAGACCTGGGAGTTCCAGGCCCTGCTGAAGGCCCGCCCGATCGCCGGCGACGCCGAGCTCGGCCGCGCCTACGCCGGGGCCATCGCCCCGCTGGTGTGGCAGGCCGCCGCCCGGGAGAACTTCGTCACCGACGTGCAGCAGATGCGCCGCCGGGTGGTCGACGCGATCCCGGCCGGCGAACTCGACCGGCAGCTGAAACTCGGCCCCGGCGGCCTGCGCGACGTCGAGTTCGCCGTCCAGCTGCTGCAACTCGTGCACGGCCGCACCGACGAGTCGCTGCGCAGCGGCAACACCCTGGAGGCGCTGGCCGCGCTCAGCGACGGCGGCTACGTCGGCCGGGCCGACGCCGCCTCGCTGGACGCCGCCTACCGCTTCCTGCGCGCCCTCGAACACCGCATCCAGTTGCAGCGGCTGCGCCGCACCCACCTGATGCCCACCGACCCGGCCGACCTGCGCCGGCTGGCCCGCACCATGGCCCCGCAGCTCGGCGGGGACGCCAAGGGCGACCCGGTGGCCGCCCTCCAGCGGGAGTGGAAGCGGCACGCGGTGGAGGTGCGGCGGCTGCACGAGCGGCTGTTCTACCGGCCGCTGCTGGACGCGGTCGCCGAGCTGCCGGTCGCCGAACTGCGGGTCACCGGCTCCGGCGCGGCCGGGCTCAGCACCGAGGCCGCCAAGCAGCGGCTGGCCGCCCTGGGCTACGCCGACCCGGCCGCCGCGCTGCGGCACATCTCCGCGCTCGCCTCCGGGGTCAGCCGCAAGGCCGCGATCCAGCGCACCCTGCTGCCGGTGCTGCTCGGCTGGTTCGCCGACTCCGCCGACCCCGACGCCGGACTGCTCAACTTCCGCCAGGTCTCCGACGCGCTCGGCCGCACCCCGTGGTACCTGCGGCTGCTGCGCGACGAGGGCGCCGCCGCCGAACAGCTCGCCCGGGTGCTGTCCGCCGGCCGGCTCGCCCCCGACCTGCTGCTGCGCGCCCCCGAGGCGGTCGCCATGCTGGGCGACGCCGGCGGCCTGCTGCCGCGCGGCCGGGCCGCCCTGGAGGCGGAGGTGCTGGCCGCCGTCGGCCGGGCCGGGACCCCGGCCGCCGCCGTCTCCGCCGTCCGGGCCGTCCGGCGCCGCGAGCTGTTCCGGACCGCCGCCGCCGACGTGCTGGGCCGGCTCGACGGGGACCCGGCCCGCGCCCTGGACCTCACCGGCGAGGCGCTCACCGCGATCACCGCCGCCACCCTCCAGGGCGCGCTGCGGGCCGCCGCCGACGGCTGGGCGGCCCGCAACGGCGAGCTGCCCGCCCGGATCGCGATCGTCGCGATGGGCCGGTTCGGCGGCCACGAACTCGGCTACGGCTCGGACGCGGACGTCCTCTTCGTCCACGAACCGCAGCCCGGCGCCGGCGACGAGGAGGCCGCCCGGGCCGCCCGCGAGGTGATCGGCGAGCTGCGCACCCTGCTGGCCGCCCCGTCCGTCGAACCCCCGCTGCTGGTCGACGCCGACCTGCGCCCCGAGGGCCGCAACGGGCCGCTGACCCGCACCCTGGCCTCCTACGCCGCGTACTACGCGCGCTGGTCGCACGCCTGGGAGAGCCAGGCGCTGCTGCGGGCCGAGCCGATGGCCGGGGACGCCGAGCTCGGCGCGCGCTTCCGGGAGCTGGTCGACCCGCTGCGCTACCCCGCGGCGGGCGTCCCGGACCGGGACCTGGTGGAGATCCGCCGGATCAAGGCCCGGATCGAGACCGAGCGGCTGCCGCGCGGCGCCGACCCCACCACCCACACCAAGATCGGCCGCGGCGGGCTGGCGGACGTCGAGTGGACGGTGCAGCTGCTCCAGCTCCGGCACGGCCACGCGGTGCCGGAGCTGCGCACCACCCGGACCAGGGCGGCGCTGGCCGCCGCGGCCGGGGCGGGCCTGGTCGACCGGGAGGACGCGCAGGTGCTGGACGCCGCCTGGGTGCTGGCCTCCCGGGTCCGGGCCGCGGTCATGCTGGTGCGCGGCCGGGCCGGGGACAGCTTCCCCGGGGACGCCCGGGAGCTGGCGGGCGTGGCCCGCTACCTCGGCTACGGGGTGGGGCACTCGGGGGAGCTGGTGGACGAGTACCGGCGGACGACGCGGCGGGCCCGCCGGGTGGTGGAGCGGCTGTTCTACGGCGGGGAGTAGGGCCGCCCGCGCGGTTGCCCGCGCCCCCGGTCCCGGGTCTCCGGGCGGGGGCGCGGTGCTACGCGTCGACCTTGGTGTCCCACTGGGCGGGGACGGTCAGTTCCCGGTCGGCCGGCCCGCCGGTGCGGCGGGGGAGGCGGTAGACCCAGGTGTGGTAGACCAGGCGGGCCGCCAGGAAGCCGACGGCCAGGCAGACCAGGCCGCCGACCGCGTCCAGCCAGAAGTGGTTGGCGGTGGAGACGATCACGCTGAGGGTGACCACGGGGTAGGCCAGGCCGAGGGCGCGGACCCAAGGGCGGCGGGCCAGGAAGAAGACGGTCAGGCCGCACCAGGTGGACCAGCCGATGTGCATGGAGGGCATCGCGGCGAACTGGTTGGAGACCGTCGCCCCGGCGCCGGAGGCCAGTGAGCCCCAGGTGTGGTGGACGCTGACGGTGTCGACGAAACCGCCGCCGGTCATCAGCCGGGGCGGGGCCAGCGGGAAGCAGTAGAAGCCGACCAGCGCGATGCCGGTGGTGACGAACAGCACCGTCCGGGAGGCCGCGTAGCGGCCGGGGTGGGCGCGGTAGAGCCAGACCAGCACGCCGATGGTGACGATGAAGTGCAGGGTGGCGTAGTAGTAGTTCATCCCGACGATGAGCCAGGTCACCGAGTTCACGCCGTGGTTGACGGAGCGCTCGACGGCGATGCCGAGGGTGTGCTCCAGGTGCCAGACCCAGGTGGCGTGCTTCTGGGCGATCTCGGCCTGCTCGGGGACGGCGTTGCGGACCAGCGAGTACAGCCAGTAGCTGAGGCCGATCAGGGCGAGTTCGAAGAGCAGGCGCGGACGGCGCGGGGTGCGGCGCTGCTCGCGCAGGCGGTTGCGGACGGCGGCGGTCGGCGACTGGGCGACGCGGGTGGCTCCGCCGGGCGTACGGGCGGTGTGGGCCGCGCCCGGGTCGGAACCGCCGTGCGTGGTCCGGTCGGCACGTTCGGCGCCGGCTGTGTGGATCTCGGTCGGTTCCCCCATGGACGAGAAGTCTGCCAGACCGGCTGTGGCCGCTCGCTCATCCTCTGGTTGGGGATTCTTCACCGACTGTCCCCCTACGGGGGTAGGGGTCGATCGGTTGTCGAGGCGCATGCCGTCCATTGTGGCGCGCGGGTTACGAGGGGTCGAACCGGGGTCTGGTTCGGACACGGACGCAGTCGGGGGCGGGGGCGCGGCCCGGGTGCGGCGGGGGCCGGGGTTCAGGTCACGACTCGGTACGACTCCGGAACGAAACAGCTTTCGCATCTTGCTGAAACATCTTGCAGAGCGCTAGGTTCCACGCCACCCACCCCTTGCCCGAGCGCCCCCGAGGGAGAGCCCTGCCGTGGCCGACGCCCCGTACCGCCCCCAGCGCCGCACCACCCCCCACCGCCGCACCACCCCCCACCGCCGCCCCGCCCGGGCCGCCGCCCTGCTGGCGGCCTCGCTGATCGCCGCCACCCTGGGCGCCGCCCCGCCGGCCGCGGCCGCGCCCGCCCGGCCCGCCGCCCCGCCGTCCGACCGGGACCTGGCGGCCACCGCCGCCCGGCACGACCTGACCCGCGAGCAGTTCTACTTCGTGCTGCCGGACCGCTTCGCCAACGGCAGCACCGGCAACGACACCGGCGGCATCACCGGCGGCCGGCTGGAGAACGGGCTCGACCCCGCCGACAAGGGCTTCTACCACGGCGGCGACCTCAAGGGCCTGATCGACAAGCTCGACTACATCCAGGACCTGGGCACCACCGCGATCTGGATGGCGCCGATCTTCAAGAACCGGCCGGTGCAGGGCACCGGGGCGGACGCCTCGGCCGGCTACCACGGCTACTGGATCACCGACTTCACCCAGGTCGACCCGCACTTCGGCACCAACGCCCAGCTCAAGGAGCTGATCGACAAGGCGCACAAGCGCGGCATCAAGGTCTTCTTCGACGTCATCACCAACCACACCGCGGACGTCATCGACTACGCGGAGCAGACCCACGACTACCGCTCCGAGGGCGCCTACCCGACCCTCGACGCGGACGGCAGGCCGGTCGACGAGACCGCGATCGCCGACGCCCGCGCCCAGTGGCCGGACACCACCAAGGACTCCTTTCCCTACACCCCGGTGCTGTCGACCAGGGCGGCCGCCACCGCCAAGACCCCGTCCTGGCTGAACGACCCCTCGCTCTACCACAACCGCGGCGACTCGACCTTCGTCGGCGAGTCCGCCACCGAGGGCGACTTCTCCGGCCTGGACGACCTGGACACCCAGAACCCGAAGGTCGTCGCGGGGATGGAGAGGATCTACCAGCAGTGGGTCGCCGAGACCGGCGTCGACGGCTTCCGGATCGACACCGTCAAGCACGTCAACCTGGCGTTCTGGGAGCAGTGGGCGCCCGCGCTCAAGCAGTTCGCGGCCAAGCAGGGCAACAAGAAGTTCTTCATGTTCGGCGAGGTGTACTCGGGCGACCCGGCGGTCACCTCCCCGTACGTCACGCGGGGCAAGCTCCAGGCCACCCTGGACTTCGCCTTCCAGGAGGCGGCCCGCGCGTACGTCTCGCAGAACGGCTCGGCCAAGGCGCTCAGCGCGCTGTACGCGCAGGACTACCGCTACACCACGGCCGACACCGACGCCTACGAGCTGCCGACCTTCCTCGGCAACCACGACATGGGCCGGTTCGGCTCCTTCCTGCGGAGCGACGACCCCGGGGCCTCGAACGACGCGCTGCTGGCCAAGGACCGGCTCGCCAACGAGCTGCAGTTCCTGACCCGCGGCCAGCCGGTGGTCTACTACGGCGACGAGCAGGGCTTCACCGGCGCGGGCGGCGACAAGGACGCCCGGCAGGACATGTTCGCCTCGAAGACCCCCTCCTACAACACCGACACCGTGATCGGCGGCGCCCCCGGCTCGAAGGACCGCTACGGCGAGGACGGCGCGCTGTACCGGGGCATCGCGGGCCTGGCCAAGCTGCGCAAGGACAACCCGGCGCTGGCCGACGGCGCCCAGGTCGAGCGGTACGCGGCGGACGGGCCTGGCGTGTACGCGTTCTCCCGGATCGACGCCAAGGAGCAGGTCGAGTACCTGGCGGCGGTGAACAACGCGGCCGAGCCGAAGACCGTCGCGCTGGACACCTTCTCGGCCGGCATGGACTTCACCGGCCTGTACGGCACCGGCGGGAAGCTCACCAGCGGCGCGGACGGCAGGGTGACGGTCACCGTCCCGGCGATGTCCTCGGTGGTGCTGAAGGCGAAGCACAAGCTGGCCGAGCCGGCGGCCGGGCCGTCGATCACGGTGAACGCCCCGGCCGACGGCGCGTACGGCACCGTCACGCCGGGCGCGAGCGTGCCCGGCGGCGGCTTCGACCGGGTGACCTTCGCCGCGCAGGTCGGCGACGGGCCCTGGCAGACGCTCGGCACCGCCGACAACGGCGTGTACAAGGTGACGCAGGACCTGGACGGCGTCGCGCCCGGCACCGTGGTCCGCTACAAGGCCGTGGTCCAGGACTCGGCGGGCCGACTGGCCTCCGCCACCGGGCAGTTCACCACCGGGCAGCAGCCGCCCGCGCCGGTGCCGAGCGCGGTGACCCGCGAGTACGCGGTGGTGCACTACCAGCGCGAGGACGGTGACTACGACGGCTGGAACCTGTACGCCTGGGGCGACCTCGCCGACGGCGAGGCGACCACCTGGCCGGCCGGGCACGGCTTCGTCGGGCGGGACGCGTACGGGGCGTTCGCGTACGTGAAGCTCAAGGGCGGGGCGTCCGACGTCGGGTTCGTGGTGGAGAAGGACGGCGCCAAGGACGTCGACCAGGACCGGCACGTCGACGTCTCCGCCACCGGCGAGGTGTGGATCAAGCAGGGCGACGCCACCGTCCGCACCGCGAACCCGGACGGGGCGCAGCCGGTGCCCGAGGGCAAGGCGGTCATCCACTACCGGCGGGCCGACGGGAACTACACCGGCTGGGGCCTGCACGACTGGACCGGTGCGGCCACCCCGACCGACTGGGGCAGCCCGCTGGTGCCGGCCCGGCAGGACGCGTTCGGCGCGGTCTTCGAGGTGCCGCTGGCCGAGGGCGCGACCAGCCTCAGCTACATCATCCACAACGGCGGCGACAAGGACCTGCCGCAGGACCAGTCGCTGGACTTCGCCACCGCCGGCCGGGAGGTCTGGATCATCGCCGGGCAGGAGGGCCACCTGCTGCCGCAGGGCGCCGGCACCTCCTCGCAGCTCGACCCGGGCTCGGCGAAGGCCCAGTGGATCGACGCGAGGACCGTGGTGGTGCCCGCGAACTACGGTGCGGCGGACGCCCAGTTGAAGGGCGGCACCAGCGCCCAGCTGGTCTACGACCCCGCGGGCGGGCTGAGCGTCGACCGGGGCGTGCTCTCCGGGCCGGGCCACTGGATCCGGCTCACCCCGGCGGCCGGGCTCACCGACGCCCAGAAGGCGAAGTTCCCGCACCTGGCCGGGTACCGGGCGTTCACCGTCGACCCGCGCGACGCGGGCCGGACCACCGACGCGCTGCGCGGCCAACTGCTCTTCACCGAGCACCTGCCGAACGGCGCGGCGCTGGCGGCCACCGGCGTGCAGACCCCCGGTGTGCTGGACGACCTGTACGCGGCGAAGGCGGCCTCCGCGCAGCTCGGCCCGGTGTACTCGGTGCGGAAGGGCCACGGCTGGTTCGGCCGCGACCGGCGCGAGGTGACGCTCTCGCTGTGGGCGCCGACCGCGACCGGGGTGTCGGTCCAGCTGTTCGACAAGGCCGCCGGCGGCACGGCGAGGACCGTCCCGCTGAAGCGCGACGACGCGTCGGGGGTCTGGTCGCTGACCGAGGACGCCGAGGAGCTGGACGGTAAGTACTACCTGTACCAGGTGAAGGTGTGGGCGCCGAGCGTCGGGCAGAACGTGGTGAACACCGTCACCGACCCGTACTCGACCGCGCTGTCGGCGGACTCGAAGCGCAGCCTGGTCGCCGACCTGTCCTCCGCGGCCACCAAGCCCCAGGGCTGGGACCGGCACCGCAGCCCGGAGCCCGTCCCGGCGGTGAAGCAGCAGATCCAGGAACTGCACGTGCGGGACTTCTCGGTCGCCGACGCCACCGTGCCGGCCGACGAGCGCGGCACCTACCTGGCGTTCACCCGGTCGAAGTCGGCCGGCATGCGGCACCTGAAGGAGCTGGCCGACGCCGGGGTGACCACGATCCACCTGCTGCCGACCTTCGACATCGCCACCATCCGGGAGAACCGGGCCGAGCAGAAGCTCCCGGCCTGCGACCTGGCCGCGCTGCCCGCCGACTCGGACCAGCAGCAGGAGTGCGTGGCCGCGGTGCAGGCCGACGACGCCTACAACTGGGGCTACGACCCGCTGCACTACAACGTGCCCGAGGGCTCCTACGCCACCGACCCGAACGGGACGGCGCGCACCGTGCAGTTCCGCGAGATGGTGCAGGCGATGCACGAGGCGGGCCTGCGGGTGGTGCTGGACGTGGTCTACAACCACACCGCGGCGGCCGGGCAGGACGACAGGTCGGTGCTCGACAAGGTCGTGCCCGGCTACTACCAGCGGCTGAGCGACAGCGGCAAGGTCACCACCGACTCCTGCTGCGCCGACACCGCGCCCGAGCACGCCATGATGAACAAGCTGGTCGTCGACTCGGTGGTGGGCTGGGCCAGGCAGTACCGGGTGGACGGCTTCCGGTTCGACCTGATGGGCCTGGACCCGAAGTCGACCATGCTGGACGTGCAGGCGGCGCTGCGCGGACTGACCCCGCAGAAGGACGGCGTCGACGGGAAGAACGTCTTCCTGTACGGCGAGGGCTGGAACTTCGGCACCGTCGCCAACGACGCCCGGTTCGTCCAGGCCACCCAGGCCAACATGGCCGGCACCGGCATCGCCACCTTCAACGACCGGATGCGGGACGCCGGCCGCGGCGGCAACTACCAGCTCTCCTCGGCCGCGCAGCAGGGCTTCGCCTCCGGCCTGTCCACCGACCCGAACGGCTCGGCGGACAACGGCACCCCGGCCGAGCAGCAGGCCAGGCTGCTGCACCAGATGGACCAGATCAAGGTCGGCCTGACCGGCAACCTGGCCGGATACCGGTTCACCGACACCGCCGGGAAGGCCGTCACCGGCGCCGGCGTGGACTACAACGGCGCGCCGACCGGCTACGCGGCCAACCCCGGCGAGGCCGTCGAGTACCTGGACGCGCACGACAACGCGGACCTGTACGACGCGCTGGCGTTCAAGCTCCCGCAGGGCACCTCGCCCGCCGACCGGGCCCGGATGCAGGCGCTCGGCCTGTCGCTGACCGCGCTGAGCCAGGGCCCGGGCTTCGCCCAGGCCGGCAGCGACCTGCTGCGCTCCAAGTCGCTGGACGCCAACTCCTTCGACTCCGGCGACTGGTTCAACGCGATCTCCTGGGACTGCCGGCAGGGCAACGGCTGGGGCCGGGGCCTGCCGATGGCGGCCGACAACAAGGAGATGTGGGACCGCGCCAAGCAGTTGCTGGCCGATCCGGCGCTGCGGGCGGACTGCAACGCGACGGGCAGCTCCACCGCGATCTACCAGCAGTTCCTGAAGATCCGCCGGTCCTCGCCGCTGTTCGCGCTGCCCACCGCGGCCGAGGTGCAGCGCCGGCTGTCCTTCCCGCTGTCCGGCACCGCGGGGGAGCACCCGGGCGTGATCACCATGCACCTGGACGGCACCGGGCTGAAGGGCGCCGAGAAGGGCCTCACGGTGGTCTTCAACGCCACCCCGACCGCGCAGAACCAGACCGTGGCGGGCCTGCGCGGCAGCCGGCAGCAGCTGCACGGGGTGCAGGCGCAGGGCAGTGACCCGGTGGTCAGGCGGGCAGCCTTCGACCCGGCCTCGGGGACCTTCACGGTGCCGGGCCGGACGGTGGCGGTGTTCGTCCAGAACTGATGGTTTCCCAGCGGTAACAGGGGCCTCACCTCCGGGTGGGGCCCCGTCCCGCGTTGGCCGAAAACCGACGCCGCACGGCGATGTTTGGCACGGACCTTCTCGAATGCGTCCCATCTACCGGACCGTGGGCGGCCGTTGACCGGACCGGGGCGCGGTCATTAATCAGTCAATCCGTGGCATGCATCTGTCATTCACGAGGTGTTTGCTGCCAGGATTCCCCCGGCTGCGGAGCGACAGGTAGCCCCGACCCCCGCCGGTGGGACCCTCCCCAGGACTCCGGCGGCCGCAGCCCGGCACGCGTACCCCACGTGCCCGGTACCGCGTACGTGCACCGCACCCCGCGCCGCGAACCGGCGGCAGGGGCCCCCGCTGCGCCGCAACCGCGGCCAGATTCTCTCCACCGCTCGTGACCCCGCGACGGTCGGTAAAGGAGTCCCGCATGTCTCGCCGCACGCATGCCCG
Organism: Kitasatospora sp. NPDC090308; assembly: GCF_044769485.1. Classification (NCBI taxonomy): domain Bacteria; kingdom Bacillati; phylum Actinomycetota; class Actinomycetes; order Kitasatosporales; family Streptomycetaceae; genus Kitasatospora; species Kitasatospora sp. NPDC090308. Next base: position 567,682 of record NZ_JBIVXY010000001.1, on the reverse strand, counting down.
CGTGAGCATGGCCGCCCTCGCGGCCACCACCGCCCTACTGGTGACCGCGATCCCGGTGGCGGTGGCCCAGGCCGCCCCCGCCACCCCCTCCCAGACCGGCCAGGTCGCCTCCCAGCAGGCGGTGGCCGGCCACGCCCAGCTGCTCTCCGACGCGGGCAGCCGCTCGGCGGCGTTCGCCCAGGACCTGGGCCTGGGCTCGGCCGAGAAGCTCGTGGTCAAGGACGCGTCCAAGGACGCCGACGGCACCCAGCACTTCCGCTACGAGCGGACCTACAACGGACTCCCGGTGCTCGGCGGCGACCTGATCGTCCACCAGGCCGCCAACGGCACCACCAAGAGCGTCGACCGGGCCTCCTCGGCCACCCTGACCGGCCTGTCCACCACCCCCAAGCTCGCCGCCGCCAAGGGCCAGGCCGCCGCGCTGGCCGCCCAGTCCGGCTCCGCCCTGGAGACCGCGCCCCGCCTGGTGGTCTGGGCCGCCGACAACAGCCCGCGGCTGGCCTGGGAGACCGTGGTCTCCGGCGTCCAGGAGGACGGCACCCCGAGCAAGCTCCACGTGGTCACCGACGCCACCACCGGCGACGTGATCCAGAAGTGGGAGGGCATCGAGACCGGCACCGGCAACGGCGTCTTCGTCGGCAGCGTTACCCTCGGCACCTCGCAGTCGGGCTCCAACTACCAGCTCAAGGACCCGACCCGCGGCAACATGTACACCACCAACCTGAACAACGGGACCAGCGGCACCGGCACGCTGTACTCGAAGACCACCGACACCTGGGGCGACGGCACCGTCTCCAACAAGGAGTCCGCGGCCGTGGACGCCCACTACGGCGTCGCGTCCACCTGGGACTACTACAAGAACACCTTCGGCCGCAACGGCATCCGCAACGACGGCGTCGGCGCGTACAGCCGGGTCCACTACGGCAGCAACTACGTCAACGCGTTCTGGGACGACAGCTGCTTCTGCATGACCTACGGCGACGGCTCGGGCAACACCCACCCGCTGACCGAACTCGACGTCGCGGGCCACGAGATGACGCACGGCGTCACCTCCAACACCGCGGGCCTGAACTACTCGGGCGAGTCCGGCGGCCTGAACGAGTCCACCTCGGACGTGTTCGGCACGATGGTCGAGTTCTACGCGAACCTGTCCACCGACAACCCGGACTACCTGATCGGCGAGCTGATCAACATCAACGGCGACGGCACGCCGCTGCGCTACATGGACAAGCCCTCCAAGGACGGCGCGTCCGCCGACAGCTGGTCCTCCACCGTCGGCAACAAGGACGTCCACTACTCGTCCGGCGTCGGCAACCACGCCTTCTACCTGCTGGCCGAGGGCAGCGGCGCCAAGACCATCAACGGCGTCAGCTACAACTCGCCCACCGTCAACAGCATCACCGTCACCGGCATCGGCCGGGACAAGGCCGCGGCGATCTGGTACCGGGCACTGACCACGTACTGGACCTCCACCACCAACTACGCCAGCGCCCGGGCCGGCATGCTCTCCGCCGCCACCGACCTGTACGGCGCCGGCTCCGCCGAGTACAACGCCACCGCCACCGCCTGGGCCGCCGTCAACGTCGGCTCGCTGCCCAGCACCGGCGGGCCGACCGTCACCAGCCCCGGCAACCAGTCGACCGCGCTGAACGGCTCGGTCAACCTGCAGATCGCGGCCAGCGGCGGCACCGCGCCGCTGACCTACTCGGCCACCGGCCTGCCCACCGGCCTGTCGATCAACGCCTCCACCGGCAAGATCACCGGCACCGCCACCGCGGCCGGCACCTACAACGTGACCGTCACCGCCAAGGACGCCGCCAACAAGACCGGCACCGCCTCCTTCACCTGGACCGTCACCTCCGGCGGCGGCACCGGCTGCACCCCGGCCCAGCTGCTCGGCAACCCCGGCTTCGAGACCGGCACCGCCAGCCCCTGGACCGCCACCTCCGGCGTGGTCAACAACTCCACCTCGCAGGCCGCCCACGGCGGTTCCTGGAAGGCCTGGCTGGACGGCTACGGCTCCGCCCACACCGACAGCATCACCCAGACCGTCACCATCCCGGCCGGCTGCTCCGCCACGCTGAGCTACTGGCTGCACATCGACACCGCCGAGACCGGCACCACCGCGTACGACAAGCTGACCGTCACCGTCAACGGCACCTCGGTCGCCACGTACTCGAACGTCAACGCCGCCACCGGCTACACCCAGAAGAGCATCAACCTGTCGGCCTACGCGGGCCAGACCGTCACGGTGAAGTTCAACGCGGTCGAGGACTCCTCGCTGCAGACCTCCTTCGTGATCGACGACACCGCGATCCAGACCAGCTGACGCACCCGCACCCACCGCTGCCCGGCGGCCGCACCAGCGGCCGCCGGGCACCGGCGCGCCCGCTCCCGGCACGGCCGCTCCCGGCGCGGCCCGGCCGGGTGTCCGGGCGGTGAGATTCCGGAAACCCCCGGGCAACACGAAACACCGTCGAAACACCCGTGACGGCGGCCCGAAATCCGGCCCGGCGACACTCCCCGCATGCTCCTCGCTGACTCCCCACCCACCCTGGACAGCGGCGACACCGCCTGGCTGCTGGCCTGCACCGCGCTCGTGCTGCTGATGACCCCGGCCCTGGCGCTGTTCTACGGCGGCATGGTGCGCACCAAGAGCGTGCTCAACATGATCATGATGAGCTTCGTGTCGATCGCCGTGGTCACCGTCGTCTGGCTGCTGGCCGGCTACTCGCTGGCCTTCGGCAAGGACGCCGGCTGGGGGCTGATCGGCTCCCTCGACCACCTCGGCATGGCCGGCATCACCCCGGACAGCCTCACCGGGCACGTCCCCACCCTGCTGTTCGCCACCTTCCAGCTGACCTTCGCGATCATCACCGCCGCGCTGATCTCCGGCGCCATCGCCGACCGGGCCAAGTTCGGCTCCTGGGTGGCCTTCACCGCGGTGTGGACGCTGCTGGTCTACGTGCCCGTCGCGCACTGGGTGTTCGCCCCCGACGGCTGGATCCTGCGCAACCTCGGCGCCCTCGACTTCGCCGGCGGCACCGTCGTCGAGGTCAACTGCGGCGCCAGCGGCCTGGCCCTGGCCCTGCTGCTCGGCCCGCGCCTGGGCTTCAAGAAGGAAGCCATGCGCCCGCACAACCTGCCGCTGGTGCTGCTCGGCGCGGGCCTGCTCTGGTTCGGCTGGTTCGGCTTCAACGGCGGCTCCGCGCTGGGCGCCAACGGCCTGGCCGCCGCCGCGGTCCTCAACACCCAGGCGGCCGGCTGCGCGGGCCTGCTCGGCTGGCTGGTGGTGGAGAAGAGGCGCGACGGCCACGCCACCACCCTCGGCGCCGCCTCCGGCGCGGTCGCCGGACTGGTCGCCATCACCCCCTCCTGCGGCAGCGTCGACCTGCTCGGCGCGCTGGTCGTCGGCCTGGCCGCCGGACTGGTCTGCTGCTACGCCGTCAGCTGGAAGTTCCGCCTCGACTACGACGACTCGCTGGACGTGGTCGGCGTGCACTTCGTGGCCGGCGTCATCGGCACCCTGCTGATCGGCCTGTTCGCCACCGCCACCATGACCGGCGGCCCCGCCGGACTGCTGCACGGCGGCGGGATCGGCCAGCTCGGCAAGCAGGCGACCGCCGTCCTGGTGGTCGCCGGGTACGCCTTCGGCGCGACGTACGGCATCGGCCGGGCGATCGACCGGCTGATGGGCTTCCGGGCCGCGCCCGAGCACGAACTCACCGGCCTGGACCTCGCCGTGCACGCCGAGACCGCGTACGATCACGGCGTCCTGGGCCACGGCTCCGCCACCGCCCACGCCAGCATGCACCCGCACGGTGCGCCCGCCTCCGACAGGACCCGCCCCGCATGAAGCTGATCACCGCCGTCGTCAAGCCGTTCAAGCTGGACGAGGTCAAGACCGCGTTGCAGGAGCTCGGCGTGCACGGGCTGACCGTCACCGAGGCCAGCGGCTACGGGCGGCAGCACGGGCACACCGAGGTGTACCGGGGCGCGGAGTACCGGATCGACCTGGTGCCGAAGGTCCGGATCGAGGTGGTGGTGGAGGACGAGGACGCCGAGCGGGTCACCGACGCGATCGTGGCCGCCGCCCGGACCGGGAAGATCGGCGACGGCAAGGTCTGGGTGGTGCCGGTGGACGGCATCGTCCGGGTCCGCACCGGCGAGCGCGGGCCGGACGCGGTCTGACGATCGGTCAATCCGCTTGCTTCACCCGGGTGTTGCGGCTCCCCGAGGGCGGGTGCGCGCGGTAATTCGCGTGCGGCCCGACCGGTTCCGGGTTAGTGTCCCGGCATGTCCTCCTTCCACCAGATCTACGGCTGACGCGGCCGGGGCAGCGCCCCGAGCCCACGCGTCCCGCCCGCCCGTGCGCGCCCCTCCGCGGCGCCCCGGCGGTGCGGTGTCCTGTCCACGCCCCGTAGAACCGGAAGCAGGTGCTCTCCGCATGACCCGTCGTGCCCACATCGCCATGGTCGGCATCCCGGCCGTCAGCCACGTCCGCCCCAGCCTCGAGGTGATCCGCGAACTCGTCGCCCGCGGCCACCGGGTGACGTACGCCAACGACCCCGCCGTCGCCGAGCTGATCGCCCCCACCGGCGCCGAGCTCGTCCCCTACCCCTCCACCCTCCCGGTCGCCGACCACGACTGGCCGGCGGACGCGATCGGCGCCATGCGCGTCTTCCTGGAGGACGCGATCGCCGTGCTGCCCCGGCTGCGCGCCCACTACGACGCCGACCCGGCCGACCTCTACCTGTACGACATCGGCGCCTACGCGGCCCGGGCGCTCGCCGAGGCCCAGGGCCGGCCGGTCGTCCAGCTCTCGCCGACGCTGGTCGGCTGGGAGGGGTACCGGGAGGAGGTCGGCGCCCACCTGCGCGGCCTCCCGGGGGCGGACGCCTACTTCGCCCGCTTCGCCGAGTGGCTGGCCGGCAGCGGCGCCACCACGACCGACGTGGACGACTTCTCCGGCCGCCCGGCCCGGGCCGTCGCCATGATCACCGAGGCGATGCAGCCGCACGCCGACCGGGTCGACCGGGAGGCGGTGGACTTCGTCGGCCCGTGCTTCGACCTGCGGGCCGAGCAGGGCGGCTGGCAGCGCCCGGCCGGGGCCGAGAAGGTGCTGCTGGTGTCGCTGGGCTCGGCGTTCACCCGGCAGCCGGAGTTCTACCGCAACTGCCTGGCCGCCTTCGGCGACCTGCCCGGCTGGCACCTGGTGCTGCAGATCGGCCGGCACACCGACCCGGCGGAGCTGGGGGAGGTCCCGGCCGGGGTCGAGGTGCACCCCTGGGTGCCGCAGCGGGCGGTGCTGGAGCAGGCCGACGCCTTCGTCACGCACGCCGGGATGGGCGGCTGCGGGGAGGGACTGCTGGCCGGGGTGCCGATGATCGCGGTGCCGCAGGCCGCCGAGCAGTTCATGAACGCCGACCGGCTGGTCGAGCTCGGCGTGGCCCGCCGGATCGACACCGCGGACGCGACGCCGCGGGCGCTCCGCTCGGCGCTGGCCGAGCTGGTCGCGGACCCGGCGGTCGCGGCCCGCTCGCGCGAGCTGAGCGCGCGGGCGAAGTCCGAGGGCGGCACCGCCCGCGCCTGCGACCTGATCGAGCGGCAGCTGGGCTGACCTCCCGGGCCCCGGGCCCGCGCCGGTCCGCCGCTGACGAACCGTCAGCGGCGGGCCGGCGCGTCCGTTTTCCCCGTCCGTTCCCCCGCCGGCTTCCTCATCCGCAGGGGCCCGCAGCCTCCCTTGACGGCCGTCCGGGCGGACCCTATGGTCATGCCACTGCAAGTTTCCAGCAAGTTTCAACGAGTTTGCAGGGACTTGCAGTAGCGACCCCCCACCCGTCGCGCTGACGGCACCACCCCCGCCGTCGCGGCCCCCCACCCCGCCGCCCCCCGTTCCGCGACCCGCGTCCGCGGCCCGGGCTTCCCCCAGGAGTGCTCCCTTGCCCCTCTCCGCCCCCCTCGGCGGCCGGCGCCTCGCCGCCGCCGCCACCGCGCTCGCGGCGCTCGGCCTCTCGGTCGGCGCCGGGCTCTCGCTCGCGCCCACCGCCACCGCCACTCCGCCCGGTGGCAAGGACGTCACCGCCACCCTGTTCGAGTGGAAGTTCGACTCGGTGGCCAAGGCGTGCACCGACACGCTCGGCCCCAAGGGCTACGGCTCCGTCGAGGTCTCCCCGGCCGAGGAGCACATCCAGGGCGCCCAGTGGTGGACCTCCTACCAGCCCGTCAGCTACAAGATCGCCGGCCGGCTCGGCGACCGCGCCTCGTTCCAGCGCATGGTCGGCACCTGCCACGCCGCGGGCGTCAAGGTGATCGCCGACGCGGTGATCAACCACATGAGCGCGGGCAGCGGCACCGGCACCAGCGGCACCGCCTACGGCAAGTACACCTACCCCGGCTATTACCAGGACCAGGACTTCCACTCCTGCCGGACCTCGATCAGCAACTACGGCGACCGCTCCAACGTGCAGAACTGCGAGCTGGTCGGCCTGGCCGACCTCGACACCGGCTCCGGCTACGTCCGGCAGACCATCGCCGACTACCTGAACGACCTGCTGTCCCTGGGCGTCGACGGCTTCCGGATCGACGCCGCCAAGCACATCGCCGCGAGCGACCTGGCCGCGATCAAGTCCAAGGTGAGCAACCCGAACGCCTACTGGGTGCAGGAGGTCATCTACGGCGCGGGCGAGGCCGTCCAGCCCGGCGAGTACACCGGCAACGGCGACGTGGACGAGTTCCGCTCCGCGACCTGGCTCAAGAGCGCCTTCAACGGCGGGCGGATCTCCGACCTGCAGAGCTGGGGCAGCGGCCTGCTCGGCTCCGCCCAGGCCCGCACCTTCGTCGACAACTGGGACACCGAGCGCAACGGCTCGACCCTGACCTACAAGTACGGCTCCGCCTACACGCTGGCCAACGTCTTCCTGCTGGCCGACCCCTACGGCTCGCCGAACGTCTACTCCGGCTACGCCTTCGGCGGCAACGACGACGGCCCGCCCAACGGCGGCACCGTCAACGCCTGCTACCAGGACGGCTGGAACTGCACCCACGCCTGGCGCCAGGTCGCCAACATGGTCGGCTTCCGCAACGCGGTCTCCGGCACCGGCATGACCGACTGGTGGTCCAACGGCAACAACGCGATCGCCTTCGGCCGCGGCAGCAAGGGCTACGTGGCGATCAACCGCGAGTCCGGCGCGATCACCCAGACCTTCCGGACCTCGCTGCCGGCCGGCGTCTACTGCGACGTCCAGCACGGCGACCCGGTGAACGGCGGCGGCTGCACCGGCCCGACCTACACCGTCGGCGCGGACGGCAGGTTCACCGCCACCGTCGGCGCGGGCGACGCGGTCGCCCTGTACGTCGGCGCCGGCGGCGGCAACAGCGCCACGCCCACCCCGTCCGCCTCCGCCTCGCCGTCCGCCTCCGCTTCGCCGTCCGTCCCGCCGACCGGCGGCAACAGCGCCACCGTCTTCTACTCGACGGACCGGAACTGGTCGGCCTACGACCTGCACTACGCGCCCAACGGCGGCAGTTGGACCACCGTCCCCGGCGTGGCCATGGACGCGGCCTGCACCGGCTGGGTGAAGAAGACCGTCAGCCTGGGCGGCGCCACCGGCCTGGCCGCCACCTTCAACAACGGCAACGGCACCTGGGACAACAACGGCGGCGGCAACTACGCCCTCGGCACCGGCAGCGTCACCGTCAAGGACGGCGCGGTCGGCAGCGGCGACCCGTGCGGCACCGCCACCGCCTCCCCGTCGACCTCGGCGTCCGCCTCCCCGCCGACCGGCTCCGGCGCCTCCTTCGCGGTCAACGCCACCACCGCGGTCGGCCAGAACGTCTACCTGGTCGGCGACGCGGCCGGGCTGGGCGGCTGGGACACCGCGAAGGCGCTGCCGCTCTCCGCCGCCGCCTACCCGGTGTGGAAGTTGGACGTGGCGCTCGGCGCGGGCACCGCGATCCAGTACAAGTACATCCGCAAGGACGCGGCCGGGAACGTCACCTGGGAGAGCGGCGCCAACCGCACCGCGACCGTCCCGGCCACCGGCCGGGTCACGCTGAACGACACCTGGCGCGGCTGATCCCGGCCGGGCGCCCGGACCCGACGCCGGAGGCATCGGGCGGGTGCGCACCGCCACCCCCGTCCCGGACGTCGAACTGCGCGGCGGACGCTGGGGCGGACACCTCGAACGAGTCCGCCCCGGCGCGCCGCTCCCGCCGCTCAGCCGCGGCCGATGTACGGCATCGCGGTGGCCATCACCGTGGCGAACTGGACGTTCGCCTCCAGCGGCAGCTCCGCCATGTGGCGCACCGTCCGGGCCACGTCCGCGACGTCCATGGTCGGCTCCGGCACGGTCCGCCCGTCCGCCTGCCGCACCCCCGCGCCCATCGCCGCCGTCATGTCGGTGGCCGCGTTGCCGATGTCGATCTGCCCGCAGGCGATCCGGTACGGGCGGCCCTCCAGCGACAGGGCGCGGGTCAGGCCGGTGACGGCGTGCTTGGTCGCGGTGTAGGCGATCGCGCACGGGCGGGGGACGTGGGCGGAGATCGAGCCGTTGTTGACGATCCGTCCGCCCCGCGGGTCCTGGTCCCGCATCCGGCGGAACGCGGCCTGCGCGCAGAGGAACGCGCCGGTCAGGTTGACGTCGACCACGGCCCGCCAGTCGGCCGCCGCGACCTCCTCGACCGGGGCGGACGGGCCGAACATCCCGGCGTTGTTGAACAGCAGGTCGATCCGGCCGAAGTGCCCGGCCGCCGCGTCGAACAGCGCCTCCACCTGACGCTCGTCGGTGACGTCGGCGGGCACCGCCAGCGCGCGGTCCGGCCCGAGCCCGGCGGCGGTCTCCGCCAGCGGGTCGGCCCGGCGGCCGGCCAGCACCACCCGCCAGCCGGCCGAGGCGAGCTCTCGGGCCACGGCGCGGCCGACGCCGCTGCCCGCACCGGTGATCACGGCAACCTGCTGGGACACGCGCACACTCCTCGGGACGGTTCCGGAACACGGAACCCCCATGATCGCCGGGCCGGGGCGCCGGGTCAGCCGGAGGATCGTCCGAGCCCGGCCCGGCGCGCCGCGGCCGGCCGCCGCGACACGCCGACCGGCGGGCCCGCGCACCCCCGCCGACCGGCCGGAACCACCCCCGCCGACCGGCGGATTGTCGGCCCGGACGCAACCGGCCCCGAGAGCGGCACGTCATAGGATCACGGGAGGCCCGGACCGCCGCCGCACGCGCGGCCGGGGCCGTACCCGGGGTGTGCCGGTGACAGTCGCGGCCCGTCCCCGACCCTCACTGACCAGGGCCCGGACCCGGCCGCCGGGCCGGCCCCGCCCGGAGAGAGCACCGTGCTGCCGCAGCCCCGCCCCGCCGTCCGCCACCCGCTGGCGGCCGCCGCCCTGCTCGCCCTCGCCGTCCCGCTCGCCGCCTGCGGCAGCTCCGGCAGCGGCGCCGACTCCGCCCGGGCCGCGATCTCCACCGGCCAGAACTCCGCCGCCGCGTCCGCCGCCGCGCCGCCCAGCAGCGCACCGCCGAAGCCGTCCAAGGTGCTGATGCCGACCGGCCCGGCCGCCCACTTCTCCACGGCCCGCGACACCAAGGCCGGTCCGATCCTGATGACCACGCTGGCCGGGCCCAAGTCCGGGGTCAGCGGCAAGGTCTGGGTCTGGCTGCCGCCGCAGTACGACGACCCCGCGTACGCGAAGACCGGCTTCCCGGTGCTCACCCTGTACGCGGGCGGGCAGAGCGCCGGGTACAACACCTGGACCGACAACCAGCTGCCGATCCAGGAGGCCGACCAGCAGATGGCCGCCCAGGGCAAGGCCCACCCGTTCATCATGATCATGCCGGTGCAGAACCTGGACTCCGACGAGGCCAAGGCGCTGGAGTGCGCCGACATCCCCGGCCAGCCGAAGATCGGCACCTGGATGTCCCAGGACATCCCGGACTTCGTCCGCGCCAACTTCCGCACCCTCAGGGGCCGGGACGGCTGGGCCGTGATGGGCGCCTCCACCGGCGCGTTCTGCAGCGCGAAGCTCGCCCTCCAGCACCCCGACGTGTTCAAGGCCGCGGTGCCGATCGACGGCTACTGGAACCCCGACTCGCCGCTCTGGAAGGGCCACGAGCAGGAGCGCCTGGCCAACAGCCCCGACCAGCTGATCGGCGCCGGCGCCGCCGACGTGCGGATGCTGGCCACCGCGGGCGGCGCCAACCCGTACGAGACCAAGCTGGTGAAGAACTGGGTCGCCAAGGCCAAGGCCCCCACCACCGTGGAGTACTACGAGCAGCCCGGCGGCAAGCACCTCACCTCGGACTTCAAGAAGATGATCCCCACCACGCTGGAGTGGCTGACCGCCAACACCGCCGGACCGGAGTCCGACTGACGACCCGCCGGAACGGGGTGCAACTCCGTCAGAACCGTCCACCGAGGCCCGTAAAACGCTCTGACCTGCACATCAATCGGTCGTTCATTCGACCCTGATGGACTGTGGTCACCCTGGAGCCGTGGACCGGAGAACTGGACCGGGGCGGCCGCACCGCGGCCCCCGCTCCGGCCAGCCCCAGACCGTCGTGAAGAGAGCGCCATGTCCCGTCACCTGCTGCCCGTCGGCCCCGCGACCGCCCCCGCCCGGCAGGACCGGGCACCCGCCGCGGCGGTCGAACCCGCCCGGGTGGTCGAGCCCCTCCCGTTCGCCGGCCTGCGCCTGGTGCACGCCGCCGTCCGGCGCGACCTGGCCCGCATCCCGCAGGCGCTGCGCCTGCTCCAGCCCGAGGACCGCGAGTCGGCCGACGCGCTCAAGCGGCACTGGGACTTCGTCACCGCCATGGTCACCTGCCACCACGAGCAGCAGGACACCCGGCTCTGGCCGGTGCTGCGCCGCTTCGCGCCCGAGCTGCGGCTGCTGCTCAACTGGCTGGAGTCCGACCACCACAACCTCGACCAGTGCTTCACCCGCACCACCACCCTGGTCGGCATCGCCACCCGCGACCCGGCCAGCGCCTGGCCGGTCTCCTACGCGGTCGAGGAGCTGGCCGCCCGGGTGGAGACCCACCTGCGGATCGAGGAGCGCCAGCTGCTGCCCCGGATGGCGGGCGTCTTCCAGCCCGGCTCCCGGATCGGCACCCTGCCCGAACTGCTCGACCTGCTGCGGATCGCCGACGGCCCGTCCGCGTCCGACGCCCTGGTGTGGCTGCTGGAGGGCGTCCACCCGGAGCAGGTCGACCGGCTGCTCGCCGACTGCGACGACGAGACGGTCCGCCACTGGCCGCACTGGCGCGACACGTACGCCCGCTGCACCGACCGGCTGTGGGGGCCGGCCGGGCAGTAGCCGGCCTCCGGGGGGCGGGCCGACCGATCGGGTCGTGATGTCCCGGCGGGACTGATGTCCCGCCGGGACATTTTCAGGAGTATGGTGGGGCCATGAGCACCGACCGGTCCGCACCGCGCGCCGAGTCCGCGCCCGCCGACACCTTGGGCGTCCCCGGGCCGCGCGGCACCGACGAACCCGCTGCGTACGTCGCCGCGCCGCCCGGGGCGGGGCCGTCCCGGGAGGAGCGCGGGCGGCGCGACCGCAAGGCCCGCCGCACCCGCGAGACGATGGCCGCCGCCGCGCTGCGCCTCACCCTGGCGCACGGCTTCGCCGCCCTCGCCGTGGAGGACGTCACGGACGCCGCCGACGTCTCCCGCCGCACCTTCAGCCGCCACTTCGGCTCCCGCGAGGACGCCGTCCTGGACTGCCTGCGCGCCGACTTCGCCCGGATCAACGAGGCGCTCGCCGCCCGGCCCGCCACCGAACCGCCGGTCGCCGCCTACCGGGCCGCCGTCGCCGCCTGGCTGCACGACCCCGACCCCGAGCACCCCGCCTGGCACCGCCGTCCCGGCATGCGCGACCTGTTCGTCCTGATCGACGAGGAGCCCGCGCTGACCGCCGCGTTCCGGCGGATCGCGGTCACCGAGGAGGAGCGCTCGATCCGGCTGGTCGCCGCCCGGCTCGGCCTGCACCCGGAGACCGACCTGCGGCCCGCCGTCGCCGTCGGCCTCGGCGTGGCCGCCCTGCACGCCGCCACCCGCACCTGGGTGCGCGACCCCGCGGGCGACCTGCCCACCCTGCTCGACCGCGCCTTCGACCTGGCCGCGGCCGAACCCCCGAGCTGACCGCCCCCGGACCGGCCGACCCGGGCCGCTCCCGGGCCGCCCGACCCCCGCAGACCACCCGCCGGCCACCCGCCGGACGGGAACAGCACCACCCGCGCCCACCCGCGCGCGGCGTACGAGAGGAACCACCCATGACCACCCAGGAGTTCGCCGGCCGCACCGCCCTCGTCACCGGAGGCGCCTCCGGCATCGGCCTGGCCACCGCCACCCTGCTCGCCGAGCGCGGTGCCGACGTCGCCGTCGCCGACTACAACCTGGACGGCGCCCGCGCGGCCGTCGCCGCGCTGGAGGCCACCGGCGCGAAGGCGCTGGCCGTGCAGCTCGACGTCACCGACCCGGCCTCGGTCGAGGCCGCCGTCCGCGCCACCGTGGACGGCCTCGGCCCGCTCAGCCTCGCCGTCAACAACGCGGGCATCGGCGGCCCGGTCGCCCCCACCGGCGAGTACGACCCCGAGGCGTGGCGCCGGGTGCTCGCCACCAACCTGGACGGCGTCTTCTACTCGCTGCGCTACGAACTGCCGGAGATCCTGGCGGCCGGCGGCGGCTCGGTCGTCAACATGGCCTCCATCCTCGGCACCAACGGCTTCGCCGGCTCGCCCGCGTACGTGGCCGCCAAGCACGGCGTGGTCGGCCTCACCAAGACCGCCGCGATCGAGTACGCCCCGCAGGGCGTGCGGGTCAACGCGGTCGGCCCCGGCTTCATCGACACCCCGCTGCTCAAGGACACCGACCCCGAGGGCCGCGAGCTGCTGATCTCGCTGCACCCCGCCGGGCGCCTCGGCCGGGCCGAGGAGGTCGCCGAGCTGACCGTCTTCCTGCTGTCCGACCGGGCGTCCTTCGTCACCGGCAGCTACCACCTGGTCGACGGCGGCTACGCCGCCCGCTGAGCCACCGCCGGGGGTTCCGTTCCGGGGGGTTTCCGTTCCGGGGGTCCGCGCGCAGAGGAGCGTCGAACATGAAGGCAGTCCAGTACCGCACCGTCGGCGGCCACCCCGAGGTGGTCACCGTCCCCGATCCCGAGCCCGGCCCCGGGCAGGTCCTGCTCAAGGTCACCGCCGCCGGGGTCTGCCACTCCGACATCGCCGTGATGAGCTGGTCGGCCGAGCAGCTGCCGTTCCCGCTGCCGCTGACCCTCGGCCACGAGGGCGTCGGCACGATCGCCGCGCTCGGCGCGGGCGTCACCGGCTTCACCGAGGGCGAGTCGGTCGCCGTGTACGGCCCGTGGGGCTGCGGCAGCTGCGCCAAGTGCGCGGAGGGCAAGGAGAACTACTGCCTGCGCGCCACCGAACTGGGCATCCGGCCGCCCGGGCTGGGCGCGCCCGGCGCGATGGCCGAGTACCTGGTGGTCGACGACCCGCGCCACCTCGTCCCGCTCGGCGACCTCGACCCGGTCCGCACCGTCCCGCTCACCGACGCCGGGCTGACGCCGTACCACGCGATCAAGCGCTCGCTGCCGAAGCTGGTGCCCGGCTCCACGGCCGTGGTGATCGGCACCGGCGGCCTCGGGCACGTGGCGATCCAGCTGCTGCGGGCGATGACCGCGGCCCGGGTGATCGCGCTCGACGTCACCGAGGAGAAGCTCGCGCTGGCCCGCACCGTGGGCGCGCACGAGGCGGTGCTCTCGGACGGCGCGGCGGCCGGCAAGGTGCGCGAACTCACCGCCGGGCTGGGCGCGCAGGCCGTCTTCGACTTCGTCGGCGCCCTGCCCACCACGGCCCTGGCCGGGCAGCTGGTCGCCGTCGAGGGCGACGTCACCCTGGTGGGCATCGGCGGCGGCAGCCTGGCGGTCGGCTTCGGCGTGCTGCCGTACGAGGTCTCCGTCACCTCCCCGTACTGGGGCAGCCGGGCCGAGCTGATCGAGGTCCTCGACCTGGCCCGGGCCGGCGCGGTCGACGTGCACGTCGAGACGTACGGCATCGACGAGGCGCCGCTCGCCTACGAACGGCTGCACGCGGGCAAGATCAACGGCCGCGCGGTGATCCTCCCCAACGGCTGACGGCCGGGTGCTCCGGCGGTCCTGCGGTTCCGCGGTCTCGCGGTTCCGCGGCGGTGGCCCCTCGTCCTGGAAGGGGGGCCACCGGTGTGCCGGGTGCCACCGCCGTGCCGTGCGCTACCGGCGTTCGACGACCCGGACGGCCTCGCCCGGGCGCCAGCTGCTGATCACCAGGTGGTCGTCCGCGACCTCGGTCAGCACCGCCCCGGTGAGCTCCAGCCGGAACGCGTGGTACGGGCCGGGCGGCGGCCCGGGCAGTGCCGCCTCGTACGCCGCGATCTCCGCCGGGTCGGTCAACTCGACGGCGCGCAACGAGAGTTTGGCGTCGCCGCCGACCATGTCGGTGCCGGGCCCGGGGTTGGAGTGCAGCGCGCAGCGGCCGTCCCGGCGCAGGTCGGCCGCCTTGACCGCGCCGGCCATCGAACCGAGGAACAGCTCGGGCCCCTGGAAGTCGACCTCGGTGCCGCTCACCCGGGGCGAGCCGTCCCGGGTGAGGGTGGCGAGGACGTGGTGCTTGTGCGCCTCGAAACGGGCCCGGACCCGCTGGGCGAGGTCGGGGGCCTGCTGCTCGAACTCCTGCCAGGTCGTCATGGCGCGCAGTGTAGGCGGTGGGACCGACAGTTCCCGGGACGTGTCGGCGGCCCGGCCTACACTCGGCCGCATGGAGACCTACATCGCCTTCCTGCGGGCGGTCAACGTCGGCGGACGCACCGTGACGATGGACCGGCTGCGGGAGCTGTTCGCGGGGCTCGGCCTGGAGGGCGTGCGGACGTACATCCAGAGCGGGAACGTGTTCTTCCGCAGCGCGGAGACCGACCGGGCGGCGCTGGCGGCCCGGATCGAGGCGGGCCTGGCGGCCGGGCTCGGGTACCCGGTGCCGGTGATGCTGCGGACGGTCGAGGAGGTCGAGGCGCTGCTCGCGCTCGACCCGTTCGCCGGGGTGGAGCCCGGTGAGGACAGGCGGCTGTGCGTGCTGTTCCTGTCCGAGCCGCTGCCGCCCGAGGTCGCGACCGCGCTGCCGGTCGCCTCGCCGAAGGGCGACTGGGAGCTGATCGGCGCCACGGCGGACGCGGCGTTCGTGGTGATGTACCTGCGCAACGGCCGGCTGAACGGCAACCCGGCCACCGCCTTCCCCAAGTCCTACACCGGGCAGGCGACTTCGCGGTTCTTCCACACCACCGCGAAGATCGCCGCCGCGGCCCGCAAGGGCTGAGCGCCCGGGGGCGGTTCGATTCAGTCGCCGGGAGGCCGGGCCGCGGCGGCGAGCCGATCGGCCAACGCGGCGACCAGGCGGCGGAGTTCGGCCGGTTCCTCGATCGTGAACGGGCGGTCGATGGCCGCCAACGCGGCCGGGAGCCAGTCGAGTTCGGCGACCCGCAGTTCGACGTCCGACCAGCCTTCGACGTCCGGTCCGCCGGGGTTCGACCCGCCTGGGTTCGGTCCGCCGGGGTTCGTCCTGTCGAGGTCCGGTCCGTCGATCAGGGCCAGGCCGGGCGGCAGGTGCCGGTGGATCCGGTCGGCGTCCGCGCGGATCCGCAGCCGGACGCGGTGCCGGTGCGGGGCGGTGGCCAGCGCGTGCAGGACGCGCGCGGCCGGGTCCGGCCCGGCCGGCGGGTCGAAGGTGCCTGGCAGCGGGCGGGGCGCGGCCAGCCGGTCGAGGCGGAACAGGCGCTCCGCGTCGGCGCCGGTGTCCCGCCCGGTCAGGTACCAGCGGCCCGCGTGCAGCACCAGCCCGTGCGGCTCGACGGCCCGTTCACCGGTGCGGCCGTCCGCGGCGGTGTAGCGGAAGGCCAGCGGACGGCGGTGGCGCACCGCGTCGGCGACGGTCAGCAGCGCCGCCGGATCGGGCGCGGCGGGGGTGGCGGGGGCGGCCGTGGTGGCTGCGGGGGCCGGGGGAGCGGGCGCGGGGGTGAAGGCCAGTGCCTCCAGCAGGGCGTCCAGCCGGTGGGCGAGCCGACGGGGCAGCACCCGGCGGATCTTCGCGGCGGCCGTCTCGCCCGCGGTCGCGGACGCGGCGGACAGCCCCGCCCGCCCGGCGGCGACCAGGCCGAACAGGGCGGCCAGCGCCTCCTCGTCGGTCAGCATCAGCGGCGGCATCCGGTGTCCGGGCGCGAGCCGGTAGCCGCCGTACCGCCCGCGGACCGACTCCACCGGCAGGTCGAGGTCGACCAGGTGCGCGACGTACCGGCGGACGGTGCGCTCGTCCACCTCCAGGCGTTCGGCCAGCTCGGCGACGGTGCGGATACCGCCGGACTGCAGCAGCTCCAGCAGGGTGAGCACGCGGGCCACGGGTCGGGTCATGCCGACGATTCTCCTCCGATCCCTGCCCGATACCGGGCGGATACTGTCCGGTATCGCCGTTAGCGTCGGTATCGACCGCACCGGAACACCGGCCCGGACGCCGCTCCTCCCGCCTGCTCGCCTGTCGGGCCGGGGCCGGGGGCGGAGCGGCACCGGGACCGGCCGCACCGGATCACCGCACCGACCGCACGGGAGCCCCCGCATGCACCTCGTCTCCGTCCGACTGATCACCGCCGACGTCGACCGCCTGGTCGCGTTCTACGAGCGGGCCACCGGCCTGACCGCCGTCCGGGCCACCCCCGACTTCGCCGAACTCCGCACGCCCGCCGGGACGTTGGCGATCAGCAGCACCCGTACCGTGCCGCTGTTCGCGCCTGGCTCGGCCGAGCCGGCCGCGAACCGCAGCGCCATCGTCGAGTTCCTGGTCGAGGACGTCGACCTGCTGCACCGCCGACTGGCCGACGGCGGCGCGGAGTTCGTCAGCGGACCGACCACCCTGCCGTGGGGCAACCGCTCACTGCTGCTCCGCGACCCGGACGGCACGCTGGTCAACTTCTTCACGCCGGTGACGGCGGAGGCCCGCGCCAGGCAGGGTGTCTGACGTAACGTCAGGAAGACTTCCGCTGCTGGAGAGTGTGCAACCACACCGGCGGCAGGGCCGTCTCCGCGTCGCCCGGCGGGCCGGTCCGCTGCTTCGGCTGGGCCTCCAGGCGGCGGGCGGCGGCGGTGCGGGCGGCGGCGCTCAGTTGCCCTGGAGTTGGCGGAGGGTCTCCTGGGCGTCGGCGAGGTCCTCGGGGGTGGGGGCGTCGTCCTGGGTGAGGCGGGTGCGCCAGTAGCCGGTGGAGTGGACGGTGGGGCGGGGGAGGCGGCGGTCCTCGATCAGGTGGCGGCGCAGGGCGCGGACGGTGGTGGCCTCGCCGGCCAGCCAGGCGGGGCCGGGGGTGGGCGGGAGTTCGGCGGTGCGCAGGGCGGCGAGCAGGCGGGCGCCGTGGGGGGCGTCCCCGCGGTGGACCCAGTGGGCGGTCAACTCGCCGAAGCCGAGCAGGGGTTGCTCCTCCTCGGGGCCGGCCACCTCGATCCAGGCGTGCGCCCGGGCGCCGGCCGGCAGGGCCTCGACCAGGGTGCCGAGGGCGGGCAGCGCGGACTCGTCGCAGGCGAACAGCAGCGGCAGGCCGCCGTCCAGCGGGAACGGGCGGGCGAACTCGGGGGAGGGCCCGAACATCGCCAGCACCTGCCCGGGCCGGGCCTGCGCGGCCCACGCGGCGGCCGGTCCGCCCGCCCCGGGCGCCCCGCCCGCTCCGGGCGCTCCGGCCGTCCCGGCCGGGCCGTGCAGGACGAAGTCGACGTCCACGGTGTGGAGTTCGGCGTCGTGGGCGCGCAGGGTGAAGGAGCGCATCCACGGGCGGCGGTCCTCGGGGACGGCGTGGCAGGCGTGGTACCAGCTCATCAGGTCCTGGCCGGGGGCCGGGACGGGGAGTTCGGGGGCGTCCTGGCCGGGGCGGGGGAAGTACAGCTTGACCTGCTGGTCGGGCCCGGCCAGGGCGAACCCGCCGGGCGGCAGCGCGAAGGTGACCCGGGCGGTCCGCGGCGTGGGCCGGTGCACCCCGGTGACGGTCAGACGGCGGATCGGCAGGTCGGACACGGTGCGCTCCCGGCAGGCTCGGGGGATGGACCGCCCCAGCCTGCCGGGGCCCGCTCACAGACCGCTGTCAGCCCGCTGTCACCGCCCGGAACGGGACCGGCCGCGGGCCCGCGCGGGACTCCGGCGCGCGAGGCGGCAGCGTACGGGCGGCAGCGCACGGGCGTCGGCGCACGGGCGGCAGCGCACGGGCGGCAGCGCACGGGTGTCGGCCCGGCAGGAGTCCCGGCGCGCGGAGCATCAGTGTGCGAGGACGTCCTTCAGCGCGTCCGGGGTGCGCCCGATCACGGTGTAGCCGTCGTCCGCGGTGATGATCGGCCGCTGGATCAGCGCCGGGTGCGCGGCCATCGCCGCCGTCCAGCGGGCCCGGTCGGCCTCCTCGCGGCCCCAGGAGCGCAGGCCCAGTTCCTTGGCCACGGCCTCGTCCAGCCGGGCCACGTCCCACGGCTCCAGGCCCAACCGGCCCAGCACTTCGGTGAGTTCGGCGGCCGTCGGCGGCTCGTCCAGGTAGCGGCGCACGGTGTACTCCACCCCGGCCGCGTCGAGTTCGCCCAGGGCGGTGCGGCACTTGCCACACCGCGGGTTGATCCAGATGTCCATGGCCGCCCAGCCTACCGAGCCCGGCCCGTCCGCCACCGCCGTCCGCCGCCCCCGCCGCTCACGGGCGGTGCACCAGCGGGGCGGGCGTCGGCCCCGCCACGTGGCGACTCCGGACCGGAGCGCGTCGGACTGCCGCGGGGGCGGGCCCGCGAAGGGCTCGGCCGACTCGCCGGGGACGACGATCCGCGCCCGCGGGGACGACGCACTCCACCGCGGAGAGGTCGTCCGCGCGGACGGCGTCGACCCGGTGGGCGCCGAGGAGGAAGGCGAGCACGGTCGGCCGGATCCACTGCCCGTGCCGCCCCCGGCCCCGGCGTCCCCCGGCCCCGGCGTCCTCGCATTCCCGTGCCCACCGGCTTTCCCGGTGACCCGGCTCACAGCACGTCCCCCTGCCCGGCCGGAACAGGTCCAAGGTCCCGAGCCGTCGGGACCTTGGCGGGCAGTGGCCGGGACCCGTCGCACCCCACGATGGAAGGAAGTCCGCACCCGTACCGGTCGTCCAGGAGGTCAGCATGGCAGCGTCGCCCGCCACCGCAGTCCGCAGCGCCGGCCCCATCCCGCGCCCGGCCGCCGCCCCGCCGCCGGAGAACGCCGCCGGGCGCGGTATCGGGAGCGGCGTCGAGGACAACGCCGGGAGCGGCATCCGGAACAGCGCCGGGAGCGGGGCCGGGAACGGCATCCAGGACAGCGGCGGGAACGGCGGCGCGAACGGCGGCGGCCGCGACCCCCGGCAGGCCGGGGCGCGCTGGGAGGCCGCGATGGCCCGGGCGCTGCGGGTGCCCGTCTGGGTGCGGCTGCTGCCGGTCCTGCTGCTGGTGGCGGACCTGGTCCTGGAGTGGTCGATCCCCAGCTCCGTCGCGGCGGGCTTCCTGCTCACGGTGATCCCGGTGGTGGTCGCGTCCAGCGGCGGGTCCGCGCTGGTCGCCGGTTCCGCCGTCGTCACCGTCGCCCTCCAGGCGCTGCTCGCCCTGCGGGCCGGGCACCTGACCGAGCAGCACCACCTGTGGACCTACCTGGCCACCGTGCTGGCCGGCGCGATCGGTGCCGGACTCGCCGCGCAGCGCCGCCGCCAGGCCCGCGACCTGGTCCGGATGCAGGCCGTCACCGACACCCTCCAGCACGCCGTGCTGCGCCCGGTCCCGGCCCGCGCCGGGGGCCTGCGCACCGCCGGGCTCTACCACCCCGCGCAGGCGGACGTCGGCATCGGCGGCGACCTGTACGAGGTGTGCGAGACCCGGTACGGGACCCGGATCCTGCTCGGGGACGTCCGCGGCAAGGGGCTGGACGCGGTGCGCACCGCCGCCGACGTGATCGGCGCGTTCCGGGTGGCCGCCCACGAGACCGCCGAACTCGGCGAGCTGGCCGACCAGTTGGACCGGCAGGTGTGCCGTGACGCCGAACAGGGCGGCGACCGCGAGCTGTTCGTCACCGCGGTGCTGCTCCAGCACCGTCCCAGCTCCGCCGAGATCGACCTGGTCAACCGGGGCCACCTCGCCCCGCTGCTGGTGGCCCCGGGCAGCGTCGGCACCGTCCGCTGCGCGGAGGACCTCCCGCTGGGCCTGGGCCACCTCGCCGCCGGTCCGCCCGAGCCGCCCGCCACCGTCCCGCTGCCGCCCGGCCGGACCCTGCTGCTGCACACCGACGGCGTCACCGAGGCCCGCGACCGGGCCGGTGCGTTCTACCCGCTGGCCGCCCGCCTGGCCACGCTGCCCGCCACCGACCCGGACGCCGTGGTCGCCTTCCTCGACCGGGACGTCCGCCGCCACGCCGGCTCCCTGACCGACGACGTGGCGGTGCTCGCCTTCACCCCCGCCTGAGCCCGAGCCCGAGCCCGCGTCCCGGGCCCGAGCCCGAGCGCGCGTCCGAGCCCGCGTCCGAGCCCGCGTCCGCGTCCCGGGCTCACGGCCCGTTGGTGACCGCGTTCTGGATCGCGCCGACCTGCAACTGGTGGTCGGCCAGCACCTGGTCGTAGGTGCCGTCGGTGATCAGCCGGTTCATCGCCCGCATCAGGACGTCGCGCAGCTGCTCGTCGTCCTTGCGCAGCGCGATGCCGAACGGGCGGGGCTGGAGCTGCGGGCCGCCGATCTGGAGGGTGCCGCCGTTGTCGACGGTCTGCACGGCGTACGTCGCCTTGGGGTAGTCGGTCATGTAGGCGTCCGCGCGGCCCTTGAGGTTCTCGATGGCGGCGTTGTCGCTGTCGGTCTCCATGACGGTCAGCGGCTTCCCGTTGTGGTCGCAGACCGTCTTCTGCCGGCTCACCAGGTCGGCGTGGGTGGTGCCCTTCTTGACCGTGACGGTGTGCCCGCACAGGTCGTCGATCTCGTGGATGTTCTGCGGGTTGCCCTTGTCGACGGCGATGCCGATGCCCGCCATGAAGTAGTCGACGAAGTCCACGCCCTCGTTGATCTGCTTGCCGTCCTTGTCGACGCCCTGCTCGCGCTCCCGGGTGTCGGTGATGCCGGACATCGCGATGTCGTACTTGCGCCCCAGCAGCCCGGGCAGCACGTTGGCGAACGGCCCGGCGTCCTGGAACTCCAGCCGGATGCCGAGCAGCGAGCCCAGCTTCTGCGCCAGGTGCGGGTCCAGCCCGTCCGGTTCGTTGCGGTCGTTGCGGTACACCACCGGCGCGGCGGTGAACGAGGCGCCGACGGTCAGCACCCCGGACTTGCGCACCCGTTCCGGCAGCAGCGCGCGCAGGTCCGTCGGCCGGTGCGAGTCACCGCCGATGCCGACGACGCCGCAGCCGCTCAACAGCAGCACCCCGCCCATCACGGCGGCGAGCGCGGCGCGCCCCCGCCCGTCCAACTGAGCCATGTCGTCTCTCCCCGTGGTCGACGCGGAACACGACAAGCCCAGGGACGACGGACGGCACGGCGGCATGACGGCGGAACGCGGCATGGCGATACCGAGGAAGACCCCTCGGCCGGCCGCCGTTCCGGCTAGATCGTTCCGATGATAGCCAGCATGGTCACGACAGCCCAATGCCATCCGCCAACTACCCTCCGTCAGACCCGCGTTGACGCCCGATCAGCACCCATCGGCCCCGTTTCGTCCCGCCGCCGTCCCCGGCCCGCCACCCGCCCGCCCGGTGCGGGCACGAACGGGCGCTGACGGGCACGGACGGGCGCTGACCGGCACGGACGGATCGGGCGCTGACGGACCCGGGCTCAGGACCAGCCCGGGTCGTCGAAGGTCGGCATGGTGTCGGGGCCGCCGTCCGCGCCGGTGGGCAGCGGGCTGGGGGCGGGGCCGAACGGGGCGGTGGTGCCGGGGTCGGCGATCCAGGCGTCGGCCACCACGGTCACGTTGCCGGGGACGCCGATGGTGACCGTCACGCCGGTGCCGTCGGGGGCGGCGGCGCTCGCCTCGTACGGGGAGTCCGTGTCGTGCAGGGTGTAGCCGAGGCCCTTCCAGTACGTCCTGAGCTGCTCCAGCAGCCGCGGCCGGTTGGCGGCGGCGATCCTGGTCAGCACGTACCGGCGGAGCGTCAACTGCGCGGTGCCGTCGGGGTCGCGGGCCGCGTTCTCGTGCGGGACGGCCCGGAACGCGTCGTCGGCGTACCGCACCGCCGGGGTGAGCGCCCCGGTGGTGCCGTCCACCACGGTCTGCAACCGCCCCCGGGCGACGTCCAGCGCCACCGCCGGGCGCCGCGCCGTCCCGCCGTCCCCGGACGGGCCGCAGCCCGCCGCGCCCAGCACCAGTGCCAGCACCGCGACGGCGCCCGCCACCCGCAGCCTCATCCGACCTCCCGCTCCCCGCCGATTCCCGGTCCGCCCGGTGGTCCCGTCCGCGCCGCCCGTCCGCGCCGCCCGCCCCCGGCCGACCGGCCGATCGCTGCTTCCGACCCTAGACCGACCAGAACGGGTCCTGCCGCCGGGGCATGGTGTCCATCGACCCGTCCGGCCCGATCGGCACCGTGCTGTCCCCGCCGAACGGGTACGAGGTGTCCGGCGCGGCCAGCCCGTCGACCCGGGCCAGCAGCGTCCCGTTGCCCGCGAAGCCGATCCGGAACTCGGCCGTCCCGAACGGGGACTTCGCCCGCAGCACCGGCACCACCGGGTCGTCCTCGCCGTCCACCGCCCAGCCGCGCTCCCGCCAGGCCCGGCCCAACTGGGCGAGCAGCTCCGGGTAGCGGTGTTCGGCCACCCGGGTCAGCAGGTAGCGCCGCTTCTCCAGGTGCGCGGTGCCGTCCGGCTCGCGGGTGAACGCGTGCTCGTGGGAGACCGCGACGTACGGGCCGTCCGCCCAGACCACCGGCGGGGTGAGCGCGGCGGGCGCGGAGTCCAGCAGTTCGTCCACCGCGGCCCGGGCGGCGAGCAGGTCGCGCGCCAGGTCGTCGTTCATCGGTACTCCTGTCCGGACACCCGGTCGCCGTGGCCGGAGACGATCAAGCCCATGTTGCGCAGCGAGTGCCCGTCCCGGCCGTCGCCCTGGTTCCAGTAGTCCGAGTGCGACTCGAAGCCCAGCGGGCCGTCCGCGACGTCGAAGCGGTGCGCCCCGAACTCGCCGCTCGCCGGGTCCTGGCCGAACCACAGCTCGTGCGGGTCGCCGTGCCCGGCGATCTTGTCGCCGAGGAAGCCGCCGGCCACCGCGCCCAGCGGGCCGGCCAGCACCCCGCCGATGCCCGCGCCGATGCCGATGCCCTTCGCGTCGTCGTGGCTGGGCAGGTGGGAGACCGGGTCGTGCTCGGCCGCGCCCACCCAGACGTGGTCGGCGCCGACGCCCAGCTGGCCGGCCTGCTGCGCGCCGGTGCCGGGCGAGCCGACCAGGATGATGTCGTCCGCGGGGATGCCGCCGGGGCGCTGCGCGGCCTGGCCGACCGTGAGCGAGCCGTAGCTGTGCCCGAGCGCGGTCAGGTGCGCGGGCTGCCCCTCGTGCGAGGCGCGCAGGCCCTGTAGGAACTCCTGGTAGGCCGCGCCGCCCTGTTCGGCGCGCTCCTTCCCGGCCACCGCGAACATGTCCGGGCTGAGGCCCTTGACCTGCGGGGTGTCGTACCCCAGCCAGGCGATCGAGGCGGTGGAGCGGCTCGGGTCGAGGTCGTGCGCGGTCTGCCACAGGTCGCGGGCCCGGTTGGCGTCGCCGCCGCCCATGTTCTTGACCTCGGTGTTCAGGCCGGGCACGTACGCCACCACGTCGTCCGCGGTGTCCGGGTTGCCGTACGCGATCGCGGCCCGGCCCTGGCCCTGGTCGCCGATCACCATCAGGTACGCGGGGGGCTGCTTGCCGGTGTCGTCGCGGAGCCGGTCCTGGATCGCCCGGAAGCCCTCCAGCTTCTTCCGGTCCCACTCGGACAGGTCGGTGCGGGAGGACAGGTCCTGGACCATCCGGTCCAGGGTGATCCGGTTGGCCTGGTCGCGGGCCGGGGTCGGCAGGCCGTCGCGGTTGCCGAGCTCGGCCGGGTACGCCCGGATCAGGCGCTGCTGCTCGTCCGGCGGGAGCGACTTCCACCAGGCGTTGACCTCGGACGGCGGAGCGTCCTGGCCCGGCATGCCCGCGCGGACCAGGTCCTCGGGGCCGCCGAACGGGTTGAGCGCGCCCAGCACCGCGCTGTTCAGGCGCATCGCGGCGGTGCCCGGGTCCAGGCCGGCGCCGGTCCGGGCGTCGTCGGTGTACCGGCGCAGGCGCTGGGCGGTGACCTGGTCGGCGTGCGCGGCCTCGGACAGCGCGTCGGCGATCCGGTCGCGCAGCTCGGTGCCCCGCCGGGAGCGGTCGGGGGCGTCGGGGTCGTGCCGTTCGGCGGCGCTCGGCGGCGGCCAGGAGATCCCGCCGTCGTCCGAGACCGTGAAGCCGCCCGCGTCCGCCTCGGCGAGCGCCGCCCGGAGCTTGGAGCGGGCCAGCAGGAACGCCTCCGCGCCCTCCCGCAGCACGGGCGCGATCCGGGCCAGCTCCAGGTGCGCGGCGGTCAGCTTGCCGGTGGTCCGGGCCAGCGACTGCCGGGCGCCGTCCGCGGCCCGGCCGCGCCAGCCGGAGTCGCGCACCCGGCCGTCCACCCCGTCCCGCCAGGTGTCGGTGTGGCCGGCGAACGCGGCGGCCAGCGAGGCGTACGCGTCGGCGGCCGTGAACAGCCGGTCCGGGTCCGCGTCGCGCAGCGTGGGGACGTCCATGCTCACCGCCCCGTCAGTCCGCCGGCCGCGTCCTGCTCGGCCCGGCGGTAGTTGGCCGCGGTCCGCCGCAGGTTGCCGCCCTGCCGGTCCATCTCGGCGGAGAGGCTGTCCAGCAGCCGCTTCCACTCGTCGGTGCAGGCGTTCAGCTCCCCGCCGGTCGTCCACCCGCGCAGCCCGGCCTCGGCGTCGTCCGACGCCCCCAGCACCCGCGAGGTCCCGCCGGGCACCTGCTCGGCGACGCTCCCCGCGGTCTGCCCCGCCCCGTCCAACTCGCCCGGCTCCACTTGGAACCCGTCGCCGCTGCCGCCACCGCCGCCGCTGCCGTCCGGCCCCACGCTCAGCACGCCATCCCCCACCACCGGTGTCAGTCCGACCACTTGAGCGCGCCATGCTAGCGAACCGACCCGCCGCAACCGCACGCGTTCACCACATTCGCACCCCGCTCGCCCATCCGTCGCTTGGGCACCCCTTGGGGTTTCCTTTGCCGGATCGGGGTGCCGGATCGGGGCGCCGGACCGGGCGAATCGCGACCGCCCCGCCGCGGCCGCCCGATCCGGTGCCCCGCCCCTGCTCCCGGGCCCCCGGCCGCTACGCGTCCAGGTAGGGGCTGTACAGCGCGGAGAGGAACCGGGTGGCGAGCCGGTCGCGCAGGTGCGGGGGGAGGCCGTCGAGGAGGCGGTTGACGCCGGCCATCCGGGTGGTGGAGCCGGGGGAGAGGTCGAGGCCGGCGGCCGGGAGGAGGGCGGCGAAGGTCGCGTCGTCCAGGGTGGTGAAGTCGAGCTGGTCGAGCAGGGCGAGGATCTCGGTGGGCGGTGCCACCGGTCCGCGCGCCCGGACGGCGGCGACGCTCGCGCGCAGGGCCGCGAGCAGGTCCTCGACGCCCTCCCCGCTGACTCCGGTGAGGGTGAGGTGCAGGCTGGCGGGCAGGCCGTCGACGCTCAGCTGGGGTTGCAGGAAGAAGCCGCGCTCGCGCGACTCGTCCGCCAACTCCCAGAGGTCCAAGGGATCTTCGCCCTCGGTGCCGATCGCGACCAGCGTGGCGTCCGGCGAGCCGAGCACCCGCAGCCCGTCGATCTCCCCGACGCCCGCGATCAGCCGCCGGGTCGCGGCGAGCGCCGAACGCCCCAACTCCCGGTAGCCGTCCGCCCCGAGGGCCTGCAGGGTGGCCCAGGCCCCGGCCAGCGGTCCGGCGCCCTTGCTGCTCTGGACGGTGGAGTTGACCACCGGGTAGCCGGGCCACTGCGCGCAGGCGAAGTACGCGGCCAGCCGCATCGCCTGGTCGCGGAAGAGCAGCACGGAGGCGCCCTTGGGCGCGTACCCGAACTTGTGCAGGTCGCAGGAGAGCGAGGTGACGCCGGGCACCGACAGGTCGAACGGCGGGACCTCGGCCCCGGCCTCGGCCAGCCAGGGCAGCAGCCAGCCGCCCACGCAGGCGTCCACGTGGCAGGGCAGGCCGCGTTCGGCCGCCGCCGCGGCGATCGCCGCGACCGGGTCGACCACCCCGTGCGCGTACGAGGGCGCGGAGGCGACCACCAGCACCGTCCGGTCGGTGCAGGCCGCCGCCACCGCCTCCGGCACCGCCCGGAAGGTCGCCGGGTCGACCGGCACCGCGACGACCTTGACCCTCAGGTACGTCCCGGCCTTGAAGAACGCGGCGTGCGCCGTCGCGGGCACCACGATCTCCGGCTCGGCGACCTCGGGCCGGGCGTCCCGGGCGGCCTTGACGGCGAGCAGGATCGACTCGGTGCCGCCGCTGGTGAAGATGCCGGGCGTGCGCCCGTCCCCGCCGAGCCGGGCGGCGACCGCGCCGACCACCTGCCGCTCCAGGGCGACGGTGCTCGGGAACGCGGTCGGGTCGAGGCCGTTGACCTCCAGCATGGCCAGGTACGCGCCCTCCGCGGCGGCCCGCACCTCGGGCCGCCCGGCGTCGTAGGTGTAGGCGGTGGTGCGCCCGCCGCGGGTGGGCAGGTCGGCGGCGGTGAGCGCGCGCAGCTCGGCGAGCAGCTCCTCGGCGGGGCGGCCGGCGGCCGGCAGCCCGTTCTGACGGTCCGTCACGAGAGTTCTCCAGCAAGCGAATCGACGACAACGGCGGGAACGGCGGCCCGCCGCCGCCCGTACGCCCGCAGGGCGGGCAGCGAGGCCAGCATCAGCACGGCCGGGACCAGGCTGAAGCCGAGCAGGACGCCGGCCCGGGCGGTGGCGGTCTGCGCGACGGGGTGGTCGGTGGTCGAGGAGGCGAAACCGGCGGCGGCCAGCGCCAGCGAGAACAGTCCGGGCCCGGCGGCCAGCCCGGCCGTCTCGCCCGCCGTCCACAGGCCGGTGAACGCCCCGGACTGCAGGCGCCCGGTGCGCGCCGCGTCCGCGTGCACGGTGTCCGGCAGCAGCGACAGCGGCAGCACCTGGAGCGCCGCGTACGCCACGCCGAGCAGCGCGCACAGCACCAGGGTGGCGGTGACCCGCGCCGCCCCCGTCCCGGCGGTGGGCCACAGCGCGGCGGCGGCCAGCGCGAACAGCGCGGTCGCGGCGCCCAGGCAGCGCAGCCGGCCCCAGCGGGCCGCGGCCCGGCCCCACAGCGGCACGGCGACGGCGCTCGGCGCGACCAGGCAGACGAACAGCACCGAGGTCAGGCCGTAGCCGCCCAGCCAGTAGGCGGCGGTGTACGGGGCGGCGGCCAGCATGATCGCCACCGCGGCGGCCTGCAGCACGAACGCGCCCAGCAGCGCGAAGAACGCCCGGTTGCCGCGCGCGGTGCGCAGCGCGGCCCGCAGGCCGAGCGGCTCGGGGCCGGGCCGGGCGGCCACCCGGCGGGCGCCCAGCGCGGGCACCAGCAGCGTCGCCAGCAGCAGGACGGCGATCACCGCGCCCATCACCGCGTACCCGCGCCGCCCGCCCCCGGCCAGCGACACCAGGGCGGGGGCCAGGCCGCCCGCGACCAGGATGCCGACGGTCAGGCAGACGATCCGCCACACCGTGATCCGGGTGCGCACCTCGGGGCGGTCCGACATCTCGGCGGGCAGCGCCACGTACGGGACCTGGAACAGGGCGAACGCGCTGGAGGCCAGCACGAAGGTGACGGCCACCCAGGCGGCGGCGCCGGCGCCGGTCAGCGGGGAGAGGAACATCGCGGCGAAGGCGACGGGCAGCGCGAGCGCGCCGGCCAGCAGGATCCGGCCGCGGCGGCCGGTGCGCAGCGCCTCCCGGTCGCTGGCGGCGCCGACGGTCGGGTTGAACAGCGCGTCCCAGGCCTTCGGCAGCGCCACGACCAGGCCCGCGACCCCGGCGGGCACGCCCAGCGCGTCGGTCATGAAGTACAGCAGCAGCAGGCCGGGGACGGTCGCGTGGATGCCCGTCCCGACCGAGCCGAGCGCGTACCCGGCCAGCTCCCGCCGGCCTATGCCCCCGGCGCTCACGGCGTCCCCCCGATCCCCAGCTCGCGCAGCACCAGCGCGTGCAGGTGGGCCCGGAACCGGGGGACCTGCCCGCGGATCATCGACCGGCAGAAGCCGTGCACCGTCCACAGCACCGTCCACACCGCCAACTCGGCGCGCTCCGGCGGAACTCCCGGCAGCGCGGCGGCCAGCGCGTCGCGCACCGACTCCAGCAGCGGCCGGGTGTACTCCTCCTCCAGGCCGGCGAACTCGGCGGCGTCCGCCAGCCAGCGCCGCATCCACAGCGCGGGCACGTCCGGCCGCTCCAGGCAGAAGTCCAGGTACCGGTCCGCGAAGGCGACCGCCGCCCCCGCCGGGTCCGCCCCCGCCCGCGCCCCGAACTCCCGCAGCGCCCCCGCCACCGCCGCCCGCTCGGCCTCGTGCGCCCGCCGCATCACCTCGCGGTACAACTCGCCCTTCCCGCCCACGTGGTACGCGACGGTGGCGACGTTCAACCCCGCGGCGGCGGCGATCGTCCGGGTGGTCGTCCCGTCGTACCCGCGCTCCGCGAACAGCGTGGTCGCCGCCGCGACGATCCGCTCCCGACTCAGGTCGGCCTGGCTCTGCGGCGCGCTCGGCGCCGGTGGCTCGGTCATGGCGGGGAGCGTACGCGCGCCACCCGCGTCAATCAACCGTTTGATGGATGACGGCCGTGTGAAATCCGCAGCCGCCGAAAACCGCCCCGGACCCCGCCGCGCGGTGCGGCGGGGTCCGGGGCGGGAAGGGCTCGGCGGGGCTCAGCAGTGGGCGACGGCCTCGCAGTCCTCCCAGCGGGTGCCGGTGTAGCCGTCGTCCGCGGCCGGGGCGTTCAGTGACCTGGCCTTCTGCTGGGGGGTGCCGGCCGCGGGCGTCGTGGCGGGGCCGGTGGCCAGGCGGACGGCGATCGCGTCCAGGACCGGGCGGGGGCTGGTGCCGGCGAAGTCGTTGATCAGCACGGCGAAGACCAGGCGGCGGCCGTCGGGGGCGGTGGCGTAGCCGACCAGGTTGTCGACGCCGCCCATCGAGCCGCTCTTGGCGTGCACGTTGTTCGCGGCCTTGGTGCCGGTCATCCGGGCGGCCAGCGTGCCGCCGACCATCCGCTGCGGGTTGCCGGCCACCGGCAGGGCGTCGTACCAGGCGCCGAACCAGGGCCGGTCCTGGACCAGCCGGAGCAGGTCGGCCATCTTGGCCGGGGTGATCAGGTCGTAGCGGGACAGGCCGGAGCCGTCGACCTGCCGCCCGGCGGGGGTGCCCAGCCCGTTGGCCTTCAGGAACGCCTGGACCTGGGCGATGCCGGTCGCCCAGTCGCCGCGGCCGCCCTTGACCTTGCCGATCTCCTTGGTCAGGTGCTCGGCCATGCCGTTGTTGCTGATCTTCAGCATCGGGACGACCAGTTCGGCCAGGGTCTGCGAGCGGTGCGAGACCAGCGGCTGCGAGCCCTCCTGCCCGGTCGCCGCCTGCGCGCCGCCGTGCGCCACCCGCACGCCGTGCCGGGCCAGCGCGCCCGCGAACACCCGGCCCGCGTACGTCGACGGGTCCTCGACCGTCACCCAGGAGGTGACCGGCGCGGCCCCGGCCGCGATGCTGCCGGACAGCGCCAGCTCGTTGCTGCCGCGCCCGCGGTCCACCTCGACGGACGAGCCGCTGCCCGCCGCGCCGGTGGCCACCGACCCGGCGAACGCCATCGGCGCCTCGGCCGGGTTCAGGGTGACCTTCGCCGCCTGCCCGGCGGCCGCGCCCGGCGTGACCGTCACCTGCACGGTGTCCATCAGGTACTCGGGGTCGTTGGCGACCGTCAGCCCGGATATCTGCGGGCTGTACGAGTACGGCTCGTCGTCCCAGGCCCAGCCGGGGCCGAGCGGCGTGCTGTCGTAGCGGGTGCCGTCGGCCAGCACCCGGCCAGTGACGGTGGTGATCCCGGACGCCGCGACCTGCGCGGCCAGGTCGTCGAGGTCCTGCACCAGCAGGGTGGGGTCGCCGCCGCGCAGCACCAGGTCGCCGACCACCTTGGAGCCGTACCGGCTGCCGGTGGTGCGCACCTCGGTGGTGAACCGGTAGTCCGCGCCGAGCAGGTCGAGCGCGGCGGTGGAGGTCACCGTCTTCATGGTGGACGCCGGGGTGAGCAGCGCCTGCGGCTGCCGGGCGTACAGCACCTGCCCGGTGGCGGCGTCCAGCACCTCGACGCCGGTCTGGGCGTTGGCCAGCCGGGAGTCGGACAGCAGGGCGTCGAGGTCGGCGGTCAGGGTGGCGTCGGCCGGGGCCGGGTCGTCGGCCTGGGCCGAGCCGGCGAGCAGGGAGGCGGCGAGGACCGCGGCGGCCAGCGGCAGGCTGCGGCGGTACCGGTGGTGGCGGGGCGGGCGTCCGGGCAAGGGTGCTCCAGGGTGCGGATCGGCCGGGGGCACACGTCACCCGCGCCCCCGTTTTGGCATGGACATTACCATTTGCCGGGGTATCGGTTGATCTCTCCCCGGCCCTGCGGAACCCCGGCCGTACTCCCCGCGCCGACGTTCCCACCCGATACCGACGCGGCGGCGCCGGAAAAGGTCGCACCCGAATCCCGATAAACTGGCCACCCGCTCGAAGGGCCACGCACAGGACGGGGAACATGGCTGCGCACGCTGGGCTGACGGTCGAACGCATCACCCGCGCCGCCGCCGAACTCGCCGACCAGGTCGGCATCGAGAAGGTCACCGTCTCCGCGCTGGCCCGCCGGTTCGGGGTGAAGGACGCCAGCTTCTACTCGCACGTCAAGAACCTCCAGGAGATCCGGGTCCGGGTCGCCCTGCTGGCCTCCGACGAGCTGAACCAGGCGCTGGCCGCCGCCATCGCCGGCCGCTCCGGCGGCGAGGCGCTGACCGCCTTCGCGGACGCCTACCGGCACTACGCGCTGGCCCACCCCGGTCGCTACGCCGCCACCCAACTGCCGCTGGACCCCGACCGGTTCACCGACACCGCGGTGTTCGCCCGGAGCATCGAACTGACCTACGCGGTGATGCGCCACTACCGCCTCGACGAACCCGACCTGACCGACGCCGCCCGCCTCCTGCGCAGCACCTTCCACGGCTTCATCGGCATCGAGAGCGCCGGCGGCTTCAACCACCCGCGCGCCGCCGCCGACTCCTGGCGGCGCATCACCACCGGCCTGCACCACCTCCTGGAGAACTGGCCCCCGGCCCGCTGAACCCCTGCGCGCCGCCGCCGCAACTCCCTTTCGGCGCTTGGACGTTCGCCGCCGGACCGTCCGCCACCGCACCGGTCAGCGGGGCGAACGCCCCCACCCCGAACACCAGCGCCGCCCGCACCAGCGCAGGCCGCACCACCTGCCGTCGACGGACGCCCGCGCCACCGGAGCGCCCGCCCCCGCCCTCGCCTCCGTTCCCGCCCTCGCCTCCGCTCCCGCCCCGCCGCTCACGGCCGCACCACCCGGTCCAGGAACGCGGCCAGGTTCACCCGGACCCGGGCGACCCGCTCCTCGGTGCTCAGGCTCTTCCGCATCCGCACCCCGCCCGCCGACGCCCGCCGGTGCCCTCGCACGTACAGCGAGCGCGCCAGGTCGCCGCAGAAGTACTCGCCCGCCGACGCGTACTCCTCCCCGGACGGCCGCCCCGCCTTCCGCGCCGTCAGCAGCGCCACCCCGGACGCCGCGTGCACCGTCCGGCAGATCGAGCACATGGCCCCCTGCCGGGCCCCGGCCCCCGCCCGCTGCGCCCGCCGCAGCGTGACGCCCACCAGCCGCCCGCCGTGCTCGGCCACCAGGTGCCCCCGGTCGGGGGCTCCGGGGTCCCGCCACCCCAGGAAGTCCAGTTCCTCCCACGGCAGTTCGGCCAGGCCCCGGGGCAGCGCGAGCCGACTCGCCTCGCCCTTGGTGCAGTTGACGAACGACGCCCGGATCGCCGGTTCGGTCAGCGCTTTCATGATGCCTCTCGCCCTCTCCGCTCCTGCTCGCGCCTAGGGTCCCTAGGCTTGAGCCAAGCTATCCTAGGGAACCCGCCCCGCCAAACCGATTTCCCACCCCTCGCCCCGCTCCTCGCCCCGCTCCTCGCCCCGCCCGGCCGCTCCGGTGCGTGAGCGGCCCGTGGCCGTCCGGTTGTGGAGAATTCGCGAGGATGGTTGCGCCTTCAATCAAAAATAGGTGAGGCTAACCTAAGTTTCTGTTGTGAACGCGCTGAACGCGTCGCATGCGCCCATGGAGGCCCCCATGTCCCCGTCCGCTCCTCACCACACGGTCGAAGCGGCCCGCCCCTACCTCGTCGGCCTGACCCGCGCCGTGACCGGCCTGCTCTTCGCCTGCCACGGCGCGGCCTCGCTGTTCGGCGTCCTGGGCGGCGCCAAGGGCGGCGGCACGGTGGAGACGCTGTCCTGGCCCGGCTGGTACGCGGCCGTCATCCAACTCGTCGGCGGCACCCTGGTCCTGCTCGGCCTCGGCACCCGGACGGCCGCCGTGGTCTGCTCCGGCTCGATGGCCTACGCCTACTTCTCCGTCCACCAGGAGAACGGCCTGCTCCCGATCCAGAACGGCGGCGAGAGCGCCGCCCTCTTCGCCTGGACCTTCCTGCTCCTCGCCGCCACCGGCCCCGGTGCCCTCGCCCTCGACGCCCTCCTCCCGACCCGCCGCCGCACCGGCACCCCGGAGCCCGCCACCGCCCCGGACCCGGCCGCCGCCACCGCCTGACCCCGGCCCGCCCGGCCGCGGACGCACGAACGCGCGGACGCACGAACGCGCGAAAGCCGCCCGGCGCGGGGTGGGGGACCCCGCGCCGGACGCCTCACCGTCCTATCGCTTCAACGCCGCACCGGCCGGCGCTCAGTACTTGGTGTACTTCATCCAGTCGTAGCGGGCGGTGAGCGGCGTGCCCGGGTAGGTGAAGGGGCTGAGCCAGCTGTCGACCCCGGTGCCGGGCCACAGGTTGGCGATGAGCCGCATCGGGTGGGTGGGCAGGGCGCCGCGCGAGCCGTTCTCCTGGTGGACGAGCTTGCCGTCGACGAACCAGTTGATGGTGCCCTGGTTCCACCACTCGATGGCGTAGTTGTGGTACCCGGCGGAGGCGTCGAAGCCGAGGTCGATGACGGTCTCGTGGCCGCCGACGCCGTTGGTGAAGTAGTTGGTCTGGAGCTGGGTCGGGTTCTTGCCGAGGATCTCGACGTCGATCTCGTCCCAGGGCTGGTTGTCGCTCGGCCCGGTGTAGGTGAAGAACCCGGTGACCGTGCCCGGGTTCTTCACGGCCTGGAGCCGGGCCTCGAAACGCCCGTACGAGAACAGGTCGTTGGAGCGGAACTCGCCGGAGGCGTAGGGCCGGCCGGAGCAGCCGCTCGGGCAGGTGGCGGTGTCGAGGTTCTCGCCCATCACGCCGCCGTTGAACCAGACGTGGTCGGCGCGCCAGCCGGCGTTGAACATGCCGCCGTTGGTCCAGCCGTCGGCCTTGTGCCAGCGGCCGGTGTCGAAGGAGTCGAAGTTGTCGGTGAAGCTGCCGCCGATGGCGGCGTTGGCGGCGGGGCTGGCGATCGGGCTGACGGTCAGCGCGAGCGCGGCGAGCGGGGCGAGCAGCCAGCGACGGCCGCGGAGTTGACGGGACTGCGCAGAGGATCGCATGGTCGGCCTCCTTGGGGCACGGGTGGGTGGGGGATGGTGCCTGTGGTGCCTGTGGTGCGCCGCGCGCGGACGCCGGTGGGGGTCCGTCGTGTCGCGCGCGGAACTCCGGGGTGGTGGGGGGAAGCGCTCCCGTCCGGCGGGTCCGGAAGCGCTTCCACCCGTGGGCGTACGGCTCTGCCGCCCGGTGCGCGGGTCAGTCGCGCGGGGCCAGCTTGAGGATGATGTACTCGTACGCCTGGCTGTTGGGCGACGGGTTCATGTACGGGTCGCTCTCGTTCGGCCAGCCGGTGAACTGGGTGTCGTTGTACTCGTACCAGGCGGGGCCGTAGAAGACCGGCACGGCGGGCACGTCCTGCGACATGATCCGCTGCAGGTCGTGCAGCGCGGCCTGCTCGGCCGCCGGGTCGGCCGCCGATTCGAAGGCCTTCACCGCGTCCAGCGACTTCGCCGGGTCGTACTTGCTGAAGTCGCCCGCCGCGACCTTGCCGGTCTCGGCACCCATCCGCGGGTCCAGCACGTACTGCAGGCGCTGGTAGGCGGTGCCCCCCTGGCCCCAGTGGATCGCCGCGTCGTACTTTCCGGTGGTGATCGCGGTGTTCCAGCTGTTGAAGTCGAACGCGCCGTTCGCGTCGACGTCGAAGCCGAGCGCGTCGAGGTCCTTGGCCATCGCCTGGGCCGCGCACCAGTAGTCGGTGAACGAGTTCGGGTCGATGATCGTGAACTTGATCGTCCTGCCGTCCTTGGTCCACTTGCCGTCGGTCTTGCTCCAGCCGGCCGCGCCCAGCAGCGAGTCGACCTCGGCGGCGTCG
The DNA here is from genome assembly GCF_044769485.1 of Kitasatospora sp. NPDC090308. Taxonomy (NCBI): domain Bacteria; kingdom Bacillati; phylum Actinomycetota; class Actinomycetes; order Kitasatosporales; family Streptomycetaceae; genus Kitasatospora; species Kitasatospora sp. NPDC090308. The sequence continues at coordinate 533,095 of NZ_JBIVXY010000001.1, read as the reverse complement.
GCCTCCGGCTTGAGGTCGTCCTTCAGCGCCGGGTCCAGCGCCTTGGCGTCGTTGGGCAGCAGCAGGCCGCTGGAGGAGGTGGCGGGCAGCGCGTAGTCGGTCTCGCACTGGCTGGTGTACGCCTTGCGGTTCATGCCCGCGCTGATCGCCTGCCGCACCGCCGGGTCGGCCAGCGCCGGGGCGCTCCCGCTCTTGGTGTTGAGGAAGAGCGAGGCCGTGTTGGACGCCGGGAAGTACGGCGCGTCCTCCTGGAACAGGTGGTGGTGCTGCGGGTTCTTCCCGACGAAGGTGTTCAGCACGTTGTTGATGTTGTTGCCCGCGAGGTCGATCTCGCCGGAGCTGAGCGCCAGGGCGGCCGCGTCGTTGGTGGCGTAGGCGGGGAAGGAGATCCGCTTGACCTTCGGGGTCTCGCGGAACCGCGGGTTGACCTTGAAGGTGACGTTCTGGCTGGTGAACTTGTCCAGCAGGTACGGGCCGGTGCCGATCAGCCGGTCGGCCTTGATCACCGCGGTGGCCGGGTCCTGGACGCCGGACCAGACGTGCTGGGGCACGATCAGCTGGTTGGCGATGCCGGCGAAGTTGGCCTTCTGCGGGACGTCGAAGCTCATCACCACGGTGTCGGCGTCGGGCGTCTCGATGGTGCCGGGCAGCGGGGCGCCGCCGCCGTTGGCCGCCGGGTTGGCCTTCAGCAGCTCGAAGGTGAACTTGACGTCGGCCGAGGAGAACGCCTGGCCGTCGCTCCACTTGACGCCCGGGGCCAGCGTCAGCTTGAGGGTCTTGTTCCCGTTCGACCACTCGTAGCCCTTGGCCAGCCACGGGATCGGGTCCTGCTCGGTGAGGGTGTTGAACTGGAACAGCGGCTCCCACACCAGCGAGCGGGCGTTGGCGAGGGTCAGGAAGGAGTTGCCGTCGAACGGGTTGTAGTTCTCGGTGAAGGAGGGCACCGGGTTGGACTCCACCACCAGGGTGCGGTCCTTCGCGGCCTTGCCCGAGCCCGCGCCGGAGCCGGAACAGGCGGTGATACCGAGGCCGATCGCCGCGACCAGGGCGGCGGCTCTCCGAGCGGTGGAACGGCTCATGGTGACGTGCTCCTTCTGTGGTTCGGCGCCGACTCGGCGGCGGCGTCGAGTCCCGGCGGTCGCACGCCGCCGGGCGGGGTTTCGGTGGGAAGCGCCGTACGCGGACGTACGGGACCAGGGGTGCGGGACGGGCCCGCTACTCGCCGGGGTAGGGGGTGGCACCGTCGGCCTCGGCCACGGCGGCGGGCCCCACGGCCTCCGCCGTCCGGTCCGGGCTCAGCAGCCAGCAGGCCGCGACCCGGTCGGGCCCGGCCGGCAGGGCGGGCGGCGCGGCCTCGGCGCAGACCGGCATCGCGAACGGGCAGCGCGGGTGGAAGCGGCAGCCGCCCGGCGGGTCGATCAGGCTCGGCGGCGCGCCCCGGCCGCGCAGCACCACCGGCCCGCTGCGGTGCGGGTCCGGCGCGGCGCTCAGCAGCAGCCGGGTGTACGGGTGGGCCGGGGAGTCGGTGATCTGCTGCGCGGGGCCGGACTCCACCACCTGTCCCGCGTACATCACCACCACGGTGTCCGCCAGGTAGCGGGCCGAGGCGATGTCGTGGGTGACGTAGAGGATGGCCAGCCGCTCGCGCTCGCGCAGCTCGTCCAGCAGGTTGAGCACGCCCAGCCGGATCGAGACGTCCAGCATCGACACCGGCTCGTCGGCCAGCAGCACCCGGGGGCGCACCGCCAGGCCGCGGGCGATGGCGACCCGCTGGCGCTGTCCGCCGGACAGCTCGTGCGGGAACTTGTCAAGGTAGCGGTCGGCCGGGGTGAGACTGACCCGCTCCAGCAACTCCTCGGCCAGCGCGTCCAGTTGCTCACCGCGCGCCTTGCGGTGCAGCTTCAGCGGCCGCTCCAGGTGGTAGCGGACGCCGTGCACGCCGTTCAGCGAGGAGAACGGGTCCTGCAGGACCAGGTGGACCTGGCTGGTGTACGCCCGGCGCTCCCGGGCCGAGGTGCCCACCGGCTCGCCGTCGAGCAGCAGTTCGCCCGAGGTCGGCGCGATCAGCCGGGTCAGCAGCCGCGACAGCGTGGACTTGCCGGAACCCGACTCGCCCACCACCGCCGTCACGGTCGCCTCGGGCAGCGCCAGCGAGATGTCCTCGGCGGCGTGCACCACCGCGCGGCCGCGCAGCCCCCGGTGCACCGGGAAGTGCTTGGTCAGGCCCCGGGCCTCCAGGGCCGGGACGCCCGGCCGCTTGGGGCCGTGCACCACGCGGGGTGCGGTGGGGTCGACGGTGCCGGTCACAGGTTCCTCCCCAGGGATCGGGCCGGCGGTGCCGGCAGTCCACGGCCGCCCCCGTGCAGCCAGCACGCGGCCAGCCGCTCGGCGGAGTCGCCCGCGGGCACGGTGGTGGGCGGGAAGTCGACGGCGCAGCGCTCCAGCGCGAACGCGCAGCGCGGGTGGAAGGAGCAGCCGGTCGGCAGTGCGGTCAGGGCGGGCGGCGAGCCGGGGATGCCCTCCATCCGCACCCGTTCGCCGTGCAGCGCGGGGAAGGAGTCGAGCAGGCCGGCCGTGTACGGGTGCCGGGGGCCCTCGAACAGCGCCCGGGCCGGGGCGCGTTCCAGCAGCCGCCCCGCGTACATGATCGCGATGGTGTCGGCCAGCTCGACCAGGAGGGACAGGTCGTGCGTGATGAAGACGATCGCGAAGCCCAACTCGTCCTTGAGCCGCAGTAGTTCGGTGAGGATCTCGCGCTGGGTGACGACGTCCAGCGCGGTGGTCGGCTCGTCCATGATGACGATCTCCGGGTCCAGCGCCAGGGCCATCGCGATCATCACCCGCTGCCGCATGCCGCCGGACAGCTCGTGCGGGTGGCTGCGCAGCCGGTCCGCGCTGATGCCCACCAGCCGCAGCAGTTCCGCCGCCCGCTCGGTGCGCTGCGCGGCGGTCAGCCGGGCGCGGTGCGCCCGCAGCGCGTCGGTCAGCTGGGCGTCGATCCGGGCCACCGGGTTCAGGGCGTGCATGGCGCTCTGGAAGACCACCGAGATCTGGTTCCAGCGCACCCGGCGCAGCTCGGCCGCGTCGGCCGCCAGCAGGTCCAGCGAGCCGTCCCGGCCGTGGAAGCGGACCTCGCCGCCGGTGATCACGCCGGGGGCGCGCAGCAGCCGGGTCAGCGCGTACGCCAGGGTGGACTTGCCGGAGCCGGACTCGCCGGCCAGGCCGAGCACCTCGCCCCGGCGCAGGGTGAGGCTCGCGTCGGTGATGGCGCGCACCGCCCGGTCGCCCAGGCCGTAGTCGACGCACAGGTCGCGCACTTCGAGGATCGGTTCGCCGGTCACGGCTGGGCCTCCAGGGTCTTCGGGTCTCCGCTCTTCGCGGCGGTCCGCACCGCCGTGGGCGTGAACTCGCCGTCCGCGGAAGGCGGTTCGGTCCGGTCGCGGTCGCCCGTGGCGGTCCGCAGCACCGGGGTCAGCCCCAGCCGGAAGCGGACCTTGACGCCCCGGCCGCCGCGCACCGAGGACAGCCGCGGGTTGGTGATCTCGTCGATGCCGAAGTTGATCAGCGCCAGCGCGATGCCGACCAGGGCCACCGCCAGCGCCGGCGGCAGGTACCACCACCAGTAGCCGTTGATCGCCGCACCGGACGCCTGCGCCTCGTTGAGCACCGTGCCCCAGGTCACCGAGGCCGGGCTGATCACGCCGAGCCAGGCCAGCGCGGTGTACGTGCCGATGCCGTAGATCACCGTGAAGATGAACGCCGAGGCCAGGATCGGCAGCAGGTTCGGCACCACCTCGAAGAGGATGATCCGCCAGGTGCGCTCGCCGATCACCTTGGACGCCTCGACGTAGTCCTGACCGCGCAGCGCCATCGTCTGGGCCCGCAGCACCCGGGCGCCCCAGGCCCACGCGGTGACCGCGATCACCGAGCCGATCAGGAACGGGTTCGAGGTCTCCGACGGCGGCAGCGGCTTCATGATCACCATCAGGATCAGCAGGCCGGGCAGCGCGAGGAAGATGTTGGTCAGCGCGGAGAGCACCTCGTCGGCGAGTCCGCCCAGGTACCCGGCGGTGACGCCGACCAGGACGGACAGCACGTTGGCCAGCGCGCCGGCCAGGAAGGAGATCAGCAGGGTGTCGCGGCCGCCGGACAGCAGCCGGGAGAACAGGTCGTGCTGCTGCTGGTCGGTGCCGAGCCAGTACTCGGCGGAGGGCGGCAGCGGCAGGCCGCTGCTGCGGTTGGCCTGGAAGTCCGGCGCGTGCGGGGCGAGCAGCGGACCGACCAGGGCCAGCAGCAGCAGGACCAGCAGCAGCACCAGGCCGGTGGCCACCTTGCGGGAGCGGAGCATCCGGGGCATCGCTCAGGCCTCCTTGCGGGCGCGGGGGTCGAGGGCGACGTAGGCGATGTCCGCGATCAGGTTCACGGCCAGCACGGTGAACACGACGACCAGCAGGATCCCCTGGAGCAGCGGGAAGTCACCGGTGAGGACGGCCTGGTAGATCTGCCAGCCGACGCCCGGGTAGGTGAAGACGATTTCGGTCACCAGTGAGCCGGTGACCACCAGGCTGATCGACAGCGCGAAGTTGGCGATGGTCGGCAGGATCGCGTTGCGCGCGGCGACCGCCGCCACCCGCCACTGCGGCAGGCCCTTCGCCGCGGCGACCAGGACGTAGTCCTCGTCCATCGTGGTGATCATCAGGTTGCGCATGCCGACCACCCAGCCGGCCAGCGAGGCCAGCACCACGGTCAGCACCGGCAGTGCGCCGTGCTCGACCACGCTGAGCACGAACGGGCCGTTCCACCCGGGCGTCAGGTCGGCGTCCCGGCCGATGTCGTAGCCGTTCTGGTACGGGAAGAGGCCGCCGAAGAAGCCCAGCGTCATCATCACCAGGAAGGCCAGGATGAAGTACGGCACGGCCTGGAAGAAGGTGGTGGCCGGCAGCAGGCCGTCCAGCAGCCCGTTGCGCTTCCAGCCGATCACGATGCCGCCCACCGTGCCGACCAGGAAGGCCAGTACGGTCGCCGTGCCGACCAGTCCGAGCGTCCACGGCAGGCTCTCGCCCAGGATGGTCGCCACCGGCGAGGACTGCGAGGTGGAGACGCCCAGGTCGCCCCGGAGCAGGTGGCCCAGGTACGTGAGGTACTGCGAGAGCAGGCTCGCGTGGCCCCCGCCGTACTGGGCCTCCAGGGCCTTGACCGCCTCCTGGTCGAGGTTGGCCGAGCGCAGCTTGGACAGCACGTTCTGCAGCGCGCTGCCGGGCAGCAGCCGGGCCAGGAAGAAGTTGGCGGTCACCGCCGCGAAGCCGGCCAGCAGGTAGAAGCCGAGACGGCGCACGATCGTTCGCATCTGCGGGCGCTCCTTCAGGGTCGCCGGGTCAGGCCGCCGCGGCGGCTGGTCCGGCCGTACCAGAGCGCGCTGTTCTTCGGCGTGCGCCGCTGCGAGGCGAAGTCCACGTAGACCAGGCCGAAGCGCTTGGCGTAGCCGTACGCCCACTCGAAGTTGTCCATCAGCGACCAGGCGAAGTACCCGGCCACCGGCACCCCGGCCTCGATCGCCTCGTGCACCGCGCCCAGGTGCTGGTGCAGGTAGGCGATCCGTTCGGTGTCGTTGACCACGCCCTCGGGCGAGACGTAGTCCTCGCAGGCCATCCCGTTCTCGGTGATCACGATCGGCAGGCCCGGACGCTCCCGGTGCACCCGGTCCAGCAGGTCGCGCAGACCGGACGGGTCGATGCTCCAGTTCATCGCGCTGACCTCGCCGGGGGGCTGGTGGAACGCCACCCCCTCGGCGCCCGACCACGGACTGTGCTCGCTGCGGCCGTGCGCGTCGTTGCGGACGCCGCCGCCCGCCGAGACCACCGCCGGGGTGTAGTAGTTCAGGCCAAGCTGGTCGATCGGGGCGGCGGCGGTGGCCAGGTCGCCGGGCCGGACCAGCCCGTCCCAGTCCACCAGGTGCGCGGTGTCCGCCAGCAGGTCCTCGTCGTAGGCGCCGCGCAGCATCGGACCGAGGAAGACCCGGTTGCCCACCGCGTCGATCCGCCGGGCGGCGTCCAGGTCCGCCGGGCTCGGGGTGAGCGGCCGGACCTGGTGCAGGTTGAGCGACACCGACAGCTCGGCGCCGCGCGGCAGCACGGAGCGCAGCGCCGCCGTGCCCAGGCCGTGCGCCAGGTTGAGGTGGTGCGCCGCGCGCAGCGCGTCACCGGCGTCGGTGCGGCCGGGGGCGTGCACTCCGGAGCCGTAGCCCAGGAAGGCCGAGCACCAGGGCTCGTTCAGGGTGGTCCAGTGCCGCACCCGGTCGCCCAGCGCCTCGCCCACCAGCCGGGCGTACTCCGCGAAACGCTCGGCGGTGGCGCGCCGCGGCCAGCCGCCCGTGTCCTCCAACTCCTGCGGCAGGTCCCAGTGGTAGAGCGTGGCGACCGGCGTGATCCCGGCCTCCAGCAGCCCGTCCACCAGCCGCCGGTAGAAGTCCAGCCCGCGCTCCACCGCCGGGCCCCGCCCGGTCGGCTGCACCCGCGGCCAGGACACCGAGAACCGGTACGCGTTGAGGCCCAGCTCCTTCATCAGCGCGACGTCCTCGCGCCAGCGGTGGTAGTGGTCGGCGGCCACGTCACCGGTGTCGCCCCGGTGCACCCGGCCGGGCGTGCGGCAGAAGGTGTCCCAGATCGACGCGCCGCGCCCGTCCTCGTTCGCCGCGCCCTCGATCTGGTACGCGGAGGTGGCGCTGCCCCACAGGAAGCCGGCGGGGAAGTGGCGGACGTCCCCCGTGTCCTCCAGGAGGTTCACGGAGTTCGTAGAGACCGCGGAGGGGCCCGGTCGGGCCTGGACAGAAGACATGTGGGAGCGCTCCCATTCGTGGGCGTGACGCAAGGCTGCGCTGCGTCGCCGGCCGGGCCGGACGACTGCTGATGCTGAGGGGGGATTTCGGTGGTCCTTCGGCCGGAAGCGCGATACTGGAAGCGCTTCCACGGCTGTGCCGGAAGTTTCGGCTGTGTGAGGTCGGGGTGTCAAGGGCGTTGCCCGGGTGAACCGGAAACGCTTTGGAAGCGCTTCCAGTCGTCGCGCGCCACGCCGCCCCGCAACGCCATCCGCCCCGGCACCCGCTCCGCCCTCGAACGGCCGGCCGCCGTCGGAGCGGTCGACGGGCTCCCCCCGGCCCGGCGGGTTCGGGCCCGGGCTGTCGCCGCAGGTCGGCGCCGTCCGCCGAGCCCTGCCCCGACGTCCGAGCCGTCCCCGAACTACCCGGCGGCGCAGGGGCGGTGGGCCTTCCCTGATCGCCCCTGCGGGTGTCGCCCGGCTCTCAGCGGGTTCGAGCCCCGGCCGGCCGTCGATCGCGCCGCCGAACGTCAGCGCCGTCCGCCGTCCGCCGTCCGCCTCCTGCCGCCGTTTGTCGGAGTCCTGCCCGTGCGCCTGCCGCGCCCGACCGGCCCGCCGCCGGTGCGGGCGGCGGGTTCCTTCCCGGCCGTCTCCGCAGGTGCCGCCCCCGCTCCTCAGTGGGTCCCGCGGGTCGCGGCCGGGGCGGCGGTCGGGGCCGGGAGGGCGGGTGACGGGGCGGATTCGCGGACGGTCAGCCGGGTGGGCAGGATCAGCGGGCTCGGGTCCTGGCCGTCGATCGCGCCGACCAGCATCCGGGCCATCTCGTGGCCCAGGGCCCGCACCGGCTGGTGCACCGTGGTCAGCGGCGGGTTGGTCAGCCGGGCGCTGGCCAGGTCGTCGAACCCGATCACCGCCACGTCCTCGGGCACCCGGCGTCCGCGGCGGCGCAGTTCCCGGAGCGCCCCGATCGCCATGCCGTCCGAGGCGGCGAAGACCGCGTCCAACTCCGGGTGCGCGTCCAGGAGTCGGGCCATCGCCCGGACGCCGCCTTCCTCCTGGAAGTCGCCGGAGACCGCGTCCAGCAGGGGGACGCCGGCCAGCAACAGGCCCTCGGTGAAGCCCTGTCGGCGGGCCGACGAGACCCGCTGGTCCGCCTGGCCGGTGATCATCACCGGTCGCCGCCGACCGGTCCGGGCGAAGTGCTCGGCCGCCAGCCGGGCGCCGCCGCGGTTGTCGGCGTCCACGTACCAGCGCGGCTCGCCGGTCAGCGGCAGGCCGCCGAAGACCACCGGGACTCCGGGTTGTTCGCCCAGCCCGCCCAGCGGGTCGTCGCCGTCCAGCGGCATCAGCATGATGCCGTCCGCCCGCCGCGAGCGGACCGTCTGCCGCAGGCGTTCCCGGCCGCGCGGGGTGTTGGCCAGCAGCAGGATCAGCTCCAGGTCGGACTGTTCCAGCGCCGCGCTCACCCCCACCACGACCTCGGCGAAGAAGGGATCGGCGAACAGCCCGGCCTCGTCGCTGGAGGCGGCCAGCACGACCGCGCCGACCTTGCGGGTGGCCAGGGCCCGCGCGGTCGGGTTGGGGACGTAGCCCAGCTCCTTGACCGCCCGCTCCACCGCCTCCCGCTTCGCCCGACTGACGTGCGGCACGTTGTTGATCACGCGCGAGGCGGCGGTACGCGAGACGCCGGCCCGTTCCGCCACTTCGTCGAGGGTCGGCATGCGCCTGGGCGACGGCTCCATCGAAACACTTGCTCCTCGGCTTCACGTGGCGGCGGACACTGCGATGATCCCACGCCCCCGGCCGTCCGGATCGTGACCCACCGGAGCCGACACCCGCGCATGCCCGGTTTTTCCGGTAGCGCTTCCGGCCGCCGACCCGCCACCCGCCCCACCCCGGACGCACCGACCGTCCCGGCCGCCACCCGCCACCCGCCACCGTCCTCCGCCGGGCCGCTCCGACGCCTCGACGTGCGGCACCCGGCCGCTTCGCGCCCGCCTCAACCCACCCCACCCACCTGTCTGAGCTGCGAAAAGAGGACCCACACCACCCCCCGGCTCCCCTCGACGGCCACTCCGGACCGCACCTGACCGCCGTCGCCCGGAGCGCCGCCGACCGTCCGCCCGCGGCGGCGCCCCCGCCGCCCGGCCGCTCGGAAGGCTCTTGACACGTCCGTCGCGCACCCCCCACCATGAGTGCCCACGGCGGCCCGGGTCGGCGACAAAACTGGAAGCGCTTCCACATGGCGAGCCTTCCGACGCACTGCCGACCGCCCCGCCCCGTGCTTCCCGCCTGCCCGCCCGCCCGCGCGCACGTACGCACTGCCGCCCGCACCACCGGTCCGCGTCCTCGACGGCGCGCCGCCCGGCCCCGCGTGCCGCAAATCTGCCGGACCCCGGCACCGGGCACATCCCCACCCACCCCTGCCCCACCCCGTACGAAGGAGACCTTCCCCATGAGCAGAGTGCGACGGTTGCTCGTCCCCGTGGCCTGCGCGGCGCTCGCCTCCGGCGGCCTGGGCGGCGGAGTGGCCGCTGCCGCGTCCGGCACTCCGGCGGTCGACCACACCCTGCCCGGGAACACCCGCTTCTACGTCGACCCCGAGGCCGGGGCGGCCCGGCAGGCGGTCGCCGACCTCAAGGCGGGCAAGGTCCAGGACGCCCTGCGGATGGCCCAGTTGGCCAGCTGGCCGCAGGCGATCTGGCTCGACTACGGCACCCCCGCCGAGATCGGGAAGGTCGTCCGGAAGACCATGCTGGCGGCCAAGGCCACCGGCACCGTCCCGGTCTTCGTCCTCTACAACGTCACCGGCCGCGACTGCAGCTTCTACTCGGCCGGCGGCGCGGCCGACCCGGCGGCGTACCGGGCCTGGGTCCAGGGCGTCGCCGACGGCATCGGCACCGGCCGCGCCGCCGTCATCGTCGAACCCGACGGCCTGGCCCTGCTGCCCGAGGACTGCCCCGAGGGCGACCCGGACGGCACCCGCACCGAGCAGCGCTACGCCGACATCCGTGCGGCGGCGGACATCATGGAGGCCCAGCCGAAGACCTCCGTCTACCTCGACGGCGGCAGCAGCAACTGGCAGCCGGTCGGCGAGCTGGCCGGACGGCTGATCAAGGCGAACCTGTCCAAGACCCAGGGTTTCTCGCTGAACGTCTCCAACTACCAGCCCAGCGACCAGCTCAACCGGTACGCCACCTGGGTCTCCACCTGCGTCTGGTACGCCACCGAGGGCCCGGCCGAGGCCCGCGGCCGGACCGACACCTGCGCCAGCCAGTACTACTCGCCCGCCGCCCCCAACGACGGACAGCCCGGCAACGCCGTGGACTTCTCCGACCCCTCCACCTGGAAGTGGGTCGACGCCTGGTTCGACCAGGCCGTCGGGAAGCCCCCCGTCAAGGACCTCACCCACTACGTCCTGGACAACAGCCGCAACGGCCAGGGCGCCTGGATCCCCCCGGCGGGCAAGTACACCGACGCCGAGCCCTGGTGCAACGCCCCCGGCCGCGGCATCGGCGTCCGCCCCACCGCCGACACCGGCCGGCCCCTCGCCGACGCCTACCTCTACGTCAAGACCATCGGCGAGTCGGACGGCACCTGCCACCGCGGCACGCCGGGCCCCGCCGACCCCGAGTACGGCAGCGAGGACCCCGCCGCCGGCGCCTGGTGGCCGGACTTCGCCCACACCCTGGCCCGGAACGCGAACCCCGCCCTCACCTTCAACCTCGGCCGCTAGGGCCTGTCTTCGAACCCTTGCCGCCGACGGACCACCGGGCCGCCGGATCGCCCACCGGGGGAGGCGCATCCGGCGGCCCGGTGCCGCTCTCTCCGGGTGGCCCGGCGGTCAGAGGGTGACGGTGGAGACGGAGGCGGCCCACCCGCCGGGGTTGCCGAACCGGATGGTGTTGTCTCCGGCCCGGAGGGTGACGGCGACGGTCTTGGCCTGCGGGACGGTCCAACTGCCGTTGCTGGGGAAGTCGACGGCGGTCGGGGCGCCGCCGTCGACGCTGATGTTCCCGGTGCGGGCGCCGGCGTCGCCGTTGATGTAGTCGATCCGCAGCTGGTAGGTGCCCGTGGTCTCGGCGGGGACGGTGAAGGTCAGGGTGCCGGTGTTGGTAGTGCCGCCGATGAAGCCGACCAGCTTGCCGTCGAGGCAGGTCGGGCAGGCGGTGACCTGCGCCTGGCCGCCGAGGGTGCCGTCGGTGTCGGCGAAGTACAGCCGGCCGGTGGGGACGGTGGGGACGCTGAGGGTGGCGATGGAGGCGGCCCACCCGTCGGGGTTGCCGAACCGGATGGTGTTGGCGCCGGCCTTCAGGCCGACGGTGACCAGCTTCGACTGGACCGTGGTCCAGCTGCCGTTGCTGGGGAAGCCGACGGGGGTCGGGGTGCCGCCGTTGACGGTGATGTTCCCGGTGCGGGCCCCGCTGTCGCCGTTGATGTAGTCGATCTGCAACTGGTAGGTGCCGGCGGTGGCGACCTCGACGTCGGCGAAGGTCAGGGTGCCGGCGTTGCCGGTGCCGCCGATGAAGCCGACCAGCCTGCCGTCGGGGCAGGTGCCGCAGGCGGAGACCTGCGCCTGGCCGCCGAGGGTGCCGGCGCGGTCGGCCTGGTAGGTGGAGGCGCCGACCGGTGCCGCCCAGACCTGGGCCGCCTTCAGGGCGTCCGGGGCCGCCGCGCAGGCGGTGAGGTCGACCGGGGTGCCGGAGGTGCCGGTGGTCGCGCCGTAGACGTCCGCGCACAGGCCCGCGCCGGCGGTGGACCCGGCCAGGACCAGGTTGCCGTCACGCCCGTAGGACCAGTTCTGGTAGCCGGCGTCCGCGGCGGCGCCGCAGGCGTCGACCCGCAGCCACCGTCCGGACTGGCCGTTGACGGCACTGGTCGTGGTGCCGGACGGCGCGGTCAGGCACTGGGCGGTTCCGCCCGCTCCGGGCTCGACCAGACGGACGGTGCCGTCGGCCCTCAGCCGCCACTGCTGCTTGGTCGCCCCGGTGCAGGTGGCGATGTCCACCGCGGTGGCGGACCCGTACCGCTCCAGGCACAGCGGGGCGCTGTTGATGCCGCGCGGGCTGGCGGATATCTGGCCGGTGGGGGTGTACCCGGCGCAACCGGCGTTCGGGGTGATCCTCAGCATGGCGTTGTCGTGGCTGCCGATGTTCGCCAGCGCCACCGACCCGGCGGAGGCGGCGGAGGTGTTCCCGGCCCAACCCTGGTTGCCCCAGAGGTCCTTGACGGTGTAGCCGCAGCCGCTCCCGGCCGTGTCGAGGCCGAGCGCTGACAGGCTCAGGATGTAGCCGGCCTGGACGGCGGGGCCCTTGTTCAGCACGACGGCGGCCAGGCTGCCGTCGGACAGCGGCTTGGCCACGAGCTCGACGCCGCTGCCGGAGTTGGCCGGCCCGTCGCCCATCCGCACGGCGCCGGCGCCCAGGGCGTCCTGGTCGACGCCGATCACCTCGGAGTTGCTCAGGGCGGCCAGCGCCGCCGCCGACAGGTGGGGGACGTCGGTGCTCAGGATCAGCGGCGACGACGTCACCGAGTACAGCGCGATCTGGCTGCGGGTCTCGGCGTCGGTCAGCTGGTCGGGGATCAGGAAGTCCGGGTCGTTCCAGTTCCCGGGGCCGGAGTAGCGGGCCAGTTCGGTGTTGTAGCCGTACTGGGTCAGCACGCCCGCCTGGTTGCCCGGCTTGGTCCAGGCGCTTCCGCCGGCGTGCGCCATCTTCACGTCGTAGCCGCTGCGCCAGAGCTGGCTGCTGCTGGCGGAGGCGTCGACGATCGAGTACCAACTGCCCAGGTCGGTCGGGCCGATGGAGAAGTAGGCGGGCGCCGAGTTCGAGAAGACCAGGTCGCGGTGGCCGGCGTTCTTCTTCAGCGCGGCGGCGAAGGCGGCGTAGTCCTTGGTGTACCCGGCGAGGTTGTTGTCGGCCGAGGGCATGTTGCAGCCGTCCAGCTTGACGTAGTCCACCTCCCAGGACGCGAACAGGTCGGCGTCCTGCTGGAAGTGGCCGTAGTCGCCGGGGTAGCCGCCGCAGGTCGAGTTGCCGATGTCCTCGTAGATACCGAACTCCAGCCCCTGGCTGTGTAGTTGACGACCGATGTACGCCATCCCGTTCGGAAACCTGGCAGGGTCCGCCACCAGGTTGCCGCTCGCGTCGCGGGAGTGCGTCATCCAGCAGTCGTCGATGGTGACGGTCCGGTACCCCTTGGCGGCCAGCCCCGAACTGACCAGGGACGCCGCCTGACCCAGGATCAGCGCCTCGGACGGCCCGACGTCACCGCTGTTCGGGTTGTCGGCCGAACACCCGAACCGGGCCCAGTTGTTGTAGCCCATCGGAGGAGTGACCGCCAGCGCGCTCCCCGAAGCACTGGTCGCCCCAGTCGAGGCCCGCGCCGCCTGCGGGGCCAACACCAAGCCCGCCAGCACGATCGCACACACGGCGACGGGCCGGAACCGGAGAGAGCGTTTCATGCCGGTACTCCTTCAACGGACGAACGGAACGCCCCCGGGGCCTCTCGCCGTCACGAACCGGCCCATCCCGAGAGGCGGATGGAGCCGATCGCCGGGGCCGGCCCACGCGGGTAGTGCGGCAATGGCAGCAGCACGATGCTCGAATGTCAATGAAACTGGCCAGTACCAACCATCTTCAATCATCACCGCGCAACTCCAATCACCCGGGTGAACACTCTCCCGTCAGGAGATGCGGTGGGAAGTGCCGAGCAGAGACCACGAGGTCGGGCAGGCGGTCCATCGCATGGCGCTACGCGGTGCTACTGATCGTGACGATGTGATGCCGGCCTCGCGCCACCGCATCGCGGCCACCGCCTGACCTGTCGACCCGCCTCCCGGAGGCCCGTGGCCTCCCCGTCCGGCGGGGCCGGGCGCGCAGCGTCTACTGGCTGCGGGCCTCCGGGATGCGCCAGGTGATCAGAAAGCGCTCCGACGGGGGCTGGCCGGGCCGGCCGACCGGGATCATGCTCTTCACGAGGTAGCCGAAGACCTGGTGCCGGGCCTCCTCGGAGATCTCGTCCCAGGTGTCCGGAGTCAGGGTCATCACCTCGCGCACCAGGCTGTGGTCGTCGGCGCGCAGCATCTCGATGCGGTCCTCGCGGTCCATCGTGTCGTCGGCGTGCACGGCCCGGATCGAGGCCGGGAGCAGATTCGGCTCCGCGCGCAGGCGCCGGACGATCTCCTGGCAGCCGTAGCGGAAGCCGAGGTGCATCTCCAGCGCTTCGTAGTCCGGGTCCCGGTATCCGTGGGGTGAGCCGCTCTCGGCCCCCATGCAGTCGCCCTTGAGGATGCGCAGCAGCGCACGCAGCGCGAACTCCGCGCCGTGTTCCTCGATGAGCCGGACCCCGGAGCTGACCCAGTCGTCCTCTGTCAGTGCGGGCTCGTGCGGGACGGCGAGGGACGGGTGGATCTCGACGGCGTTGAACGGATCCAGCGGCACTCCGGCGACCGATTCCGGCGTCCACTCGCCGTTCTCGCCGCCCCAGCCGTGCAGCGTCAGCTCCCGGGCGGACCTCATGGTGCCCGCTTCGCCGGTGTGCACCGCCCGCCACAGGCGTTGGAACCGTCGGACCTCGCCCTGTGGACCCCTGGGTGGGTCGCACTGGTCGGCCAGCACCGCGACGATCGCCCGGACGGTGTCCCACCTCGGTACGTGGAGACCGTTGAGGGCGGTGCGGACGCCTTCGTGACTGGGGCAGCCGGGGAGGTCGGGCCGGTCCGCGATCAGGGCGCTGATCCTGCGTGAACTCAGTTGCCCGGCCGCGCGCTGCAGTTCCTGCAAGGCCCGAGCCAACTCCTGCCGTGTGGCGGTTGGTTGGTGGGACGGAGCGGCTGCCACGCTTGACAGGCCGCCTTCCTGGGTCGGATGCCAGACGGCCGCACGCTCCTGCTTTGGCGGTTGCCAGGTTTCGTCGGACTTTTCCGGGGCTGGCTGTCAGGACGGTGACAGATCGTTGGCGGCGGTGTCGAGGATAGGCGTACGCGCCGGACTGCGGCCGCGTTCCGCCCCCCCCGGCGGAGCCACACCCGTGCACATTCCCGCCCATGCCCGGGCCACGATCCGCTCCGTCCTGCCGATGGCACCCACTTCGCGTCAAGTCGCTGCACCGGACTGCTTTTTGTGCGACCAGCCGTTCGACGGTCGGGCGGCCGTCCCGCTCGGGCCGACTCCGACCACGGGCCTGTTCGGATGCCGGGACTGCCTGACCCGGCTGGTGAAACGGGCCCGACGGTTCCGCGACAGTGCGCTGGTCCAGGAGGCTGACCTGGCGCACGTGCAGTCGGCGGCGTGGACCGCGGCCCGTCTCCGCCACTTGGCTTCCCTCGAACACGTGCGGCGGGCTGCGGAAGCCGTGACGGGTCTCGCCGAGGACGACGACGTCGAACCGCTCGAGGTGGCGTGGCTGCTGGTGTCGCTGGAGTCGGCGTCTACCTGGACCGCCGAGGACGCCCCCCGTCCGCCTTTCGAGCCGGCGGACGAGGAGTTCCGGGAGGCAGGCTTCCGGCTCTCGCTGGAGATGATCGCCGCTCGTGAGGCCGTGGCGCGGCGTCTCGTCTACCACCTGATCAACGAAGCCGCACTGCCGGAACCGGAGTCCTGCGCGGAAATGGAGTGCCCGGAGCCCTGCTCCGGCCGTCACGACAGCGAGCACATCGACTGCGGACCGGACGCCGTCTTCGAGGACCTGGCCCGCCGCGGGATCGAGCCGGAACGCCCCGACGACCTTCCGCCGCCGCGGCGCAGATTGCCGGTCGAGGAGGAGCCGCTCACCGGCTTCGACGGCGACCCGGGCGAACTGGTGGACGGGTACGGGGAGGTGCCGACCTACTTCGGGCTCGACCACGAGCACAGCGAAGTCCTTGTCGACGCCGCCGCGGTCGGACTGGTGGCCGACGCCTGGCGCGACGGTCCGCTGGACGCGATCCATGCGGAGCCGTAGGGTCTGGTCCCCGGCGACCGTCGTGGACCAGCGCTTCGTTGATGAGTGCCTGGGACTGCTCGACCTCTTCGGCCTCGGTGCGGACCGCGGGATGCAGCATCTCGGCGAGGAGCCGGAGCGGGTGCTCGTCGCCCTTGCCGACGTCCACTGCCCGGTCGCTGGCACGGAGCGCGTCCTCCGGCGACATCCACCCGGCGGCCTCCTGTCACGGAGGGACCGCGTCTCGACTCAGCCGCGCTCCTCGGACGCGTCGCCCTCGACGGCCTGGACGACCTTCTTCGCCGTGGCCTTGGCCGAGCCCGGGTTCTGGCCGGTGACGAGGTTGCCGTCGGTGACGACGTAGGGGGCGAACGGCAGTGCTCCCTTCTCGTAGAGCGCGCCGCGCTGCTTGGCCCTCTCCTCGGCGTTGTAGGGGACCAGTTTGTCGACACGGGCGAGGACCTCCTCGGTCCAGGCGAATCCCGTCATCTTGCGGCCGGCGATGAGGTAGGAGCCGTCGGAGAGCCGGGTGTTGAGCAGGCCGCAGTAGCCGTGGCAGACCGAGGAGACGATGCCGCCGCGCTCGTGGATCTCGCGGGTGATGCGCTGCAGGCCCTCGCTGTCGGGGAAGTCGTACATCACCGCGTGTCCGCCGGTGAAGTAGATCGCGTCGTACTCGGAGGAGTCGATCCGGTCCGGGCTCGCCGTGTTCCGGAGCAGCGCCATCCTCCCGGGGTCGGCGCGCCAGGCTTTGGCGGTCTTGTCGTAGTTCGGGAACTTCAGCGCACGGGGTTCGAGGGGCACCGCGCCGCCGGCCGGGCTGACGAGCGCCTGCTCGTAGCCGTGTTCCTCGAAGACGTGCCAGGCGTGCGTGAGCTCGGAGAGCCACAGGCCCGTGGCGTGGGACGGGTCGTCGTAGTGGCCGACGTTGGTGACGACGTGGAGGACGCGCTTGGTCATGACTGATCTTCCTTCGTGCGGGCCGGGACAGCGAGGCGGCGCACCGTCCCGGGGAGGGGTCAGCGGGCGCCCAGGGCGCGCAGCGTCTTGAACGCCCGGGTCAGGATCCGCGCCCACCGCTCGGGCCCGACTCCGCGGGGCGGGGCGAAGCCCTGGAGGCGCTGGTGGGCGACGGTCTGGGCCTCGGTGTACTTGAGGAGCCCGTCGGCGCCGTGACGGCGGCCGAGGCCGGAGTCGCCCATGCCGCCCATGGGGGCGTCGATGCTGCCCCAGGCGGCGGCGAACGCCTCGTTGACATTGACGGTGCCGGCGCGCAGGCGTGCCGCGACCTTGCGGGCCCGGGCGCCGTTGCGGCCCCAGACGCTCGCGTTGAGGCCGTACGGCGTGGCGTTGGCCATCGCCACTACCTCCTCGACCGACCGGTAGCGGTAGAGCGAGACCACGGGGCCGAACGTCTCGTGGTCGAACAGCGTCATCTGCGGGGTCACACCGGTCAGGATCGTCGGCTCGTAGAACAGGGGGCCGAGGTCGGGCCGGGCGCTGCCTCCGGCCAGTACGGTGGCGCCCTTCGCCACCGCGTCGTCGACGTGCGAGCTGACGGTGTCGAGCTGGGAGAGAGTGGTCAGGGAGCCCATGTCCACCGAGAAGTCGTAGGCCGCGCCCACGCGCATGGCCCGGGTGCGCGCGACGAACGCGGTGACGAACGCGTCGTGGATCTCGTCGGCGACGTAGAGCCGTTCGATGGACACGCACAACTGGCCGGCGGAGGGGAAGCAGGCGGCGACGGCGCCGGCGGCGGCCTTGTCGACGTCGGCGTCGGCGAGGACGACCATGGCGTTCTTGCCGCCGAGTTCCAGGGACGCGCCGATCAGCCGCTCGCCCGCCTCGCGCGCGATCCGGCGTCCGCTGGCGGTGGAGCCGGTGAACATCACGTAGTCCCCGCCGGCCATGAGCGCGTCTCCGATGGAGCCGCCGCGGCCGACCGCCATCTGCCAGACGTCGGCCGGCAGGCCGGCCTCGCGCATCAGGGACAGCGCCCACAGCGCGGTCAGTGCGGTCTGGGTGTCGGGCTTCTGCACGACGGCGTTGCCGGCCATCAGGGCCGGGATGGCGTCACCGGCGGCCATGCTGAGCGGGTAGTTCCAGGGGGAGACGACGGTGACGACGCCCTTGGGGTGGTGCAGTTCGGTGGTGTGGGTCAGCACCGGGATCGCGCCCTTGCGGCGTTTGGGCGAGAGCAGCCGCTGTGCGCTGCGCGCGTAGTAGCGGGCGGTGACGGCGATGTCGCCGACCTCGAGGAAGGCGTCGCGGCGGGTCTTGCCGCTCTCGGCCTGCATCAGGTCGAGGGCTTCCTCCTGCCGCTGGAGGACGAGGTCGTGGAAGCGCAGCATGATGCGCTTGCGGTCGGCGACCGGGGTGGCCGCCCAGCCGGCCTGGGCGGCGCGTGCCCGGGCGAAGGCGTCCTCGACGTCGTCGGGGGTGGAGACCGGCAGGTCCGCGAGCGGTGCGCCGGTGTACGGCGAGGTCGTGGTGACCCGCCGGGCGTCGGCACCGGCGGCCACCAGGGCGGCCAGGCGGGCGAGGCGGGCCGGCGTCAGCGAGGTCGGGAGGGCGGCTCGGAGGTGGCCGGTGTCCGTGGTGGTCATCTCGTCCTCAGCTCCGGTCCCGGACGGAGGTGGGCACGGGCATGTGCAGTGCCAGCTGGCCCTCGGTGGTGACGTCGAGCCGGATCGTGCGGATCGGCTTCAGCGAACGCAGGTCGTCGCTCATCCGGCCCTGGCCGAGCTGTAGGTCCAGGCCGCGGGGGAACCGCGTGGTTCCCGAGGAGAGCACGTTGATCTGACTGGTCGTGGAGTGCCAGGCGCCGTCGATGGTGGTGTAGGAGGTCAGGGTCGAGACGTGCGCCCCGGTGGGCCGGGCGGTCTGCTTCGGGGTGGGCGCCGCCAGGGCGAGGTCGAGCCCTCCCCGGTCGTTGGCGATCCTGGCGGACGTGCGCTCGGTGTCGATGCCGACGTCGAGCTCGGTGACCCACTTGGGGAACCCGTAGCCGTCGTGGCCGCGCACCTGTGCGATCTCCGTGCTGACCGGCAGCGAGAGGACGTAGGAGTGCAGGGAGTCGTTCTTGAGCCCGGTGGCCAGGTCGAGCAGGCCCAGTCCACCGTGCCGTGCCGGCTTCACGGCGATGCCGACCGCGGCCTCGGTGTAGAAGTCGATGTCGCACACGTCGTAGCGGAAGGCCATCACGGAGACGACCCCGAGCCCCGGGGCGATCTCGAGCGGGTCCAGCTCTCGGGGCAGGCGGGCCCGGACCGCTCTGGTCGGCGCGAGCATCGTGAGCCGGGCCGTGGAGATGCGGTAGTAGAAGTTCGGCGTCAGGGTGGGCCCGATGCGGGAGTCCACGCGGCTCTTCGGCATCCGGCGGAAGAAGTCGACGCTGCTGACCTGCGGGTCCCGCACGACCTCGTCGAGGTCGGTGTCCATGCGGAACCGGTCGTAGAGGCCGCCTTCGGGGACGGGGACGAGACGCCCTCCGAGGTCGACCTCCACGGTCCGGCCGGTCGGTTCGCCGATTGATGACATGGGCCCTCTCCTCCAATGTGAGCATCGCTAACATCGAGGGTCGCACGGGATGTGAGCACCGTCAACAACGGAGGGTGCGAGGCGCGCGAGGGCTGGGTGGCGCGCGTCAGGAGCCGACCGACGTGATGGCGAGGAAGGCGCTGCGCACCCGGTCGGCGACCTCCTCCTCCGATGCGGCGTGCAGCTTGCCGTCGAGGTGCAGGCAGGCCAGCCCGTGGGCGAGCCCCCAGCCCGCCGACGCCAGTGCCGAGGCGTCCGCACCGGGGAAGACGCGATCCAGTGCGTCGGCCAGCAGTTCGTGCAGGGCGTCGGCGGCCTTGATCCGCTCGTCGTCGGCGCTGTCGCAGGGCTTGCCGAACATCACGCCGAACAGGGCCGGGCGCCGCAGCGCGAAGGCGACGTAGGCGACGGCGAACTCGGCCAGGTCCGAGGGCGAGGCGGGCAGGCCGCGCCCGCCGCCCAAGTCGGTCAGCAGGTCGCGGAAGCCCTCGACGGCCAGCGCGGACTCCAGGGCGTCGCGGTCCTTGAAGTGCCGGTACGGCGCGGTCGGCGACACACCGGCCTGGCGTGCGACGGCGCGCAGCGAGAAGGGTTCGCCGTTCTCCAGCATCTCCATTGCGGTCGACAGCAGTGCCGCTCGCAGATCGCCGTGGTGGTAGCTGCTCTTCTCGGATGTTGACATCGCTTACTTAGTCCTCCTATGCTGTGTTAGCACCGTAAACATATCGTACGTCCGAAGGAACCGAGCCTCGATGTCCCCACGCACGGATCCGCGCCGCTTCGATGTCGTGCTCCTCGGCGCCACCGGCTTCACCGGTGCTCTGACCGCCGAGCACCTCGCAGCCCACCTCCCTCCCGGAGCCAGACTCGCCCTGGCCGGACGCCACCAGGCCGGGCTGGAGGCCGCTCGCGACCGTCTCGTCCGGATCAACCGGCAACTGCAGGACACCGCACTGCTGCACGCCGACTCCTCCGACCCGCGGTCCCTGGCCCGTGTCGCCGAGTCCGCACGGGTCGTCATCACCACGGTCGGCCCCTACCTGGAGCACGGCGAACCGCTGGTCGCGGCCTGCGCCGCGGCCGGCACGGACTACGTCGACCTCTCCGGCGAGCCCGAGTTCGTCGACCGGATGTACGTCGAGCACCACGCGACGGCCGAGCGGACCGGTGCGCGCCTCGTTCACGCCTGCGGCTTCGACTCGATCCCGCACGACCTCGGCGCGCTCCTCGCCGTCCAGCAGCTGCCGGCCGGGGTACCGGTGACCCTTCGGGGAGTGGTCCGCACCAACGCCACCATCTCCGGCGGCACGCTGCACTCCGCTCTCGGCCAGCTGGCGCGCCCGCGCGCCATGCTGCAGGCCGCGGCCGGACGCCGCCGTCTCGAACCGCGACCGCGCGGACGACAGGTCCGCACCCGCATCGGCCGCCCCCGCCGCGACCGTACGCTCGGAGCCTGGCTGATCCCGTTGCCCACGATCGACCCCGACGTCGTACGGCGCTCCGCACTCGCCCGCCCGGACTACGGGCCCGACTTCACCTACACCCACTACGCCGGAGTCCGGCGCGTCGCCACCGTCGCCGGCGCGCTGGTCGGCTTCGTCGCGACCCTGGCAGCCGTGCAGGTCCCTCCCCTGCGCCGCGCCATCGGCCGACGCATCCCCCGGGGAGAAGGGCCGTCGGCGGAGCGACGCGACCGTACCTGGTTCACCGTCGACGTCATCGGCGAGGGCGGCGGTCGGACCGTGCACACCCGGGTCAGCGGCGCGGACCCCGGCTACACCGAGACGGCCAAGATGCTGGCCGAGTCGGCGCTGTGCCTGGCCTTCGACGACAACCCACCCACCGCCGGCCAGGTCACCACCGCCACCGCGATGGGAGAGAACCTGCTGCGCCGACTCGGCGACGCCGGCATCTCCTTCACTGCGGTCACCGCGCAGACGGCGCCCCACGGCGGACGTTGAGCGGGGCGGCACCAGCGCGCCGATCGTGCTCGTCCCGCCGGCGGTGGCCACCGGCTCCGGCTACTACCGGCCACTGGTCGCTGAGTGTGAGCGACACGGGTGATGAGCCCGAGCGCCGTGCCGGCGGGGGTCCGAGCGCGGCGAACCACAGGCGGGCCGACGCGGGAACCGGGCCCACCGCGACGAGATCGACGACATCGCACGAGCGGTCGCCGCCGCGCGGGCGCAGTCACCCGCGCGGCCCTACGGGGGCCTCCACGCCGCTGCCACGGCGGCACCGGCGGTCCCGGCGACGGCAGCGGTGTTCGGCGACCTCCCGAAGCCGGCGTTCGGCGGCCCCGGGGCGCGCACCTCGACGCGGGAACGGGCGCGCACGGTGCTCACCGGCCGACCGCCGCACACGCTCGACCGGCCGGCCACTGCACCGGCCCCCGTCATCAGCCCGGGCGACGGCGCGTTGGCACCGATCGGAGCAGTCGACGACCTCGCTCGCCTCTTCCCGCCCACCTCGGTGACACGCTGGCACCACACCGGTGACCAGGCGCCTGCGGGCTCGACCGACGACCACATCGGCCGGGTCCGCGCCCCGGCCACGGTGGTCGGCCGCATCGTCACGTGGCGGCACGGCACTCCTCGCAGTCGAGCTGCCGCCGGCACCCGCACCACCCACCTCAAGGAGATCCCATGCAGACCGTTCTCGGCGCCGGCGGACCGATCGCCGACGAGCTCGTGAACGAGCTCCACCGCCACCACACCGAGGACATCCGCCTCGTCAGCCGCAAACCTGTGAGGGTGAACGACACCGACGAGCTCGTGGCCGCGGACCTCACCGACGCCGACGCCACCAGCCGTGCCGTCGCGGGCAGCGACATCGCCTACCTCACCGTCGGCCTGCCCCTGGACTCGGAGCTGTGGGAGCGGCAGTTCCCCGCCATGATGCGCAACGTCATCGACGCCTGCGCCGAACACGGCACGAAGCTCGTCTTCTTCGACAACACCTACATGTATCCCGGGGATCCGACGCCCCAGACCGAGTCGACGGCATTCGCACCGGGCGGACGCAAAGGACGGGTCCGCGCACGGATCGCCACCACGCTGCTCGACGCCGTGCAGGCCGGACGGGTCGAAGCCCTGATCGGCCGCGCGCCCGAGTTCTACGGCCCCGGCCGGACGAAGAGCTACACGAACTCCCTGGTCTTCGAGCGGATCAAGGCGGGCAAGCGGCCGTTCGTCCCGATCGACGCCCATGCCAAGCGCTCCCTGATCTGGACCCCCGACGCGAGCCGCGCTCTCGCCCTGCTCGGCAACACGTCGGACGCCTACGGCCAGACGTGGCACCTGCCCATCGACCCGGACCGGCAGTCCTACGCCCAGCTCATCGGGACCGCCGGCGAGGTCACCGGCCGCAGAATCGGCTACACGGTGCTGCCGATGCCCGCCTTCCGCCTCGGCCGCCGCTTCGTCAAGCCGCTCGACGAGATGTACGAGCTGCTCGTCCGCTACCGCGCCGACAACATCTTCGACACCTCGAAGTTCGCGGCCCGCTTTCCCGAGTTCCAGGTCACGAGCTACCGGGAGGGAGTCGAGCGGATCCTCGCCGGCTGACACCTGATGGCGAGTCGATCGCCAAGACGGTCGTGCGGCGGGCGGCGGGCGGCGGGCGGCGAACCGGCGCCGGTTCCGCCGGTGGTTCGCTTCCAGCAGGCCCTCGTCCCGCAGCAGCCGCAGCACGGTCGCCGGGGAGACTCGGCGGCCCGCCCGTACCTTGCGGTGGCCCCGGGCCGGGCACGTGAGCACGCGCCGGCAGGCGGCTCCCGGATGCTCTCGCGGGTCGGGCGCGGCCACGGTCCTGCGGCTTGCCCACCCCGGCGGGCGTGGGCCTGACGGCGGCGCCAGGCCCGCTCGGGCACGCCAGTGAGCTGACAGAACCTCGCGGTCGGCCCGCCCGCCAGCACGGGCCCGGCCACCGGGCGCCGACAACGGCTCCCGCGTGTCGGCGCCCGGTTCGCGGGGCTACTTCCGTCCGCAGTAGCCGAACCCACTCCCCGGCGGGCGAAACTCCGTCAGGCCGGGCCGTTCCGGTGGTCCGCGCGATGGCGCCACAGGCCGGAGGTCCGGTGGTCGTGCTCCGAGAACCCCTCAAGCGGTCCGACTCGCCCGTACGCCTCCTCGGTGCGCGGGTGGTCGCGGAGGGCCAGTGCCCAGGCCGCTTCCAGCCGCAGCTCCGCCTCGTCCTCGTCGAGGAGCGCGAGGAAGGCGTCCAGGACGGGAGCGCTCCGGTCGTCGTAGCCGGAGAGGGACTGCGCGGCGTGGTACCGGACCCCGAGGCTCTCGTCGCGGATCAGCAGGAGCAGGGCGTCCCGGACCGCCGGTTCGAGTCGCTTGTCGGACGCGAACCATGAGGGAACCGTCTGGGCGAGGGCGGCCCGGACCTCGGGGGCGGGATCGTGGGCGAGGTCGAGCAGCACCGCTGCGGCCCGTTCCCGGTCCAGGCAGAACACGGCCTCGCTGCGTACGGCTGGGTCGGGGTGGTCGATGTGACGCAGGCCGATGGCCTCTTGCTCCGGATGGTCGCGGCCGGTGTAAGCGTCGAGGATCGCGGCGATGACCTGGCCGTCGGGTTCCTCCCGCACCCACGACGCCAGGAAGTCGAGATCGTGGGCGGTGTGCGGCGAGTGGCCAAGGCCGGCATGGAAACTCCGGTGCCATACGACCTGCGCCAGGAAGAGCCGGTGGGTGGGGTCCGGGTGCCGGCGCAACGCGGCGAGGTCCGATCCGTCGAGAGGCTCCCGGCGCAGGCCCAGGTGGTAGGCGGCGGCGAACCAGTTGCTGTCCCCCTCCTCGGCGTGGGGGAGGGCGCGTCCCATCACTTCGTCGAGGGGCGGAAACAGGCCGAACGCCCATTCGAGGTGGGTGAGGATGGCGCCGTGGCCGTTCCGTACGGTCAGCCCGCCGAGGGAGAACTCGTCGATCACGTCGCCCTGGTGGGGGACGTCGACCTGCCGCTTGACGGCCGGTTCCGCCACTCCGGTCCGACGGCGCAGTTCTTCGACCACGCCCGTTTCGTGCCAGTGCCGGGCCAGGTCGAGCAGTTGTCGCCGTGAGGCCTCGGGCAGGCGAAGCCGCGGATCGTTTCCCAGCATCATCGAGACCAGAGTGGGGGAGCCTGTGTCGACCGCCCGCAGCAAGGGGGTTCCACCGTCGGGGAGTTCGCGGTCCTGGTCGGCGCCACCGTCAATCAGGGCTTCGGCGACGCGGTGGTCGAACCCGGCCACGGCCGTGCAGAGCAGAGGCAGTCCGTCCGGGCCCGGGGTGTCCGCCGCCGCCCCCTGTTCCAGACAGGTCCGCACCGTGTCGCTGTCCCCGGCGGTCACGGCACCGACCAACCTGTCGGCCAGGTCCAACGGCGAATCCGTCAATGTTCCCCCATGGGTGGCTCGTTCGAGGCGGGCAAGGTATCCGAAGCGACGAGGGGGCGCCACCGCTTGTTCCGACTGCGGCGGTGGTACCGCGGACCAACTCCCCGACCGTGGCGCGCTGGACCTCGCAGCGAAGCAGGTCGGCGGTGACGGCCCCGCCACCGTCCTCACGGGACTCCGCACCGCCGCTGAACCGTCTGCCGACGGCTCGCTGACGACGGTCGCCGAGGACGGCACCCGTACCGAAGACCTGGACGAGATCGCCGTCCTGACCGGCCTGCGCTCCGACCTGTCCTTCCGCACCGAACTGCGCCTCGGCCCCGACGACCGCCTCCAGGCACCCGTCGCCCTCGCCCTGGCCGGCTACGCGCAGGTCCGCTCCGTGCCCTGGCCCGGACCGCCGGCCGGGAAGCGCTCCACTGCGCGTCCCCCGTGCGGCTGTCCTCCGTCGTCCGGCCCGCTGGGCGGTTCACCCGGGCGATCACCGCGGGGCTCTCGGCGGCGCTGCCGACCTTCGCGCCGGCCGGGATCCCGATCAGCCGGGTGCTGGACCGGCGCGGCCCGATGGCGGCGACGGCTGCGGGCGCCGCTGCTTGGCGAGCACGGGTGACACCTCGCCCGAGGGGGTGCAGTGCCGGTAGGAGATCGAACCCCTTGAGCCGGGAGCCCCGAGCGATGGCTGCCGAGAGCAGCGAGATGGCGTACTGCCCAGTGCCGGCGAGGGCGGGAAGGCATCACCGCGAGCTCGATCCACCCCTGCTCATTTCACATCGCGAGTCCCAGGGGTACCGCAGTCGATCCCTCTCCACGCGTTTCCGCAGGTCAGGGCTCTGCCCGACCTGCGGAAACGATGAGGGACCGACCTGCGTTCCCGCAGGTCGGAGGGGTCCTACAGGTCGTAGTTCTGATCGAACATGCCTCT
Source organism: Kitasatospora sp. NPDC090308 (assembly GCF_044769485.1). NCBI lineage: Bacteria > Bacillati > Actinomycetota > Actinomycetes > Kitasatosporales > Streptomycetaceae > Kitasatospora > Kitasatospora sp. NPDC090308. The sequence continues at coordinate 507,518 of NZ_JBIVXY010000001.1, read as the reverse complement.
GACCTGCGGAAATAGAGGTCACATGGAAGATCATTTCACAATCAGCGCACACGCGGCGGTGATGACGATGAGACATGGTGAGAAGCGTCGAGCGGAGACTACGACGTCGAGCCGACTCCTCGCCGTGTGGCGCGGTGCGGCTACTCCGGCTCAGTGGCATCGACGTCTACGACGACTACCCCAGCAATGAAACGCCGGTATTCCCAGAGACCCAGCTGGCCATCAGACTCAATGGCGTCCGCCACATCCCGCGGCAGTTCTCGCTTCAAGCCACGCAGGATGTGGCGGAAGGGCAGATTGTCAGCCTCGAACTGCCCCAACCCTGCTGGAATAGTGCCGAAGACCGTATCGTCCCCAAGATCCTCCGGCGTGGCCATCAGTAGCTGTCGGGCCTTCTTGACCGAGTTGAACATCGCTTTGGCGATGTCCCGCACGCCTTCCTGCTTCTGCTCAAAGAAGTTGGCAAGCTCTATAGCGAGGGGGGAATCGAACACGAAGTTGTCGGCGCACACCTCTGGATCGACAAGGTCCTCCAGGGGTACGCCGGTTTCGAAGGCGCTGCTGCCTGCGCTAGCCGGGGAGAGATAGGCGAGTTCTTGGGCAGCAAGAGCTGACAGCATCAAGATGCTCGCGCGCTGGCAGCGCTGGCAGGGCCTACCGCGGTACTCGTGCACTGGACACTCGGTCACTTCCTCTCGATACTTCAGCGTGCCGCAGTACAGTGCGTAAACGGCTGGGACATCGAGAAAATCAGCAGTGGTCAGCAGATCACGCATCTGCTTCCCGGCCGCGTCGCCACCTGGGTGCTTGAAGTCGATGGCGCAGGACTGCGCCTGCACCTTGAGCTTCTTCGCCTGCACCAGGGCGCCGAACGCTTCCCCGCTGCGGTCCACGAACCACCAAAGCCAGTCAGCCCCGACGACCTCCTCCTGCGCTCGGTTGAACTCGACGTACCGCACTGTCGGGTATGCGGCCATGAGCAACCGCTCGGTCACCGACTCCTCGCCCCACGTCCGCCCTTGTCGCATGCTTGCAGTGACGAACTTGTCTACGGCTTTGCGCGAAGCCGTGAAGGCGGCCAGTGTGGTCTTGCTTTGCGGCACGGGGACGTCCCTTCCACTTCGGAGCCGGCCGAAGCAGCTGAGCGACTCTGCTCAGAACGCCACCGCCGTCGGGTCCGCAAAGACTACGGGCCGCCTCCGATGGTCGTGAGAGCCCGATCAGCCTCTACGAGCAGCAGACCCACCACGCGCTGTGCCCCTGAGGCGCTGGGCGGCGGCGAACGACTTCCCCGAGCCGTGGCCGTCAGTGAGACAGTACTCAACCCGGTCGTCGCTCGGAGTCGATCATGGTTGTCCATGAAGGAGGGGACGACGCATAGCTAAGTTCAACGGTCAGTCCTCACGGCTAGGCTGCATTGGCGGCGGGATGCGTCCTGGGGAGGTACCGAGCATGACGACGATCAGTGCGAGCCGGAGGATCGGGCGCGCGGGGGTGAACGCCCTGCGGACACTCCTGGAGGAACATGACCACCTCGTCCAGGAGATCGGCGAAGGCGCCGATCATGGGGAAGACCTCTACGTCGGATTCGTCAGTGGGGACCGGCGAACGGGACACGTCGTAGCAGTCCAGGTGAAAAGCGGGAAGAAGTACAAACGGGCCAAGGGGTACGCCATTCCCGTCGCCGACCACCGGCAGGACTGGCAGGAGAGCCGTCTCCCCGTTGTGGGTGTCGTCTACGACCGCGACCAGAAACGGCTGTTCTGGGTGAACCTGACCCAGGAACTACAGAATCAAAGCGGGGCGGCCTGGATTCAGGTTCCTCGGGTCAACGAGCTGACGGACGGTTCACTTAGCAGCTTCGTCAGCGAGTTGCAGACGTACATCGACACGCAGGGCGCGCACGTCGCCGGAGAGGCCGAGGATGTCACATGGGTGGCTGATGCCACAGGCGCGGCCCCCGTCGCCGACAGTGGCCAAGCTTCCCTCGCGTTTAACAAAGCGGTGGGTGCGGTCGGCATCCTGGTGGCGACGGCGTATGTAATCTCCATGGCCGCGATGTTCACGGTCATGGCGGTACCGGTCCTTCAGGCCACCGATGGCGATGCGTGGTTCTCGATCGGCTCGCCCCTGGCAGCTGTTCTTGCCTGCCTGGTAGCCAGCAGCATGGCGAAACTCGATCCTGGCAACCTGTGGGCGCAGGTCACCCGCGTGGCCGGGGTCGGTATTGTCTGGTGGATCGACTATTTGGTGTTCAGTCACTATCACCCGCTGAACAACCTGGCGATCTGGTTGTTGCTGGGGATGGCGATTCTCTGCGAGACCCCCGCTTTCGTCTGCACCCCACAGATCGTTTACCGGTTTGCGATGGCTGGCCGGCAGTACCCAGGGTGAATCCGATCCGACCTGTCCCGCAGATCACCGCTCTCCCCAGTCGACCGAGAGAGGCAACTCCGACCTGGCCCCAGGTGGCCGGTGCCCACTAGATGAAGGATGCCAAGGGCTCGGTGACGGGCATGAGATGAAGCGAGGGAGTCCAAAGGTCGGTTGTGACGCCTGACCTGAACTCCCTCGCGACCGCACTCTACGTGAAGACCGACGACCTGCTGGAGGAATCGCCGCATCTGGCGCCGTGGCGGCCCGAGATCGGCATCACGCCGCAGCTCAGTGACGCCGAGCTGGTCACCCTCGCCGTGATGCAGGCCCTGCTCGGCTTCACCTCCGAACGCCGCTGGATCCGCCACGCCCAGGCCCACCTGCGGCACCTGTTCCCCTACGTGCCCGGGCAGTCCGGCTACAACCGGCGCCTGCGCAAGGCCGCCGACCTGATCGCACGGGTCAACCGCCTGCTCGGCCCGTGACACCTCGCTGTGGACCGACACCGTGTGGGTCGTCGACTCCACACCGGTGGAATGCTGGCGCTCACGCGAGACGGCCAAACGCTCCGACCTCGCCGGCTGGGCCGAGTACGGCTACTGCGCCAGCCACTCCCGCTACTTCTGGGGCCTGCGCCCGCACCTGCTGTGCACCCTGCACGGCCTGCCCGTCGCCTTCGCGCCGACCGGCGCGAAGGCCGACGAGCGCGAGACCCTGCTCGGCATGCTCCACGCCGAACCCCACCTCGCCGCGACCCGGCCGGGCCAGACACTGATCGGCGACCGGCAGTACTACGGCCGCGCCTTCGAACACCAACTCGCCGAGTGGGAGGTGTACCTGTTGCGGCCGGCCCGCAGGGGCGAGCCCCCGCGGGCCGGCTCCGCCCTGTTCAAACCGCTGTGACAGATCATCGAGTCCGTCAACCAGACCTTCAAGGCCCAGCTCGACCTCGAACGCCACCAGGGCCGCACCCAGGGCGGGGTGATGGTCCGCGTCCTGCAGCGCGTCCTCGCCCTGACCAGCGCAATCTGGCACAACGACCACACCGGCCAGTCCGTCATGCGCTCGCTGACCGCCTACGACCATTAACCCTTCGCATCATTCATCTAGTCGTCGTTCGGCGGGTACCACCCGTGCTCGCGATGTCTGGGCTCTGGTGGGTTCGGGTTCTCGCGGGCACTCGCCTGTGCCCTCATCTGCTTGGAAGTCGGCCTCTGCCGACGTCACCCTCTTGAGGGGCGCACAGGCCGGCACCTGAAGCAGTGACGGCTGGGATGATCTCGCCATGGCTGGTGTGATCACGGCGTCGGAATCATCCTGGATGACCCCGTTCACCGGGCTGGGCCCGGGCGACTTCCAAAGGCTGATCACGATGCTCCGCCGCGAGGGTGCCAACGCGATACGCAGAGGCCGACCGTGGAGCCTGCCGCTGGGGGATCGGGTTCTGCTGGTCGCTGCCCACTGGCGCACGAACCTGACACTGGGGCAGCTCGCGCCGTTCTTCGGGGTGTCCGAGTCTGCGGCCGTCCGGATCATCGACTACGTTGGGCCTCTCCTCGCGCTCATGCCTCGACGGCGGTTCGGCAAGGGCATCGTTCTAATCGTCGACGGCACGCTGGTCCCCACCCACGACCACACCGTCGCCGAGCAGTCGAAGAGCTATAGGTACTCGACCAATCACCAGGTGGTCATCGACGCCCACACCCGGCTGATCGTCGCAGTCGGCAGGCCGGTCCCGGGTAGCCGAAACGACAGCAAGGCGTGGGCGGAGTCCGGCGCCAAGGCGGCCGTCGGCCGGGCCATCACGATCGCCGACGGCGGCTATCCAGGTACCGGCCTGGTCATCCCACACCGCCGACCACGCGGCGGCGAGCTCACCGAGTGGCAGGCCGAGCAAAACCTCGAACACAAACAGGTCCGTGCCCGCGTCGAGCACGCCTTCGCCCGGATGAAGACCTGGAAGATCCTCCGCGACTGCCGCCTCAAGGGTCAGGGCTGCGCGATCAAGCACGATTGTGCGACCTCGCCTGGATCACGGAGCTGCATGAGGGGATCAGCCAGCTGGACCGCCTGCATGTCTGAGGCACGATGCTCTGATCTGGCCACTTGTGTAACAAGATAGCCACTGTCAGTGGCTATCGCTATTCTCCTCCTGGCTAAGCGCGAGGAGGCATGCCGTGGCGACTGTCCGCTCCAACCGTCGCATCGAGCGGGCGGGGGTCAACGCCGTCCGCACGTTGCTTGAAGATCATGAGCACATCGTGCAGGAGATCGATGGCGGCAACGACCACGGCGAAGACCTCATAATCAACGTGACCCGAGCTGGCAGGCGGACTGGTCACTACTTCGCCGTGCAAGTCAAGAGCGGCCAGAAGTACAAACGAGCCCGCGGCTACGCCATCCCCGTCGAGGACCACTTCGAGGACTGGCGGCAGAGCCGGATTCCGGTGGTGGGATTGGTCTATGACCCCGACGCGGGCGAGATCTTCTGGGTGAACCTCACCAAGGAGCTGCGAGCTGTTTCCACGTCGCCATCTTGGGTCCAGATCTCGTCAAGCTCGCGCCTGTCGCACGACACCATCCGAGGCTTCATTGCCGAGACCGAGGCGTACGTCGACAACGCAGGCATGCGAGTGCGCAGCGGCACCTCGGAAGATGGCTTCGCCAGTGCAGCCCGGGCCCGACGAGGACTAGACGCAGCAACGGCACCCAACCCCATGTACGAGGGGCTCGGAGACTTCGCGCTGCGACATGAGCAGAAGATCGACACGGTCATGCGGGACATTAGACTCGCGCTTCCGCTCATGGCTCTCGCCATAATCATGGCATGGGAATGGCCATACCAAATTCGATTCGTTGAACGAAACGCCCCTGGAATGAGCCCCCTGCCCTGGGTCCTCAACGTCTATACCTTCCTGGCATATGCGGCGGTGACGATGTTCTTCGAGTTCCGCGCTGGGCGATTTCCCAAGCAGCTGGGCCAATGGTTCTCATTGTTCGCCATCAACTTCCTTTGGGTTCCCATGGAAGACAAGGGTGAGGGCGGTTGGTGGGGAACTGCCTGGATCATCCTCGGCGTCTTCGCGCCATCCATTGGACACAAGGCCTTGCTGGTTTTCTTCGTCGGCTACGCCAAGGAACGCAAGCGGCGCGCCCAAGAGTCGGCGTGAGCGCAAAATTGTCGCTTCCAAGCATCGCGCCCCGCGAAATTGATTACCATATAGAAGTTGCCCCTAGGGACTGGAGAATGGCTCACCTAAGCCCTAGAAGTGTTGACTTCTTCACATATCAATCGCTTTGCTAAGAACCCGTAACACGATCACGAGCTGGCCTTCTTGACGCGGCGCCAGCAGATCAGTGAGCAGGCGAGTGAGACCAGGCCGTTGTGGAGGTCGAAGCGTCGCTCCCAGTGGGCGGCCAGGCGCTTGAACTGGTGGAGCAGGGCGAAGGCCTGCTCCACCACGTAGCGGAGCCTGCCCAGGCCTTTGATGTCGGGCCGGTCCCTGTGGGAGATGATCGGCAGGATCCCGCGTTTGTGCAGTTCGCGGCGGCTGGGGTTGCTGTCGCAGCCCTTGTCGTCGAGCAGAGCGTCGGGGCGTTTGTGCGGGTGGCCCACGCGGCCTGCCACGGGCGGGATGTCGTCGACCAGGGCGAGGGTCTGGGTGACGTCGTTGAGGTTGGCCGCGGTGGTGATCACGTGAAACGGGATGCCGTCGCTGATGAGGTGGTGTTTGCCGCCGGCCTTGCGGCGGTTGACCGGTGACGGGCCCGTCGCGGGGCCCCTTTCCGCATGTACGTGGGAGGCATCGACGCATGCGCGGGACCAGTCCAGCTCGCCGGCCGCGTTCAGCAGGGCGAGCAGTATCCGGCGCACCTGGTCGAAGGCGCAGGCGTCCTGCCACCGCTCCAGGTGCCGGCAGCAGGTCTGTCCGGTCCGCGTCGGTCATGTCCGAGGGGTACCACGGACGCCTGTACGGCCGGTCGCTGGCGTTCCCGAACCGGTGAGCGAGGCAATCACATGACAAGAGTGCGGAGTTGGACGGCAACGTCACAAAGACGGATGCGGGGCCTGGGCGATGAGGAGGGCGACGTCAGGCCAGGCGGCGCCGGGCCAGGCCCCGGCAGACCCGCAGACTACCCACCCCGTCCCATGGTTGGAACGCCGCCCGACGCCAACACCCCTTTCCGGGCGGGCTCTTGGCGTACTGCTGATAGCATCGGCGGCTAACCGGGCACCTTCCGGCGCATCGATCGCAGGAGGCACTGTGCTGCACCAGCCGGTCCAGTCCACCAATGTCCTGTCCGTCGGCTACGACGACCGCTCCAGCACCCTGCAGATCGCCTTCCGCAGCGGATCCCTTTACGAGTACACGCGTGTGCCCGCGCAGGTACACACTGCACTGCTGGCTGCTGCGAGCAAGGGCGGGTTCGTGGCTCGGTACATCAAGGGGCGCTATCCGACCCGCAAGCTCGCGGGCTGACCCGGTCCCTCAAAGTTCCACCCGTTCCTGCCAAGTCGAGGCGTGCGTGCAGATTTGTGATGTGTCGGTCGAGGGTTTTCGCTGCCTCGCGGAGATCAAGCAAGTGCCGGTCTTGCGGCAGACCGTACTGACCGGCCAGAACGAGGGCGGGAAGACAGCGCTGTTGGACGCCCTCGCGTTCTTGTTGAAGGGCACGGCACTCAGCGAGCGTGACCTGACCTACCTCGGTGAGGGCGAAGCCGAGGATGCCGACGCACAGGCACGCGTGGCACAGGTGGTGGTCGAGGGCACCTTCGCGCTGCGTCCTCACGAGCAGGAAGACCTGGGCCTGCCCGAGCATGTGCGGATCCGGCGCCGCTACCGGCCGGAGGCGGGTTCGTTCCTGGAGGTGCGGCGCCGCGTCTGCGAGGAGGCGGCGCTGCAGAACCTCGCATCACTCAAGCTCCCTGCTTTGAAGACGATCGCGAACTCCTACGGCGTACTCCCGGTCGGCCCGGCCACCGCACGCGACAGCTGGGAGAAGCCGCTGCGGCAGCTTGCTGACACCATGCCGCAGGTCGACGAGTGGGTAGCGGCAGACTCTTCCATTGAAGCCGCGCTGCCGTCGCTTGTGTACTTCCGCGGCGATGCGGTTCAAGCGCCCGAGACGGTGATCCATACCTTGCTGGGTTCTCGGCTGCGGGAATACACCCGAGCCGATGACGCCGCCAAGCGGGTCGAGGAGCTTGAGGAGTACCTCGCGAGCTCGCTTACCGCGGACATTGACCGCATTCGCAAGCACATCGCGGACCGCTGTGAACTGCCGTCGGTCGAACTTGACCCGCAGGTGCAGGTCAAGCCCGCGCTAACTGGCGTGGAATTGACCATTGTGGACGCTGGCGGACGTCGCATCCCGCTGTCCTCGGCCGGAACGGGCCGCTCCCGCCGCATCTCCTTGGCCCTCTGGGCGAACAGCAACGAGCTGACCCAGAACGACGACGGCACCATGAGCGACGTTGTGTTCGTCTATGACGAGCCGGACACCCATCTGGATTACACCCGCCAGCGGCGGATCATGTCGCTCATCCAAGAGCAGTCGGCACAGCCAAACGCCCGGGTGATCGTGGCCACCCACTCACTCAACCTGATCGACGGGGTCGACATCTCCTCCGTGGTGCACCTGCGCACCCACCAGGGACAGGTCTGCGTGGAGGTCCTCGATGAAGGCGGCGCCGACGCGGACGTGCGCCGCCACCTGTCGACCATTGCGACGACGCTCGGGTTCCGCAATAGCGTCCTGCTGCACGAGCGGTTCTTCGTTGCCGTGGAGGGCGTATCGGAGACGTCCGCGTTCCCGATCCTGTTCCGCAAGTACACCGGCGTACCCATCCAGTCCGCGGGCGTGTGCCTGATGGCCGGCGGCAGCAACGAGGGCGCGCTGCGCTTCGCGAAGTTCCTGGCCGACCACCGGCGGGACGTGGCATTCGTGGTTGACAAGGACAGCCGTACGAACCAGAAGCAGGTCTTTCGCGACGACAAGCTCAAGGAGTACGGCTTCATTCCCCACGAGCACTGCTTCTATCTGGGCGCGCCCAACGAACTGGAGGACCTGTTCCAGAACGCGGACTGGGCTGACACGGCCAACGCCCTGTGGCCGCGAACCGACGGCTTGGGGCCGTGGGAGCCCGACGACGTAGCCGGGCTGCGGTCGGGCAAGAAGTTCAGTTCCGCGCTGCTGGACATGTTCAAGACCGGTTCCCTGGAGGGGCCTCAGTCCAAGGAGGACTTGATGGTCGGGATCGCCGCGTACCTGCCCAAGGAGCGCATTCCCGAGGACCTCACCAAGCTCTTCGATGATCTGATCATGCGCGCCCGGAACGCGGGGCCGCATCTGTGGTGAGTGCTGCGGACGTGGCCTGCCGGGCCGCCCGCCGCGCCTGCATACGGCGAAGCCGCTGCTCGGGCGTCGGCTCCGCCCAAGTGTGCTGACCGACCGAGGCCACCCACTGAGTGCCGTGGTGGCCTTGGGCGTCGCCGCACCACCGACAGCCGTTCGGGTCGGGTGGTAGGACTCTGTTCGTGCGTATCACCCGTGCGCCGCCCATGAGACACCGTCCGTGTGTATTGGAGCACCTTCGCTGGGAGTAGTTACCCCGGAGCGTCATGTTCAAAGAGTCCCACACGCCACCGACAAGCGGATTCATGCAGTCCGAATGGCTCCGCTACTGACCTCGCTGGCGACCTTGGCCCTCGGACTGAGCTGCCTGGGGCAGATGCTGGGCCGCATCCTGTACGTACGCTCGCCGCCCAGGCGCGCATCGGTGTACTGATCGCCGCCGGCGGGGTCGATTCACCTGGGCGACCACCGCGGGGCTCTCGACGGCGCTGTTGACCCCCGGGCTGGCCGCTATCCCGATCAGCTGCCGACTGGACTGGCGCGGCCCGATGACTGCAGGCTCCATTGGTTGGCGAGTGCGGATGACGCCTCGCCCGGGGGCGCAGTGCCGGTAAGAGATCGAACCCTTTGACTCGGGAGTCCCGAGTGATGGCTACCGAGAGTAGCAACACGGCGTACGGCCCAGTGCCGACAAGGGCAAGAAGGCATCATCGTGAGTTCGATCTACCCCTGCTCATTTCACACTCATTTCACATCGCGAGCCCCAGAGGTACTTCGGCTGATCCTTCTCACGCGTTTCCGCAGGTCAGCGAGGTGCTGACCTGCGGAAACGATGAGAGATCGAACTGCGTTTCCGCAGGTCAGAGGGCCCCCTACAGGTCGTAGTACAGCTCGAACTCGTGCGGGTGCGGCCGCAGCGCGATCGGGGCGATCTCGTGGGTGCGCTTGTAGTCGATCCAGGTCTCGATCAGGTCGGTGGTGAAGACGCCGCCCGCGAGGAGGTACTCGTGGTCGGCCTCCAGGGCGTCGAGGACGGCGCCGAGGGAGGCGGGGACCTGGGGGACGGCGGCGTGCTCGTCGGGGGCGAGCTCGTAGAGGTCCTTGTCGACGGGCTCCAGCGGCTCGATCTTGTTCTTGATGCCGTCCAGGCCGGCCATCAGCATGGCGGAGAAGGCCAGGTAGGGGTTGGAGGACGGGTCGGGGGCGCGGAACTCGATGCGCTTGGCCTTGGCGTTGGAGCCGGTGATCGGGATGCGGATCGCGGCGGAGCGGTTGCGCTGCGAGTAGACCAGGTTGACCGGGGCCTCGAAGCCGGGCACCAGACGGTGGTAGGAGTTCACCGAGGGGTTGGTGAAGGCGAGCAGCGAGGGGGCGTGCTTGAGGATGCCGCCGATGTAGTAGCGGGCGGTGTCGGACAGGCCCGCGTAGCCCTGCTCGTCGTAGAAGAGCGGGGAGCCGCCGGTCCACAGCGACTGGTGGACGTGCATGCCGGAGCCGTTGTCGCCGAAGATCGGCTTGGGCATGAAGGTGGCGGACCTGCCGGCCCGCCAGGCGACGTTCTTGATGATGTACTTGAACAGCATCAGGTCGTCGGCGGCGTGCAGCAGGGTGTTGAACTTGTAGTTGATCTCGGCCTGACCGGCGGTGCCGACCTCGTGGTGCTGGCGCTCCACCTCCAGCCCGGCCTTGGCGAGTTCGAGGGACATCTCGGCGCGCAGGTCGGCGAAGTGGTCGACCGGCGGGACGGGGAAGTAGCCGCCCTTGTACTTGACCTTGTAGCCGCGCGCGTCGCCCTCGGCGGAGCCGCTGTTCCAGGCGCCCGCGACCGAGTCGATGTGGTAGTAGGAGGCGTTGGCGGAGGTCTCGAAGCGGACCGAGTCGAAGACGTAGAACTCGGCCTCGGGCCCGAAGTAGGCGGTGTCGGCGATGCCGGAGGAGGCCAGGTACGCCTCGGCCTTGCGGGCGACGTTGCGCGGGTCGCGGCTGTAGGCCTCGCCGGTGATCGGGTCCTGGATGAAGAAGTTGATGTTGAGGTGCTTCTCGGCGCGGAACGGGTCCAGCCGGGCGGTGGCCAGGTCGGGCACCAGCGCCATGTCGGACTCGTGGATGGCCTGGAAGCCGCGGATCGAGGAGCCGTCGAACATCAGGGTCTCGGACGGGTCGAAGGTGGCGGCCGGGACCGAGAAGTGCTGCAGCACGCCCGGCAGGTCGCAGAACCGCACGTCGACGAACTTGATGTCGTTGTCCGCGATGTACTGCTTCACCTCGTCGGCGTTGGTGAACATCCGTACTCCTCCTCGGCGTGCACGTCTGAGTCTCCGTCAGGGGCGACAGGAGCCCCGGTGCAGGGGGCTCACGATAGGAACGGCCCGTTTCCGGCTCGTGACTCGCTTGTTTCCCACATGTTAACCGGGCCATTCGGGCGGGCGGCAAAGCGGTACGGTTCCGGGCAAATTCCCGGCCCCACCGGGCCGTGGATCCGCAACTGGTCCAGACCACTCGTGGCAGTCGGGCGCACCGGGTTCACCCCGACGGGAAACCCCGGCGGCGCGCCGCCGCCCGGGGCTGCCACCGGCCCCGGCCGTAAGCCCGGTTAGGGTGGATTCGTGGACACCAGAGAAGCACTCGGATCGTGGATCGACGGCCCGAAGGCGGCCGCCGAGAAGATGGGCGCCGAATTCGGCTACCGCGGCGAGCGCCTCGGCCTCCCGCGCACCGGGCCCGGTTCGCTGGCCGGCCCCGGCCGCCGGATCGGCGCGCTGTTCGTCGACGGCTGGCTGGTCAGCCTGGTCGCGTACGGGCTGCTCGCGGGCGGCGAACGGGGCACCGCCAACCTGTGGACCACCCCGCTGTTCTACGCGGTGACGGCGCTGTTCCTGGCCACCACCGGCACCACCGTCGGCAAGCGCCTGTTCGGCCTGCGGGTGGTCCGGCTGGACGGCACCCGCGCCACCATCCCGCAGGTGCTGCTGCGCACCCTGCTGCTCTGCCTGGTCGTCCCGGCCGTCGTCTGGGACCGCGACACCCGCGGCCTGCACGACAAGGCCGTCGGCACCGTCGAGGTCCGGATCTGAGCCGCCCCCGAAGGGGCACCCCGGGGAAGCACCCCCGAGGAAGCACCCCGGGGAAGCGCCCTCGAAGGGGCACCGGAACATCGAACGGCCCCGCTCGCGGAGGGGAACCTCGCGGGCGGGGCCGTGGTGCGGAACGGGGGAGTCGCGCCTAGCGCATGCCGCCCTTGGGCATCCGGGCGCCCTTCGGCATCGGACCCTTGGGGATCGGCGCCTTGGAGAGCAGGTCGCCCAGGGCGCGCAGCCGGTCGTTGGTCTCGGTGACCTGGGCGGCGCTGATCGACCGGGGCAGGCGCATCAGGTGGATCTGCAGCTTCTTGAGCGGGATCTGGCCCTCGTCGTTGCCGACCATGATGTCGTGCACCGGGATGTCGCCGACGACCCGGGCCATCTTCTTCTTCTCGGACGCCAGCAGCGGTCGCACCCGGTTCGGGTTGCCCTCGCCGATCAGCGCGATGCCGGCCCGGCCGACCGCCCGGTAGACCGCGTCCTGGCTGCGGGTGACCGCCACCGGGGTCTGGTTCGCGCTCCAGCCGCGCCGGATGTTGCCCAGCACCGCCGCGACCGCGCCCGGCTGGCCCTCCATCTGCCCGAACGCGGCCCGCTCGGCCCGCCGGCCGAACACGATCGCGACCGCCAGCACCGCCACCACGAAACCGAGGATGCCCAGGTAGACCGGGTGGTCCAGTGCGAAGCCGATGGCGAGGAACACGCCGAAGGTCAGCAGGCCGACGCCGGCGATGATCAGGCCGATCTTGGTGTCGACCTGCTTGGTCATGACATATGCCTGGCGGATCTGTGCGAGCCGCCCAGGAGTATCGGATTTTTGCCTCGCCATACCGCTCATGGTACGTGGCGGCACACGCGATCATCCAAGGCGGTGCCGGTTCGTGACCCTGGTCTTTCCCCGAGGGGGCCCCGGTTCCCGCCGGGGGTCCGCCCCCGCCCCCACCAGGGGTTCAGGCGCCGCGTCCGAACACCTGCCCGGACTGCTCGCGTTCGCCCGCCAGCCGCCGGTTCTCGCACACCGCGGCCCACGCGTTGCGGCGCGCGCCGCGGATCAACAGCATCTGCTCGGCCCGCCGAAGGGCGATCCGGATTCCGGTACGCATGACCACACCAACTCCTCGACCCGGGTACCGCTCCAGCGTCCCGGACGCCCGTTACCGTACGGTGACCCGCCCGTCAATGCCACGTGAAACGTCGACGCTTAGCCCGGACGCGCCGGAGGGACGGGCCCGAACGGACCCGTCCCTCACCGGCCCGGCACGGCGCGCCACCGACAAGCACCACAGCACGCGGCTCAGACCGCGGCGGCCCGCTCCCGGTGCTCCAGCGCCTGCCGGTACAGCCGCCCGGCCCGGTACGAGGAGCGCACCAGCGGACCGGACATCACCCCGGCGAAGCCCAGCTCCTCGGCCTCCTGCTGGAGCTCGACGAACTCCTGCGGCTTCACCCAGCGCTCCACCGGGTGGTGGCGCAGCGAGGGCCGCAGGTACTGGGTGATGGTGATCAGCTCGCAGCCGGCGTCGACCAGGTCGGCCAGCGCCTCGCTGACCTCCTCGCGGGTCTCGCCCATGCCCAGGATCAGGTTGGACTTGGTGACCAGCCCGGCCGCCCGGGCCTGGGTGATCACGTCCAGCGAGCGCTCGTAGCGGAACGCCGGGCGGATCCGCTTGAAGATCCGCGGCACCGTCTCGACGTTGTGCGCCAGCACCTCGGGGCGGGCGGAGAAGACCTCGGCGAGCTGCTCGGGGACGGCGTTGAAGTCCGGGATGAGCAGTTCGACGCCGGTGCGGCCGGCCTCGCGGGCGGCGGTCATCGCGTGCACCTGGCGGACCGTCTCGGCGTACAGCCACGAGCCGCCGTCCGCCAGGTCGTCGCGGGCGACGCCGGTGATGGTGGCGTAGTTCAGGTCCATCGTGACGATGGACTCGGCGACCCGGCGCGGCTCGTCCCGGTCGAACTCGGCGGGCTTGCCGGTGTCGATCTGGCAGAAGTCGCAGCGGCGGGTGCACTGGTCGCCGCCGATCAGGAAGGTCGCCTCGCGGTCCTCCCAGCACTCGAAGATGTTGGGACAGCCGGCCTCCTGGCAGACCGTGTGCAGTCCCTCCTTCTTCACCAGGGACTGCAGGGCGTTGTACTCCGGCCCCATCTTCGCCCTGGTCTTGATCCACTCGGGCTTCCGCTCGATGGGGGTCTCGCTGTTGCGGACCTCCAGCCGGAGGAGCTTCCTGCCGTCGGGTGCGACAGCGGACACGTGCGACTCCTAGAACTAGACGGGGTACCCCTCAGGGTACGCCTGCGCTTCAACGGCGGGCACCCGGCCCGGGGCTTGCCTTCGAAAGGCAACGCTCGGCGCGCCGCGCCGATTCCGCTACCGGACGGTCACCAGCCCGCTGGCGGCCCCGCTGGCGGCCCGCTACCGGACGGCGACCGCCGGCTCGGGCAGCTCGGCGAACACCTCGGCCAGCTTCCGCTCGACCGCGCCCACCGCGTCCGGCACCCCGAACGGCCGGGCCAGCTCCCCGCTCAGCGAGGCCACCCCGGCGTCCCGGATGCCGCACGGGACGATCTTGTCGAAGTACGTCATGTCCGGGTCGCAGTTCAGTGCGAAGCCGTGCATGGTCACGCCGCGGGCCACCCGCACGCCGATCGCCGCCAGCTTGCGGTCGTCGCCGCGCTGGCCCGCGTTGGACGGCGCGTACTCGGGTCCGGCCAGCCGCGGGTCGATGCCCAGCGGCAGGCCCATCCGCAGGGTCAGCTTGCCGATCTCCACCACCTGCGCGGGGTCGACCACCGCGCCGGGGATCTCCGCGCCCAGCTTCCACACCCCGCTGCGGCCCTCGATCCTGGTGGTCTCCACGCCGAACTCGCCGCAGGCCCGGATCAGCGCCTCCTCCAGCCGCCGCACGTACGCCACCACGTCGATCGGGTCCGGCAGCTTCACGATCGGGTAGCCGACCAGCTGCCCGGGACCGTGCCAGGTGATCTCCCCGCCGCGGTTGACCTCCACCACCGGCGTCCCGTCCAGCGGCAGGTCGGCCGGGTTGGTGCGCTTGCCCATCGTGTACACCGGGTCGTGCTCCAGCAGCAGCACGGTGTCCGGGATCTCGTCCGCGACCCGCAGCGCGTGCAGCCGCTGCTGCTCCGCCCACGCCTCCTGGTAGGGGACGGTCCGCTCGCCTATCCCCATCCGCACGAACCGCACGTTCTCGCTCACCACAGCACTCCCTGCCGGCCGACCAGCCCAACCTCGCCACTGTACGCCCGGCCCGGGCACGCCCGGCTCGCCGCGGGCCGGTCCGCTGCACGCCCGGCGCGGGCCGGTCCGCTGCACGCCCGGCGCGGGCCGGTCCGCTGCACGCCCGGCGCGGGCCGGTCCGCTCAGCCCCCGGCGAGCAGTTGCAGCCGCAGCGCCAGCTGGAGCTCCAGCGCCCGCTCCGGCTGGTTCCAGTCGCGGCCCAGCAGCACCTCCACCCGGTCCAGCCGCTGCACCACCGTGTTCACGTGGACGTGCAGCAGGTCCTTGGCCCTCGTCAGGCCGCCGCCGCAGTCGAAGTAGGCGCGCAGGGTGCGCACCAGCTCGGTGCCGCGCTTGGCGTCGTAGTCGAGCAGCGGGCCCAGGGTGGCCCGGACGAAGCCGTCCACGTCGTGCCCGTCGCCCAGCAGCACGCCCAGGAAGCCCAGGTCGGCCGCGCACGCCCCGTCCCCGGCCCGGCCCAGCACCCGCAGGGCCCGCACGCAGCGCACCCCCTCCGCGTACGCCGCGGCCAGCGCGACCGGGCCGTTCGCGGCGCGGCCGGTGCCGACCGTGACCGGGCCGCCCGCCAGCCGGGCCAGCCGCTCGGCCGCGAGCGCGGCCACCGCGCCGTCGCCGCCGCCCTCGTGCGGCACCAGCAGCACCACGCCCTCGCCGAACTCGGCGCTGATGCCGCGCGAGCCGAACAGGTACCGGGCCGCCGCCCCGGCCAGCCGGCCCTGGGCGAGGGCGTCCTCGGCGACGGCCACCAGGGCCAGGTGCGGCCGGTTCAGGTCGACGCCCAGCCGCCGGCCGCGCGCGGTCAGCCCGGCCGGGTCGCGGCCGGGCGCGGTCAGCAGGTCGGCCAGCAGCTCGCCGCGGACCCGGTTCTCGGTCTCGGCGACCGAGCGGCGCAGCAGGAGCAGCAGCGCGGTGACGACGCCGGCCCGCTCGAACACCCGCCGGTCCGCGTCGTCCAGCTCGGGCCGCCCGTGCAGCACCAGCGCGCCCAGCAGCTCCTGCCCGGCCAGCACCGCGCACACCCACTCGGTGCCGTGCCGGACCGCGTGGCCCTCCGCGCGGGAGGCGGTGACCGCCTCGGCCAGGCCGTCGGGGGCGCCGCCGGGGCCGGTCAGCGGGGCGCCCTCGGCGTCGTGCACCGAGGCCACGCCGTCCAGCAGCGCGGCCACCTCGGCGGCCACGTCGGCCACCTCCGCACCGCGCAGCACCAGGTCGGTGAGCCGGTCGTGGGCCTGCTCGGCGCGCTGGACGGCGGCGGCGTGCGCCCGGATGACGGCGTTGGCGGCGGCCAGTTCGGCCAGCGCGGCCCGGGTGTCGGCCAGCGACTTGGCGGTGTCCAGGGCGATCGCGGCGTGCGCGGCCAGGGTGCACAGCAGCGCGACCTCGTCGGGGGAGAAGGCCCGCGGCGAGCGGTCGGCGGCGAACAGCACGCCGATCACGGTGCCGCCGAGCAGCAGCGGCACCCCGATGATCGCCACCAGGCCCTCGTCCAGCACGCCCGCGTCGATCTGCCCGGTGTGCCGGAACCGCTCGTCGACCCGGTAGTCGTGGCTGGCGTAGGGCCGGGCGGTCTGCGCGACCAGGCCGCCCAGGCCGTCGCCCAGGCTGAGCCGCAGGGTCTGGAAGATCGGCGAGACCGAGCCGTCGGTGACCCGCATGTACGTGTCCCCGGCCCGCTCGTCGGGGAGGGTCAGGTACGCGGTGTCGGTGCCCAGCAGCATCCGGGCCCGCCGGACGATGGCCTGCAGCACCGCGTCCAGGTCGCGGGAGGCGGCCAGGTCGCCCGCGGTGTCGAACAGGGCGGTCAGCTCGGCCTCGCGGCGGCGGTGCTGGCGCATGGTCCGGTGCACCCGCAGCGCCTGCCAGGTGGCGTCGTCGATCTCGGTCAGCACCTCGGCGGGCGCGCCCCGGCGGCGGGCGTCGGCGAGCACCTCGCCGAAGTCCTCGGTGGCGGCGCCGGTCGCCAGCAGGTCGAGGAGTCTGCGCAGCGCCGGCGCGGCGGTGGTGTGGCGGTCCATGCGGTCTTCCCTGTCACTAGTGCCCCCGTGGCCCCCGTGGCCCTCGTGCTCCCCCGCCCGCCGCGGGAACGGGCCGGGGCCGCGCCCCCGGTCGCCCGGTGACGCGGCCCTGATCCTGCCGAAGTGCTCAGAGGCTAGCGGGCGCCTTCACGGAGTCCACCCGAGCGTCCGCCCCGACGTCCTCCAGGTCGGCGCCGCGGGTCTCCCGGCCGCACAGCACGGCCACCACCGTGACCACCGCGGCGAGGGCCACGTACACCGCGATCGGGGTGGCGCTGCCGTAGTCCTTCAGCAGCGCGGTGGCGATCAGCGGGGCGGGCGCGCCGGCCGCCACCGAGGAGAACTGGGCGCCGATCGAGGCCCCCGAGTAGCGGGTGCGGGTGGCGAACAGCTCGGAGAAGAACGCCGCCTGCGGGGCGTACATCATGCTGTGGAAGAACAGGCCGACGGTGACGGCGGCGGTCAGCTGGACGAAGCTCCCGGTGTCGGCCATCCGGAAGAAGACGAACGCCCAGCCGCCGACGCCGACCGCGCCCACCAGGTAGACCGGCCTGCGGCCGACCCGGTCGGAGAGCGCCCCGAAGGCCGGGATCAGCGCGAACTGGACGGCCGAGCCGATCAGTACGGCGTTCAGCGCGGTCTGCTTGGGCAGGTGGGTCTGGGTGACGGCGTACGCCAGCACGAAGGTGGTCAGCACGTAGTACGAGATGTTCTCCGCCATCCGGGCGCCCATCGCCACCAGCACGTCCCGCCAGTGGTCGCGCAGCACCGCCACCAGCGGCGGCCTCTCCCGCTCGGCGCGCTGCCCGGCCGCCGCCAGCGCGGCCTTGAACAGCGGCGACTCGTCCACCGCGAGCCGGATCCACAGGCCGACCAGCACCAGCACCGCGGACAGCAGGAACGGCACCCGCCAGCCCCAGGCCAGGAACGCCGCGTCCGACTGGACGGCCGTCATCAGCGAGAGCACGCCCGCCGCCAGCAGGTTGCCGGCCGGCGCGCCGCCCTGCGGCCAGGACGCCCAGAAGCCGCGCCGCCGCCGGTCGCCGTGCTCGGAGACCAGCAGCACCGCCCCGCCCCACTCGCCGCCCAGCGCGAAGCCCTGCACCAGCCGCAGGACGGTCAGCAGCACCGGCGCCGCGACGCCGGCCTGGTCGTACGTCGGCAGGCAGCCGATCAGCGTGGTCGCGCCGCCCATCAGCAGCAGGCTCAGCACCAGCAGCCTCTTGCGGCCGATCCGGTCGCCGAAGTGCCCGAACACCAGCGCGCCCAGCGGCCGGGCGGCGAACCCGATCGCGTAGGTCAGGAAGGACAGCAGGGTGCCGGTCAGCGGGTCGGCCTTCGGGAAGAACACGTGCCCGAAGACCAGCGCCGCCGCCGATCCGTACAGGAAGTAGTCGTACCACTCGATGGTCGTACCGATCAGCGAGGCGGCGACCACCCGGGGCAGGGAGGCGGGTCTCACGTCGTCGGGAGAGGCGGCCATGGCGAATTCCCTTGCAGGTGAGGGGAGATGGGGGAGGGGGAGAGGGAGGGGGCGGA
The DNA here is from genome assembly GCF_044769485.1 of Kitasatospora sp. NPDC090308. Taxonomy (NCBI): domain Bacteria; kingdom Bacillati; phylum Actinomycetota; class Actinomycetes; order Kitasatosporales; family Streptomycetaceae; genus Kitasatospora; species Kitasatospora sp. NPDC090308. The sequence goes on along the minus strand of NZ_JBIVXY010000001.1, from coordinate 488,895 downwards.
GCTCAGTGCGCGGTCCAGCCGCCGTCCACCGGCAGGCTCGCGCCGGTGATGTACGAGGCGCCGGGCGAGCAGAGCCAGACGGCCAGCTCCGCCACCTCGTCCGGCTCGATCAGCCGCTTCACGGCGGTGCGGTCGAGCATGATCCGCTCCACCACCTCGTCCTCGTGGATGCCGTGCGCCAGCGCCTGCGCGGCGATCTGCTTCTCCACCAGCGCGGTCCGCACGTACGCCGGGTTCACGCAGTTGCTGGTCACCCCGTACGGGGCGCCCTCCAGGGCCACCGTCTTGCTCAGGCCCTCCAGGGCGTGCTTGGCCGTCACGTAGGCCGACTTGAAGGCGCTCGCTCGCAGGCCGTGCACCGAGGAGATGTTGACCACCCGGCCCCACTCGCGCTCGTACATGTGCGGCAGGGTGCGGCGCAGGATCCGGAACGGGGCCTCCACCATGACCCGCTGGATCAGGGTGAACCGCTCCACCGGGAACTCGTGCACCGGCGCGACGTGCTGGAGGCCCGCGTTGTTGACCACGATGTCCGCGTCCGCCGGCAGCGCCTCCACCGCCTCCGGGTCCGACAGGTCCGCGACGTGCGCGGTCCCGCCGATCCGGGCCGCCAACTCCTCGGCCGGGCCGGCCGCCAGGTCGACGACGTACACGTGCGCGCCCGCCGCGGCGAACGCCTCCGCGCAGGCCCGGCCGATGCCGGAGGCGGCCCCGGTGACCAGGGCGGTGCGGCCGAGCAGCGGCGGCGCGGGGGGCGGGGCAGAAGTGGTGTCCATGGCCGAGAACGGTAGGAATCCGCGGGCCCCACAACGATGTGGGCGGACACCACAGCACCGCCCTGGCAAGTGGTGCGCACCGCCATGCGCCCGCACCGCGGGCAGCGGCTCCCGAACTCAAACACGCGACGCCCGTGCTTCCTCACAACGGGCGGGGCTGGTTCACCCGTTCGGAGGACGGGTGGCCCGAATCCACCCATAGCGTCCCAATGCTCGCTACATTCGCGCCGATTCCCGATCAGGGGGCGCCGTCCGGGCAGGAGGGGCCGGAACGGTGCCTGAGAGGTGTGGACTGCTATGCCCCAACGGCCAGTGATCGACAGCCCCGCGTACCGACCGCTCGACCCGCTCGACCCGCGCCCGACCGGAGCGGCCGAGACCCCTCCGCGCGCCCCCGAGCGAACCGAACCACCGGCCCCCGCGGCCGGGCGCGCCCAGAACCCCCAACTCGCCGCGCTCATCGAGGAGTCCGGCTTCTCGCACGCCGGCCTCGCCCGCCGGGTCGACCAACTCGGCCTGGAACACGGCCTCGACCTGCGCTACGACAAGACCTCGGTGACCCGCTGGCTGCGCGGCCAGCAGCCCCGCGGCGCGACCCCGGCCCTGATCGCCGAGGTCTTCACCCGCCGCCTCGGCCGCCGCCTCACCGCCCAGGACGTCGGCCTCGACGCCTGCGCCCCGGTCTACGCCGGGCTGGAGTTCGCCGAGACCCCGCAGGAGGCCGTCGACATCGTCGCCTCCATGTGGCGCAAGGACAACGGCCCCTACGCCGAGCTCCGCAAGATCGCCTTCACCCCCGCCGGGCTCGTCGTCCCCAGCCGCGACTGGCTGATCGGCCGCACCGACGAACGCGTCGCCCGGGACGGCACCACCCTCACCCCCGAGGAGCTCCGCACGCCCCCGCAGGGCGCCCGCGTCCCCCAGCAGGCACCGCGCCGCCCGGCGAACGCCTCCGGCGCCGAACCGGGCGCCGAGGCCCGGGAGTCCAGGCCCCCGGTCCGGGTCGGCCGCGGCGACATCGCCGCGATCCGCGCCGTCGGCGACCTGTTCCGCGCCCTCGACCACGCCTACGGCGGCGGCCACGCCCGGCAGGCCCTGGTCCGCTACCTGGAGAGCGAGGCCGAACCCATGCTCCGCGGCCGGTACGGCGAACAGATCGGCCGCGCCCTGTTCGGCGCCGTCTCCGACCTGACCCGGCTGGCCGGCTGGACCTCCTTCGACATCGCCGCGCACGGCCTCGCCCAGCGCTACTTCGTCCAGGCCCTGCGGCTCTCCCAGGCCGCCGGCGACCGCGTCCTGGGCGGTTTCGTCCTCACCACCATGAGCCAGCAGGCCGTCCACCTCGGCCACGCCCGCGAGGCCATCCAACTCGCCCGGGTCGCCCAGCAGGGCGTCGGCACCACCGCCGCCCCCGTCGTCCAGGCCCTGATGCACGCCGCCGAGGCCCGCGGCCACGCCCTGGCCGGCGACGTCCGGGCCTGCACCACCGCCCTGGTCCGCTGCGAACGCGCCCTGGGCACCGCCCGCGGCGCCGACGAAGTCCCCTCCTGGGCCCGCTACTTCGACGACGCCCAGCTCGCCGACGAGTTCGCCCACTGCTACCGCGACCTCCAGCAGTGGCGCCCCGCCGCCCAGCACGCCGAGAAGTCCCTCCGGCTGCGGGCCCCCGCCTACGCCCGCAGCCGCATCCTGTGCCGCCTGGTCCTCGCCTCCGCGCGGCTCGGCATGGGCGACGTCGACGAAGCCTGCTCGATGGCCACCGACTCCCTCCGCGCCGCCGGGGAGATGCGCTCCGCCCGCACCGTCGAGTACCTCCGCGACTTCCACCGCCGCCTCACCCCCTACCGCACCACCCCCGCCGCCCGCGCCTTCGAAGAGGCCTCCCGCCAGGCGGGGGTGATCTGAGGGGGCGTCCGGGGGCCCGGGAGAGCGTGCCCTCCCGGGCCCCCGGACGCACTCCTACGCCGCCGCCTCCGCGGCCTCCGTCCCGGTGCGGACGCCCAGGTCGTGCAGGACCGCCTCCGCGGCCCGTCGGCCGGAGACCAGCGCGCCCTGGACGGTCCCCGTGTCCCGGTGGTCGCCGCAGACGTACAGCCCGGCCAGCAGCCGGACCGAGCGGCGGAAGTGGTGCGGCGGCGGCATCGAGACGACCGCGTCGGAGACGTGGCGGACGGTCAGGAACTCCCACCCCGCGGTGGAGGTCCCGTACAGCTCCGCCAGCCGCCGCCGGACGGCGGGTTCGTCGCCGGCCGCCCCGCCGGAGTCGAAGGCGCGGCGGCCGAGCACCGTGGTGGCGATCAGCGCGCGGCCGTCGGCGGCGTACGAGGGGTCGGCGTCGCTGAGCACCAGCGAGTGCGAGATCCCGGAGCGCTCGGCGTCCAGCAGCAGGACCGCCTCGCCCAGCGGCGAGCGCCCCGCCGCGTGGTAGTAGGTGGTGACGGGGTGGAAGCCGGGCTGGCGCAGGCCCGGCAGCAGGGTGGCCGCCGTCGCGGCGTCGGTGGCGACGACCACGGCGCGGGCCCCGATCCGGCCGTGCCCGGCGGTCCCGACGCCGTCCGTCCCGACCGAGGTGACCCGGACGCCGAGCCGGAGGCTGCCCTCCGGGAGCCGGGCGGCGAGCTGCGCGGGGACGGCCCCGCTGCCCGCCGCCGGAACGCAGAGCCGCCCCCGGGCGTACGCGCGCAGCACCAGGTCGGCGACCCGGCTGGAGGTGCCCAGCGCCGGGTCGGACAGCAGCGCGCCGAGCAGCGGGCGCAGGAAGCCGTCGACGGTGCGGGCGGGCAGGCCGCGGTCGGCCAGGGCGCGGGCGGCGGTGGTCTCCGGGCGGGCGTGGATCCGGGCGGTGGGCGTCGCGGCGAGCCGGGCCAGGGCGGCGGCGAGCCGGGCCTTGTCGAGCGGGGTGCCGAGCGGCCCGCGGACGGCGGCCTGCCGGGCGGGGGTGAGCTGCGGGTCGCCGGACCGGTAGGTGCGTCCGCCGCTGTGCACCAGGACGCCGGGGGCGAGCGGCCGCAGGTCCAGTCGGTCGAGGTCGAGCCGGCGGGCCAGCTCCGGATGCGCGGTGTTGAGCAGGTGGCCGCCGTGGTCGAGCCGGAAGCCGTCGAGTTCGCGGGTGGCCATCCGGCCGCCGACGCGCTCGGTGGCCTCCAGGACCTGGACGTCCAGGCCCCGGGCGGCCAGTGCGCTGGCGGCGGTCAGTCCGGCGACGCCGGCGCCGACGACGATCGCGTCGGGTTCGCCGGACTGGCCGCGCCGGGCGCGGCCGGTGAAGTCCTGTGCGGGCACGAGTGGGTGCTCCCTCCCTGGCGGAGCCCCCCGGTGGCCGCCGCGCGCGGCGGTGCCCGCGGGCGAGCGCGCGGGTCGGTGCCGGGGCGGGCAGCGGGAGGCGGACGTGGTCCGCACTGGTGATGCCCCGTCATCCGCCGCTCCAGACCGCCGGGTGACACTCAATCGGTTCATCACACCGGAACGGGCACGCACCGAGTCCGACCGGTCACCCACCGTGCACCAAACCGGGCGCGCGGGACGGGAGCGGGCGCGCACCGTCACCGCCCGCACCTTGCGCGCCGCCCGGCTGCACCCGTGCGCCCCCCGCTGACGCCCCGTCACCCGCGGACGGCACCCCGCCGTCCGGCCGCGCCCCCGCCGTCCGGCCGCGCCCCCGGCGGCCCCGCCGCGCCCCCTACCGCAGCCCGAGCGCCGCCGCGACGACCGCCCCCGCGTCGGGGTCGCGGAACTCGAACCCCGCCTCCAGCAGCGCCTTCGGCACCACCCGGTGACTGCCCACCACCTCGACGGCCATCTCCCCGAGCACGGCGCGCAGCGCCCACTCCGGCACCGCGAACACCGCCGGACGCCCCAGCTGCCGGGACAGCTCGGCGGTCAGCTCACCGTTGGTGACGGGGTCGGGCCCGACCAGGTTGACCGGCCCGGACAGCTCCTGGCGGTCGATCAGGAAGCGCAGCGCGGCCACCTCGTCGGCCAGCGAGATCAGCGACCAGTACTGCTCGCCGCTGCCCAGCCGCCCGCCCAGCGCCAGCCGGAACAGCGGCAGCAGCCGCGCCCCGGCGCCGCCCTTCGGGTCGAGCACCAGCCCGGTGCGCGGGTGCACCACCCGGATCCCGGCGTCCGCGGCGGGCCGCGCGGCGCGCTCCCACTCCTGGCAGACCTCGGCCAGGAAGTCGCTGCCGGACGGCGAGCCCTCGTCGATCACCTGGTCGCCGGTCTGCCCGTAGTAGCCGATCGCGGAGGCGCTGACCAGCACCCGCGGCGGCTCCTTCAGCCGGGACAGCGCGGCGGCCAGCGTCTCGGTGCCCAGCACCCGGCTGTCCCGGATCTCCCGCCGGTAGGAGTCCGTCCAGCGCCGGTCGCCGACGCCCGCCCCGGCCAGGTGCACCACGGCCTCGACGCCCTCCAGCGCGGGCCGGTCGATCTGCATCAGCTGGGGGTTCCAGCCGACCCCGACCGTCCCGTCCGGCTGCGGCCCGGTGCGCGAGCGCCGCCGCACCAGCCGCAGCACCTCGTGCCCGTCCGTCAGCAGGGAGTCCACCAGCGCGGACCCGATCAACCCCGTGGAGCCTGTCACCGCGATTCGCATACCGGCCATCCTCGCAGCCCGCCCGGGCGCATCCGGTCAGAAACCCCGGACCGGAGCGGCGTCTACCATGTCCGCCATGCCCTCCACCGATGTGATCATCCGTCCGGCACGGGACGAGGACGAGCGCGCGATCCGCGCCGTCGACCACGCCGTCTGGTCCCCGCTCAGCGAGGTCTCCCCGCGCAGCTCCGCCGACGCCCCGGTCTTCGACCAGGACCACCACCCCGGCCAGTACCTGCTGGCCGAACTGGACGGCCGGGTGGTCGGCTACGTCCGCCAGGTGCGGGAGATCCCGCTCCCGTCGAACGCGCACGTCCGCCAGATCCAGGGCCTCGGCGTCCTGCCCGAGGCCCGCGGCCGCCGGGTCGCCGACGCCCTCCTCGCCGCCGCCTGCGAAGCGGCCCGCGCCGACGGGGCCCGCCGGATGACACTGCGGGTGCTCGCCCACAACACCCCGGCCCGCCGGCTCTACGAGCGCAACGGCTTCCAGGTCCTCGGCGTCCTGCCCGAACACTTCCTGCTGGAGGGCGGCTACGCGGACGACGTCTGGATGGGCCGCGCCCTGGACTGACCGTCAGCAGCCCACCGGGCCGCCGACGGCCCGTCAGCACGCCTTCCGGGAAGCCTGGTCCGGGACCGCCCCTCGCCTCCCGGGCGCGGCGGCCGGAGCGGTACGGTAACCGCCGTGAGCACCCCGACGCCGCCGCCCGGCCGGCACCCCGTCCCCGGCACCGGGCCGGAACGCTGGTGGAACGGCGCCGCCTGGACGGACCCGTACCGTCCGGCCGGGCTGCTCGACGACGCAGTCACCCGGTCCTGGGAGATCACCCCCGCACACCGGCCGCAGCCCCCGCACCGCCCCCGCCGGGCCGGCCCGCCCGCCGGCGGAGCGGTCGCCGCCGTGCTGCTGGCGGGCGTGGTCGCCGCCGGGCTCTGGGCCCTGCGGCCGGGCGACCCGGTCCGCCCCGCCCTCGCGACGACCCTCACCGTCGCGGTCTCCGAGCCGCCCGCCCCCGCCCCGGACCCCGACAGCGACGACGGCACGGCCGGCCCCGGCCCCGCCCCGGGCATCGCTGACCGGGCGCACGGCTGGCGCGTCCCGCGGCCCGACGGCTGGACCGCCGAACCGGCCACCGCGGACGCCACCGTGCTGGAGGTCTCCGGCCGGTACGCCTGCGACCGGTCCGACGGGTCGCCCTGCCTGCGCGGCCAGTTCGGGATCGCCGTCGACAGCGCCACCGCCGCCGACGCCCGCTCCGCCGCCGAACAGGAGATGGCCGCCTTCGCCCCCGCCGCCTTCGGCGACCTCCGCTCCCACCGGGAGGAGTCCGCCGGCACCCTGGAGATCGCGGGCAGCCCGGCCTGGGCGATCCGCTGGTACGTCGAACCCGAACGGGGCGCGGCCGGCTACGCGGTGGTGGCGGCCGTCCCCGACCGGGACGGCCCCGGCTACGTCATCCTGCACGGCGGCGTGGACGACGACCCCGAGGCCCCGGACCCGTCCGCCCTGGACGGCATCCTCCAGGGCATCACCCCCGCCTGACCCCCGCCCCGCCCGCGGCACACCACCCCGCCGGGTCCGGCACGGCACCCGGACGGCCGCCACCCGAAAGGCCCGCCCGGCCCGGCCCGCGCGGCGCTCAGTCCCCGTACAGCTCCCACAGCCGCGGGTAGCGGGCGGCCATCACCGCCCCGTCCGCGAAGTCGAAGGACACGCCCTCGGGGCCCGGCGGCTGGCGCACCCCCAGGTCCGGCAGCGGCAGCCCGGTCAGCCGCTCGTACGCCTCGTCGGCGGCGTAGCCGAGGTCCTCCGCGTCGCCGTCCTCCGCCTCGTCGAAGTCCGGCACCAGCTCGGCCAGCGCGTCCGGCTCGTGCACGGCGCCCTCGAAGACGTCCCGGCCCTGGCCGATCAGCCAGCAGCGGAAGTAGTCGAAGCCGTCCTCGGAGGCCCCGTCGAGCATCAGGTACGCGGCGCCCCACAGCTCCACCGTGTACGCCCGCTGGAAGCGCGCCTCGAACTGCCGGGCGAAGTCCAGCACCTCGTCCGGGGTGAGCCGCAGCAGCCGCTCGACCAGCACCTCGGCCTGTTCGTCCGGGTCGCCCGCGGCCGCTTCCCGGGCCTCGTCGACCAGTTGCCAGAATCCCGTCTCGTCCATCACCGCTCCAGCCTCCACGATCGCCGCCCCGCGCGCACCCGATCGGACCGCCGGCCCGGCCGCCGACCGGGCCGGAACGCGCGGGAGCCCCGCGCCGTCCGGGGACGGTGCGGGGCTCCCGGGAAGGGCTCCTGGGCGGGGCGCCTTACAGGCCGAGCTCGACCTCGAACTCGCCGGCCTCCAGGATCTCCTTGACCGCGACCAGGTAGCGGGCGGCGTCCGCGCCGTCCACCAGGCGGTGGTCGTAGGAGAGCGACAGGTAGGTCATGTCGCGGATGCCGATGGCGGTGCCGCCGTCGGCCTCGATGACCACCGGGCGCTTCACGGTCGCGCCGATGCCCAGGATCGCGACCTGGTTCGGCGGGACGATGACGGTGTCGAACAGCGCACCGCGCGAACCGGTGTTGGAGATGGTGAAGGTCGCGCCGGACAGCTCGTCCGGGGTGATCTTGCTGTCGCGGACCTTCGAGGCCAGCTCCGCGGTCTTCTTCGAGATGCCGGCGATGTTGAGGTCGCCCGCACCCTTGATGACCGGGGTCATCAGACCCTTCTCGGAGTCCACCGCGATGCCGATGTTCTCGGTGTCGAAGTAGGTGACGGTGCCCTCGGCCTCGTTGATCCGGGCGTTGATGACCGCGTGGGCCTTCAGCGCCTGGGCGGCGGCCTTCACGAAGAACGGCATCGGAGACAGCTTCACGCCCTCGCGGGCCAGGAAGGTGTCCTTCGCCTTCGCGCGCAGCGACATGATCCGGGTGACGTCCACCTCGACCACGCTGGTCAGCTGGGCCTGCTCGTGCAGGGCCTTCAGCATGTTGTCGCCGATGACCTTGCGCATGCGGGTCAGCTTGACGGTCTGGCCGCGCAGCGCGGACGGCGCGGCGGCGGCCTTCGCCGGGGCGGCGGCAGCGGCGGGGGCGGCGGCCGGAGCCGGCGCGGCCTTGGCGGCCTCGGCGGCGGCGATCACGTCCTGCTTGCGGATGCGCCCGCCGACGCCGGTGCCGGCGACGGAGGAGAGCGCGACACCGTGCTCGGCGGCGAGCTTGCGCACCAGCGGGGTGACGTAGGCGTCACCGGCGTCCGCGGCCGGAGCGGCGGCGGGGGCGGCCGGAGCGGCCACCGGAGCCGGAGCAGCCGGTGCCGGAGCGGCGGGGGCAGCCGGGGCCGGGGCCGGAGCCGCCGGGGCAGCGGGGGCGGCCGCAGCCGGAGTGGCGACCGGGGCCGGAGTGGCGGCAGCGGGGGCCGGGGCAGCCGGGGCCGGAGCCGGGGCGGCCGGAGCGGCGGGGGCAGCCGGAGCCGGGGCCGGGGCGGCCGGAGCAGCCGGGGCCGGGGCGGCGGGGGCCGCACCCGCGGCGCCGATCAGCGCGAGCTGGGCGCCGACCTCGGCGGTCTCGTCCTCGCCGACCAGGATCTTCACCAGGGTGCCCGCCACGGGGGAGGGGATCTCGGTGTCGACCTTGTCGGTGGAGACCTCCAGCAGCGGCTCGTCGACCTCGACGCTGTCGCCCTCGGCCTTCAGCCAGCGGGTGACGGTGCCCTCGGTGACCGACTCGCCCAGCGCGGGCAGCAGGACCGGGGTGGCGTCGCCGGACGGCGCGGCGGCGGCCGGGGCCTCGGCGGCCGGGGCGGGGGCCGCGGGGGCCTCCGCGGCGGGGGCGGCCGGAGCGGCCGGAGCCTCGGCGGCCGGAGCCGGAGCCGGAGCCGGAGCCGGAGCCGGAGCCGGAGCCGGAGCGGCCTCGGCGGCGGGCGCCGGGGCGGCGGCCGGGGCGCCGGAGCCGTCGTCGATGATCGCCAGCTCGGCGCCCACCTCGACGGTCTCGTCCTCGCCGACCTTGATCGAGGCCAGGATGCCGGAGGCCGGCGCCGGGATCTCGGTGTCGACCTTGTCGGTGGAGACCTCGAGCAGCGGCTCGTCGATCTCCACGCGCTCACCCTCGGCCTTGAGCCAACGGGTGACGGTGCCTTCGGTCACGCTCTCGCCCAGCGCGGGCAGTGTTACTGAGACCGCCATGGTTCCAGCGACTCCTATCAAGTCTTGCGTACAGGAATGAAGGGGGACGGGGCGCGATCAGTCGTGCGCGTGCAGCGGCTTGCCGGCCAGCGCGAGGTGGGCCTCGCCGAGGGCCTCGGACTGGCTCGGGTGCGCGTGGATGAGCTGCGCGACCTCGGCGGGCAGGGCCTCCCAGTTGTAGATCAGCTGGGCCTCGCCGACCTGCTCGCCCATGCGGGCGCCGACCATGTGGACACCCACGACGGCGCCGTCCTTGACCTGGACCAGCTTGATCTCGCCGGCGGTCTTGAGGATCTTGCTCTTGCCGTTGCCGGCGAGGTTGTACTTGAGGGTGACGACCTTCTCCTTGCCGTACTGCTCGACGGCCTTGGCCTCGGTCAGGCCGACGGAGGCGACCTCCGGGTTGGAGTAGGTCACCCGCGGGATGCCGTCGTAGTCGATCGGGACGACCTTCAGGCCGGCGATCCGCTCGGCGACCAGGATGCCCTCGGCGAAGCCGACGTGGGCCAGCTGCAGGGTCGGGACCAGGTCGCCGACGGCGGAGATGGTCGGCACGTTGGTGCGCAGGTACTCGTCGACCAGGACGTAGCCGCGGTCCATCGCGACGCCCTGCTCCTCGTAGCCCAGGCCGGCCGAGACCGGGCCGCGGCCGATCGCGACCAGCAGCACGTCGGCCTCGATGGACTTGCCGTTCTCGGTCGAGACCCGGACGCCGTCGGCGGTGTACTCCACGCCGGAGAAGCGGGACTTGAGCTCGAACTTGATGCCGCGCTTGCGGAAGGCGCGCTCCAGCAGCTTGGAGGAGTTCTCGTCCTCCAGCGGCACCAGGTGGGGCAGGCCCTCGACGATGGTGACGTCGACGCCGAAGGACTTCCAGACCGAGGCGAACTCGCAGCCGATGACGCCGCCGCCGAGGATGATCGCCGACTTCGGGATGTAGTCCAGCTTCAGCGCGTGGTCGGAGGAGATGATCCGGTTGCCGTCGATGTCCAGGCCCGGGATCGAGCGCGGCACGGAGCCGGTGGCGAGGACGATGTGGCGGCCCTCGATCCGCTGGCCGTCGACGTCCACCGAGGTCTGCGAGGAGAGCTTGCCCTCGCCCTGGATGAAGGTGACCTTGCGGGAGGCGACCAGGCCCTGGAGGCCCTTGTACAGGCCGGCGACGACGTCGTCCTTGTACTTGTGGACGCCGTTGATGTCGATGCCCTGGAAGGTGGCGAGGACGCCGAACTCGGCGGCTTCCCTGGTCTCGTCGGCGACCTCGGCGGCGTGCAGCAGCGCCTTGGTCGGGATGCAGCCGCGGTGGAGGCAGGTGCCGCCCAGCTCGCCCTTCTCGATCAGCGCGACGCTCAGGCCGAGCTGAGCGCCACGGAGCGCCGCGGCGTAACCGCCGCTTCCGCCTCCGAGAATGACTACGTCGAAAACGGTGCTGGCGTCGTTCGCCACGTCACGTCCTCCATGCAAAAGGTGCGGATCGCCGGGCCGGTCGCGGTCCGGTGGGTGAGTGCCCTTGTAAGAGCGCCCAGTCGTGCCGGAAATACATCTTTGCACTTGTTGGCGGCAGGTGACGTCGGCGGGTGCCCCGGGGCGCACCCGGGGCGGCCCGCGTGGCGGCGGTACGACCCGTTCTCGGAGGTATCGTCGCAGCTCACAGCCGGGAAATCGGCAAGCGGAGGTACTCCGTCCGGGGGTCTTCGCGGTTCCGGTTCCGCCCTGCGGAATCAATTTTCGCCGGAGGCGAACACGCCATCGAATTGGCCCGCCCCACTACCGGCTGGTAATGCGCGTGGGGCCCGGCACCCACCGGTGCCGGGCCCCACGCGTCGGATCACTCGCCCGCGGCGGTGTCCTCCGCGAAGCGGACCAGGGTGCGCACCGCGCTCGCGGTGCCGCCCTTCGGGGTGTAGCCGTGCGGGCCGCCCTCGTTGAACGCCGGGCCGGCGATGTCCAGGTGCGCCCAGTCGACGCCCTCGGCGACGAACTCCTGCAGGAACAGGCCGGCCACCAGGCCGCCGCCCATCCGCTCGCCCATGTTCGCCAGGTCCGCGACGGTCGACTCGACCATGCCCTTGCGCAGGTCGGCCGGCAGCGGCATCGGCCAGGACGCCTCGCCCACCGCGCCCGCGGTCTCGTGCAGACGGGTGCGCAGCGCCTCGTCGTTGGCCATCACGCCGAAGGTGCGGGTGCCCAGGGCCAGCACCATCGCGCCGGTCAGGGTCGCCACGTCGACGATCACGTCCGGCTGCTCCTCGCCGGCCCGGACGATCGCGTCGGCCAGCACCAGCCGGCCCTCGGCGTCGGTGTTCAGCACCTCGACGGTCTTGCCGCCGTACATCCGCAGCACGTCGCCCGGGCGGGTGGCCGAGCCGGACGGCATGTTCTCCGCCAGCGCCAGCCACGCCGTCACGTTGACCCGCAGGCCCAGGCGCTTGGCGGCGACCACGGCGGCGAACACCGCGGCGGCGCCCGCCATGTCGCACTTCATGGTCTCGTTGTGGCCGGCCGGCTTCAGCGAGATGCCGCCCGAGTCGTAGGTGATGCCCTTGCCGATGAAGGCCAGCGAGGCCGTCGCCTTCGGGTGGGTGTAGGCCACCTTCACCAGCCGGGGCGGGTTCGCCGAACCGGCGCCCACGCCCAGGATGCCGCCGAAGCCGCCCTTGGCCAGCGCCTTCTCGTCCAGCACCTCGACCTTGAGGCCGTGCTCCTTGCCCACCGTCTGCGCCAGGGTGGCGAAGGACTTCGGGTTCAGGTCGTTCGGGGCGGTGTTCACCAGGTCGCGGGCCCGGTTCATCTCCTCGCCGATCGCCGCGGCGCGCTCCGCGGCGGCCTTGGCGTCCTTCGAGCCCTTGCGGTCCGCCAGCAGCACCAGCTCGGCGACCGGGGCCTTGGACACCTCGCCCTTGTAGCTGCCGAAGGAGTACGCGCCGAGCAGGCCGCCCAGCGCGACCGCCTCGAACTCGTCGGCCGTCGCCGCCGGCAGGGCCAGCGCGACCTTCTTCGAACCGGCCAGCGTGCGGGCGGCCACGCCGGCCGCCCTGCGCAGCTCCTCGGCGCCGTACGCGCCGTCGGCGGCCGGGCCCAGGCCCACGGCCAGCACCAGCGGCGCCTTGGCTCCGGCCGGAGCGGGAAGCTTGACCGCCTCACCCTCGGCACCGGTGGCGCCCAGGGTGGTGAGGACCTCGGCCAGCTTGCCCTCGAACGCCTCGACGACCGCCTCGGCGCCCGGGGCGACGACCAGGCCCTTGGGCCCCTTCGCCACACCGACCACCAGGGCGTCCGCCCGCAGGCTCACGGCGGAAGAGGTGCTCACAGACAGTGCAGTCACGACAAATGCGTCCTGTTCTTTCGCGGTCCACAGCCGGTGGCGGCTCCGTTGCCGACCGGCAAAACCCAGGCAGACTCCGCGGCGAAACGGGGCGCAGGGCCAGGGTGCTCACCGCATGGTAGTCCGCATATTGGGATCCCGCCGCCCCGCCTGCCCCGTGCACGAACCGCCGCGGTCCGTGACGGTGCGTGAGTTCGTGTGCGGGGGCCGGACCGAGACCCGCTCACAGCAGCGCGACCGCCACCAGCACCGCCGTCGCCGCGGTCTCCACCAGCGCGCCCAGCACGTCCCCGGTCACCCCGCCGAACCGGCGCACGCACCGCCGCAGCAGGACCCCCGCCGCGAGTACGCCGAGCAGCACCGCGACCCCCAGCTGCCAGCGCAGCACCGCCGCCGCCCCGGCCACCAGCAGCGTCACCGCCACCGCCGCCGCCGGCCGCACGGTGGCCGCCACCATCGCCCCCAGCCCGCCCGGCCGGGCGGCCGGAACCGGACGCAGACACCCCCAGGCCAGCGCCGCCCGCCCCGCCGTCGCGGCCACCGCCGCGGCCAGCGCCCCGCGCCCGGGCGAGACCCCGAACTGCCCGGCCAGCGCCGCGACCTGGGCCAGCATCAGCAGCAGCAGCGTCAGCACGCCGAACGGCCCGATGTCCGACTGCTTCATGATCCGCAACGCGTCCTCGGCGGGCTTGCCGCTGCCCAGCCCGTCCGCGACGTCCGCCACCCCGTCCAGGTGCAGCCCCCGGGTCAGCAGCGCGCCCACCGCGACCGCCGCCACCCCGCCCAGCAGCGCCCCGCCCCGCCAGGCCACCAGCGCGCCGACGCCCCCGGCCAGCGCGCCCACCACCAGCCCGACCAGCGGCGCCAGCACCATCGCCGCCCCGCCCGCCGACCGGTCCCACCGGTCCACCCGCACCCGGAACACCGTCAACGTCCCGAACGCGAACCGCAACCCGGCACCGACCCCGGCCCCGGAACCCCCGGCCGCCCGCTGAGCCCCCGCCCCGGCCCGTTCGCCGTCCGCCCCCCGCCCCGCCGGGGGCGCGGGCAACCGCGCGGGTCCGGAAGACCGCGACGCGCGGCCCTCCGTCGACAGCTCCGCCGCCCGCCCGGCCTCCGCCCCGGTCCGTTCGCCGTCCGCCGTCCGCCCCGTCAGGGGCGCGGGCAACCGCGCGGGTCCGGAAGACCGCAGCGCGCGGCCCTCCGCCGACAGCTCCGCCGCCTGCCCGCCCTCCGCCTGCCCGGTCTCCGGCCGACCCGTCGACTGTCCCGCCTCCGGCCGACCCGCCTCCGGCCGACCCGCCCCCGGTTGCCCGTGCTCGCCGTTCATCCCGTGCCCTGACGGAGTCTCAGTAGCGGTCCAGCAGGTCCGCGGCCGTCGGCAGCTTGGCCGGGGCCCGCGGCGGGAGCGGCTTCGCGCTCGGGACGGCGGCCGGCTCGGCGAGGGTGTCGCCCGCGGCCTGGAGCAGCGGGAGGGCCAGCACCGCCGAGACGCCCTCGCCCATGGTGACGCCCGCCTCGTGCAGCGGCGTCAGCGTCAGCCGGTCGTACGCCTTGGCCTGGGCGGGCTCGCCGGTGAGCGCGGAGGCGCGCCACCACTCGGGGGCCCGGAAGGCGATCCGCTGGGCGACCAGCGCGCAGGCCGCCGAGACCACCCCGTCCAGCACGACGGGGAGCTTGCGGACGGCGGCCTGGAGCAGGAAGCCGGTGATCGCGGCGAAGTCGGCGCCGCCGGTCGCGGCGAGCAGCGCGAGCTGGTCGCCGAGCACCGGGCGGGCCCGGCGCAGCGCGTCGCGGACGGTGGCGCACTTGACCATCCAGGTCCGGTCGTCGACGCCCGAGCCGCGGCCGGTGACGGCGGCGGCGTCGGTGCCGCACAGCGCGCCGATCAGCACCGCGGCCACCGTGGTGGAGCCGACGCCCAGGTCGCCGAGCAGCACCAGGTCGGTGCCGGCGTCGGCCTCCTCGTCGGCGACGGCCATGCCGGCCCGGAAGGCCCGGGCGGCCTCCTCCGCGCTCAGCGCGTCCTCGACGTCGACCCGGCCGGAGCCGCGGCGCACCCGGTGGCGGACGACCTCCTCGGGGAACTCGGCGGGGTCGGCGTCCACGGCGATGTCGACCACCCGGACGTCCGCCCCGTAGCGGCGGGCGAGCACGGCGACCGGCGCGGTGCCGTCCAGCACGGCGCGGACCCGGTCGGCGGTGCCGCCGCGGGCGTCCAGGGTGGAGACGCCGAGCGAGGCGACGCCGTGGTCGGCGGCGAACAGCAGCACCCGGGCGCCGGTCAGCGGGCGGACCGGGGCCTCGCCCTGGGCGGACGCCAGCCAGGCCCCCAGCTCCTGGAGCCGGCCCAGGCCGCCGCGCGGCATGGCCAGGTGCTGCCAGCGCTCCTCGGCGCCGCGCCGCGCACCCTCGTCGGGCCGCTCGACGAGCGAGGAGAAAGTGTCGAGATCCACGGTGGTGTCCATCGCTCGGCAATCTACACGGACACCGCTTTGATGGTCAGCACCTGTCCGGCGACCACCAGCAGCACCTGTTCGGAGGCGTCGGCCACCGCCATGTTGAGCCGGCCGAGGGTGTCCCGGAAGCGCCGTCCGGACGCGGTGGCGGGCACCACGCCCATCCCCACCTCGTTGGAGACCGCGACCACCTCCCGCCCGCTTTCGGCCCAGGCCGCCGCCAGGGCCGCGCAGCGCTCCTCCACGGCCCGCTGCCCCCCGTCCAGCCACACCCCGTCCTCCCAGGCCCGGTGCTCGTCCATGACGGCGGTCAGCCAGAGCGCCAGGCAGTCGATCAGCACCGGTGCCGGGTCGTCCCGGTCCGCGAGCACCGCCTCCAGCGCGCAGGTCTCGGCGGTCCGCCAGGAGGCCGGCCGCCGGGCCCGGTGCAGGTCGACCCGCCGGGCCCAGTCGGCGTCGCCGTCCCGGTGCCCGGAGGTGGCCACGTACAGCACGTCGGAGCGGTCGGCGAGCAGTCGCTCGGCATGGGTGGACTTGCCGGAGCGGGCGCCGCCGAGGAGCAGGGTGCGGGGGAGTGCCATGCGATCATCCTGCCGGACGGAGCTTCGCCCCCTCGCGGGGTGGGCACGCTACCGTCACAACCCCAGTGGCACGACTCGCGGAGGAGCCCGGCATGGTGTGGACCTGGCGGTACGAGAAGAACGACGGCACCGTGGTGGAGCCGGCGAACGGGGCCGAGGAGTTCTCCAGCCAGGGCGACGCCGAGTCCTGGGTCGGCGAGGAGTGGAAGACGCTGCTGGAGGACGGGGTGGACCGGGTGGTCCTGGTCGAGGACGGGCAGGACGTCTACCCGATGAGCCTGCACGAGGGCTGACGTTCCGTCAGTTGCTCTGTCGGCGGCCCCCGGCCGCCGCCCGGGCGACCTCCCCGGTCACTTCTCGGCGACGACGTGCAGCAGCGCGGCGACGCGCCGGTACGGGTCCTGCTTGCCGGCCCGCTCCTCGGCGTCCAGCAGCTGGCCCAGCTGCCGGCCGTCGACCGGGGCGGCCTCGTCCGGCACGGTGTCGGTGAACACCCGCACCCCGTACCAGTGCCGGACCGGGACGGCGAAGCCGGACAGCGTGCCGGAGAGCTCGGCCAGCCGGTCGGCCCGGGCGGGCAGGCCCAGGCGGTTGGTGTACCGGGTGGAGTCGAAGGACTCCTGGCAGGCCCGCCAGTCGCCGGTCAGCCCGGGCCGCATGGCCAGCGCGTCGCCGTTGCGGACCAGCAGCGAGAGCAGGCCGCCGGGGGCCAGGATGCGGGCCACCGAGGCCAGCATCGGGTCCGGGTCCGGCAGGTACATCAGGGTGCCGTGGCAGAGCACCAGGTCGAAGCTGCGCGGCCCGAACCAGCGCCCGACCTGGTGGCCGTCGCCGGTGAGCAGCTGGACGCGCTCGCGGACCTCCGGCGGCTCGGCCGCCAGCGCCTGGTGCGCCAGGCCCAGGGTGGCCGGGTCGGGGTCTATGCCGGTGACGAAGTGCCCGGCCCGGGCCAGCCGCAGCGCCTGGGTGCCCTCGGCGCAGCCCACGTCCAGCACCCGCAGCGCGACGCCCCGGGTGAGCTGCTCGGCGAGCTGGCGGGTGACCAGCTCCTGCCGGACCAGGTTGTGCAGCCCGCCGTGCCGCTCCAGCCACTCGCCGGCCCCGCTGTGGTACGGCCCGCCGCGGGCCGGCAGCCGCCCGTGCCGCCCCTGCGGCGCCCCGTACCCGTGCTGCGCCGGGATGCCAGGTGCACCGAAGGCCCCGACCGGCGGCTGCGCGGGCGGGGCCCAGTACGGCGGGACGGCTTCCGCGGTCAGGGCCGCTCGCCCCGCTTGACCATCGGCTTGGGCAGCCGCAGCCGGCGCATCTGCAGGGTGCGCATCAGGCCGTACATCACGGCGCCGCGGGTGTCCTCGTTCGGGAAGCGCTGGGCCAGGCCCTTGCGCAGCTGGAGGCCGATCCGGACGAAGTCCAGGATGACCACCACGAAGAAGACCAGGAACAGCAGCGTGGAGAGCAGCTGCAGGTAGTTGACCCGGGTGATGCTGAGCACCAGCACCACCACCGCGTACGGCAGGAAGAACTCGGCCGCGGCCCAGCGGGAGTCGATGAAGTCGCGGACGTAGCGCCGCACCGGCCCCTTGTCGCGCGGCGGCAGGGCGCGCTCGTCGCCCTCCAGCAGCGCGGTGCGCTGCTTCTCGCGCTCCGCGCGCATCCGCTCGCGGGCCTGCTTGGCGGCCTCCTTGCGGTCCTTGGGAACGGTGACCCGGGTCTTCCGGTTGGCCTCGGCCTCACTGCGCTTGGGCGTGGGCCGACCCTTGGGGGCCTGCGGGTCGCGGGACGTCCTCTCGTCCTCCTTCGTCAGGGTGACGGTGGAGGAGGAGGCGGCGGATTCATCAGAGCGGCGTCGAAACACACTCCCAGCGTACGGGTTGACCGGCCGCTTTCCGGCGCGCCCCCGGACGCGAACCGATATCGATCCTGAGGACGATGCCGAACGGGCCTCCGCCGTAGCAGCATTGTTGCAGGCTGGTGCACTGCGCCGGGGACCGTGCCGCGCATACACTCGACCTGTCACGAGACGCAAACCCAGGCCCGAAGAAGGGGGCTATCGAGGCCCATGAGCGACGGAATCATGAAGCGTATGGGGCTGATCTTCCGCTCCAAGGCGAACAAGGCCTTGGACCGGGCGGAGGACCCGCGCGAAACGCTCGACTACTCCTACCAGAAGCAGCTGGAACTGCTGCAGAAGGTGCGCAGGGGCGTCGCCGACGTGGCCACCTCCCGCAAGCGCCTGGAGCTCCAGCTGACCCAGCTCCAGCAGCAGTCCTCCAAGTACGAGGACCAGGGCCGCAAGGCGCTGTCCCTCGGCCGCGAGGACCTGGCCCGCGAGGCGCTCAGCCGCAAGGCCAACCTGCAGTCCCAGATCACCGACCTGGAGACGCAGTACCAGGCCCTGCAGGGGGAGGAGGAGAAGCTCACCCTGGCCTCCCAGCGCCTCCAGGCCAAGGTGGACGCCTTCCGCACCAAGAAGGAGACCATCAAGGCCACCTACACCGCCGCCCAGGCGCAGACCCGGATCGCCGAGTCCTTCTCCGGCATCTCCGAGGAGATGGGCGACGTCGGCCTGGCGATCCAGCGCGCGGAGGACAAGACCGCGCAGATGCAGGCCCGGGCGGGCGCGATCGACGAGCTGCTGGCCTCCGGCGCGCTCGACGACGCCAGCGGCCTCGGCCGCAAGGACGACATCGAGGCCGAGCTGGAGCGGGTGGCCGGCGGCAACGACGTCGAGCTGGAGCTGGCCCGGATGAAGGCCGAGCTGACCGGCGGCACCCCCGCCGCCCAGCCGCAGGCGATCGAGCAGGGGAAGAACGACA
This sequence comes from Kitasatospora sp. NPDC090308, assembly GCF_044769485.1. Taxonomy (NCBI): domain Bacteria; kingdom Bacillati; phylum Actinomycetota; class Actinomycetes; order Kitasatosporales; family Streptomycetaceae; genus Kitasatospora; species Kitasatospora sp. NPDC090308. The sequence continues at coordinate 470,180 of NZ_JBIVXY010000001.1, read as the reverse complement.
CCCCGCCGCCCACCATCAACTACAACAAGTGAGCCCGGTAGCAGGGGAGACGCACCAGCATGATCATGCGGGTCTTGGGTGAGGGGCAGTTCGAGGTCGCCGAGGGCGACCTGAACCGGCTGAACCGGCTGGACGACGAGCTGCTCCAGGCCGTCGAGGCGGGCGACGAGGCGGCCTTCAGGGCGGCGCTGGGCAGCCTGCTCGCGGCCGTCCGGGAGGTCGGCACGCCGCTCGCGCCGGAGTCGCTGGAGCCGTCGGACCTGATCCTGCCGGACGCCGAGGCGTCCCTGGAGCAGGTCCGCGAGCTGCTGCGGGACGAGGGCGACGGCCTGATCCCCGGCCTCCCGGAGTAGTTCGGGCGCCACACGTGACGAGAGGGCGGGCACCCCGGAAGGGGTGCCCGCCCTCTCTCCGTCCGGGCCCGCGGACGGGGGCGAATCGTTACGGCAGGGCCAGCATCCGGTCCAGCGCGGCCTTGGCGTGCTTCTCGGTCTCGGCGTCCACCGTGATCACGTTCGGCACCCGGCCCTCGACCAGCGACTCCAGCGCCCAGACCAGGTGCGGCAGGTCGATCCGGTTCATGGTCGAGCAGAAGCACACGGTGCGGTCGAGGAAGACGACCTCCTTGTCCGGGTGCGCCTTGGCGAGCCGGCGGACCAGGTTCAGCTCGGTGCCGATCGCCCACTTCGAGCCGGGCTCGGCGGCGTCCAGCGCCTTGATGATGTACTCGGTCGAGCCCACCATGTCGGCGGCGGTGACCACCTCGTGCCGGCACTCCGGGTGCACCAGCACGGTCACGCCGGGGATGCGCGCGCGGACCTCGTCCACCGACTCCACGCTGAACCGGCCGTGCACCGAGCAGTGGCCGCGCCACAGGATCATCTTCGCGTCCCGCAGCTGCTCGGCGGTCAGGCCGCCGTCGGGCTTGTGCGGGTTGTAGAGCACGCAGTCGTCCAGCGAGAGGCCCATCTGCAGCACCGCGGTGTTGCGGCCCAGGTGCTGGTCCGGCAGGAACAGCACTTTCTCCCCCTGCTCGAAGGCCCACCCCAGGGCCCGCTCCGCGTTGGAGGAGGTGCAGATGGTGCCGCCGTGCTTGCCGGTGAACGCCTTGATGTCGGCCGAGGAGTTCATGTACGACACCGGCACGGTGACGTCCGCGACGCCCGCCTCGGTCAGCACGTCCCAGCACTCGGCGACCTGCTCGGCGGTGGCCATGTCGGCCATCGAGCAGCCGGCCGCGAGGTCCGGCAGGACGACCCGCTGGCGGTCGGAGGTGAGGATGTCCGCGGACTCGGCCATGAAGTGCACGCCGCAGAACACGATGTACTCGGCCTCCGGGCGGGCCGCCGCGTCCCGGGCCAGCTTGAAGGAGTCGCCGGTGACGTCGGCGAACTCGATGACCTCGTCGCGCTGGTAGTGGTGGCCCAGGATGAAGACCCGGTCGCCGAGCTTCTCCTTCGCGGCGCGGGCGCGCGCCACCAGGTCGGGGTCGGAGGCGGCGGGCAGGTCGCCGGGGCACTCCACGCCGCGCTCGCTGTTCGGGTCGGCCTCCCGGCCGAGCAGCAGCAGGGCGAGCGGCGAAGGGGTGGGGTCCACGCCGTAGGTTTCGGTGGTGGTGGTCACGGGCGGCTGCCCTCCAGGTGCGGCCGGATTGACACCAGCCTTCTCGTCTATCTGACGCTATCTATGATAACCGGTTCTCGTCAGCCTGACGATGGCCGTCCTGTCGATGTGACGAGAACCGCTCACCAGGATGGATGCTTCCGACGCGAGGACCCGCCGTACCCTCCGGTTGGCTGGACCCATGAAGGCAATCGTGATCAACCGCTACGGCGGCCCCGACGTGGTCGAGTACACCGAGCTCCCCGACCCGAAGGTCGGCCCCGACACCGTACTCGTCCGCACCCGAGCGGTCGGCGTCAACCCCGTCGACTGGAAGATCCGCGAAGGACACCTCGACGGCGTCCTCGACTCCCACTTCCCGCTGGTCATGGGCTTCGACCTGGCCGGCACCGTCCAGGCCGTCGGCGGCGCCGTCACCGAGTACGCCCCCGGCGACGAGGTGATCGGCTACGTCCGCAAGGACGTCGTCGAGGGCGGCACCTACGCCGAACTCGTCGCCGCCCCCGTCCGCACCCTGGCCCGCAAACCCGCCGCCCTCGACTGGGCCGAGGCCGGCGGCCTGCCCCTGGCCGGGCTCACCGCCCAGCAGTCCCTGGTCGGGGCGCTCGGACTGCGCCGCGGCGAGACCGTGCTGATCCACGCCGCGGCCGGCGGCGTCGGCTCGATCGCCTGCCAGGTCGCCACCGCCCTCGGCGCCCGGGTCATCGGCACCGCCGGGGAGCACAACCACACCTTCCTGCGCGGCCTGGGCGTCGAACCCGTCGAGTACGGCCCCGGCCTCGCCGACCGGGTCCGCGCGCTGGCCCCCGAGGGCGTCGACGCCGCACTCGACCTGATCGGCGGCGACGCCGTCGAGGTCTCCCTCGGGCTGGTCGAGGACCCCGCCCGGATCGCCTCCACGGTCGACTACACCGTCACCGCCCGCGGCGGACGCTACGTCTTCACCCGCCCCGACCACGACGACCTCACCGCCGTCGCCCGGCTCGCCGAGGAGGGCCTGCTCACCGTCCCGGTCGCCTCCACCTTCCCGCTCGCCCAGGCCGCCTCCGCCCAGGCCCTCAACGCCGAGGGCCGTACCCGCGGCAAGATCGTCCTGCTGGTGGACTGACCCGGTTCCGGCCGTCCGCGACAATGGGCTCCGCAGAGCCGTTCCCCCCCCACGGCTCACCACCCTCACCCGCACCACCGTGGAGCCCCGCCATGAGCACCCACCGGCCGCCCGACCTCGGGCCCGTCCGGCCGGACGGGCCGGCCCTCGACGACACCGACCGCCTGCTGCTCGAACACCTCAGCCGCGACGGCCGCGCCTCCTACGCCGAGATCGGACTGCTCACCAACCTCTCCGCCACCGCCGTCCGCCGCCGGATCGACCGGCTGCGGGCGCGCGGCGCGGTCCGCGGCTTCACCGTCGTCCTCGACCCCGCCCTGCTCGGCTGGCGCACCGAGGCCTTCGTCGAGGTCTACTGCCGCCCCCGCACCTCGCCCGAGGAACTGCTCGCCTCGCTGCGCCAGTTCCCCGAGGTCGCCGCCGCCTGGACGGTCACCGGCGACCCCGACGCCCTGGTCCACCTGCGCGCCGCCGACACCCGCCACCTGGAAGCCGTCATCGAGCGCATCCGCAAGGAACCCGGCGTCCAGCGCAGCCGCTCCTCCGTCGTCCTCTCCCAGCTCATCTGACGCAGCTTTCCTGCGCGCCCCCGCCCGAACACGCAGGAAACCGGCCCCGGACGGCCGCGTTCCGACGCGCGCCCGCCCACCCCCGCTGCCTACGCTGATCACGCCCCCAGCACCGCCCGCAGCGAAGAGGACACCCGTGTACGCAGCCCCCGACCGCATGCACAAGCCGGACAACGAGCTGGTCGACCTCGTCTTCGACTACATGCGCGAACGCCTGCAGTACGACCCCGTCCCGCTCGACCACCCCGGCGACGGCACCCACCTGCGCCGGGCCCTCGCCGGACTGCTGAACGACCACGGCAACGACCCCGCCGACGTGCTCAAGCTCTACGACCACGAGCTCTCCCGCGCCGTCATCTCCGCCGACAGCCCGCGCTACCTCTCCTTCATCCCCTGCGCCCCCACCAAGGCCGCGCTGCTCTTCGACATGGTGGTCTCCTGCGCCTCCCTCCAGGGCATCTCCTGGCTGGAGGCGGCCGGCGCGATCGCCGCCGAGAACCAGGTGCTGCGCCTGATAGCGGACCGGGCCGGCCTCCCCGCGAGCGCCGGCGGCACCTTCGTCTCCGGCGGCTCGGCCGGCAACCTCTCCGCGCTGGTCGTCGCCCGCGACACCGCCCGCCGCCGCCTTGGCGTCGGCCCCGAGGCCCGGCTCCGGATCGCCGTCGCCGACCAGGTGCACTCCTCGGTCAAGAACACCTTCAACATCATCGGCGTCGAAGCCTTCCCCGTCCCCGCCGTCGACCGCCGCCTCACCGGCCCCGCCCTGCGCGCCGCCCTCGCCGCCGACCCGCACCCCGAGACGGTCATCGCCGTGGTCGGCACCGCCGGCACCACCAACGAGGGCATCGTCGACGACCTCGCCGGCATCGCCGAGGTGGCCCGCGAGCACGGCCTCTGGTTCCACGTCGACGGCGCCTACGGCGGCGCCGGCCTCTTCGCCCCCTCCGTCCGCGAGCGCTACAACGGCATCGAGCACGCCGACAGCTTCGTCGTCGACCCGCACAAGTGGCTGTTCGCCCCGTTCGACTGCGCCGCCCTGCTCTACCGCGAACCGCGCCTGGCCCGCGCCGTCCACACCCAGGACGCCTCCTACCTCGACGTCCTGCACACCGAGGGCGACGAGTGGAACCCCACCGACTACGCCTACCACCTCACCCGCCGCGCCCGCGGCCTTCCGCTCTGGTTCTCGCTCGCCGTCCACGGCGTCCAGGCCTACACCGACGCCATCGAGGCCGGCCTGCGCCTCGCCCGCGACACCGCGCGGCTCATCCGCGACAGCGAGCACCTCGAACTGCTCCACGACCCCCAGCTCTCCGCCGTCTGCTTCCGCCGCAAGGGCTGGACCCGCGACGACTACTACCGCTGGTCCCGGCAGCTCCTCGCCGACCAGGTCGGCTTCGTCACCCCCACCGGCTGGGACGGCGAGACGGTCGCCCGCTTCGCCTTCCTGCACCCGGGCACGACGATGGAGATGGTCGAGGAGATCCTCGCCACGATGGAGTGAGCGGGGCCGCGGACGCCTACAGGTAGCCGCCGTTGGGGATGTACGGCGCCGGGGGCCGCATGCCGCGCAGCGCCAGGTAGCCGCGGTTGGTGACGGAGAGGCCCAGGTCGAGGCCGACGTCCAGGGCCCACTCCTGCTCGGCGGTCAGGAAGGAGACCGCGGCCTCCTGCTCCGCCGGGACCCGGGCCAGCGCCTCGCGCAGCAGCCGGACCGCGATCCGCTTCGAGGTCGCGGCCAGCAGCTGCACGGTGCCGCCGTCCCGGTAGCAGTAGCCGGTGCCGGCCAGGGTGTCGGCGATCAGCAGCTCCTCGAAGTGGGCCAGCATGAACGGGTGGTCGGGGCCGTGCGCCGCGCCCCGCAGCCGGCGGTCCACCGAGTCGAGCAGGTGCAGGTGCGCCGCGCCGCCCGGGTGCACCGGGATGTCGCCGGGGTCGAGCAGCCGTCCCCGGTCGACCCGCCCGGCCAGCCGCATCGTGGGGTACAGCGTGAACCCGACCGCCCGGTACCGGCGGGCCGCGGCCGGCGACGGCGAGGCGCACAGCATGCCGCGCAGACAGCCCCGCCCGTACGCGGTGGCCCGCTCCAGCAGCAGCCGCCCCACCCCCCGCCCCTGCGCGGAGGGCAGCACCACGAACAGCGGCAGCACCCACACGCCCTCGCGGCGCAGCGACAGCGCCACCCCGACGGCCTCGCCGTCCTGCTCGGCGATCCAGCACCCGTCCGGGTCCGTCACCGCGAGGTGCCGGGTCCGGGCCAGCGCCCGGACCCGGTGGGCCGCGTCACCGGGCCGGTCGGGATCGTCCTGCGGCCGGCCGTCGAGATCGCGGAACGCGGCGCGGGAGACCCGCTGGACGGCCTCGGCGTCGGCGGCGGTGTTCCTGAGCTGACGAATGATCACCCGTCACATCCTGCTGCGCCCGGTGCGCGGGCGGTAGCGGTTTGCCGAAGTGGGCGGTGACCCGCCGGGCCCGGTGTGCGAGCATGGGGGGCGTGGGGGAGTGGGCGACGAAAAATGTCCCCCGAACGCACCACCTTCCGGAAATGAATCCGGGAGGCCGCTGGTTGGCACTGGCGGATCACAGTCGTCACAGACCGGGAGTAAGCATGACCGTCCAGGACGAGACCACCGTCGAGAGTGGCATTCTCCTCACCGATGCCGCCGCGGCCAAGGTCAAGGGCCTGCTGGAGCAGGAAGGCCGCGACGACCTCTCGCTGCGCGTCGCCGTGCAGCCCGGCGGCTGCTCGGGCCTGCGTTACCAGCTGTTCTTCGACGAGCGTTCGCTGGACGGCGACGTCGTCAAGGACTTCAACGGTGTCAAGGTCGTCACCGACCGGATGAGCGCCCCCTACCTGGGCGGCGCCACCGTCGACTTCGTGGACACCATCGAGAAGCAGGGCTTCACGATCGACAACCCGAACGCCACCGGCTCCTGCGCCTGCGGCGACTCGTTCAGCTAGGCCCCGCGCCGAGGCCCGGCACGCACGCCGAGGCCTGGCACGCACGCCGAGGGCGGCTCCCCCAGCACGGGGGAGCCGCCCTCGCGGCGTTCCGGAAGCGGCCGGGCGGCCTCTCAGCGCGGGTCGCCGCCCGCGACGCCGCTCTGCACGGGCACCTGCTCGCCCGTCGCGGTGTCCACCACGCCGCCGCCGGTCATCGGCCCGGGCAGGGTGACGGTCGCCTGCTGCTCCTTGACCAGCTGCGGGCACGCCTTGCCCGGCTCCGCGGTCTGGGTGATCACCACCCGCAGCTTCACCACCGGCGGGGCGGCCTCCTCGACCCGGACCCCGTACTTGTCGCAGATCCCGGCGGTGAAGAACACCGTCAGCTGGGTCGGCCCGTCCTGCCGGTACCCGGTCGCGGGGATCTTCACGGCGGTCGGCGGGCGCTCGCCGACGGCTATCCCCGGCGTGGTCGGCTGGGCCGCCGAGGGCTGCGGACTGGCGCTCGCCGACGGGCTCGCCGCGGCCGGGGCGGAGGCGGTGGCGCCGGGGTCGCCGCTCGCGGACGGGCTCGCACTCGGCGAGGCGGTGGCGGTGGCGCTGACGGGGGCCGTGGCGGTGGCGGGCGAACCCGCGCCGCCGCACGCGGTCAGCAGGCCGGCCGCGAGGGCCGCGCCGAACAGCGCGGCGGCGGCCCGGCGCGGGTGCGGAGCCTTGGTGGGGGCGGCTGCGGTGCTCTCGTCCATGATCTGCGTTCCTCCCGAGGGTCGTGCGGCGCCGCGGTGAGCGGTACCGCGCCGGTTTGACGTGCCCCGGAGGAAACCGGTTCCGGCAGGATCCGGAGGAGCGGGCCTATCCGCCGTACTCCGGCATGCCCGCCACCACCCGGCGCGCCTCGATCGGCACCCGCACCCGCGTCACGGCCGGGGCCGACACCGTCGGGAGCGGCCCGGCGACCGGCCAGAACCGGCCCAATCGGCGCGAGGAGTCCAGCAGTTCGGCCAGCGACTCGGCGTCGGCGTCGTCGCGGCGGCGGCCCGGCCGCCACCCGGAGGAGTGATCGATCACCATGGCTACCCAGCTCCGATCGCCGTGCCGCGGCCACGCTGCCGCGGACCTGGACGGGGGCCGCGTCCGGCCCCCGTACTGGCGACCCTAGGCCGACCTGCGGCCGGAAGACAGCCCTACCGCTCGGTAGCACCCGGTCGGGCCGGTACCGTAGGCGGGTTGTTGCCCCCAGCTCCGGCCACCGCCGGGCCGCCAGAGGAGACCCCGTGCGCATCGCCGTCGCCGGCTCGATCGCCACCGACCACCTGACGACCTTCCCCGGACGCTTCTCCGACCAGCTGGTGCCCGAGCAGCTGCACACGGTGTCGCTCTCCTTCCTGGTCGACACCCTGGACATCCGCCGCGGCGGGGTGGGCCCCAACATCGCCTTCGGCATGGGCGTCCTCGGCCTGCGCCCCGTCCTGGTCGGCGCGGCCGGCGGCGACTTCGCCGAGTACCGCAGCTGGCTCGACCGGCACGGCGTGGACACCGACTCGGTGCACATCTCGGAGACCCGGCACACCGCCCGGTTCATGTGCACCACCGACCAGGACCACAACCAGATCGCGTCCTTCTACACCGGCGCGATGGTCGAGGCCCGCAACATCGAGCTCAAGCCGATCGCCGACCGGGTCGGCGGCCTCGACCTGGTGCTGATCGGCGCGGACGACCCGGCCGCGATGGTGCGCCACACCCAGGAGTGCCGCACCCGCGGCTACGCCTTCGCCGCCGACCCCTCCCAGCAGCTCGCCCGCCTGGAGGGCGACGACATCCGGGAGATCGTCGACGGCGCGGCCTACCTCTTCACCAACGAGTACGAGGCCGCCCTGATCGAGTCCAAGACCGGCTGGTCCTCGGACGAGATCCTGGAGCGCGTCACCACCCGGGTCACCACCCTCGGCCCCAAGGGCGTCCGCATCCAGCGCCGGGGCGAGCCCGACATCGTGGTCGGCTGCCCCGCCGAGGAGCGCAAGGCCGACCCCACCGGCGTCGGCGACGCCTTCCGGGCCGGCTTCCTGGCCGGGCTCTCCTGGGAGCTGGGCCTGGAGCGCGCCGCCCAGCTCGGCTGCATGCTCGCCACCTTGGTGATCGAGACCGTCGGCACCCAGGAGTACGAGCTGCGCGGCGGGCACTTCCTGGAGCGCTTCGAGACCGCCTACGGCGCCGAGGCGGCGGCCGACATCCGCACCAGGATCGCGCTCTAGGCCGGACAGGGCCCGGCCCACCCGCCGGCCCGCTGCTACGCGCCGGCCGACGGCTCCGGCCGGGCCCGGCGCACCAGGTAGGCGGTGCCGCGGGCGCCCCCGTACTCCGCGGCGGGGGCCTCGCCCTCGTAGGCGTGGCCGCACATCTCGCACCAGGCGGGGATGTCGTGGCGGGCCGCCTCGTCGTCGGACAGGACGGCGACGCGCCCGCCGGGGGCGACCTCGCCGATGTGCTTGGCCAGTTCGATTACCGGGATCGGGCAGCGCTTGCCGAGGGCGTCCAGGACCAGCGCGTCGGCGCTGCCCGCCGGGGGCAGGTCGAGGCCGAGCGGGGCGCGGACCTCGGCGACCACCCGGGGGAGCACGTCGAGGAAGGCGTCGACCTCGGCGGAGGTGGTGCCGGCCGGGAGCGAGACCCGCAGGTTGCCCTCGGTGAGGACGCCCATCGCGGCCAGCACGTGGCTGGGCGTCAGGGTGCTGGAGGTGCAGGAGGAGCCGGAGCTGACCGCGAAGCCGGCCCGGTCGAGCTCGGTGAGCAGCACCTCGCCGTCCACGTACAGGCAGGAGAAGGTGACCAGGTGCGGGAGGCGCAGCTCGGGGTGGCCGACCACCTCGACGGCGGGCACCAGCTCCGGGACCCGGCGGCGGATCACCTCGACCAGCGCCCGCAGCCGGGCGTTCTCCGCCGCCGCCCCGTCCCGGACGGCGCGCAGCGAGGCCGCGGCGGCGACGATCGCCGGGACGTTGGTGAAGCCGGGAACCCGCCCGTTCTCCCGGTCGTCGGCGGGCAGCGGCGAGGAGTAGCGGACGCCCTTGCGGACCGCGAGCACCCCGACGCCGGCCGGCCCGCCCCACTTGTGCGCGCTCGCGGTGAGCACCGACCAGCCCTCCGGCACCGGCAGCCGCCCGGCGCTCTGCGCGGCGTCCACCAGCAGCGGGACGTCGCCGAGCAGCGCGGCGGTCTCGGCCACCGGCTGCAGGGTGCCGACCTCGTGGTTGGCGGACTGCAGGACGGCGAGCGCGGTGTCGGGGCGCAGCGCGGCGGCGAACTCCCCGGCGTCGACCCGGCCGTGGCGGTCGACCGGGACGGCGGTGGCGCTGCCGCCGTCGGCCTCCCAGCGTTCGGCGGTGTGCAGGACGGCGGAGTGCTCGACGGCGGAGTGCACCAGGTGGGCGCCGCGGCGGCGGTGGCCGCGCAGGGTGCCCAGGACGCCCAACTGGAGGGCCTGGGTGCCGGACCCGGTGAAGGCGATCTCGTCGGCCCGGGCGCCGAGCACCTCGGCGACGGTCTCCCGGGCGGCGTCCAGCAGCATCCGGGCCTGCCGGGCGGAGCGGTGCAGCCGGGCCGGGTCGGCCCAGCCCTCGTCGAGGGCGGCGAGCAGGGCCTGCCGGGCGACGGGGTGCAGCGGGGCGGTGGAGGCGGCGTCGAAGTAGGGCACCGGGCCACCGTAGACGACCGCGCGCGGTGCCCCTTACGGGGTGATTCCTCCCGGCCCGTCAGGGAGCCGACGCTCCGTCACCCGCGTGTCGCAGGACGGTCGCCCGTTCGGCCGTGGGAGGCTCGGATGTCCGCCATGACCTGCGACTCCGTCCGCCCCGCGGGGGCGGTTCACCCCACGGGGGCTGATCGGGTAGCCGGGCGGCGCGTTACCGGGGGCTGCCCGTGAGCGCCGCATAAGGATGGAGTAGCGTTTGGCCCGCATAAGCATTCAAACCGTGCCCGTGGCCGGATCACCGAGGAGACCTGACAACGGACTCCGGACGGTGGTGCGTTCCCGGGCGAGACTTCGGGAAGGCGCTACGTGAGTCCCAACGGCTCCGACCGCTCGCCGCGGCGCACGATGCGGCGGAAGCTGCCTCAGGCGCTGGCACTGGGCCTCGTCATCGCGACCGCCACCGGCTGCTCGGCCAACGACCTGCCCAGGCTTGGCCTCCCCAGTCCCGTCACGAAGGAAGGCCCGCTGGTCCTTCACATGTGGCAGGGCTCGTGGATCGCGGCTCTGGTTGTTGGTGCATTGATGTGGGGTCTGATCCTCTGGAGCGTGATCTTCCACCGGCGCAGCCGCACCAAGGTGGAGGTCCCCGCTCAGACCCGGTACAACGTGCCCATCGAGGCGCTGTACACCGCGGTCCCCCTCGTCATCGTCTCGGTGCTGTTCTACTTCGTCGCCCGCGACGAGGCCACCCTGACGAAGGTCGACGCGAAGCCCCAGCACACGATCAACGTGGTGGGCTTCCAGTGGAGTTGGGCGTTCAACTACGAGAACTCCGAGATCCCGGACCCGGCGAGCACCACCGCCGCGTACGAGGTCGGCAGCACCAAGGAGCCTCCGACGCTCTACCTGCCGATCAACGAGACCGTGAAGTTCCGGCTGACCTCCAACGACGTCATCCACGACTTCTGGCCCGTCAACTTCATGATGAAGATGGACGTCGTGCCCGGTGTGGTCAACGAGTTCCAGGTCACCCCGACCGCGCTCGGCACCTACCGCGGCAAGTGCGCCGAACTCTGCGGTGTCGACCACTCGCGGATGCTGTTCAACGTCAAGGTCGTCACGGCCGACGAGTACCAGCAGCACCTCAAGGAACTCCGCGACAAGGGCCAGGCCGGCGCGGTTCCCGCAGGCATCCTCCCCACCACGGGAAGTAGTGAAGAGAAGTGACCATCCTCAACGAGCCCGCCGCGGCCGGTGGGGGAGCCGGGGCCGTCACCTCGGGGACTCCGCGGGTGCGCAAGCCGGGCAACGCGATCATCAAGTGGCTCACCACCACCGACCACAAGACGATCGGCACGATGTACCTGGCGACCTCGTTCGCCTTCTTCCTGATCGGTGGCGTGCTCGCCCTGGTCATGCGTGCCGAGCTGGCCCGCCCGGGCACCCAGATCCTGTCGAACGAGCAGTTCAACCAGGCGTTCACCATGCATGGCACGATCATGCTGCTGATGTTCGCCACCCCGCTGTTCGCGGGCTTCGCCAACTGGATCATGCCGCTCCAGATCGGCGCCCCCGACGTCGCCTTCCCGCGACTGAACATGTTCGCCTACTGGCTGTACCTGTTCGGCTCGATCATCGCGGTGGCGGGCTTCCTGACCCCGCAGGGCGCGGCCGACTTCGGCTGGTTCGCCTACTCGCCGCTGAGCGACGCGGTCCGCTCGCCGGGCGTCGGCGCCGACATGTGGATCATGGGCCTGGCCTTCTCCGGCTTCGGCACCATCCTCGGTGCGGTCAACTTCATCACCACGATCATCTGCATGCGCGCGCCCGGCATGACGATGTTCCGGATGTCGATCTTCGTCTGGAACGTCCTGCTGACCGCCGTGCTGGTCCTGCTGGCCTTCCCGGTCCTCGCCGCCGCGCTGTTCGCGCTGGAGGCGGACCGGAAGTTCGGGGCGCACGTCTTCGACCCGACGAACGGCGGCGCGCTGCTCTGGCAGCACCTGTTCTGGTTCTTCGGCCACCCCGAGGTCTACATCATCGCGCTGCCGTTCTTCGGCATCGTCTCCGAGATCATCCCGGTGTTCAGCCGCAAGCCGATGTTCGGCTACTCCGGCCTGATCGCCGCGACCATCGCCATCGCCGGCCTCTCGGTGACGGTGTGGGCGCACCACATGTACGTGACGGGGCAGGTGCTGCTGCCGTTCTTCTCGTTCATGACCTTCCTGATCGCGGTCCCGACCGGTGTGAAGTTCTTCAACTGGGTCGGCACCATGTGGAAGGGCTCGCTCAGCTTCGAGACCCCGATGCTCTGGACGGTCGGCTTCCTGGTCACCTTCCTGTTCGGCGGCCTGACCGGCGTGCTGCTCGCCTCCCCGCCGATCGACTTCCACGTCTCGGACTCGTACTTCGTCGTCGCGCACTTCCACTACGTGGTGTTCGGCACCGTCGTCTTCGCGATGTTCGCCGGCTTCCACTTCTGGTGGCCGAAGATGACCGGCAAGATGCTGGACGAGCGCCTGGGCAAGATCACCTTCTGGACGCTGTTCATCGGCTTCCACACCACCTTCCTGGTCCAGCACTGGCTGGGCGCCGAGGGCATGCCCCGCCGCTACGCGGACTACCTGGCCTCGGACGGCTTCACCACGCTGAACACCGTCTCGACCATCGGCTCGTTCCTGCTCGGCCTGTCGATCCTGCCGTTCCTCTACAACGTCTGGAAGACCGCCAAGTACGGCGAGAAGGTCAACGTCGACGACCCGTGGGGCTACGGCCGCTCGCTGGAGTGGGCGACCTCCTGCCCGCCGCCGCGGCACAACTTCACCACCCTGCCGCGGATCCGCTCCGAGTCCCCGGCGTTCGACCTGCACCACCCGGAGATCGCCGCGCTGGACTACCTGGAGAACCACGGTGAGCCGGCCAAGCACTTCGAGGGTGTGACCCCCGCGCAGTACGACCGTCCGTCGCTGGGCAAGGGCAAGAATGAGGGTGACGCCCGATGAAGGAACAGGGAAAGATCTTCGCCGGTCTGGCCGTGTTCATCCTGGCCATCGCCATCACCTACATGGTCTGGACCGGTAAGTCGGACCACGGCCTGGAGGCCGCCGGCACCACCGCGCTCTTCCTGGCCTTCGGCCTGGCCGCCTTCATCGGCTTCTACCTGGCGTTCACCGCCAAGCGGGTGGACACCGGCGCGGGCGACAACCCCGAGGCCGAGGTCGCGGACGACGCCGGCGAGCTGGGCTTCTTCGCCCCGCACAGCTGGCAGCCGCTCTCGCTGGCGATCGGCGGCGCGCTGGCCTTCCTCGGCGTGGTCTTCGGCTGGTGGCTGCTGTTCTGGTCGGTCCCGATCATCCTGATCGGCCTGTTCGGCTGGGTCTTCGAGTTCTACCGCGGCGAGAACCAGAACCAGTAGGTTCCGGATCGCGCAGCCGCACGGCGGGCCGGGCACCCCCCTCGGGGGGTGCCCGGCCCCCGTCGTTCCCGGGGCGGGCCGCGCCTCCGTCCTCCGACCGGGTTACCCGGAGTGCCGACCGGGTGACGCCTTCCTACGCTCTGAGGCAGGTTCACACCCCTGGGAGGTTCCGTTGAAGGGCTCTCGGATAGCCGGCAGTACCCGGACCGCGCTGGCCGCCATGTTGGTGCTGGCCCCCGCCGCGGCCTGTTCCTCCGACAACGACTCGGCGGAGAAGGACTCGTCGCCCCGTCAGATCGACGTGACCCCACTGGTCCACACCTCGGCCGCCGAGGAGCAGGCCGACCCGGCACAGGCGTTCAGCGTCACCACGGACGGCACCGCGAAACTCGACGCCGTCACCGTCACCGACCCCGACGGGAAGCCGGTGGCCGGCGAACTCGCCGCCGACCAGCAGCACTGGCGGACCACCGACCCGCTCCGGGCCGGCGCCGCGTACACCGTCAAGGTCGCGGCCGAGGACGGCAAGGGCGGCCACGGCGAGACCGGCTCCACCTTCACCACCGCCGAGGCGCAGCACGTCGTCACCGCCGAACTCGGCCCCGACAGCTCCGGCAGCGGCGTCTACGGCGTCGGCCAGCCGCTCACCGTCAAGCTCTCCGAGCCGGTCACCGACCCGGTGGCCCGCCAGCAGATCGAACGCGGGCTGACCGTCACCTCGCAGCCCGCCGTGACCGGCGCCTGGTACTGGGTCGACGACGAGAACCTGCACTTCCGGCCGCAGGACTACTGGCCCGCCAACACCACCGTCAAGCTCTCCTACGACCTGCCGGGCGTCCCGCTCTCCGACGGCGTCTACGGCGGCGAGGAGCAGACCCTCGACCTCCGGACCGGCGACCGGATCGAGGCGCTGGTCGACGCGGCCACCGACCAGCTGACGTACAAGCGCAACGGCGAGGTGGTGAAGACCATCCCGGTCACCACCGGCAAGCCCGGCTTCGACACCCGCAACGGCGTCAAGGTGGTGCTCGGGCAGGAGTCCGACGTCCGGATGAGCAGCGAGACCATCGGCATCGCGGCCGGCAGCAGCGAGGCCTACGACCTGGACGTGAAGTGGGCGACCCGGGTCACCTGGAGCGGCGAGTACGTCCACGCCGCACCGTGGTCCGTGTCGTCGCAGGGCAAGGAGAACGTCAGCCACGGCTGCACCGGGATGAGCACCGACGAGGCCAAGTGGTTCTTCGACAACACCCGGGTCGGTGACGTCGTGCAGGTGGTCAACAGCAAGGGCCACGACATGGAGCCGTTCGGCAACGGGTTCGGCGACTGGAACATCGGCTTCGACGAGTACGTGAAGCACAGCGCGCTGGGCAAGCCGGTCAGCACGGCGGCGTCCGGGGACGCGGCGAACGCGATGCCCGCCCCCAGCGTCAACCCGGGTCCGAGCGCGAGCCCGACGGGCCGGTGAGGCGCGGCGAGGTCCGCCCGGGGAGCGAGGCTCCCGCCGGGCGGACCTCGCCGCTGTCCGCCCGGCGGGTCAGCGGTAGGCCGCGTCCAGGGCGGTGGCGACCGCGGCCAGCGCCTCGTCGCGGGTGAGGCCGAGGCGGGCGGCGCGGGCCGCGTACTCGGCGGCGGCGGTGGCGGCCAGGCGGTGCGAGGTGTCCCCGGTGGGGGCGACGGTGGTGCCGGCCCGGCCGCGGGTCTCGACCACCCCGTCGGCCTCCAGCTCGCGGTAGGCGCGGGCCACGGTGTTCGCGGCCAGGCCGAGCTGTTCGGCCAGCGCGCGGACGGTGGGGAGCTTCAGGCCGACCGGGAGCTCGCCGGTACGGGCCCGGGCCGCGATCTGCGAGCGGACCTGCTCGTAGGGCGGGGTGGGGGACTGGTGATCGATCGCCACGTGCACCCGGTCAACATAACAGGGCGTCAGGGCGGGTTCCGGCCCGAGATGCCAGAACCCCCCTCCGGCCGGAGCCGGAGGGGGGTGCTGACGTGGCGGGACAGCTACCCGGGATCAGTGGTGGCCGTGGCCGCTGGTGATCTCGTGGTACTCCTCGGTGGTGGGCTTGGCGATCTGGTTGCCCTCGCCGTAGAAGCCCTCGGAGAGCTTCACCCGGGTCTTGGTGATCACGCCGGCCTTGCGGGCCACGCCGTTCTCGTCCGTCTCGGCGGGCAGCTCCAGCGGCTGGGGCTGCTCGTGGGCGGTGAGGGTGTGCAGGTCCTTCGGCGCCAGCGGGGTGTGCACCTCGACGAACTCGCCGTGCGGCAGGCGCTTGATGACGCCGGACTCGCGGCCGTGCAGCACCTTCTCCTTGTCGCGGCGCTGGAGGCCGAGGCACCAGCGCTTGGTGACGAAGAAGGTGAGGACCGGCACCACGAAGAAGCCGACCCGGACGAAGTACGTGATCGAGTTGATCGACAGGTGCAGGTGGGTGGCGAACAGGTCGTTGCCGCCGCCGACCAGCAGGACCAGGTACAGCGAGATCCAGGCCGCGCCGAGCGCGGTGCGGACCGGGGCGTTGCGCGGGCGGTCCAGGATGTGGTGCTCGCGCTTGTCGCCGGTGACCCAGGACTCGATGAACGGGTAGACCGCGATCGCGGCCAGCACCAGCGGGAAGATCATCAGCGGCACGAACACGCCCAGGTTCAGGGTGTGGCCGCCCCAGACCGAGATCTCCCAGCCCGGCATGATGCGGATCAGGCCCTCGGAGAAGCCCATGTACCAGTCGGGCTGGGCGTCGGTCGACACCTGGTCCGGACGGTACGGGCCGTACGCCCAGATCGGGTTGATCGTGGCGATCGCGGAGATCGCCGCGATGATGCCGAACACCAGGAAGAAGAAGCCGCCGGCCTTCGCCATGTAGACCGGCATCAGCGGCATGCCGACGACGTTCTTCTCGGTCTTGCCCGGGCCCGCCCACTGGGTGTGCTTGTGGTAGAAGACCAGGATCAGGTGCGCGACCAGCAGGCCCAGCATGATGCCCGGGATGAGCAGCACGTGGATGGTGAAGAAGCGCGGGACGATGTCGGTGCCCGGGAACTCGCCGCCGAACAGGAACATCTGGATGTAGGTGCCGACGATCGGCACCGCCAGGATCGCGCCCTCCATGAAGCGGATGCCGGTGCCCGACAGCAGGTCGTCCGGCAGCGAGTAGCCGAAGAAGCCGTCGAACATGCCCAGCGCCAGCAGCAGGAAGCCGAACACCCAGTTGATCTCGCGCGGCTTGCGGAAGGCGCCGGTGAAGAAGACGCGCATCATGTGCACGAGCATCGCGGCCACGAAGACCAGGGCGGCCCAGTGGTGGATCTGCCGGATCAGCAGACCGCCGCGGATCTCAAAGCTGATGTTCATCGTGGAGGCGTACGCCTCCGACATCCGGATGCCGTTCAGCGGCAGGTACGAGCCGTGGTAGACGGTCTCGGCCATGCTCGGCTTGAAGAACAGCGTCAGGTACACACCCGTGAGGATGATGATGATGAAGCTGTAGAGGCAGATCTCGCCGAGCATGAAGGACCAGTGGTCCGGGAAGATCTTGCGCAGGTTGGCCTTGGCCAGGGAGTAGATCCCGACCCGGCCGTCCACCCAGTCGGCAGCGGCCTCGGCCTTGTTGGCGGGCTTGGCGCGGGTGCTGGCCGGCTTGGAGGCGCCGGTGTTGGTGCCGCTTGCGGAACTCATCGCGGACGCTCCCAGTAGCTCGGGCCGACGGGCTCGTCGAAGTCGCCGGTGGCGACCAGGTAGCCCTGCTCATCGGTGGTGATCTTCAGCTGCGGCAGCGGGTGGCCGGCCGGGCCGAAGATGACGCGAGCGCCGTCCGCCAGGTCGAAGGTCGACTGGTGGCAGGGGCAGAGCGCGTGGTGGGTCTGCTGTTCGTACAGCGAGATCGGGCAGCCGACGTGGGTGCAGATCTTCGAGTAGGCGAGGATGCCCTCGAAGCCCTTGTCGCGGGACTTGTCGTCCTTGATGTCCTCCGGGGCGATCCGGATGAGCATCAGGGCGTCCTTGGCGATCCGCTGCTGGAAGTCCTCGGCCGACTCCTCGAGGCCCTCGGGCTTCGCGAAGGTGAGCGAGCCCTGGACGATGTCCTCGGGCTTCATCGGCTCGTCGGTGTTCATGTTGACGAGCTTGATCGGCTGGGCCGGGGTCGCCTCCACCCAGTTGGTGTGGAGCAGCTTCTTCTCCGGCAGCGGGCCGAGGTCGCGCAGCAGCACCACACCGGACAGCGGCACCAGGGCCATCGAGCCGATCAGGGTGTTGCGGATCATCTTGCGGCGGCCGAAGCCGGACTCCGCGGCACCCGTCCTGAACTGCTCGATGACGTCGTTGCGGACGTCGTCGTCGGCCTCGATCGGGTGGCGCTCGGCCGGCATCTCGTGGTCCGACATCAGGGTGCGGGCCCAGTGGACCGCGCCCGCGCCGATGCAGAACAGCGCCACGCCGAGGGTCATGCCCAGGGCGAAGTTGAGCGCGCTGACGTGGCCCAGCGGGAAGATGTAGACCAGCTTGTCGGCGTCGATCGACGCGTAGGACGCGATGAAGCCGACGGTCGCCAGCATCGAGACCACGAACAGCAGCGACACCTGGCGCTCGGCCCGCTTGGCGGCCCGCTCGTCGATGTCGGTCCGACGCGGTTCGTGGGCCGGCAGGCCCGGGTCGGCGAACGGGTCGCCGTGGGTGGCGACGGCCGTGCCGTGGGAGGCGTCGTGCGCCTCCGGCAGGTTCTCTGACATGTCGTGGCTCATGACTTCTTGGCCTTGGTGGTGTGGGCGGCGACCCAGATCGCGATCGCGATCAGCGCGCCGAGACCGAAGATCCAGCCGAACAGGCCCTCGGTCACCGGACCGAGGCTGCCCAGCGCGAGACCACCGGGGTTGGGCTCGTCGTTCGTGTGGCGGACGAAGGCCACGATCTGGCGCTTCTGCTCCTCCGGCATGGTGGTGTCGGGGAAGGACGGCATGTTCTGCGGGCCGGTCTGCATGGCCTCGTAGATGTGCTTCGCGTCCACGCCCTCCAGCGACGGCGCGTACTTGCCGTTGGTCAGCGCACCGCCCTTGCCGGCGAAGTTGTGGCACTGGGCGCAGTTGGTGCGGAACAGCTCGCCGCCCTTGGCGACCTGCTCGGCGTTGGTCACCGGGTCGTCGGAGGGCTGGTACTGCTTGCTGTCCGGAGCGACCGGGCCCGGGCCCAGCGAGGCCACGTAGGCGGCCAGCTGGTCGATCTCGGCCTGGGAGTAGATGTTCTTCTTGCGCGGGACCTGGGCGCCCGGCTGCTGGGCCGGCATGCGGCCGGTGCCGACCTGGAAGTCGACCGCCGCGGAACCGACGCCGACCAGCGACGGGCCGTCAGAAGTGCCCTGGCCGTTCAGGCCGTGGCAGGAGGAGCAGCCGACGGCGAAGAGCTTCTTGCCCTCGTCGATGGCGAGCGACTGCGCCGAGCTGTCGGCCTGCGCCTTCTCGGCGGGCGCGAAAGCGGCGTACAGCCCCCCGGTGGCCGCCAGGGCGAGAAGTAGAACGACGACCGCCGCCAGTGGGTGGCGCCGTCGTGCGGAGAGCTTTTTCACGGAATAACCCCGGTGTCAGGATCTGGTCGGCAGCAGCCTGCCCCCGACTCCCAGGCGTCGAAGGTGACGCCGGGTCAGGGGCGGGGCGGCTGTTACTTGATCAGGTAGATGGTCGCGAACAGGCCGATCCACACGACGTCGACGAAGTGCCAGTAGTACGACACCACGATCGCCGCGGTTGCCTGCTCGTGGGTGAACCGCCGCGCCGCGTAGGTCCGTCCGAGGACCAGCAGGAAGGCGATCAGACCACCCGTCACGTGGAGTCCGTGGAAGCCGGTGGTCAGGTAGAACACCGTGCCGTACGGGTCCGAGGACAGCGACAGGCCGTCCTTCTTGACCAGCTCGGTGTACTCGAAGATCTGGCCGCCGATGAAGATGGCGCCCATCACGAAGGTGATCGTGAACCACGAGCGCAGCTTCTTCACGTCACCGCGCTCGGCGGCGAACACGCCGAGCTGGCAGGTGAGCGAGGAGAGCACCAGGATCGTGGTGTTGACCGAGGAGAACGGCACGTTGAGGGCATGGGCCTTCTCGTGCCAGAACTCGGCACCCTTGACCGAGCGGAGGGTGAAGTACATCGCGAACAGGGCCGCGAAGAACATCAGCTCCGAGCTCAGCCAGACAATGGTTCCGACGCTGACCAGGTTCGGCCTGTTGACCGCTCCGTGCGCGTGTCCGGTTTCTGTTGCTGTTGCTGTCGCCACGACGGACATTATGTCGGTCCCTTATTCCGTCTTCACGCCGGGGGGTCTCCCTCGGAGTGTCCGGTGCGTGAGGTATGCCCGCCTCGCGCACCGTCCGTTTTCTGACGGTTGTTCGAGCGGGTGAGCGCGCTGGGCCGCCGGGGTGACTCCCGGGCGCGGCGGCTTGAGCGAGATCGCGTCGGGGTCTCCGCAGGACGGGCGCGCGGGAGTAGCATCCGTCCAGGGACGTGGCCCGGGTCACACTGGGCCGTTCGGCCGGGGCCGCCCGGCGTGGGCACACATATAAGAGGACGAGCACCAGGAAGCAGGGGCCATGGCGCAGCACTCCGACGAGACGCTCACCGTTCTCGTCTACAGCGACGACCGCAACACCCGTGAGCAGGTGACCCTCGCCCTCGGCAGGCGGCCCGCCGCGGACGTCCCCGCCCTCGACTACCTGGAGTGCGCCACCGCGCCCGCGGTGCTGCGCGCCCTGGAGAAGGGCGGCGTCGACCTCTGCGTCCTGGACGGCGAGGCCGCCCCGGTCGGCGGTCTCGGCCTGACCCGGCAGCTGAAGGACGAGATCTACGGCTGCCCGCCGGTCCTGGTGGTGATCGGCCGGCCGCAGGACTCCTGGCTCGCCGCCTGGAGCCGGGCCGACGCCGCGATCTCCCACCCGGTCGACCCGGTCGGCCTCGCCGACGCCGCGACCGCGCTGCTGCGGGCCCGGCTCGCCCGGCGGGCGCCCGCCGGGCGCTGACCGGCGCCGCCGCGTCTCAGCTGGAGAGAAGGGGGCGGCAACCCGGGGCGGCCGTCCCCGCTCGCTCGATAGGCTGACGTCGTTTCTTCGGGATTCCTCCGGGACGATGACGAGAGCTGGAGTCAGCCATGGTGAACGCGCACTCTGCGAACGGCGGTAGCGAGCCCGCGCAGGTGGTCCGCACCTGGCCCGACCTGCTCAGCTCGCTGCTCCAGGGCAACGACCTCTCGCAGGCCGACACCGCCTGGGCGATGGACCGGATCATGAGCGGCGAGGCCAGCCCCGTCCAGGTGGGCGGCTTCCTGATCGCGATGCGCGGCAAGGGCGAGACGGTCGAGGAGATCGCCGGCCTGGTCGAGGCGATGTACGCGCACGCGGTGCCGCTGGACGTCCCCGGCCCGGCGGTCGACATCGTCGGCACCGGCGGCGACCGGGCCAGGACGGTCAACATCTCCACCATGTCCGCGGTGGTTGCCGCCGCCGCCGGGGCGAAGGTGGTCAAGCACGGCAACCGGGCCTCCTCCTCGGCCTCCGGCTCCTCCGACGTGCTCGGCCGCCTCGGCATCAACCTGGAACTGCCCGCCGACCGGGTCGCGGCGGTGGCCGAGGAGGTCGGCCTGACCTTCTGCTTCGCCGCCAAGTTCCACCCCTCGATGCGGCACACCGCCCAGGCGCGGGCCGAACTGGCCGTCCCGACGGTCTTCAACATCCTCGGCCCGCTCACCAACCCGGCCAGGGTCACCTCGCACGCCGTCGGCTGCTTCGACACCCGGCTGGCCGGCCTGATCGCCGGCGTGCTGGCCCGGCGCGGCGCGCAGGGGCTGGTCTTCCGGGGGGACGACGGGCTCGACGAGTTGACCGTCACCACCACCTCGCACGTCTGGGTGATCCGCGACGGCGAGGTGACGGAGACCGGGTTCGACCCGCGCGAGGTGGGGATCGAGCTGGTCGGGATCGAGGCCCTGCGCGGCGCCGACGCCGAGCACAACGCGGACGTCGCCCGGCGGGTCCTGAACGGCGAGCGCGGGCCGGTGCGGGACGCCGTCCTGCTCAACAGCGCCGCCGCGCTGGTCGCGCTGGAGCTCGCGGAGGCGCCGCTCACCGCGCAGATCGCGGCGGCGATGGAGCGGACCGCGGCGGCGATCGACTCGGGGGCGGCGGGGGCGCTGCTGAAGCGCTGGGCGGAGGCGACGCAGGCGTAGCGGACGCCCGTCCGGGGGCCGGGGCCGTCGTTCCCCGGCCCCTCGGCCGTCCCGCGCCTTCTCGCCATGTGGACGGGTGTTGAGACGGGACGCGTCTCGTGTACTGTTTTCGCCAGGTCATGAGTGACAGCGCGAAGCCCCAGCTGGCTGTCCGGCAACCCTCCGTCCGTGGCGGGGTGCCCTGGGTGAGGACCAGGCCGTGCGGCGACCAGTCCGCGCGGCAAGCGCGGACTTCCGGTGCAGCTCCTCCGGGGTCCTGACCCCGTGGAGGAGTGCACCCATGTCTGTGACCACCGAGATCTGCGAGCCGCTGGCGGTGCTGGGCGGGGACGTCGAGGTGCCGCTGGCTTCCGGCGAGAAGGTCGGCTACGCGGCGCTGGACTACGCGGCGAGCGCTCCGGCGCTGAAGCGGGTGTGGGACGACGTCGCGGCGTACGCGCCGTACTACGGGTCGGTGCACCGGGGGGCCGGGTACCTGTCGCAGCTGTCGACCGACCTGTTCGAGCAGAGCCGGCGGACCGTCGCCGAGTTCCTGGGCCTGCGGGACGGGGACCAGGTGGTGTTCACCCGGGCGACCACCGACTCGCTGAACCTGCTGGCGGGGGCGGTCCCGGCCGGGACCGAGGTGTTCGCCTTCGAGACCGAGCACCACGCCTCGCTGCTGCCGTGGCGGCGCGAGGGCCTGACGGTGCGCTACCTGCGGGCGCCGCGGTCGCACGCGGAGGCGGTGGCGGCCCTGGAGGAGGCCCTGCTGGGGGCGGCCGAGGGGCCGAAGCTGTTCTGCGTGACCGGGGCGTCGAACGTGACCGGCGAGCTGTGGCCGGTCGGGGAGCTGACCGCCGTCGCGCACCGCTACGGCGCCCGGGTGGTGCTGGACGCGGCCCAGCTGGCGCCCCACCACCGGGTCTCGGTGCGGGAGTTGGACGTCGACTGGGTGGCGTTCTCCGGGCACAAGCTGTACGCGCCGTTCGGCGCCGGGGTGCTGGCGGGCCGCTCGGACTGGCTGGACGCCGCCGAGCCGTACCTGGCCGGCGGCGGGGCGAGCCGGACGGTGGCCCGCGAGCTGGACGGCTCGGTGGCGGTGGAGTGGCACACCGGCCCGGCGCGGCACGAGGCCGGTTCGCCGAACGTGATCGGCGCGTACGCGATCGCCTCGGCCTGCCGGGCGCTGGACGAGGCCGGCTTCGAGGTGCTGGAGGCCCGGGAGCGGGCGCTGGTGGCGAAGCTGACCGAGGGCCTGGCGGCGATCCCCGAGGTGCGGGTGCTCAGCCTGTTCGGCGAGGGCTCCGACCGGGTCGGCGTGGTGTCGTTCGTGGTGCGCGGCTGGAACAGCTCGCACTTCTCGGCCGCGCTCTCCGCCGAGTACGGCATCGGCGTCCGGGACGGGCTGTTCTGCGCCCACCCGCTGGTGCGCACCCTGCTCGGCGGTGAGGAAAGCGCCCCGAGCGAGTGCGGGGCGCCGGAGTCCTCGCTGCCGGGGGAGCGCAGCCTGAACGCGATCCGGGTCAGCTTCGGCGCCGGGACGCCCGTCGAGCACCTGGACCGGTTCCTGACCGCGGTGCGCGAGCTGGTCAGCGACGGCGCGAAGTGGACCTACCGCAACGAGGGCGGCCGCTGCGTGGTCGACACCCAGCAGCAGCGCTGAGCGCTCAGCCGTCCAGGCCGAGCGAGAACGCGGCCTCCAGGTCGTGCTGGGAGTAGGTGCGGAAGGCGATGTGGGTCTCGGTGTTGGAGACGCCCGGGACCTTGTTGAGGCGGCCGGGGATCACCTCGGCCAGGTCCTCGTGGTTGCGGACCCGGACCATCGCGACCAGGTCGTAGGTGCCGGTGACGGAGTAGACCTCGCTGACGCCCTCGATGGCGGCGATCGCCTCGGCGATCTCGGGGATCCGGTCGACGTCGGTGTTGATGAGGACGATCGCGGTGATCACTGGACGACTCCTGTTCGAGAAGGTGCGCCCAGGGTATCGCCCGCCGGACGGGCGGCCCACGCGAACAGCCAGCCCGTCACGAAGCCGATCACGTGCACCAGGTAGGCCACCCCGTCGCCGCCGGAGGTGACCGACCAGAACTGCAGCGCGAACCACAGGCCGAGCACCAGCCAGGCCGGGAAGCGCAGCGGGAGGAAGAGCAGGGCCGGCACCAGCGTGGTCACCCGGGCCCTCGGGTACAGCCGCAGGAACGCGCCCAGCACCCCGGCGATCGCGCCGGACGCGCCGACCAGCGCCCGCACCGCGTCCGGGGTGCCCGCCTCGGCCAGCGCGTAGCCGTAGGTGGCCAGGTAGCCGATCGCCAGGTAGCCGACCAGGAAGCGGACCCGGCCCAGCCGGGCCTCCACCGCCGGGCCGAAGACGAACAGGAACAGCAGGTTGCCCACCAGGTGCAGCCAGCCCGCGTGGACGAACAGCGCGGTCAGCACCGACAGTTCGGGGATCTTGCCGGGGGTGGCCGGCAGCACGCAGCCGGGCGCCGCCGGGGGGAGCGCCGACAGCTGGGCCGCCGTCAGCGGACGGCCCCCCAGCAGCTCGGCCGGGACGGCGCCCCAGCGGTGCTCGTAGCGCTGCTCGGCGCAGGCCCGGGCGTCGCCGCTGCCGTACAGCGGGTTCGGGCCGGACGGGCCGAGCAGCATGGCCAGCGCGGCCAGTGCGATCAGCAGGTAGCTGGCGACCGGGGTGCGGGCGGCCCGCTCGGCCGCCGGCGAACCGGCCCGGGCGGGGGCGGAGAGCACCATGCCGGTCAGCATTCCTCGGGGGCGCACCCGCGACACCGGGCGCTGCTCCGGGCGGGTGAGCGTCCGGGCTGTGGACCGGTGATCCGCCCGTCCGGCGGCAGGCAATAGGCTGGAGGCCCGGAACCGGGACCAGCCGAGAGGGACCACTGATGAGCATTGCCGCGCCGACCGCCGAGACCCGCTGGCGCTGCACCCTGTGCGGCAACCTGACCCGGTTCGACGTCACCCGTTCGTCCCGGGTGACCGACTTCCTGCACTTCGACCTCTCCGGCGAGTCCAAGGTCGAGGAGACCCAGGTGCTCGCGGAGACCATCGAGTCCGTGCGCTGCCGCTGGTGCAACGCCGTCGACCAGGTCGAGCTGGTGGCCCGCCCCGGCGCCGAGGAGTCCGCGGAGGGCGGGGCCCAGCAGGGCTGACGCCGTCCCCACCGCCCCGCGTTCCCGTCCGGCCCGGACGGGGGCGCGGGGCGCACTCGTCGGCGGGGTGCTGTCGGAGCGGCACGGTAGACGGGACAATTGGCAGCAGCGGCGGACACCAACACCCGCCCGGCACCCGCCGGGAGGGCCCGCCAGGACCAGGATCGGAGCCGAGGACAGTGGCGGAGGCAGCGAACGCGCCGGCGGGCCCGGACGGGACCGCGCCCGCCCCGGCCCGGGACGACGCGGCGGAGACGGCCGGGCGCCCCCTGCCCGAGGGCGTGCGCCGGCGGGTGGTCGGCATCGCCTCGGACGCGCTCGGCGGCATCGCCCCGGGCGAGCTGCCCGCCTCGCTGCGCCCGTACGCCAAGTTCACCCCGGCCCGGCGGGCCAAGTACGCGGGGACCGCGCTGGCCGCCGCGCTGGAGTCGGACCCGGCGTTCCGGGTCCGGATAGCCGAACGGCTGCGGCTCGGCCAGCCCGACCTGGTGCAGGCCCTGGAGTCGGGCGCCGTCCCGGCCGCCGCCGACCCGATGGACGTGGCCGCCGCCGCCTACCTGGTCCGCCCGTCCGGCTGGGCCCGGCTGGTGGAGGAGGCCGGCGAGGAGGCCGAGCGGGTCGACGCCGAGGGCGCCGCCGCCGAGGCCGCCCGGCTGGCCGAGAAGCTCCAGGAGGAGCTGGCCGAGGCCCGGGCCGCGGCCCGCGGCGAGCTGGAGCGGCACCGGGCCGAGGCCGAGGGGGTGCGCCGGGAGGCGGAGTCGCTGCGCAAGAAGGTCCGCTCGCTGGAGGCGGACACCCGGCGGGCGCAGGCCGAGAACCGCCGGCTGGCCGGGGAGCTGGCCGAGGCGCGGGCCGCCGCCGCCGCCGAGCGCAGCGCCGCCGAGAGCGAGGCCCGGCGGCTGCGGCACCGGGTCGCCGAGCTGGAGGCCGCGGTGGAGAGCGGACGGCGCACCGCCCGGGAGGGCCGCAGCGTCGAGGACATGCGGCTGCGGCTGCTGCTGGACAGCGTGCTGCAGTCGGCCCAGGGCCTCCAGCGCGAGCTGGCGCTGCCGGTGACCGCGCTGCGCCCGGCCGACCTGGTGGAGGCGGTGGAGCCCGGCTCGGCCTCGCCGCACGACGTGGCCCGGCGCGGCCTGGCCGAGGACGACCCGGCGCTGCTGGACCAGCTGCTGGCCATCCCGCAGGTCCACCTGGTGGTGGACGGCTACAACGTGACCAAGACCGGCTACCCCCAACTGCCGCTGGAGCAGCAGCGGATGCGGCTGCTGGGCGGGCTGGCGATGCTGGCCCAGCGCACCCAGGCCGAGGTGACCTGCGTGTTCGACGGCCAGGACCTGGACGTGCCGGTGATCATGGCCCCGCCGCGCGGGGTGCGGGTGCGTTTCAGCCGGACCGGGGAGACCGCGGACGAGCTGATCCGCCGGCTGGTGCGGGCCGAGCCGCAGGGCCGTCCGGTGGTGGTGGTCTCCGCCGACCGGGAGGTCGCCGACGGGGTCCGCACGGCGGGGGCGCGGCCGGTGGCCTCGGTGCTGCTGCTGAACCGGCTGGCGCGCAGCTGAGGGGCGGTCAGCGGGCCCCCGGGCGGCCGGAGTGTGACGGTCCCGTGAAAGGGGGCGGGGGCGGGCATCCGGAAGCCCCCGGGAGTGGACGCGGAGGCAGGGACTTCACTAGGGTCTGGCGTCAAACCTATATTCCGGACCATCACTCGTCGGGGTGAGTCCAGCAGGAAGAAGGAGCTCCCCCTTGGCCTCCCACCGCCGTCCCAAGCAGCCGAGCCGTGCGCGGATCTCCGTGTTCACCGCTGCCGCCGCGACCGCGGTCGCCCTGACGGCCCAGGCCAGCGCGCACGCCGCCCCGGCCCAGCCGAACAAGGACGAGGTGAAGGCGCAGGTCGACAAGCTGCTGGAGGAGCAGGAGCAGTCCGCCGAGAAGTACAACGGCGCCAAGGAGCGGGCCGACCAGCTGCGCAAGCAGGCCGACGACCTGCAGGACCAGGTGGCCCGCGGCCAGGAGCAGTTGACCGAGCTGGCCTCCGGGCTGGCGGCGGTGGCCGGCGACCAGTACCGGCAGGGCGGCGTCGACCCGTCGATGCAGCTGATGCTCTCCTCGAACCCGGACCAGTACCTCACCCAGGCCACCTCCTTCGGGCAGGCGGCCAGCACCCAGGCCGAGACGCTCAAGTCGCTCAAGGACCAGCAGCGCCGCCTGGACCAGCAGAAGCAGGAGGCCTCCCAGGTCCTCCAGGAGCTGGACAGCCAGACCCAGGCGCTCAACGACGCCAAGAACGACGTGAACGCCAAGCTCGCCGAGGCGCAGAAGCTGCTCTCCAAGCTGAACGCCGCGGACCGCGCCTCCATCCTCCGCGGCTCCGGCGGCGGCACCGCCTCGCGCAGCGCCTCCCGGGTCGACCCGTCCACCCTGCCGCCGGCCAGCGGCTACGCGGCGACCGCGGTGGCGGCCGCGCTCGGCAAGCAGGGCTCGGCGTACGTCTGGGGCGCCACCGGGTCGAGCACCTTCGACTGCTCGGGCCTGATGGTGTGGGCGTACAAGCAGGCCGGCGTCTCGCTGCCGCGCACCTCGCAGTCGCAGGGCAGCTACGGCACCAACGTGGGCACCGACTGGCACAACGCGCAGCCCGGCGACCTGGTCATCTACTACGGCGACCGGCACCACGTCGGCATGTACATCGGCAACGGCCTGGTGGTGCACGCGCCGCGCACCGGTGACGTGGTGAAGACGATGAAGGTCGACACCCTGCCGATCTCCACCATCCGCCGGGTCTGACCGGGGCGGGTCGGGTCCGGCCGGGGCTGATCGACGGCCCGGCGAATCGGACAAACGCCTCACCGGGCGACAACTGACGCACTGTGACACGCCCGGGCGGGTCGGGATCCTGCTGTGATCCGTGACACGCCCGGGTGTGGTGTTTTCCGGCCGCAGGGTGAGAATTGCTCCGTGCTGGGTAGTGAACCGATCACGTTCGGTCATAAGTGTCGAGGTATTTGATTCAGAATCAGATTTTTTTCCGACAAGGATTTGAACGGATCACGGATCGGTTACTAGGGTCGTGCTTCGACCACCGCAGTGTCGATCGCCCAAGGGGGGCGGCGGCGGAGGTCGCCGCCGAGTCCGTGACGCAGCGGGCAGACCGTCAACACCGGGTCTGCCGACGGGGATACCCCTGCGGGGGTGCTGTCGAACGGAGCCGGGGAACCACGTTCCCCCGGGGTGAATCGGCGCCGGGCCGACCGCCGCGCGCGGTCGGTGAAGCGCCGTAGGGCATCTCTTCCAGCCCGAACCCGTCAGCTCACCCGGTAGGCGGTGTGAGGAAGAAGGAGTCCGCCTTCGTGGCGTCCCATCGCCGTCCCAAGCCCGTCGGCCGTGCCCGGGTCTCGATTCTCACTGCCACCGCCGCCGCTGCCGTGGCGCTCTCCGCCCAGGGCGGGGCGCACGCCGACCCGGCGCCGACCAAGGACCAGGTCAAGGCCCAGGTCGACGAGCTCAACGAGCAGGCCGAGGTGAAGACGGAGGCGCTCAACGCCTCGGTCGAGAAGCAGCAGGACCTGCAGAAGCAGGTCGGCCAGCTCCAGGA
Source organism: Kitasatospora sp. NPDC090308 (assembly GCF_044769485.1). Classification (NCBI taxonomy): domain Bacteria; kingdom Bacillati; phylum Actinomycetota; class Actinomycetes; order Kitasatosporales; family Streptomycetaceae; genus Kitasatospora; species Kitasatospora sp. NPDC090308. The sequence continues at coordinate 441,894 of NZ_JBIVXY010000001.1, read as the reverse complement.
CCAGCTCGCCCGGCAGCAGGAGCAGGTGACCTCCGCCCGGGAGTCGCTGGCCGGCATCGCCGCGGAGCAGTACCGCACCGGCACCATGCCGCAGACCATGCAGCTGATGCTCTCCAGCAGCCCGGACACCTTCCTCGGCCAGGCTGGTGCGCTGAACGCGGTCGGCTCCACCCAGGCCGACCTGCTCAAGACCTTCCAGAACGAGCAGGCCAAGCTCGACGCGCAGCGCAAGGAGGCCGAGACCAAGCTCGCCGAACTGGACACCACCACCAAGGCCCTCAAGGCCGACAAGGAGGACGTCCAGGCGAAGCTGGCCAAGGCCCAGGAGCTGCTCAACACGCTGACCCAGCAGGAGCGCGAGCAGCTCGCCGCCGCCGAGGCCAAGGCCGCCGCGGACGCCAAGGCGAAGGCCGACTCCGCGCAGCAGCAGCAACAGCAGCAGCAACAGCAGCGGGCCTCCCGCGACAGCGGCCGGGCGGAGCTGAACGCCCCGGCGTCCTCCAGCTTCTCGGGCAACGCGGTCGGCGCGGCGGCCTCCAAGCTGGGCAGCTGGTACTCCTACGGCGCGGCCGGGCCGAGCACCTTCGACTGCTCCGGGCTGATGCAGTGGGCCTACAAGCAGGCCGGGGTGTCCATCCCGCGCACCTCGCAGGCGCAGGCCGGGGCCGGCACCAGCCTCGGCACCAACATCGCCAACGCCCGTCCGGGCGACCTGATCATCTACTACGGCGACCAGCACCACGTCGGCATGTACGTCGGCAACGGGCAGATCATCCACGCCCCGCACACCGGCGCGCAGGTCCGCTACGAGTCGGCGACCGCGATGCCGATCAACCGGATCGTCCGGATCTGACGCTCCGTCGAGGCCCCGGCCCGGTACCCCGCACGGGGTGCCGGGCCGCTCTCGTTCGGATGCCCGATTAGGGGTCAAATATTCGGTGCTGTCAGGGTTTGGACTGGATCGGTCGGAATCGCTAACCTCTGCCCCCGGGCCCCCGCGAGGACGGCCGTCCGACCGCGGGCGGCGGCGGAGGCCGGCCGCAGAACGGAGCCGTCGCGCGTGTCCGTGCCCCGCCGCACCCCACTGCCCGGCGTCCAGCGCCTCGCCCGCGCCCTGGCGCTCACCGCCGCCGCCACCGGCGCGCTCGGCCTGACCGTGGGCGGGGCCGCCGCGGCCCCGCTCAGCCCCGCCGACCCGCCCAACCGCGGCGAGGTCAAGGCCCGGGTCGACCAGCTCTACGAGGAGGCCGAGCGGGCCTCCGAGCAGTGCAACGCCGCGCTGGAGCAGCAGCGGCGGCTCCAGGCCGAGGCCGGCGCCCTCCAGGACCAGGTCGCCGCCGGGCAGGAGGAGCTCAACCGGATGCGCGGCGACCTGGGCGCCGTCGCCGCCGCCGAGTACCGGTCCCAGGGCATCGACCCCGCCGTCCGGCTGATGCTCGACCAGGACCCGGCCGGCTACCTGACCGGCGCCCGCTCGCTCGAACAGGCCACCGCCCGGCAGGGCGACCGGCTGCGCGAGCTGGCCGAGCGGGCCCGGCGGCTCGACGAGCGGCGGCACGAGGCCGGCGCCAAGCTCGACGAGCTGGAGCAGGCCAGGCAGCGGCTGTCCGCCGCCAAGGACGAGGTCCGCGAGCGGCTGGCCAAGGCCCAGCGGCTGCTGAACGGCCTCGCCCCCGCCGAGCGGGCCCGGCTGACGGCCGACGACGCCCGGGCGGCCCGGCAGCGCGCCACCCGCGGCACCGACCGGATCGACCTCGGCGACCAGCCGCCCTCCTCCGACCGGGCCGCCGCCGCGCTGGCCGCCGCCATCTCCAAGATCGGCTCCCCCTACGTCTACGGATCGACCGGCCCCGGCACCTTCGACTGCTCCGGTCTGATGTACTGGTCGTGGCGGCAGGCCGGAGTGACCCTGCCGCGGACCTCGCAGGGACAGGCCACGGCCGGCCGGCGGGTGAGCCTCGCCGAAGCCCGGCCCGGAGACCTGGTGATCTTCTACAGCGACAGGCACCACGTCGGCATGTACGCCGGCGGGGGCGTCGTCGTGCACGCCCCCTACCCCGGGGCCCGGGTCCGCTACGAGAGCGTCGGCGCGATGCCGGTCAACACGGTGGTGCGGGTCTGAGCCTCGTCGACGAGCCCCTGGTCACCGACCCGGCGACGGCCACCGGGCCGGGCCGGGCCGGTGCTCCGCTGTCCCGGCGGGCCGCCCTGCTGCTGGCCGCCGCCGGGGCCGCCCAGCTCTCGCTCCCGCCGGTCCGGCCCGCCCGGTCGGCCCCCGCCGCGCCGCCCGCGCCGCCGCCCGGGCTGCGGGAGACCGCCGTACGGCTGCTGGAGCAGCGGGCCCGCGCGGTGGCCGGCCGGGACACCGCCGGGCTGCTGGCGGGCTCCGCGGACGGCGCCGAGGAGGCCGACCGGGACCTGCTGACCCGGACCGCCGGGCTGCGCTTCGCCGCGTACGCGCTGAAGCTGACCTCCTTCGCCGAGCCGCCCGCCGACGCGGACCGGGTGCGGGTCGGCGCCGAGCTGGGCTACCGGCTGGCCGGGGTGGACGACTACCCGGTGCTGCTGGAGCGGCAGGTCGAGCTGGTGCGCGAGGCGGCCGGCTGGCGGGTGGCCCGGGAGGTGCCGACCGGCGCGGCCGCGCCCTGGGACCTGGGCACCGTCCGGACCGCGGAGGGCAGGCGCGGCCTGGTGCTCGGCCTCGGCGAGGCGGCGGAACTGGCCGCGCTGGCCGAGCTGGCGGACCGGGCGGTGCCCGCGGTGGAGGCGGTCTGGGGGCCGTTCACGGGCCGGCTGCTACTCGAACTGCCGCTCACCGAGCAGCAGTTCGCCCGCCGGATGGACGTCTCCGCGGACGCCTACCAGGGCATAGCGGCGGTCACCCTGGCGGTCGGCGGCGCCCCCGTGCACGCCCCCGCCGACCGGATCGTGGTCAACCCCGACGCGTACCGGCAGCTCAGCGAACTCGGCCGCCGGGTGGTGGTCACCCACGAGGCCACCCACGTCGCCACCCGGGCCGACACCAGGTCCTGGACGCCGCTGTGGCTCTCCGAGGGCGTCGCCGACTACACCGGCTACCGGGACGCCGGACGCACCGCCCGGCAGATCGCCCCCGAGCTGGCCAAGGACGTCCAGGCCGGGCGGCTGCCCGCCGCGCTGCCCGCCGACGAGGCGTTCACGGCCGGTGCGGTCGGCATCGCCCAGGCCTACGAGCTGGCCTGGCTGGCCTGCGACCTGATCGCCCGCCGGTACGGGCAGGACCGGCTGGTGGCGCTCTACCGCACCGTCGGGGCCTTCGGCGAGGGTGGGCTGGAGCGCGCCATGAAGGCCCAACTCGGGATCGGGGTCGCGGAGTTCACCAAGGACTGGACGGCCGAGGTGGCCCGGCTCCGGAGCTGATCCGGGCCGATCCGGGCTGAGCCGGGCTGAGCCGGGCGGGGCCGGGCGGGGCCGGGCTGGGCCGGGCAGGGTGCCGCGCTCAGGCGTCGAGTGCCCGCTCCAGGCCGGGCGCGTCCAGGAACGCGGTGTGGGTGCCCGCGACGGTGCAGGTGTACGCCCCGGCCACCGCGCCGGCCCGCATGCACTCCTCCGCCGGGCGGCCCGCCAGCCGCCGGTGCAGGAAGCCGGCGACGAAGGCGTCGCCCGCGCCGTTGCTGTCCACGACCGGGGCGCCCGGGTCGACCGCCGGGAAGTGCCGGGGCGCGGCGTCCTCCCGGGTCAGCAGGAAGGCGCCGTCCGCGCCCGCGGTGGCCACCACCAGCTCGGCCCGGCCCCGGGCGAGCACCGCGCGCATCGCCGCCTCCGGGCGGCCCCCGAGGCCCGCCGCGGAGAGGAACACCAGGTCCGAGCGGAGGGCGTAGTGCAGGTGGTGCTCGTCGGCGCCGTCCCAGGCGTGCAGGTCGGTGGAGCTGCTGCGGCCCAGCCGCTCGATGTCCGGGTACATGTCCCGGTTGACGCCGGTGATCGACAGGTGGACGTGCGCCGAGCGCTCCAGCAGCGGCAGCCAGAACGCGCGCGGCAGCCGGGCGTCCGCCGGGTGCCGGCCGTCGTAGAAGGAGAACCGCAGGCCGTCCCGGTCGACCAGGTTGACGCTGCGCGGAGTGCCGGCCGGGGCGGGCAGGTGGCTGAAGTCCAGGCCGCGGCGGGCGTACTCGGCCAGCACCAGGGCGCCCTGCGGGTCGTCGCCGAGGAAGTCGGCGAACTTGGTGCGCAGGCCGAGCGCCAGGCAGGCCAGGGCCACGCCGTTGCCGGTGTGCGCCGGGTAGTCCAGCACCGGGGGGACGGCCAGCGAGTCGCGGCCCGGCGGGACCTCCAGCCGGTCCACCCGCACGATGGTGTCCACGCCGACGCCACCGACGATCAGGATGTCGTAGTCGATCATCCGGCGATGGTGGCAGCCCGGGACCTGCACTGCAAGGAGTTTCAGAAACTTGCAGGCGGTGGGCCGGGGGGAGGGCTGAGGGGAGGGCCGGGTCAGGGACGGTCGGCCGGGGTGAGGTCGTCCAGCAGATCCTGCTCGTAGGCGATGCCCGGGCGCACCGGGTACTGCGGGCCCACCTGCCCGGCCGGCAGCACCACCGTGGTCAGCGCCTCCCGCTGCCGGGTCGAGCGCCACAGCCGGTACGCCGACAGCACCGTGCACGCCACCAGCAGCAGGTTGCGGGCGGTCAGCACCAGCACCCCGTCCAGCTCGCTGTGGTTCACCGAGCCGAACATCACCGGGAACTCCAGGGTGGTCAGCGCCGCCGCCACCAGCACCGGCACCGCCACCGGGCGCTGGCTGCTGCCGCGCACCGTCAGGCAGACCGCGACCAGGCCGACCACCCAGATCAGGTACTGCGGGCTGATCACCCGGCTGGTCGTGACGAAGACCAGCAGCGCGCACAGCGCCGCGTCGAAGGTGGTCGCCGCCGTCCAGCGGGCCGCCCGCAGCCGCCACACCAGCAGCCAGCCGAAGCCCAGCACCGACAGCCCGACCATCACCTTGGAGATCACCGGCACCCACGGCCCGAGGAACTCCGTCGAGCCGTAGTTCATCGTGACGGTGCCGTGCCACGACCCCGCCAGCCGGGCGAAGTGCAGCGGCAGCGCGCCCACCGACTCGATCTCGATGCCGCGCTCCGACTGGAACTTCAGGAACTCGAACGCCCCGTTCATGCCCGCCGTCAGCAGGAACCCCAGCGCCGCCGCGAACGCCACCGCCGAGGTCCACGCCCGCCGGGTCCGCCGCCCGCGCGGCGAGCCGATCAGCGCCAGCAGCGGCCACACCTTCAACAGGCCGCCCAGGCCCAGCAGCACCCCGCTCAGCGCCGGACGCCGCAGCATCACCAGCAGGCCGGCGACCGCCAGCGCCGTCACGATGATGTCGTACCGGCAGTACGCCGTCGGTCCCAGCAGCGGCACGCCCACCACCCAGTACCAGCCGCCCAGGTAGCTGCGGCCCCGGCGGACGCCCGCCCGCATCAGCAGCGCCATCGCGGCCGCGTCCACCACCCCGCAGATCACGAAGAACGACACCAGGTACGACCAGGGCAGCAGCCCCGGCAGCAGGATCACCAGCGCCGCGCCCGGCGGGTACTGCCAGGTCACGTCGTCCAGCGGGAAGGTGCCGGTGCGCAGCACCTCGTACCAGCTGTGGTAGATCACCGAGATGTCGGAGCTCACGTCGCCGATCTTCAGCACGTTGACAGCCATCAGGACGACCAGCACCCTGGTCGCCACCCAGCCGCCGGCCAGCGCCCACAGCGGACGGCGGCTCGGCGCGGCAACGGCCGGGGATGACGGCGCCGACGGCTCCGCGCCACCGGTCCTCTCGGCCTGGGCTGACTCCACTGCGCTCCTTCAGGTCGTCGCGTGCACGCCGGAACACCGGGCGGACGGGGCCCCACCGGGAGGACCGCCGGCCGGCCCGGACGGTTGCGGCGGCGCTCCCAACGTCACCGAACCGTGTCCGAACCGCCCGGGCGGCGGGCGGCTCCGGTCCGGTCCCGTTCCGGCCCCCGTCCGCCGGACCGGCGGTGCGGTCGGCGGTGCGGTGGTCGGGGCGGCCGGCGGCGCGGCCCGCGTTCCCGGTGGACGGGCACGGTGACCTATCGTACGGACCACTCACAGGTAGTCCGAGCACCCCCCGACCGAGCGAGCCGCGGCATGCACAAGACCCTCATCGTCACCAACGACTTCCCGCCCAGGCCCGGCGGAATCCAGGCGTTCGTGCACAACATGGCCGTCCGGCAGCCCGCCGGGTCGGTCGTGGTGTACGCCTCCACCTGGCGGGACGGCCGGGAGGTCGCCGAGTTCGACGCCCGGCAGCCCTTCCCGGTGGTCCGGGACCGGACCAGGATGATGGTCCCGACGCCGCGGGTGACCCGCCGCGCCGCCGAGGTCCTCCGGGCGGAGGGCTGCACCTCGGTCTGGTTCGGCGCCGCCGCCCCGCTCGGCCTGATGGCCCCCGCGCTGCGCCGGGCCGGCGCCGGACGGCTGCTCGGCATGACCCACGGGCACGAGGCCGCCTGGGCCCAACTCCCGGTCTCCGCCCAGCTGCTGCGCCGGATCGGGGCCGGGACGGATGTGCTGACCTACCTCGGCGAGTACACCCGCGCCCGGATCGCCCGGGCGGTCGGCCCGGCCGCCGCCCGCCGGATGGTCCAACTGCCGCCCGGCGTCGACGAGTCCACCTTCCGGCCGGACTCCGGCGGGGACGCGGTGCGGGCCCGGCTCGGGCTCAGCGAGCGGCCGGTGGTGGTGTGCGTGTCGCGGCTGGTGCCGCGCAAGGGCCAGGACACGCTGATCCGGGCCCTCCCGCGGGTGCTGGCCGCCCAGCCCGACGCGGTGCTGCTGATCGTCGGCGGCGGGCCGTACCGGGCCGAGCTGGAGAAGCTCGTCGACACGGTGGGCGTCCGCTCCTCGGTGGTCTTCACCGGCGCGGTGCCCTGGGAGGAACTGCCCGCGCACTACGGGGCCGGCGACGTCTTCGCCATGCCCTGCCGCACCCGCCGGGGCGGGCTGGACGTCGAGGGCCTGGGCATCGTCTACCTGGAGGCCTCCGCGACCGGACTGCCGGTGGTCGCCGGGGACTCGGGCGGGGCGCCGGACGCGGTCCGCGAGGGCGAGACCGGGTACGTGGTGCCGGGCAGGGGCGGCGAGGCGCTGCTCGCGCAACGGCTGGTGCGGCTGCTGGGCGACGAGGGGCTGCGCCGCGAGATGGGCGGGGCCGGGCGCGCGTGGGTGCACGCGGCCTGGCGCTGGGACATGCTCGCGGAGCGGCTCACGGGGTTGCTGTCGCCCGAGCGGTGAACCTGCCGGGGGTCGCGGCCCGGGACGGCGGTTCGTCGGGTGCCGCGACCCCGCCCCGGGCGGTGGGCCGGTCGCGCGGTTCCCCGCGCCCCCGGGTCCGCCTCACCTGGTGTAGAGCGCCTCGATCTCGGCGGCGAAGTCCTTGAGGACGACGTTGCGCTTGAGCTTGAGGGAGGGGGTGAGGTGGCCGCCGGCCTCGGTGAAGGTGGTGGTGAGGAGGCGGAACTTCTTGACCGCCTCGGCGTGCGAGACGGCCTGGTTGCCGTCGTCGATCGCGGCCTGGACGGCGGCGAGCAGGTCGGGGTCGTCGCGGAGCTGTTCGACGGTGGCGTCGGCGGGCTTGCCGTTGAGGGACTTCCAGCGCGGGAAGAACTCGTCGTCCACGGTGACCAGGCAGGCGATGAAGGGCCTGCGGTCGCCGACCACCATGACCTCGCCGACGATCGCGTGGGCGCGGATCCGGTCCTCGATCACCGCGGGGGCGACGTTCTTGCCGCCGGCGGTGACGATGATCTCCTTCTTGCGGCCGGTGATGGTCAGGTAGCCCTCGTCGTCCAGCGAGCCGAGGTCGCCGGTGGCGAACCAGCCGTCCCGCAGGGCGTCGGCGGTGGCGGCGGGGTTGTTCCAGTAGCCGGTGAAGACCTGCGGGCCCTTGAGCAGGACCTCGCCGTCCTCGGCGATCCGGACCGCGGAGCCGGGCAGCGGCTGGCCGACGGTGCCGATCTTCGGCTTGTCGTGCGGGTTGAAGGCGGTCGCGGCGCAGGACTCGGTGAGGCCGTAGCCCTCCAGGACGACGAAGCCGATGCCGCGGTAGAAGTGGCCGAGCCGCTCGCCGAGCGGGGCGCCGCCGGAGATGGCGTACCGGCAGCGCCCGCCGAGGGCGTTGCGGAGCTTGCGGTAGACCAGCCGGTCGAAGACCGCGTGCCGGACGCGCAGGCCGAGCGGGGGGCGCCCGGTGTCGAGGGCGCGGCTGTAGGCGACGGCGGTGTCGGCGGCGCGGTCGAAGATCCCGCCCTTGCCGTCGGACTGGGCCTTGGCGCGGGCGGTGTTGTAGACCTTCTCGAAGACCCGGGGGACGCCGAGGATCAGCGTCGGCTTGAAGGAGCCGAGCTCCTCGGTGACGTTCTTGACGTCGGAGACGTGGCCGAGCTTGACCGGGGCGATGGCGGCGGCGATCTCGGCGATCCGGCCGAGCACGTGGGCCAGCGGCAGGAACAGCAGGACGGAGGACTCGCCGGTGCGGAACAGCTCGGGCATCCGGGCGGTGACGTTGCCCAGTTCGGCGAGGAAGTTGCCGTGGGTGAGCTGACAGCCCTTGGGGCGTCCGGTGGTGCCGGAGGTGTAGACGATGGTGGCGATCGAGTCCGGCCCGGCCAGCGCCCGGCGTTCGGCGATCACCGCGTCGTCCACGCCGGCGCCGGCCAGGGTCAGGGCCGCGATGCCGCCCCGCTCGATCTGCCAGGTGTGCGCCAGCCCGGGCAGGGCGCCGCGGACGTCGGCGACCACGGCGGCGTGCTGGTCGGTCTCGGTGACGACGGCGAGGGCGCCGGAGTCGCCGAGGATCCACTGCACCTGCTCGGCGGAGGAGGTCTCGTACACCGGCACGGTGATCGCGCCGGCGGTCCAGATCGCGAAGTCGAGCAGCGTCCACTCGTAGCGGGTGCGGGACATCACGGCGACCCGGTCGCCGGGGGCGACGCCGGTGGCGACCAGGCCCTTGGCGACGGCGTGCACCTCGGCGAGGAACTGGGCGGCGGTGAGGTCCTGCCACTGTCCGGCGGACTTGCGGCTGAGCACAGCGACGCCCGGGTGCCGCTCCGCGTTCTGGTGGACCAGGTCGGCGAGGTTGCCGTCGCTCGGTACCTGGTAGCGGGCCGGAAGGCTGAACTCGTCGAGCAAGACTGCTCCTCGTCTGCGACGCTGCGGGACGACTGGACGTTACTGCCGGGTAGGCGGATTCGGCCAGGGGGGTCGACCCGGGTGTTCCGATCGTCACACCGCAGGTCGGAAGTGCGGGTGGACCGAACCGAACCCTACGGCAGCGCGCAGGTGACCCGCCGGTAGGTGCCCGCGCGGGAAGCGGGCGGCCCCGCCCGCGATAGCCTCTGCTGGGCGCACAGCAGCACAGGGAGATCGCGGAGGCCGCAATGGCGGAGCACACCAGGTCGAGCATTGTCATCGACGCCACCCCGGCCGAGGTCATGGCGGTGATCGCCGACTTCGCCGCCTACCCGGAGTGGACCGGCGAGGTGAAGGAGATCGACGTCCTGGAGACCGGCCCCGACGGCCGCGCCGCCAAGGTGCGGCTGCTGCTGGACGCCGGCGCGATCCGCGACGAGCACACCCTGGCCTACACCTGGGACGGCGACCGCGAGGTCGGCTGGACGCTGGTCAGCAGCCAGATGCTGCGCGCCCTGGACGGCTCGTACGCGCTCGCCGCCGCCGGGAAGGGCACCGAGGTCACCTACCAGCTGGCCGTGGACGTCAAGATCCCGATGCTCGGCATGATCAAGCGCAAGGCCGAGAAGGTCATCATCGACCGGGCCCTGGCCGGCCTCAAGAAGCGCGTCGAGGGCTGATCCGGCTCGTGGCCACCCGCACCGTACTGGTCAGCGGCCCGGAGTCCGCCCGGATCGCCGCCGCCACCGCCCTGCACCACGCCCGGCAGGGCAGCGACACCCTGCTGCTGGCCGCCGACGACCCGCACCGCGCCGCCGACGACCTGCTCGGCGTCCGGCTCGGCCCCGAGCCCGTCGAGCTGGAACCGCACCTGGCCGCCGCCCGGCTCGACGAGCAGGCCGCCTTCCGGGCCGCCCTCGACGGCTACCGCGACCGGCTCGCCCCCGCGCTCGACCTGATCGGCGCCCAGCCGCTCGACCCCGACGAACTCGCCCCGCTGCCCGGCACCCGCGCCCTCGCCCTGCTGCGCGCCCTGCCCCGGGCCAAGGCCGAGGTGCTGGTGGTCGCCGCCCCGCCGCCCGCCGAACTGATCGCCACCCTCGCGCTGCCCGCCCAGCTGGAGCGCTACCTGGCCCGGCTGCTGCCCGAGCAGCGCCAGGCCGCCCGCGCGCTGCGCCCGCTGCTGGCCAACCTGGCCGGCGTCCCGATGCCCACCGACCGGCTGTTCGAGGCCCGGGCCGCCGCCTCCGCCGCGCTCGCCGAGGCCGCCGCCGCGATCACCGCCCCCGGCACCACCGTCCGCCTGGTGCTGGACGCCGCCCGGCCCGCCCCCCGGGCGCTGGCCCGGATCAGGGCCGGACTGGCCCTGCACGGCCTGCCGCTGGACGCCGTCGTCGCGCACGGCGCGCTGCCCGCCGCCGCGCTCGGCTCCGCGGACCCCTGGCTGGCCGCCACGGCCGCCCGGCAGGACGAGCAACTGGCCGCCGTCGCCGAGCAGTTGGGCGAAGTCCCGGTGCTGGTCGCCCGGCAGCCCGACGGCGGCCCGGAGGCGCTGGCCGAACGGCTCTACGCCGCCGGCGCCCCCCGGCCGCCCGCCCCCGCCGACCCGCGGGTCGAGGACCGGCTGGCCGCCGAGAACCGGCTGCTCTGGCACCTGCCGCTGCCCGGCGCCGACCGGGGCGATCTGGAACTGCTGCGCCGCGGCGACGAGTTGGTGCTCGGCGTCGGAGGTTACCGGCGGGTCCTGGCACTCCCGTCCGCCCTGCGCCGTTGCACGGTCAGCGGGGCCGGGCTGGCGGACGGGGTGCTGTCGGTGCGGTTCACGCCCGATCCCGCGCTGTGGCCGCGGGGCTAGCCGGTACCGAGGGACGAGGAGTGGCGCGGTGAGCACGGAACAGCAGGACCAGGAGCAGGGCCGGGAGCGGGAACGGCCCGGCGGCGCGGGGGAGTTCGCACCGCTGGTGGAGGAGGTGCGGAAGTTCGCCACCGCACTGGGCGGCAAGGCCGTGGAGTTCGGCGGCCGGCTGCGCGAGTCCAACCCCGAGGTGTACGGCCACCTCGCCGCCGCCGGCGGGGAGTTGCTGGCCGCCTACCGGGCCGCCGTGGCCGGGCACGAACGGAGCTGGTCCGCGCCCCAACACGCCGAGACCGAACGGGTGGACCTGGACGGGGCCGCGGAGGCCCCCGACAAGTAGTTAAGGCGGCCGAATACTGCCGTCACGCTATGGTGACAATTCATTACCGAACGGTACCGTTGGTATGACTTCTGAAGGCACCATGACCAATGGGTCGGGAATTGCCTTCGAATAATGTACGCCAGGCTGTATACGTGGGTACCCCCCAGCGGGTACGGTTCCGCTGAGCGGGAACGAGTGAATAGCTGAGGGACACATGGCTCTGACCATCGGCGTGGACGTCGGCGGTACCAAGATCGCAGCAGGCGTGGTCGACGAGTCCGGCGAGATTCTGGCCAAGACCCGGGTGCCCACCCCGGCCGACCCCCAGTGGGCGGTCGACGCCATCGCCCAGGGCGTACGGGAGTTGAAGGACCAGTACCCCGACGTCACGGCGGTCGGCGTCGGTGCCCCCGGCTTCGTCAACCGGGACCGCTCCACCGTCCTGATGGCGCCCAACATCGCCTGGGAGAACGAGCCCCTCAAGCAGCGCGTCGAGGAACTCACCGGCCTGGAGACCGTCGTCGAGAACGACGCCAACTGCGCCGCCTGGGCCGAGTTCCGGTTCGGCGCCGCCGCCGAGTACGAGGACATGGTCCTGATCACCGTCGGCACCGGCATCGGCGGCGGCATCGTCCTCGACGGCCGGCTGCACCGCGGCCGGTTCGGCGTGGCCGGCGAGATCGGCCACCTGAACATGGTCCCCGACGGCCTGGAGTGCGGCTGCGGCGGCCACGGCTGCTGGGAGCAGTACGGCTCCGGGCGGGCGCTGCGCCGCTACGGCCGCGAGCGCGCCGCCGCCGACCCGATCGCCGGCAAGCGGATGCTCGAACTCAACGACGGCGTCGCCGAGACCATCCGCGGCATCCACATCACCGAGGCCGCCGAGGAGGGCGACGCGCTGGCGCTGTCCTGCTACGCCGAGCTCGCCGACTGGCTCGGCCGCGGCATGGCCGACCTCGCCGCGCTGTTCGACCCGGGCGTCTTCGTCCTCGGCGGCGGCGTCTCCGACTCCGGCAACCTGCTGCTCGACCCGGTCGCGGCGAGCTTCGAGAAGTACCTGACCGGCGGCCCGGCCCGGCCCCGCGCCAACGTGGTGCTGGCGTCGATGGGTTCGGCCGCGGGCATCGCCGGCGCGGCCGACCTGGCCCGGATCTGACGCGCGGGCGCACCGCGCGGAGAGCAGGGGCGCGGGGACGGGCACGCGGCGGCGGGTGAACGCCGCGCACCCGTCCCCGCGCCCCTGCTCGTGCACCGCCGCCCGCCCCTCCCCGCGCCCCTCCCCGCGCGCCCGGTTTTTCGCGCTCCGCGCGCCCGGCGCCTGTTACTGTCGGTCAGGTGACGGACACTGAGGCTGGGTTGGCGTCCTCCGGGGTGGAGCCGGACGGGGCGCGGCGGGTGCGGGTGCTGAGTTACAACGTGCGGTCGCTGCGGGACGACCGGGCCGCGGTGGCCCGGGTGATCCGGGCCTGCGAGCCGGACGTGGTGTGCGTGCAGGAGTCGCCCCGGTACTGGAAGACCGAGAAGGCGGCGGCCTGGCTCGCCCACCGGACCGGGACGGTGATCCTGGCCGGCGGCGGACGGGTGGCGGCGGGGCCGCTGCTGCTGGGGAACCTGCGGGTCGACCTGCTGGAGCTGCGGGACGTGCTGCTGCCGAAGACCCGCGGGCTGCACGCGCGCGGCTTCGCCGGCGCGCTGCTGCGGATCGGCGGCAGCCGCCCGTTCTCGGTGACCAGCTGCCACCTGAGCCTCGAACCGGCCGAGCGGCTGCGGCAGTTCGCCCTGCTGCGGGCCCAACTCCGCCCCGGCGAACCGGGCGTGATCGCCGGAGACTTCAACGAGCCCCCGGAGGGCCCGGGTTGGCGCGCCCTGGCGGCGGAACTCACCGACGCGCACGCCAAGGCCCCCTGGGGCGGGACGTACACCTCGGTGCCCAAGCAGCCCTACCAGCGGATCGACGGGGTGTTCGCCACCCCGGACGTCGAGGTGCTGGGCTGCGGCGTGCCCTACCCGCTGCCGGGCGTCACGGAGGCGGACCTGCGGGCGGCCACCGACCACCTGCCGGTGCTGGCGACGCTGCGCATCCCCGCCCCGGAGCGGACCGCGCCGCAGTGAGCCGCGGTGGGCCCGGGCCGCGCTGGGCCGGGCCTTGGTGAGCGGGGCCGTGGTGAGCGGGGCCGGGCGGTCGTCCGGCCCCGGGCGGCGCGGCCGGCTCAGACCACGGCGCCGCCGTTCGGGTCCTCCGGCTCGTCCTCGTCGCGGTCCTTCATCCGGGCCACCAGGGTGCCGAAGCCGCCCAGGAAGGACAGGATGCCGACCCAGGCCGGCCAGCCGGAGACCTCGCGCCAGACGACCGCGTCGAACAGCAGCAGCGCCGGGCCGCCCAGCACCGCCAGCCAGGCGAACTTGGCGGTGGTGTCGGCGGCGGGCAGCGGCGGGGGCTCCGGCGGTACGAAGTGGCCCTCGTCCTCGTCCTCGGCCGGCGTGTAGTCGCGCGGTCCGTCCCCCGGCCGGGGGACCGGGCGCGGCGTGAAGTCGCCCAGGCCGCCGTTGCTGGTGGTGGGCGCGGTCGGGCCCCGCCGCTCCCGCTCCCGCTCGTTCTGCGCCCGCAGGTTCTCCACCTCGGGCCAGGCCGGATCGGTGAGGTCGACCGGATCGTCGAACTGGGCGACCAGCGCGGCGAAGATCGCGTCCTGCTCGGCCTGGCTGCCCGCGGCGGGGCGGCGCGGAGCCGGTTCGGGCCCGGCCCCGGCGGCCTCCGACCCGGCCGCCTGGGCGTCCTCGCGGGGCAGGTCCTCGTCGTCGTTCGCCTTGCTGGTCTCGTTCACATTCGGCCTTTCAGCCCGAGTGGTTCCCGGCATCGACCGCCGCTGCCGGGGCCAGCCGCCGGACGAAGTCGAGGCTCGCCCCGAAGATCAGACCGGCGTCGTGGTCCAGCGTGGCCACGTGGAAGCTGCGGTCGAGCAGCAGCTCCGTCACATCGGTCGAGGATATCCGGGCGAGCACCATGGCCGAGTTGCGCGGCGAGACCACGTGGTCCTGCGGACTGTGCATCAGCAGAACCGGCTGGGTCACCGCCGGCATTCCCGCCCGGGCGCTCTCCCACAGCCGGGCCAGCGACCAGGCGGCGTGCAGCGGGAGGCGGTCGTAGCCGACCTCGGCGGCGCCCGGCAGGGCGATGTCGCCGGCCACGCCGGGCAGCGAGGGGACCAGGTGGCGCAGGACCGGCAGAAGTACCGTCGCGGGGTTGTCGGAACGCACCGAGGGGTTGACGAGCACCAGTCCGGAGATCCGCCCGCCGTGCTTCGCGGCGAGCTTCAGGGCCAGCGAACCGCCCATCGACAGCGCGCAGACGAAGACCTGCTCGCAGTCGGCCGCGAGTTCCTCGAAGGCGGTCTCGGCGGTGGCGTACCAGTCCTCCCAGCGGGTCGGCTGGAGGTCCTGCCAGCGGGTGCCGTGGCCCGGCAGCAGCGGGACGGAGACGGTCAGGCCCGCCTCGGCCAGGTGTTCGGCCCACGGGCGCATGGACTGCGGGGAACCGGTGAAACCGTGGACCAGCAGCACACCGACCGGACCGCCCGCTCGGCGGTACGGCTCGGCTCCCGGTAGCAGCGGCATGCAGGACTCCTGGAGGTGCGGGCAGGGTGAGGGTGGCTCGATGGTCCCACGGGCGGGATGCGCCGTACAGGGGCCCGGTGCGGGGACCGGCGGTTCGCCGGTGCACCGGGCGGGAGGCGGGGGCATTAGGATCGTCCGGTCCGCACCACAGGAGGCCCCGGTTGTTCTACCGACTGATGAAGATGATCGTCGCGCCGCTGCTGCGGATCTTCTTCCGGCCGTGGATGGAGGGCGAGGAGAACATTCCGGACGAGGGCCCGGCCATCCTCGCCAGCAACCACCTGTCGTTCTCCGACTCGTTCTTCCTGCCGGCGCTGCTCAAGCGCCGGGTGACCTTCATCGCGAAGGCCGAGTACTTCACCACGCCCGGCCTCAAGGGCCGGCTGACCGCCGCGTTCTTCAAGGGCGTCGGCCAGCTGCCGGTGGACCGCTCGGGCGCCCGCGGCGCGGGCGAGGCGGCGATCCGCAGCGGCATCGCGGTGATCGAGCGGGGCGAGGTCTTCGGCGTCTACCCGGAGGGCACCCGCTCGCCCGACGGCAAGCTGTACCGCGGCAAGGTCGGCGGCCTGGCCCGGGTCGCGCTGGCCACCGGCGCGCCGGTGATCCCGGTCGCGATGATCGACACCGAGAAGGTGCAGCCGCCCGGCCAGGTGGTCCCCAACTTCGGCGTCCGGCCCGGCATCCGGATCGGCCGCCCGCTGGACTTCTCGCGCTACCAGGGCATGGAGAACGACCGGTTCATCCTGCGCTCGGTCACCGACGAGGTGATGTACGAGATCATGCGGCTCTCCGGCCAGGAGTACGTGGACATCTACGCGACCGCCGCCAAGCGGCAGCTCGCCGAGGAGAAGAAGGCCGCGGACGCCGACCGCAAGGCCCAGCAGAAGGCGGACGCGGAGGCCGAGGCCAGGGCGAAGTCGAAGGCCGGCGCGGCGGCGGGGGCCGACGGCGAGGGCGAGGCGGACCCGGACGCGAAGCCGGAGGACGCGAAGCCGGACGACCCGGAGCCGGGCGACGCGAAGGACGACGGGGCCTGACGGCCCGTCACGAGGGGGGTTCGGGGTGAGCGAGGACCACAGACCCGTCGGACCCGTCGCCGCGCCGCACCGCGGCCCGGCCCGGGTGCCGGTCCCGGCCGCGCCGGCCGGGGTGGCCGCGGCGGTGGCGGCCGGCGGGATGTCGGTGGAGCTGCCGCTCTGGCGCGCCATGGGGTACTTCCGGGTGCTCGCGCTGGCCTACGCGGTGCTGCGGTACCTCACCGCGTACCGGGAGTTCCTGCACCCGGTGTCCGGCTGGATCTTCCTGGGCGCGCTGAGCCTCTGGACGCTGGCCTCGATCCGGGCCTTCGCCGGGCCGCAGCGCTGCACCTGGCTCGTGCTCGGCACCGACCTGACCGCGGCCGTCACCGGCATCGTGATGAGCGGGTTCATCGACACCCCGGCCCGGATCCACGCGGGCGCGCCGACCCTGCCGACCATCTGGGCGGCCGGCACCGTGCTGGGCTTCGCCGGCAAGGGCGGCTGGCGGGCCGCCGCGTTCGCCGGGGCGGTGATCGGCGCGGCCAACATCCTCGGCCACGGCGGGGTCAGCCCCGACAACCTGCACAACATCGTGCTGCTGCTGCTCGCGGGCTGCGCCATCGGCTACGTGATCGAACTGGCCCGGGCCAGCGAGGCGGTGCTCACCCGGGCGCTCCAGGTGGAGGCCGCCACCCGGGAGCGCGAACGCCTCTCCCGGGACATCCACGACGGCGTGCTCCAGGTGCTCGCCCTGGTCCACCGCCAGCAGGGCGACGCCGCCGAGCTCGGCCGGCTGGCCGGCGAGCAGGAGCGCGCGCTGCGGGCCCTGATGGCCGGCGGGCGGCTGCCCGGCCGGCCCGAACCGGACGGCGAGCAGGACCTGCGCCCGCTGCTGGCCCGGCACGCCGACGAGCGGATCACCCTCGCCGCGCCCGCCACCCCCGTGCTGCTGCCCGCGCCCGCCGCCGCCGAACTGGCCGCCGCGGTGGCCGCCGCGCTCGACAACGTCCGGCGGCACGCCGGGGCGGCGGCCCGGGCGTGGATCCTGGTCGAGGACGAGCCGGACGCGGTCACCGTCTCGGTGCGCGACGACGGGCCGGGCTTCCCGGCCGGCCGGCTGGCCGAGGCGCAGCGCGACGGCCGGCTGGGCGTCGCGCAGTCGATCCGCGGCCGGATGCTGGACCTCGGCGGCAGCGCCGAGCTGTACGCGGTGCCCGGCCAGGGCGTCGAGGTGGAACTGCGGTGGCCGAGGAGGGGACATGACGGCTGATCAGCCGGTGCGGGTGATGGTGGTGGACGACCACCCGATGTGGCGCGACGGGGTCGCCCGGGACCTGGCGGAGGCCGGGTTCGCGGTGGTCGCCACCGCCGGGGACGGCGAGGAGGCGGTCCGCCGGGCCCGGGCCAGCGCCCCGCAGGTGGTGGTGCTGGACCTCAACCTGCCGTCGCTGTCCGGCGCGGAGGTGTGCCGCCGGGTGGTGGCCGCCGACCCGGCGGTGCGGGTGCTGGTGCTCTCCGCGAGCGGCGAGCACGGGGACGTGCTGGAGGCGGTGAAGTCCGGCGCCACCGGCTACCTGGTGAAGTCGGCCGGCCGCGAGGAGCTGCTCGACGCGGTCCGCCGCACCGCCGTCGGCGACCCGGTGTTCACCCCGGGCCTGGCCGGCCTGGTGCTCGGCGAGTTCCGCCGCCTGGCCACCGAGCCCGGCACCCCCGCCCGGCCCGCCGCCCCGCAGCTCACCCCGCGCGAGACCGAGGTGCTGCGGCTGGTCGCCAAGGGCCTGTCCTACCGCCAGATCGCCGACCGCCTGGTGCTCTCGCACCGCACCGTGCAGAACCACGTCCAGAACACCCTGGGCAAGCTCCAGCTGCACAACCGGGTCGAGCTGGTCCGGTACGCGATCGAGCAGGGCCTGGACGAGGAACTGGGCTGAGCGGCGGGCCGGTGCGCGCCGCCGGGGCGCCCAGGCCGGGCCGCCGGGGCGCTCAGGCCGAGCAGCGGTCGCCGGCCGAGGTGGTGACCGGCTTGAAGGTGTCGCGCAGCTCCTTGTCGGTGAAGTCCGGGCCGAAGGCGAAGGAGCTGCGCAGGGTGTTCATCCAGTCCGGGTCCTGGAGGTA
Organism: Kitasatospora sp. NPDC090308; assembly: GCF_044769485.1. Lineage (NCBI taxonomy): Bacteria > Bacillati > Actinomycetota > Actinomycetes > Kitasatosporales > Streptomycetaceae > Kitasatospora > Kitasatospora sp. NPDC090308. The sequence continues at coordinate 423,776 of NZ_JBIVXY010000001.1, read as the reverse complement.
GTCGTTGATGGCCTCGCGGAGCAGCTCGCACGCCTTCCGGTGGCCCTTGGGCAGCACCATCATCAGGAACTGGGTCTTGCCGATGTGCGCGTCCCGGGCGACCCGGTAGGCGCGCCGGCCGCCGGTGCCGGAGTTGGCGGCGACGCCCTGCAGGACCAGGTAGTCGGAGAGCACGGCGTCGGCGGTGTCGTCGTCGACCCGGGCCAGGCACTCCTTGAGGTCGGCGCCGGTGACGGTGACCCGGGGGCCGATGTCCTTGAGCTGGGCCTCGGCAGTGGTGCCGCCCGACACGCACACCCGCAGCGGCTTGAGGTCGTCGGACTTGGCGACCGTCCGGGTGTCGCCGGCCTTGAGCAGGACGCCCAGCGGGGTCTGCAGGTAGGGCCCGGCCAGGTCGTAGTCCTGCTTGAGGCTGTCGCGCTCGGAGATGTCGGCGACCACCAGGTCGACCTTGTTGTGGTTGGCGGAGCCGTCGGTGAGGGCGTCCTCCCAGTTGGCGGTGGTCACCGTCAGCGAGGTGTAGTCGATCGCGCGGGAGCCGAGCACCCGCATGGTCAGGTGCGGCTCGAAGCCGTCGTAGACGCCCTTGTCGGTGAACTCGGACATGCCGGGCCGGTCGGTCTTGAAGCCGACCTTGACCGGCAGGTCCTCGAACGGCTTCGAGGTGTCGTCCGAGCAGCCGGACGCGGCGGTGGCGAGCAGGAGCAGGCCGGCCGCCAGGCGGACGGAGTGCGGGCTGTGCACGGGGTGCCTCCTAGCGGGTGAATTCGACGCGCTGGATGTCGATCTGCCGGTCGCAGCCGCTGCCGCCCTGTAGCTCCAGGATCAGGTGCAGGTTGGTGCGGCCGGAGGGCACGGGGAGGGAGACCTCGCTGCCCGGGGCGCCCCAGTCGCTCCGGCCGCCCTGCTCGGTGCTGAGCCGGGCTTTCAGGCCGACGCAGGTGCCGGTGTCCGGGTTCGGGTCACTCAGCAGCAGGCGGGTCTTCAGCCGGGCGGCCCCCTCCGGGACGTCGATCACCGTGGCGACCTGCTCGTCCGGAGCGATCCGGGGCTTGACCCAGATGGTGTCCCGGCCCTCCAGCGGGGGCGGCCCGTCCGGCCGGAGCAGCGCGGTGCCCAGGGCGGCCGCCGCCAGCAGGGCCACGCCGACGGCCAGCACCCGCGGCAGCCGCGGCCGGTCCGGTTTCGGCGGCGGCTCCGGTTCGGGCAGCGGCGGCGGGCCGGTGCGGGACTTCTCCACCGCCTGCCGGGCGAACTGCGCCAGCAACTGCTCCTGTTGGGCGGCGAGGTCCTCCAGCAGCAGGGTGGGGCTGCCGATCACCAGGGCGTGGGTGGCCAGTTCGACCAGCCGCCGCCCGTCGGCCCGCACCGGCGTCACCGGCGGGAAGCACAGCACGCCCGCGATCACCACCAGGTCGGCCCGCTCGTGGACGGTCAGCCCGGGGGCGCCCTGGACCCGGGCCAGGAACGCCACCCAGTCGCCGCGCAGCTGCGCCCCGGTGACGCCGACCAGCCAGTCGTGCAGGTGCCCGATCGCGGCGGCCGGCTGCCCGTGCTCCTCGGCCAGGAACCGGGCGATCCGGGCGGCCGACACCGACAGCTCGTGGTGCTGCACCTGGACGGGGTACCCGACCGTCTCGGCCAGGTGCCGCTCCAGGTCCGGCAGGACGGGGGCGAGTTCGTGCCAGCCCGACAGGATGCGCTGCAGCATCTGCCGGGTCTCCCAGGTGCAGCGGTCCATCCTCACTCCTCCGGGCCGGGGTCGAGCAGGGCGTCGAGCTCGTCCAGGGCCCGGTGCGGGCCGCACAGTTCGCGGGCCCCGGCGAGCAGGGCGCGCAGCGCCCGGTCGGGGCTGCGGTGGTGCAGGCAGGCGCTGGCCACGGTGCGCAGGTGCAGGGCGGCGAGCGGGTGGTACGGGACCCTGATCTCCTCGCCGGGACCCAGCCGTTCGCCGACCGCCTGGACCAGCTCCAGCCGGGCCGCCGGGTCCTGGAACAGCGCCGGGGTGCCGAGCAGCCGGGCGATCTCGCCCGCCGTCACCGCCGGGCGGGCCGCGGGCGCGGGGGCCGGGGCCGGCGCCGGGGGCAGCAGCGGCAGCAGCGCGGACAGCGGGGTGATCCAGCCGCCCGCCGGGCCGCCGCCGTCCGCGGTGGCCTTGACCACGCCGACCACCCGGCCCTGCCCGTCGACCGCCATGCTGCCGCTCAACCCGCGCTGGATCCAGCCCTGTTGGACCCGCAGCCCGAGGCCGGACGGCCCGGCGACGGCCAGCAGCGCCGACTCCGGGCCGACCTCGCCGGTCACCGGGTTGACCGCGAAGCCGTGCACCAGGACGGAGGTGTCGCCCGCCGGGTCGGCGGAGCCCAGCGGCACCGCCGGGGCGCCGGCCAGGCCGGGCGCGGTGAGCAGCGCGAGGTCCGGGGCCGGGTAGGCGGCGGCGCCGGGCGCGGGCTCGGGCGGGAACAGCCGGACGGCGCGCACCGGGTGGGCGCCGGCGCCGTGCCGGGCGGTGAGCCCCGGGCGGCCGTGCACCACGTGCGCGCAGCTGACCAGCAGGCCCGCGCCGAGGTGGAAGCCGCTGCCGAGGAAGGCCCCGTCCGGGTCGGTGAGCCGTACCGCGGCGGCGGGTGCGGTGCGCGGGCTCACTCGGCGGGGCGGTCGTCCGGCCGCTGCCAGCTCAGCCGGACCACCAGGCTCGCCTCACCGCTGGCCTCCGCCAGGACGCCGATCAGGCGGCCGGACTTCACCCCCAGGTTCAGGCCGAACTCCACCTCGAACCCGTCCGGGTCGCCCGCCTCGCGGGCCGTCTCGCGGGCCCACCGCCCGACCGCGCGCACCGTGCGCCGCACCTCGCCGAGGCTGTGGGTGACCGCGCTGGCGACCGCGCCCGCGTCCCCCGCGGCGGGCGCGGAGCCCGCCCGGACGGCGGCGTGCACGACGGTGCCGTCGTCCATGGTGATCTCGACGGTGCCGGGCCCGGACGAGTACGTCATGCATCCCCCAATTCATGACTGTGCGGCAGGTCATGAATACCAGTCAGGTTCGGTGAGATCCAGACCTTTCCGGAAGCGAGACGGAAGCGGAACGGACGGCGCGGGCGGCCCGGCCGGGCCGCCCGCGCCGTCCGTCCGCGCCCGGTGGGTTCAGCCGACGGCGGCCGCGGTGGCGGGCAGCAGGTCGGCGACGATCCGCACGCCCTCCCGGGTGAGCACCGACTCGGGGTGGAACTGGAGCCCGGCGAAGCCCGGCCCGCGCAGCGCGTGCACGTCGCCGGTGCGGGCGTCCCGGGAGAGTTCGACGCCCTCGGCGGCCAGCCGGGCGGCCGTCGCGTCGTCGCAGCGGGCGGTGAAGGTGTTGTAGAAGCCGACGGTGCGGCGGGTGCCGAACAGGTCGATCCGCTCCTGGGCGCCCTGGTACGGCACGTCCTTGCGGACCAGCGGCAGCCCGAGCCGCGCGGAGAGCAGCTGGTGGCCGAGGCAGACCGCGAGCAGCGGCGCGGTGCGGGTCCCGGTGCGGGCGGCGGTCAGCGCGTCGGCGACGACCGGGCGCAGCAGCGCCATCTTCGGGTCGGCGGGGTCGGCCGGGTCGCCGGGGCCGGGGCCGAGCAGCAGCGGACCGGGGTGGGCGGCGGCCCGTTCGCGCAGGCCGGGGGCGTCGTAGCGGAGCACGGTGACGGTGTGGCCGAGCGAGCGCAGCAGGTGGGCGAGCATCGCGGTGAAGGTGTCCTCGCCGTCGACGATCAGGGTGTCGGCGCCGGGCAGCGGTGCGGCGGGCCGCTGCATCCGCAGCCAGAACGGGGCCAGGCCGGCCCGGCGGGCGTCCAGGGCGGCCTGCACCCGGTGGTCCTCGCCGAGCCGGGGCCAGGCGGCGGACTGCCGGGCGGAGCGGGCCGGGCGGGCGCCGAGCGCGGAGAGCACGCCGGCCGCCTTGGCGTGGGTCTCGGCGACCTCGGAGTGCGGGTCGGAGTGCCGGACCAGGGTGGCGCCGACCCGGACCACCAGCGAGCCGTCGGCGGGGTCGATGTCGGCGGCCCGGATGCAGATCGGCGAGTCCAGCTGCTGGCCGCCGCTGGCGGAGCGGCCGATCAGGGCGAGCGCGCCGGAGTAGTAGCCGCGTCCGCCGCGCTCGTAGCGGTCGATCACCCGGGTGGCGTTCTGCACCGGGCTGCCGGTGACGGTGGCGGCGAACATGGTCTCCCGCAGCACCTCGCGGACGTCCAGCGAGGTGCGGCCGCGCAGCTCGTACTCGGTGTGCGCGAGGTGCGCCATCTCCTTCAGGCGCGGGCCGAGCACCTGCCCGCCGAGGTCGCCGACCGCGCACATCATCTTCAGCTCCTCGTCGACCACCATGGTGAGCTCCTCCAGCTCCTTGGGGTCGTGCAGGAACTCCAGCAGCGACCCGGCGGTCGGGCCGCCGGCCGGGTAGCGGTAGGTGCCGGAGATCGGGTTCATCACCACGGTGCCGCCGGACTGCCGGACGTGGACCTCGGGGGAGGCGCCGACCAGCACCCGGTCGCCGGTGTGCACCAGGAAGGTCCAGTAGGCGCCGCGCTCGTGCTCCAGCAGCCGCCGCAGCAGGGTGAGCGCGGTGGCGGTGGAGTACCCGGCCAGTTCGGCCCGGAAGTCGCGCCGGATCACGAAGTTGGCGCCCTCGCCGCGCCCGATCTCGTCCCGGACCACCCGGCGGACGATCTCCGCGTACTCCTCGTCGTCGAGGTCGAACTCGCCGCCGCGCAGCTCGACCGGGGCGTCGGGCAGCGCGGCCAGCACCTCGGCCAGCGGCAGCGCGTACTGCTCGGCGACGGACAGCGCCCGCAGCGGGGTGCCGTCCTGCCGGGCGGCGAAGCCGCGTTCGCGGATCTGCGCGTACGGGACGAGGGCGAGCAGGTCGTGCCGCGGGCCGTCCGCGGGGACGCCGGCGGGGACGGGCAGGTCGGCCAGGGCCGCGTGGTCGGAGACCTCGCCGATCAGCAGCTCGACGGTGTCCGGGGCGAGCCGGGGGGCGCGGCGGTGCAGCAGGGCGAAGGCCGGGGCGCCGGGGGCGGTGAGCCGGGCGAGCAGGTCGGCGGCGGTGGGGGTCACGGCTGCGGGTTTCCTTCCGGGAGGTGGCTGCGGGGTTCCGCCGCCTCCGGGAGGCCGTGACGCTGCACACACGCGCCGACGGCCGCCCCGGAGGGCGGCCGTCGTTCGTCGCTAGGGACGCGCGATCAGTGGGCCGCCCAACGGGCTGGCCCACCACCAGGAGAAGGTGTGCGTCGCGGTCACGGAGCAGACCCTAGCCCACCGGAGGGCGGCGCGGGAGGAGGCCGCGAAGTTGTCCACGACCCGTCTCACCCAGCGGGCGGCGGCACCGGTCCGCTCGCGCCACCCCGTAGCCTTGCCCTGTGACCGTGACTAACCACACCTGGCAGTCCCTGCCCGCGGCGCAGCAGCCTGAATGGCCGGACCAAGAGGCTCTGCGCAAGACCCTTGCGGAGCTCGCCTCCTATCCGCCCCTCGTCTTCGCCGGCGAGTGCGACCAGCTGCGCGCCCGGCTCGCGGCCGTCGCGCGTGGTGAGGCGTTCCTGCTCCAGGGCGGCGACTGCGCCGAGGCGTTCGACGCCGTGTCGGCCGACCAGATCCGGAACAAGCTGAAGACCCTGCTGCAGATGGCGGCGGTGCTCACCTACGCGGCGTCCGTGCCGGTGGTGAAGGTCGGCCGGATCGCCGGCCAGTACTCCAAGCCCCGTTCGAAGAGCACCGAGACCCGCGACGGCGTGACCCTGCCGACCTACCGCGGCGACTCGGTGAACGGCTTCGAGTTCACCGCCGAGGCCCGCGTCCCGGACCCGGAGCGCCTCAAGCGGATGTACAACGCCTCCGCGGCGACGCTCAACCTGGTGCGCGCCTTCACCACCGGCGGCTACGCCGACCTGCGCCAGGTGCACGCCTGGAACCAGGACTTCGTGCGCAACTCCCCGGCGGGGCAGCGCTACGAGCAGCTGGCCCGGGAGATCGACCAGGCGCTGGCCTTCATGAACGCCTGCGGGGTGGCCCCGGAGGAGTTCAAGACGGTCGAGTTCTTCTCCTCGCACGAGGCGCTGATCCTGGACTACGAGACGGCGCTGACCCGCACCGACTCGCGCACCGGCGAGCTGTACGACGTCTCCGGCCACATGGTGTGGATCGGCGAGCGCACCCGGCAGCTCGACCACGCGCACATCGAGTTCGCGTCGAAGATCCGCAACCCGATCGGCGTCAAGCTCGGCCCGACCACCACGGTGGACGAGGCGCTGACCCTGATCGACCGGCTCGACCCGGAGCGCGAGCCCGGCCGGCTCACCTTCATCACCCGGATGGGCGCGGGCAAGATCCGCGACCACCTGCCCGCCCTGGTGGAGAAGGTCACCGCGTCCGGCGCCCAGGTGGTGTGGATCACCGACCCGATGCACGGCAACACCTTCGAGGCCTCCAGCGGCCACAAGACCCGCAAGTTCGACGACGTGCTGGACGAGGTCCGGGGCTTCTTCGAGGTGCACCGCGCGCTGGGCACCCACCCGGGCGGCATCCACGTGGAGCTGACCGGAGACGACGTCACCGAGTGCGTCGGCGGCGGCGACGAGGTGCTGGTCGACGACCTGCACCAGCGCTACGAGACGGCCTGCGACCCGCGGCTGAACCGCAGCCAGTCGCTGGACCTGGCGTTCCTGGTCGCCGAGATGTACCGCGGCCAGTAGGACCGGCGGGCACCGGGGCCCCCGGTGCCGGTGTGACGAAGGCCCCTCCGCTTTCGGGTGATCCGAGGCGGAGGGGCCTTCTTCGTACCCGGAGTGCCGGGTAAGGTAAGCCTCAGCAAACCGCACCAATCGTGGAAGGGGCCGCACATGTACGTGTGCATGTGCCACGCGGTCACCGAGGCCCAGGTCAGGCAGAAGATCGACGAGGGGGCCAGCACCCCGCGCCAGATAGCCCAGGGCTGCAAGGCCGGCACCGACTGCGGTTCCTGCGTGCGGCGCATCCAGGCGCTGCTCGGCGAGCACGGCGCCCGCCCCTGCCCCACCGCCCGGCTGGCCGAGCGGCTCGGCCTGGCCGACCCGGCCGCCGCGGCCCCCGGCGCCGCCCCGAGCCGGGCGCCGAAGGCCGCCTAGCGGCCGGGCCGTCCCGGTTCAGCTGCTCTCGGGCTGCTCGATCAGCTGCGCGATGTAGAGCGCCTCGCCGAGCTTGTCCAGCAGCTCCAGCTGGGTGTCCAGGTAGTCGATGTGGTGCTCCTCGTCGGCGAGGATGTCCTCGAAGATGTTCGCCGAGGTGACGTCGTTCTTGGCGCGCATCACCACGATCCCGCGGCGCAGCCGGTCGATCGCCTCGACCTCGACCTGCCGGTCGGCCTCGAACATCTCCTTGACGGTCTGCCCGATCCGGACGTGGAACAGCCGCTGGTAGTTCGGCAGGCCGTCCAGGAAGAGGATCCGGTCGGTCAGGATCTCGGCGTGCTTCATCTCGTCGAAGGACTCGTGCCGGGTGTACTTGGCGAGCTTGGTCCAGCCGAAGTTCTCCTGCATCTTCGCGTGCAGGAAGTACTGGTTGATGGCGGTGAGTTCGGCCGTCAACTGCTCGTTGAGGAACTCGATGACCTCGGGGTCGCCCTGCATGGCCTGCCTTCCTGTCCGCATTCCGGTCGGTGTCCGGATGCCCCGAATCGTGGCAGTTGAACGGGTGCACTTCCAGTAAGTTCACGCTTACAGCCGCCGCGCCGACGGGTTTTCCCGACCGCCCCGCACCGCGCTGACCTGCGGTGACGGCGGGCTGATTGGGCCGTTCGGCGGTATCTGGCCCGAACGCGTGCGCGGATTCCCGGTTTCGTGCCCCCCTCCGGCGGGACGCATTTCCCCGGGGGCGCGCGACGGGGGCGCGCGCGATTCGCCGCCCGCCGTCTGTCACCATGGGGGCATGGGTCAGCACCAGCCGGAACCGCAGCCGCCGACTGACCCGAGGCTCCCCCCGGGGCAGCGCCCGCAGCGCGGCTGGCCCGTGCTGCACTACGGGCCGGTGCCCCGGTTCAAGCCGCTGAGCTGGGACTTCCAGGTGTTCGGGGCCACCGCCGACGCGGAGAAGGCCGGATGGGACTTCGCCGCCTTCCACGCCCTGCCCAAGACCACCGTCCGCGGCGACCTGCACTGCGTCACCAAGTTCTCGATGCTCGGCAACACCTGGACCGGCGTCGCCGCCGAGACCGTGCTCGACCTCGTCCCGCCCGACCCGACCGTCACCCACGTGATGGTCTGGGCCGAGTACGGCTACAGCGCCAACCTGCGGCTCGCCGACTTCGCCGACCCGGCCACCGTCTTCGCCACCCACCACGACGGCCGCCCGCTCACCCTCGAACACGGCTTCCCGGTCCGCCTGGTGGTGCCCCACCTGTACGCCTGGAAGGGCCCCAAGTGGGTGCGCGCCGTCGAGTACATGCGGGCCGACCGGCGCGGCTTCTGGGAGGAGCGCGGCTACCACAACCTGGCCGACCCGTGGCGCGAGCAGCGCTACTCCTACCAGGAGCGGCCCGGGGAGGGCCCGCTGCGCTGAGCGGACCCCGCGCCCGGAACGGCCGGCGCGGCCGGCGCGGTCAGAACAGGCTGACGCTGATCGTCACGGTGCTGCCCTGCTTGCCCGGCGTGTTCGCCGCCGGGGACTGGCCGGTGACCTTGCCGATCGGGATCAGCCCGGAGACCTGCGGCACGAACCCGGCGTCCTGGAGGGCCTTCGAGGCGTCCTCCCTGCTCATCCCGGTGACGTCCGGCACCAGGTGCATGCCCTTGGAGACGGTCAGCGCCACCGCCGAGCCGGGCGACAGGCCGCCGCCCGCCGCCGGGTCGGTGGAGATCACCGAGCCCTTGGGCACGCTGTCGCTGAACTGCTCGCCGGTCGCGCCCGCCACCAGCCGGGCCCCCTCCAGCGCCTTGACGGCGTCCGCCAGCGGGCGGCCCGCCACGTCCGGCACCCCGACCCGCTCGGGGCCGCGCGAGAGCAGCACCTTGACCGAGTCGCTCTTGCGGACCCGGGCGCCCACCCCCGGATCGGTGGAGATCACCTGCCCGGCCGCCACCGACTCGCTGAACTGCTCGCTGAACGCCCCGTGCAGGCCCTGCCCGTCCAGCGTCGCCGACGCCTGCTCCCGGCTCTGCCCCAGCACGCTCGGCACCGTCGCGTACACCGCGTTGGACAGCGTGTACGTCACCGCGCCGACCACCAGCAGCACCACCACCAGCACCGCCGTCCAGACCGCCGGGTGCCGGCCGAAGCCCGGACGGCGGGTCCGGCGCGGACGGCGGGCCCGCGCCGGGGCGTCGTCCTCCGCCGCCGGGCGCACCGGCGGCAGCAGCTCCGGCGGGACCTCCAGCACGCTGGTGCGCTCCAGCGCCGGGGCCTGCGGGAGCACCGCGGTGGCCTCGCCCGGGCTGTGGCGCGGGGTGGGCCGGGTCGAGGCGGGCGGCTCGGCGTCCAGCTCGGCGTCCGGCAGCGAGCGGCGGGCCCGCTGCACCGCGGCCAGCAGCTCCACCGCGTCCCACGGCCGGGCCAGCGGGTCGCGGGCGGTCGCGGCGGCCACTATCGCGTCCAGCTCCGGACCCACCGCGGGGGCGGTCCGGGACGGCGGCGGGACGTCCTCGTGCAGGTGGAGGTACATCACCTGGGCGGCGTTCTCCCCGGTGTGCGGCTTGCCGCCGGTCAGCATCTCGAACAGCAGGATGCCCGCCGCGTAGACGTCCACCCGCTGGTCGGTGGGCTCCTGGCGGATCTGCTCCGGCGCCAGGTACGAGACGGTGCCCAGCAGCTGCCCGGCCTCGGTGCCGGAGGTGACGGCCGAGTCGGCGCCCGCCAGCACCCGGACCAGGCCGAAGTCGGCGACCTTCACCAGGCCGGTGTCGGTGATCAGCACGTTCTCCGGCTTGACGTCCCGGTGCACCAGACCGGCCCGGTGCGCCGCGCCGAGCGCCGCCAGCACCGGCTCCAGCACGTCCAGCGCGGCCCGCACCGACAGCGCCCCGCGGTCGCGCAGCACGTCGCGCAGGTTCCGGCCGGGGACGTACTCCATGGCCATGAACACGGCCCGCGGGTCGGCGCCCTGGTCCAGCACGTTCACCACGTTCGGGTGCGCGAGCCGGGCCACCGCCTTGGCCTCCCGGATGAAGCGCGCGGTGAAGTCGGCGTCCCCGATCAGCGAGGGGTGCATCAGCTTCAGCGCCACCGTCCGGTCCAGCCGGGTGTCGGTGCCCCGGTAGACGGTCGCCATGCCGCCCACCGCGATCCGCTGCTCAATCCGGTAGCGGCCGTCGAGCAGCACGCCGTGCAGGGGGTCGTCGAGGGTCATGTCCACCCGAGGAGTCTAGGGGCCGGACCGGTCACCCACCGGGAGGGGCCGGATGTCGGGGCGGATCGGCGAACCGCCCCGACCACGGGGACGCCCCCCGGCGGTGGCCGGTTCGCCCCCGGGCGGGCGTCAGAACGCCGGGCGCTCCCGGGTGTCGGCCAGGCCCGCGCCGGGGGAGGACGCCTCGGCGTAGTAGCGGCGCGGGATCCGGCCCGCCCGGTGGGCCAGCCGGCCCGCCTCGACCGCCTTGCGCATCGCCTCCGCCATCAGCACCGGGTCCTGCGCGCGGGTCACCGCGGAGGCCAGCATGACGGCGGAGCAGCCGAGTTCCATCGCCAGCGCGACGTCGCTGGCGGTGCCCGCGCCCGCGTCCAGCACCACCGGGACGCCCGCCGCCTCCACGATCAGCTGGAAGTTGTGCGGGTTGCGGATGCCCAGGCCGGAGCCGATCGGCGAGCCCAGCGGCATGATCGCCGCGCAGCCCACGTCCTCCAGCTTGCGGGCCAGCACCGGGTCGTCGTTGGTGTACGGCAGCACGGTGAAGCCGTCGTCGACCAGCGTCTCGGCGGCGTCCAGCAGCTCGATCGGGTCGGGCAGCAGGGTCCGCTCGTCGGCGATCACCTCCAGTTTCACCCAGTCGGTGCCGAGCGCCTCGCGGGCCAGCCGGGCGGTCAGCACGGCCTCGCCCGCGGTGTAGCAGCCCGCGGTGTTGGGCAGCACCCGGATGCCGTTGCGGGAGAGCACCTCCAGGACGGAGCCCTGGGTGGCGGTGTCGACCCGGCGCATCGCCACCGTGGTCAGCTCGGTGCCGGAGACCTTCAGCGCCTGCTCCAGCACCTCCAGGCTGGGGGCGCCGCCGGTGCCCATGATCAGGCGGGAGGAGAAGGTGGTGCCGGCGATGACCAGCGCGTCGTCCGCCATGGTTCAGCCTCCCTGGACGGCGGTGAGGATCTCGACCCGGTCGCCCTCGCCGAGCGCCGTGGCGGGCCACGAACTGCGCGGCACCACCGCCTCGTTGACGGCGGCGGCGACGCCGGTGTTGGCGGCCGACAGCTCGGCCACCACCACGTCCAGCGTGGTGGCGGCGGGCAGGGTGCGCGGCGCGCCGTTGACGGTCAGGGCGATGGTGTTCATGCGGGGACCTTCGGGGTGAAGCGGCGGGGGGTGAAGTCGGCGGCCAGGGCGGGGAGTTCCCCGGTGGCCAGGTAGTCGGCGAGCAGGTCGGCGGTGACCGGGGTGAGCAGCACGCCGTTGCGGTAGTGCCCGGTCGCGGCGACCAGGCCGTCCAGCGCGGTGGGGCCGAGCAGCGGCGCGTTGTCGGGGGAGCCGGGGCGCAGGCCCGCGCAGGTCTCCACCAGCGGCAACTCGGTGATGCCCGGGACGAGTTCGTGCGCGTCCCGGAGCAGCTCGTAGACGCCGCCCGCGGTGACGGTGGTGTCGTGGCCCTGCTCCTCGGTGGTCGCGCCGACCACCAGCTCGCCGTCGGCCCGCGGCACCAGGTACAGGTGCTGCCCGCGCACCACGGCCCGCACGTTGCGGGACAGGAACGGCGCGTACCGCCCGGGGATCCGCAGCCGCAGCACCTGGCCCTTGACCGGGCGGATCGCCGGCAGCACCCCCGGCGGCAGGCCCGGCAGCAGGTGGCTGCGCGAACCGCCGGCCAGCACGGTGCGCCCCGCCGTCAGCCGCTCCCCGTCCGACAGCCGGACGCCCGCCGCCCGCCCGCCCTCGACCAGCAGCTCGGCGGCCTCGGCCCGGTGGAACACCACGCCCAGCCGCTCCCCGGCGGCGACCAGCGCGGCGGCCAGCCGGCGGCCGTCCACCTGGTGGTCCGCGGCGACGTGCAGGCCGCCGCGCACGCCCGGGGCCAGCATCGGCTCCAGCCGGCGGCACTCCCGGCCGGTCAGCCACTCCGAGGCCAGGCCCAACCGGCCGTGGAAGGCGTGCAGTTCGCGCAGCTCCGCCCGGTCGTCGGCGTCCAGCGCGACGGCCAGCGTGCCGGTCTGCCGGTAGCCGGTGTCCAGCCCGGTCAGCTCGGTCAGCTCGGCGGCGAACGCGGCGTACCGCTCGTTCGACGCCAGGCCCAGGCGCAGCAACGGCTCCTCGCCGTACTGCAGTTCGGTGACGGGGGCGAGCATGCCCGCGGCGACCTGCGCCGCGCCGCCGCCCGGGTGCGGGTCGACCACCGCGACCGACAGGCCGCGCTGCGCGGCGCGCCAGGCGACCCCGAGGCCGATGATGCCCCCGCCGACCACCAGCACGTCCAACGCGCGGGAAGGTGCCACAGCGGCTGATTCTCCCTTCGCCGGCATGACCCGGATCAGGTTCGGACGGTCGCGGGCCGCCACAGCCCGCCTCTCAGCCCGGTGCACCGGGCTCCCGTGTGACGTAGTACCTCCACCTTAACGCCGGGCCGACCGGCACCCGAAGGCGCGTGCGCGGGGTGACCGCCCGCCGCCCCTGGGTAGGGTGGGCGCCGTGGCTGAGCTGAAGGCAACGGACCGGGTCGTCGTGGTCGGCGCGGGCATGGCGGGCGCCCAGACCGCCCTCAACCTGCGGCAGGGCGGCTGGCAGGGCCCGCTCGCCCTGGTCGGGGAGGAACTCCACCTCCCCTACGACCGCCCCCCGCTCTCCAAGGACGTGCTGCTCGGCAAGGCCGACGCCACCGCCTTCGAGATCGACTGGCACGGCCTCGGCGTCGACCTGCTCACCGGCCGCCGCGCCACCGGCCTCGCCCCGGGCGTCCTGCGCACCGACCGCGGCGAACTGCCCTACGACGCCCTGGTGATCGCCACCGGCGCCGCCCCCCGCACCCTGCCCCAGCTGCCCGGCGCCCGCACCCTGCGCACCGTCGACGACGCCCACGCGCTGCGCGCCGCGCTCACCCCCGGCCGCCGGATCGTGCTGGTCGGCGCCGGCTGGATCGGCGCCGAGACCGCCACCGTCGCCCGCGGACTCGGCTGCGAGGTCACCGTGGTCGAGGCCGCCGCCACCCCGCTGGCCGGCGCGCTGCCCGCCGAACTCGGCGCCCTGATGGCCGACTGGTACGCCGCCGCCGGCGTCGACCTGCGCTGCGGCGCCGCCGTCGCCGGAGCCGCCGACGGCGGGGTGCTGCTCGCCGACGGCACCCACCTGCCCGCCGACGAGGTCGTGGTCGGCGTCGGCGCCCGCCCCGCCACCGACTGGCTGGTCGGCGGCCCGCTCGCCCTCGCCCCCGACGGCACCGTCCCGGTCGACGACCGGCTGCGCACCGCCCTGCCCGGCGTCCTCGCGGCCGGCGACTGCGCCTCCTACCCCTCCGCCCGCGCCGGCACCCGGCTCGCCGTCCAGCACTGGGACCACGCCCTGCACTCCGGCGCCGCCGCCGCGGCCGCCCTGCTCGGCACCCTCGACGCCCCGTACGACCCCGTCCCGTACTTCTGGTCCGAGCAGTTCGGCCGCATGGTCCAGTACGCCGGCCGCCACGCCGGGGCCGACCACCTGCTCTGGCGCGGCTCCCCGTCCGAGGCCGACTGGACGGTGCTGTGGCTGCGCGACGGCGCCCTGGTCGCCCTGCTCGCCGTCGACCGGCCGCGCGACCTGGCCCAGGGCCGCCGCCTGATCGAGCGCGCCGCGCCGCTCGACCCGGCGCGCGCCGCCGACCCGGCCGTCCAGCTGAAGGCCGCGGCGCGGTAGCCGGTGGGTAGGCTGGGGCCGTGAGCGAGATTGATCCCAAGATTGACGCCCTGGTCCCCGCGTGGCTGTACCTGCCCGACATCTCCGAGCGGTGGGGCGTGGTGATCACCGAAGTCCGCGCCATGGTGAAGAACCGCACCCTGCTGGCCGTCCGCCGCGGCCCCAACAACTCCCTACAGGTCCCCGCCGACTTCATCGAGGACGACGGCCCGGTCAAGCACCTGGTCGGCACCCTCACCGTGCTGCGCGACTCCGGCTTCTCCGACCATGAGATCCTGGAGTGGATGTTCACCGAGGACGACTCCCTGCCCGGCAGCCCGATCCAGGCCCTGCGCGAGAACCGCGCCACCGAGGTCAAGCGCCGCGCCCAGGCCATGGCCCTGTGACGGCCGTGCCCACCGCCCGGGAGCGGCTGGCCGACGCCCGGCTCTACCTCTGCACCGACGCCCGCCGCGAGCAGGGCGACCTGCCCGCGTTCCTGGACGCGGTGCTCGCCAACGGCGTCGACATCGTCCAGCTCCGCGACAAGGGCCTGGAGGCCCGGCAGGAACTGGAGTACCTGGAGGTCTTCGCCGACGCGGCCCGCCGCCACGGCAAGCTGCTCGCCGTCAACGACCGCGCCGACGTCGCGTACGGCGCCCGGCCCGACGTGCTGCACCTCGGCCAGGACGACCTGCCGGTCCGCGTCGCCCGCCGCATCCTCGGCGAGGACGTGCTGATCGGCCGCTCCTGCCACAGCGCGGACGAGGTCGACACCGCGATCACCGAACCCGGCGTCGACTACTTCTGCACCGGCCCGGTCTGGCCCACCCCCACCAAGCCCGGCCGCCCCGCCCCCGGCCTCGACCTGGTCCGCCACGCCGCCGCGCGGCACCCCGAACGCCCCTGGTTCGCGATCGGCGGCATCGACACCGCCAACCTCGACCAGGTCCTGGCCGCGGGCGCCACCCGGATCGTCGTCGTCCGCGCCCTCACCGCCGCCGAAGACCCGGCCACCGCCGCCGCCACCCTCGCCGCCCGCCTCCACTGACGCCCTCCCGGCCGGGAAAGCACCCCCACACCCCCGTGCCCTGACAGGGGCGCGGGGAACTGCGTGGGTCGGGGGGCACCTCGGCAAGATCCGGGCGTCACGGGGTGGTCCCGCTCCCGGTCGGGAGCCGTGCCGGAGGCGTTCGCACTCCGTGCGGGCTGCGCGCGGTATGAGGGCGGCCGGGAAAG
>NZ_JBIVXY010000001.1:0-408450 GCF_044769485.1 Kitasatospora sp. NPDC090308 | reverse complement strand
GAAAGCACCCCCGCACCCCCACACCCCCGTGCCCTGACAGGGGCGCGGGGAACTGCGTGGGTCGGGAGGCACCTCGGCAAGATCCGGGCGTCACGGGGCCACCCCGCCCCCGCCGGGAGCCGTGCCGGAGGCGTTCGCACTCCGTGCGGGCTGCGCGCGGTATGAGGGCGGCCGGGAAAGCACCCCCGCACCCCCACACCCCCGTGCCCTGACAGGGGCGCGGGGAACTGCGTGGGTCGGGAGGCACCTCGGCAAGATCCGGGCGTCACGGGGTGGTCCCGCTCCCGGTCGGGAACCGCGCCGGAGGCGTTCGTACTCCGTGCGGGCATGGACCCCGTCGCTCCCGCCGTCCGCCGTGCCCGCCGGATCGTGCTGCTCGTTCCGGTGCTGCTCGGCGCAGCCGCTGTCGCCTTCCTCGCCCAGCGGCCGTTGGGCCGTCACCACCACGCCGGGTGGGACGGCTGGGTCGGCACGGTCAACGGGATCGTCTTCCTGGCCGCCGCCGCCCTGCCGGCGGCCGTCCTGCTGGCCTGGGGGTCGGCCCGCCGCCGTCGGGCCGCGGGGGCCGAGCCGGGGTGGGCGCGGCGTTCGGCGGTGGCGGAGGTGGGGATGGTGTACGGCACGGTGCCGTGGGTGTGGATGATCCTGCTGCCGGGGGCCGATCCGGGCGGTCCGCGCCGCCGGGTGAACCTGGTGCCGCTGCACGACCTCGTGGAGGTGGTCGGTGCCGGGCCGCCCGCCACCGCGGTGGCGCAGGTGGTCGGCAACCTGCTGGTGTTCGCCGCGCTGGGCTTCCTCGTCCCGGTCCGGTTCGCCGCGCTGGCTTCGGCGTGGCGGGTGCTGGCCCTGGGTGCGGCCGGTTCGGTGCTGGTGGAGACCGCCCAGTACGTGCTGCGGCTGGACCGGGTCTCCTCGGTCGACGACGTGCTGCTGAACGCGGGCGGCGCCACGCTGGCCGCGCTGGCCTCGCGCCGCTGGTGGCGGGGGCGCCCGAGCCCGACCGGCTGACGGCCCCGTCAGTACGTGCGGACCGTCGCCGCGTCGGCGAGCGCCCGGAGCACCTCGCGGGTCGGCCCGTCGGCGATCGGGGCCGCGTCGAGGGCGGCCAGGGCCTCGGTGAGCAGCGTGTCGATCCGGGCCTCGACGAGCGCGGGGGCGCCGCTGCGGGTGATCAGGTCGCGCAGGGCGGCGATCTCCTCGGCGTCCAGGCCGGGCGCGCCGAGCCGGGCGTCGAGGCGGGCGGCGTCGGCCGGACCCAGGCCGCGCATGGCGTGCGCGACCAGCAGGGTGCGCTTGCCCTCGCGCAGGTCGTCGCCGGCCGGCTTGCCGGTGACGGCGGGGTCGCCGAAGACGCCCAGCAGGTCGTCACGGAGCTGGAACGCCTCGCCGAGCGGCAGCCCGAAGCCGCCGAGGGCGTCCACCAGGTCCGGCCCGGCGCCGGCCAGCAGCGCGCCGACCTGGAGCGGGCGCTCGATGGTGTACTTCGCCGACTTGTAGTGCAGGACGGTGCGGGCCCGCTCCAGCGCCCCGGCGTCGGTGGAGTCGCCCGCGACCGGCTCCAGCACGTCCAGGTACTGGCCGAGCATCACCTCGGTGCGCATCAGGTCGAAGGCGGGCTTGGCGGCCGACACGGCGGCGGCGGGCAGCCCGGAGCGCTGGAACAGCTCGTCGCACCAGATCAGCAGCAGGTCGCCGAGCAGCACCGCGGCGGACGCCCCGTACTGTTCGCGGTCGCCGCGCCAGCCGCCGGCCCGGTGCAGGTTCTCGAAGCGGCGGTGGACGGCGGGCAGGCCGCGCCGGGTGTCGCTGCGGTCCATCAGGTCGTCGTGCACCAGGGCGCTGGCCTGGAGCAGTTCCAGCGCGGCCGCCGCCCGTTCGATGCCGGGCTCGTCGGCGCCGCCGCCGGCCGCGCGCCAGCCCCAGTAGCAGAACGCGGGGCGCAGCCGCTTGCCGCCGTCGAGCAGGAAGTCGCGCAGCGCGTCGGCGACCGGTCCGAGCTGGTCGGAGATGCCGGAGAGCAGGGCCGTCCGCTCGGCCATGAACACGCCGAGCGCGTCGTTCACGCGGTCGCGCACGTCCTCCGCGTCGACGGGGTTGCGGGGGAGACGGATGGAGGAGGGCACCTGGGACTCCGGATCAAGAGGCTGACAGTCAGATTAACGCGCGCGCCCGGGTGCCCCGTCCCACCCGCGCCGCGACCCCGCCGCGACCCCCGCCCTCACCCCGCCGCGACCCGCGCTCCGGGCGGTGCTCCAGGCGGTGCTCCGCGGCGCCGGAGCCGGCTGGCCGGAAATCTCAAGTCCCGTCTCAGTTTCTGGACGTCGTTTGTCCGGGCCGCGCCGCCGACGGCTAACCTGCCTGCATGGCACTCGGGATTCCCTCCACCAGAAGCGACCGCGCGCAAACTGTGCGCGACCTGCTGGCGGCAGGCGACCGCTCCTTCTCCTTCGAGTTCATGCCGCCCCGCAACGAGGAGGGCGAGCGCAGGCTCTGGGACGCGATCCGCCGGGTCGAGTGCCTGGAGCCGAACTTCGTCTGCATGACGTACGGCGCGGGCGGCTCCTCGCGCGGCCGCACCGTCGACCTGGTCGGCCGGATCGCCACCGAGACCACCCTGACCCCGGTCGCCCACCTCACCGCCGTCGACCACTCGGTCGCCGAACTGCGCAACATCATCGGCCAGTACGCCGACCAGAACGTGCGCAACGTGCTCGCGGTCCGCGGCGACCCGCCCGGTGACCCGATGGGCGAGTGGGTGCGCCACCCCGAGGGCGTCAGCTACGCCGCCGAACTGGTCGAACTGATCAGGGACATCGGCGACTTCTGCGTGGGCGTCGCCGCGTTCCCGCAGATGCACCCGCGCTCGGCCGACTGGGACGAGGACATCCGGCACTTCGTCGCCAAGTGCCGGGCCGGCGCGGACTACGCGATCACCCAGATGTTCTTCGAGGTCGAGGACTACCTGCGGCTGCGCGACCGGGTCGCCGCGGCGGGCTGCGAGACGCCGATCATCCCGGAGATCATGCCGGTCACCAACATCCGCCAACTGGTGCGCTTCCCGCAGCTGTCCGGCTCCGACTTCCCGGTCGACTTCCGGCGCAAGCTGGAGGCCGCCGCCGACGACCCGGCCGCGGTCCGCGCGGTCGGCCTCGAACACGCCACCGCGATGGCCGAGCGCCTGCTCGCGGAGGGCGCCCCGGGCCTGCACTTCATCACACTCAACCACTCCACCTCGACGCTGGAGATCTACCAGAACCTGGGCCTGCACACCCGCTGAGCGCCCGGCCGCCGCGAGCCCGGCGCCGGGCCGCCGGGCCGGTGCGCGAACGGTGCGGTCCGGGATGAGGTGGTGTTCGCCCGGAGGCTGTACAGTCGCCCGCAACCGCGCGGTGAGGGTGGCGTCTGGAGGTTGCGGGATGGGCATCGGATACCTGCTCCTCTACGGTGCGCTGGCCCTGGTCGCGCTCTGGCTGACCGCCGAACTCCTGCTCCAGCACCGGGCCCCGCTGCACTGGCGGGCGCTCGCCCTGCTCGGCTTCCTCGGCGTGGTCGCCGGAATGCGCACCTCCTCGCTGCCGGTGATAGCGGCGGGCGCCGCCGCGTTCGCGCTCGGCCAGGTGAGGGTGACCGGCTCGGTCAAGCGCGGCCGCCCGGTCGGCTGGTCGCTGCGCCGCCCCGACGGCGCCCTGCCCGGCCCGCTGGCGAAGGTCCCGCTGCTGGCCGCGGCCACCGGCGCGCCGGCCGCCGCCGCGGCGGTACCGGAACCGGTCGTGCCGGTCGGCGAGGTCGGCCCGGTCGAGGACGAGCCGTTCGAGCCGTTCGAGCCCCTCGACGGGCGGTCCGCCGCCTACGAGGAGTTCCAGCAGCTCGACGCGGGCGTCTACGCCGACGACCCGGGCGCCTACCAGGTCCCGCAGCAGCCCCAGTACGGGCAGGCGCAGCAGGGGTACGGCTACCAGCAGCAGGACCCCGGCCACGGCTACGGCCACCAGGAGCAGTGGGCCGCCCAGCCGCAGTACCAGCCGCAACCGCAGTACCAGCAGCCGCAGCAGCCGCAGTGGCAGCTGATCGGCTACGACCAGTACGGCCAGCCGGTCTACCAGGACCCGTACACCCAGCAGCAGTACCAGCAGCCCCACATCCCGCAGCAGGCGCAGCCCCAGCAGCAGCCGCAGGACCAGAACTGGTACTACCAGCAGCAGTACTGACGCACCGTCAGGCCGGGCCGACCAGCCCGGCGGTGATCGAGGCGGACATCCCGACCCGGGCCAGCCCGCCGCCCGGGTGGGCGTGCGCGCCGATCAGGTACAGGCCCGGCGGGCCCGGCCGGTTGGCCTGCGCGAGGTGCCCGCCCGCCAGCGAGGGCACCGGCACCGAGCCGGTCAGCCGGGTCTCCCGCCAGCGCAGCCGGGGCCGCAGGTCGAGGCCCGCGGCGGCCAGGTGGTCGAGCAACTCCCCGGCGTAGGCGTCCCGTTCGGCCTCGGTGAGGGCGAGGCCGGCGGGCACCGTGACGGTCAGCACGACGGCCTCCGCGTCCGGCCCCGGGACCAGCGCCGGGTCGTCCGGACGCAGCACCTGCACGGTGGGGCGGGACGGCAGCGCCCGCTCGGTGAACACCGCCCGGGCCTCGGCCGCACCGTCCGCGGCGTGCACCACGGTGCGGTGCGCGGTGCCGGCCGGGCGGGCGCCGTCCAGTGCCAGCAGCACCGTGAACCGCCCCGGCGCGGGCGCGGCCGGCTCGGCGACCCCCAGGCCCGGGACGGCGGAGAGCACCGCGTCCGCCGCCAGCACCCCCTCGTCCGTCCGCACGCCCACCACCCGGCCGCCGTCGGACTCCAGGGCCCGCACGGGGGTGCCGAAGCGGAACTCCACCCCGCGCGCGCCGCACCGCGCGAACACCGCGTCGGCCAGCGCCCGCAGCCCGCCGTCCACGTACCAGACGCCGAACGACTGCTCCATGTACGGCAGCACCGTGGCCGAGGCGGGCGCGGACCGCGGGTCCAGGCCGTACCGCAGCGCGTACTCGCCCAGCAGCGCGGCCGGGCCCGGGCCGCCGCCCAGCTCGCGGGCCGCGTCGGCCAGGGTGTGCCGCCCGCGCGGCAGCAGCCGGGCCAGCCCGCGGCGCGGCGGCACCGGGTACGGGTCGACCGGGTCCACCGCCGGACGCGGCTCCTCCAGCAGCGGTCGCCGGGTCGCCTCCCACACCGTCCGCCCCCGGTTCACCAACTCGCCCCAGCGCGCGCCCGCCCCCGCCCCGAACGCGGCGTCCAACGCCTGCCCCACCCCGCCCCGGGAGGCGTTCGGCAGCACCAGCTCCGTCCCGTCCGGGAACAGGTGCCGGCTCTCCGGGTCCACCGGCCGCAACCCGACCAGCTCCTCCAGCGGCTCCCGCCCGGTCTTCAACGCCAGGTCCCGGTACACGGCGGGCAACGCGAGCAGCCCCGGCCCGGTGTCGAACCCGAACCCCTCCCGCCGGTACGCCCCCACCTGCCCCCCGTACGTTCCCGCCGCCTCCAGCACCACCACCCGGTGCCCCGACGCACCCAACCGCGAAGCGGCGGCCAGACCGCCCATCCCTGCACCGACGACGATGATCCGAGCCATGGCAGCAGATCCTATGCGCCCCCGCACCCCCGTCCACCGCCCGCCCACACCCGCCCCGGCCGGGCGGCCGCGGTCCGGGCTCGCCCGGAGCCTCGCGGCCGGAGGGCGGTTTTCGGCCCTGTTCGACTGCCCGCCGCAGGCGTTCCCCGGCCGTGCCGGCGCCGTGCCGGGCAGGCCCTGCCGGTCAGGCGGCGGCCATCCGGGCCCGGCGGCGTTCGCGGCGGCGGAGCCAGAAGCGGCGGATGCGGGAGACGGCGAACCAGACGATCAGGAGGCCGAGGGCGAGCAGGACCGCGGCGGTGGAGGCGGCGAGCCAGGGGTGGAAGACGGCGAGGGTGACCAGGCCGGCGACGGAGAGGTCCTCGGTGAGGCTGAGCAGGATGTTCGAGGCGGGTTCGGGGGAGGTGTTGACGGCCATCCGCAGGCCCGCCTTGACGCCGTGGCTGAGCAGCGCGGTGGTGCCGCCGAGGGCGCCGGCGGCGACCTCGCCGAGCGAGCCCGGGTCGTGCGCGGCGAGCAGGGCGCCCACCGTCGCGCCCGCGACCGGGCGGACGAAGGTGTGGGCCACGTCCCAGATGCTGTCCACGTAGGGGATCTTGTCCAGGACCGCCTCGCAGAGGAACAGCACGCCCGCGGCGATCAGCACGTCGGTGCGCTCCAGGGCGGGCGGTACCGAGTCGGCCCCGCCGAAGCGGCCGAACAGGCCCAGCAGCAGCACCACGGCGTAGGCGTTGATCCCGCTCGCCCAGCCGCTGGTGAAGATCAGCGGAACGGCCTCCACGGCGGCCCCCCTTCCCGTGCCCGCCCGGACCTCGGACGGGACCCGGCCACCGTACCCGGCCGCTCCGACCGGGCGGCAGGGTTCGCCGACGGCGGGGGCTGAGTATCCGTACTCAGATCGCCGGTTGAGTACCTACGCGGATACCCGCCGGCCCCGGCCGGCGGCAGAGTGGTGCGCACCGGGAAGGCCGCCGCCGGGCGGCGCCGCCCGGGAGCGCCCGGGGCAGGCCGCCGACCAGGGGGAACGGCGGTCCGCACCACAGGCCCGGGGCGCGACCAACGGCCGGAGCGAGGGGGCCGGGCACCGCCGACACGGGGCGGCGGAGCCCGGTCCCCTCCCCCTCCGGGCCCCTCGCGGGGGGAGTTCCGGGCGGGCCGGCCGGACGGGGACGGCGGGACGGGGGCGGGGCCCCGCGGAACCGGGGGGTTCCGCGTTGTCACACCCCCCGTTCACGATGGATGCATGCGCGGACCGACCGGTTCGGGCAAAGGTCCGGAGTGAACGGGGGAGACCCATGACCATCAGTCGTCCTGAGCCTGTCGCCCGCCCTGCCGTCGATCAATCCGCCGCCGACCAGTTCTCCGCCGAGCGACCCGCCGCCCGCCGCCCCGCCGCCGAACGGGCGGAGCGGACGGGACGGCCCGAGCGATCCGAGCGGCCCACCGTCGAACAGCCCACCCTGCCCGCCGGCCGCGCCGGGGACGTCCACCCGGTGCTGCGCCGGAGCACGGCCTCGCCCGCCGCGCTGGAACTGCTCCGGCACGCGCACCGCACCCTGGTGCACGCCCGGGGCCGGCAGGATCCGTTGGAGCGCTACGCCACCGCCCACCTCGCCGCGCTGCGGGCCACCGCCGCCGTGCTCGCCGTCCGCGGCCGCCCGGTGCGGCACCCGCGCCGCCGCCAGGCGATCCGCCCGGCCTGGGAGCTGCTGCCCGAGGTCGCCCCCGAACTCGCGGAGTGGGCGGCCTACTTCGCGGCCGGGGCCCGCCGCCGGGCCGCCGCCGAGGCCGGCATCACCGGCGCCGCCGGGCCGCGGGACGCGGACGACCTGATCCGCAACACCGCCCTGTACCTGCGCATCGTGGAGCGGATCCTGGCCCTGCACCCCTGACCCGGCACCCGGCGCCCCGGCGTCCGCGCCGCCCCTGATCCGCCCGGCCCCGGCGGATAAGGTGGAGGCGTTCCCGCCGTGGAAGAACCTGCTTAGAGGGGTGCCGCCTTGTATCCGACTCGTCCCCGCAGTGCGCTGCGTACCGCCGTGGTGTGGGAGGTGGTGCGGGAGGCGCTGGAGCGGCGCTCCGCCGAGCTCGGGCGGCCGGTGCTGGAGGTCGTCGACACCGGTGGCGGCACGGGCAACTTCGCCGTGCCCGTGGCCAGGCTGGGCCACCGGGTCACGGTGGTCGACCCGAGCCCGGACGCGCTGTTCGCGCTGGAGCGCCGGGCCGCCGAGGCCGGGGTCACCGAGCTGGTCCGGGCCGTCCAGGGCGACGCGCAGACGCTGCCCGAGCTGGTCCCGGCCGGTTCGGTCGACGCGGTGCTCTGCCACGGCGTCCTGGAGGTCGTCGACGACCCGGCCGAGGCGCTCGGCAACCTGGTCGGCACCCTCGGCAAGGGCGGGCTGGTCAGCCTGCTCGCCGCCAACCGCAACGGCGCGGTGCTGGCCCGCGCGGTGGCCGGCCAGTTCACCGAGGCCCGCACCGCGCTGGACGCCGCCGACGGCCGCTGGGGCGCGGGCGACCCGATGCCGCGCCGCTTCACCGGCGAGCAGCTGGACGAGCTGGCCGCCGCGGCCGGGCTGCGGGTCACCTCCGTGCACGGCATCCGGGTCTTCGCCGACCTGGTGCCCGGCGTCCTGGTCGACACCGAGCCCGGCGCGCTCGACGCCCTGCTCAAGCTCGAACTCGCGGCCGCCGAACAGCCCGCCTTCCACGCCGTCGCCACCCAGCTGCACCTGCTCGCCGAGGCGATCTGATCCGGGTCGGGGGGCACCAAGGAGGGGGTCCGCTCGTTGCAGTGGTGGGACCGCCGCCGCGGTGGCCCCAGCCACGCCTGATTGACCACGCCGAACCAGGGCCGTGGACCGTATGATCTGGGTAAAGCCGGTAAGCATGACGGCCAGACCGGTGGGGCATATGGACCACACAGGCCCGAGCCAGGGGTGGCGGACCGGTCGCCCCGCGACCGACGAGTAGGAGGACTCCGTGCCGCTCTCGGAGCACGAGCAGCGACTGCTCGAGCAGATGGAGCGAGCGCTGTACGCCGAAGATCCCAAGTTCGCGTCAGCGCTCGAGGGAACCGGCCTGCGCACCTACACCCGTCGGCGGGTCTACCTGGCCGTGGCGGGGTTCGTGGCGGGCATCGCGCTGCTCATGGGCGGCCTGGTCACGCAGGTCATCTGGGTCAGTGTCGTCGGGTTCCTGGTCATGCTTGGCTGTGCGGTCCTCGCGGTCACCGCGTGGCGGCGCGGCCCGGCCGGGCACGGTCCACGGCAGGCGCCACCGCCACGCCGGAAGACCGGCGTCATGGACCGAATGGAACAGCGCTGGCAGCGGCGCCGCGACGAACAGAGCGGCCTGTAGCAGCGACCGGAAACGCAACGTGAAAGGGTCCGCCCCGGGAGAGCTCCTCTCCCGGGGCGGACCCTTGCGCGTGCGCCCTCCGGCGCTCAGCCGTTCGCGCTCCCGCCGCTCTTGCCGTTCCCGCCGCTCTTGCCGCTCTTGCCGTTCCCGGCGTCCTTGCCGCTCCCGCCGTTCCGGCCGAGGCGCCGGAACGGCCCGGCCACGGCCGCCCGGAGCGCGGCCACCCGTTCGGCGGTGCGCTCCCGGCGGGCCGCCGCGCGGTCCTGGGCGCGCCACCACAGGCGCACCGCGGAGGCGGGCAGCAGCAGGGCGCGCAGCCGGCGGGCGCGGGTGGCCCGGACCAGCAGGGCCGCGCGGGCGGTGCGGACGTCGCCGCCGAGGTGGGCGGGCGCGTCGGACTCGCGGGCGTACATGACGCGCTCGGTGGCGAGGGCGACCCGGCCCGCGGCGGCCGCGGCGTCGGGGTCGAGGCGGGCGTCCTCGGCGAGCCGGCGGGCGGCGCCGCGCGGGGTGCGGGCCTCGTCCGGGGGGATGCCCAGGTCCCAGGCGGAGTCGACGAGTTCGGCCCAGGCGGCGAGCACCTGTTCGTCGGTGAGCCGCGGCCCGTCCGCGCCGGCCAGGTGGCGGCCGGCGCCGAGGCGGCGTCGGCGCAGCCTGGTGCGCCAGAGCATCGGGAAGGCCAGCGCGGCCAGCAGCAGCAGGACGGCGGCGGCGGTGAGCAGGGCCGGCCAGCTCCGCCACCAGGGCGCCGAGGTGTCCCGGTGCACGGTCAGCGCGGCCTCGTCGGCGCAGTCGCCGATCCGGTGCTGCTGCTGCGGGGGGCAGCTGCTGGAGGAGGACGGCTGGGCGGAGGGCTGCCCGGTCGGCGCGGCGCTGCTGGGGGCGGCGCTGGGCGTGTTGGTGGGGGCGGCCTGCTGGACGGAGTACAGCGGGGTGCTGCCCCGGTTCGGGGTGGGCTCGAAGCGCATCCAGCCGTAGCCGCTGAAGTACAGCTCGGGCCAGGCGTGGTAGTTGGAGCTGCGGACCACCCGGTCGGTGCCGTTGCCGGTGCCCGGGGTGAAGCCGATCGCGACCCGGGCGGGGATGCCCAGCGAGCGGGACATCGCGGCCATGGTGGCGGCGAAGTGCACGCAGAAGCCCTCCTTGTCCTGGAGGAACTTGGCGATGGCGTCCGGCCCGGTGCGGGCGTCGATCTTGGTGTTGTAGGTGAAGCCGCCGCTGGTGAAGTACTGCTGGAGGGCGACGGCCCGGTCGTACGGGGTGTCCTTGCCCCTGGTGACGTCCCGGGCGGTGTCGGCCACCACGGACGGCAGGTTGGCGGGCAGGTCCAGGTAGCGCTTGGCGATGTCGTCGGGGGCCGGGCCGGCGGAGCGCAGCTGGGCGGCGGTGGCGTTGACGTCGACCGAGCCGACCGAGTAGGTCAGGCCCTTGCTCTTCTGGCCGTTGATGCCGCTGACGGTGCGCCCCTGCGGGTCGAAGCGCCAGTCCGCGGTGTTCGGCAGCTCCAGCCAGGACATCGGGTACGGCATCGGCAGCCAGGCGGTGCTCAGCTGCTCGGAGACGGTGACCTTGGTGCGGACCGAGGTGGTGGGCAGGTTCGGGGCCAGGCCCTCGGGGGCGGGCATGGTGGTGGGCAGCGCCTGGGGGCTCTGCTGGCCGGGCAGCCACTCCTGGCCGTTGAACTCGCTGAGCGCGGCGATCCGCAGGTAGAGCTGGTCGGCGTCGGGCGCGTCGGTGGAGAAGCTCAGCAGCGGGGTGTCGTCGTTGGAGCGCAGGTTGGCGGTGAGCGCGACGACCAGGTTGAGCGAGCGCTCGTCGCCCTTGCCGCTCCCGCTGCCGCCGCCCGCGCCGTCGTGGCCGCCCAGGCCGCCGAACAGGCCGGGGCCGACCGCGGGGGCGAACACCGGCACCAGCACGGCGGCGGCCAGCGCGATCACGCCGATCCGGCGGCCGCCGTTGGACAGCGCGGTGGCGGAGCGGCCGGCGCCGTGGAAGACCCGGCCCCAGCGGGTGAGCCGGTCCTGGCCCTCGGTGTAGAGCAGGGCCAGGAAGCCCGCGGCGCCGAACAGGAACCACAGCCACATGCCGCCGGGCGAGTCGGCCAGGCCGCCGGAGACCGAGTACAGGGCCAGCAGCGGCAGGCCCGCGGCGGCGGCCCGGCGGTAGGTGACCGCCAGGGTGTCGACCAGGACGGCCACCAGGGCGACCGAGCCGACCACGATCAGCCGCAGGCCGTCGCTGGCCGGGGCCGGGATCGCGTACGCCTGGATGTCGTCGCCGCCGCTGCTCAGCAGCGTGGAGACCGCGTCCAGGGCGCCCGGGCCGGGCAGCACGCCGAAGCTCATCGAGGACTGCACGGTGGTGAGCATCAGCACGTACAGCACGACCAGCAGTTGCAGCGGCGGCACCAGCGCCCGGGGCAGCGGCAGGGCGCGCAGCCCGGCCCCGGCGCCGGCCGTGACGGCGATCAGCAGCAGGCCGTGCGGGGCGAGCGCGAACGGGTCCTGGAACAGCGGGGACAGGCACAGCGCCGCCAGGGCGGTGGCCAGGGCCGCGCAGAGCGTCAACTTGGCCCGGGTGGTCACGCGCCGACCTCGTCTCGGTAGGGAACGGTGGTGTTCTGGGTGCGGTCCGCGGCCCGCCACAGCGCGGGCAGCGAGTCCCCGGCCCGGACCGGGAGCACCGTCCAGCCGGACTCGCGCAGCCGGGCGACCCGGGCGGCGGCCGGCTCGTCCGCGCTCTCCGGGAAGAGGTGCCGCAGGCCCGACCAGGTGCCGGTGTCCAGCAGCAGGACGACGGCGCCGCCGGTGCGGCGGCGCAGCCGGGCCAGCCGCTCGACCTGCTCCTCGTCGAGCTCGCCGACCACCGCGACCAGCAGGCCCTCGCCGCCCAGCCGGAGCACCTCCTCGGCGCGGGCCAGGGTGCCGCCGTCGGAGTGCTCGACCACGGCCAGCGCGTCCAGCAGCAGGCCGACGGACTCGGCGGCGCCCGCCCCGCCGCCGGCGCCCTGGCCGGGCACCGAGAAGCCGGTGTCGGTGAGCAGCCGGGTGCGGTAGCCGCGCTGCACCAGGTCGACGGCGACCGAGGCGGCGCAGGACACCGCCCACTCGAACGAGGAGGCCGGGCCGGAGCCGCGGTGCGCCGCCTCCCGGGTGTCCAGCAGCACGGTGGCGCGGGCCTGCAGCGGCTGCTCCTCGCGCCGGACCATCAGCTCGCCGTACCGGGCGGTGGACTTCCAGTGCACCCGGCGCAGGTCGTCGCCGTGCCGGTACTCGCGCGGGATGACGTCGTCGTCGCCGGCCAGCGCCAGGGTGTGGGTGGTGGAGTCGCCCTGCCCGCCGGACTCGCCGGGCAGCCGGACCGGCGGCAGGTCCTGGACCTGCGGGACGACGGTCAGCACGTCGGCGGCGCTGAACGCGCGGGTCAGCTCGCACATCCCGAACGGGTCGGACAGCCGCAGCTGGAGCGGGCCCAGCGGGTAGCGCCCGCGCAGGTCGGAGCGGACCCGGTAGGACACCTCGCGGAAGCCGCGCGGCTCGACCCGGTCCAGCACGAAGCGCGGGCGCGGGCCCAGCACGTACGGGACCTTGTCCTCCAGCAGCAGCAGGCCGGTGGGCACCCGGGAGACGTTGTCCAGCCGCAGGTGCACCCGGGCCTCCTGCCCGGCCGCGGCCCGCTGCGGGCTGAGCCGGCGGCCGGAGGCCACCCGGTAGCGGGTGCGCACCAGCAGCGCGGCGGCGGCCAGCGGGAGCGCCGCCAGCAGCACGCCGACCTGGAGCAGCGCGGTCTGGCCGAACACGAACGCGCAGACCGCGGCGGTCGCGCCGGCCGCGAGGAAGGAGCGCCCCCGGGTGGTCAGTCCGCGCAGCGCGGCGCGCACCCCGGAGGCGCGGGCGGGGCGCGCCACCTCAGCGGCCCTGCGGGCGCGGGATGGGCAGTCGGGCCACCAGGTCGAGCACCACCTGCTCGACCGTGCGGCGGCTCAGCTGGGTCTCCGAGGTGGGGAGCAGGCGGTGGGCCAGCACCGGGACGGCGAGCGCCTGGATGTCGTCCGGGAGCACGTAGTCGCGGCCGTCCAGGGCGGCGTGCGCGCGGGCCGCCCGGACCAGGTGCAGGGTGGCCCGGGGGGAGGCGCCGAGCCGCAGTTCGGAGGTGGTGCGGGTGGCGGCGACCAGGTCGACGGCGTAGCGGCGGACCGGGTCGGCCACGTAGACGGTCTTCACCAGGTCGATCAGCTTGAGCAGGTCGGCGGCGTGCGCGACCGGCTGGAGGTCGTCCAGCGGGTTGGCCGCGGAGTGCAGGTCGAGCATCGCGAACTCGGCTTCGGCGCTGGGGTAGCCGATCGAGATCCGGGCCATGAAGCGGTCCCGCTGGGCCTCGGGCAGGGCGTAGGTGCCCTCCATCTCGACCGGGTTCTGGGTGGCGATCACCATGAACGGCGAGGGCAGCTCGTGGGTGGTGCCGTCGATGGTGACCTGGCGCTCCTCCATCGACTCCAGCAGCGCGGACTGGGTCTTCGGCGAGGCCCGGTTGATCTCGTCGCCGACCACGATCTGGGCGAAGATCGCGCCGGGCCGGAACTCGAAGTCCCGCTGGTGCTGGTCGAACACGTTGGTGCCGGTGACGTCGGAGGGCAGCAGGTCCGGGGTGAACTGGATCCGGCGGACCGTGCAGTCCACCGAGCGGGCCAGCGTCTTGGCGAGCATGGTCTTGCCGACGCCGGGTACGTCCTCCAGCAGCAGGTGGCCCTCGGCGAGCAGCACCGTCAGGGCGATCCGGATCGCCTCCGGCTTGCCCTCGATCACGCTCTCCACGGACTTCCGGACCCGGTCGACCACCGCCGCCAGCTCCGCCAGACCGGTCGGTTCCCGCCGGTCGTACCGGTCCGGCTCCGGCTGGTCCGTGCCCTGCCCGCTGATCGTCGTCACCCGTACGCTCCCATGTTGCACAGTCGCCGGGCGGCTGGTTCGAGCCCGGCCCACCCCGAATACCTGGCGCATTCTTCCCTGTCCCACGGCCAGAAGTCACCCGGCCGGGCGAGACGCGAAGGCTGTCCCGGTTTGGGACGAGCGGCCGGCCCGGGCGGTTTCGCCCGGCCCCGGCGGATCTCCCGCAGCGGGCCGGTGCGCAGGTCGGACCCGGAGCCCCGGACGCCGCCGGTGCGCGGCGGGAACGGCGGGGTGCGCACCCGCCGGACGCCGGCGTCCACCGCGGCGCGGGTGCCCGGAGCGGTGCACCGCCGCGGTCCCGGCCCCCGGGCCCGTTCGGACGGCTCCGCCCCGGTTCACCCGGCGCGGGGGCCCGCCCTCGCGCCCCGGCCCCCGGGCGGCCCGGCCGCCCGTCCGACCTGCGCGAACCGATACCGCCGGCCGGGTGGTGCGCTGGAGCGGAACGTTGACTGACGGGGCGCGGACGATAGGCTGCAGGCGCAGTGGAGCACGGCGGACGGCGCCCGGCGGACGGGCGGTCGGGCCGCTCTCCGCGCCGGGCCGGCCGTCCCGCACGCAGCCCGCGGCCTCCTCCCGCTCCGTGCCCACCTGGCGCACCTTCCCCGGTGCCGGGCGGTCGCTCCTTCCCCGAGCGAGCGGGCGGGGACCACGGGCGGTGTGCGGCGCGGCCGGCCCGGTGCGCGAGAATGGCCCGGCCACACCGCACCTGAGGAAGGGCCCCGCCCCCGTATGAGTACCGACAGCCCCGCCCCCCGGCACATCCCGGTGATGCTGGAGCGCTGCCTGGACGCCCTGGCCCCGGCGATCTCGGCGCCCGGCTCCGTCGTGGTGGACGCCACCCTGGGCCTGGGCGGCCACAGCGAGGCCCTGCTGACCCGCTTCCCGGACGTCCGCCTGATCGCCGTCGACCGCGACCCGCGCGCCCTGGAGCTCTCCGCCGCCCGGCTGGCCCGGTTCGGCGACCGGGCCACCCTGGTGCACGCCGTGTACGACGAGATCCCGCGCGTCCTGGACGAGTTGGACGTCCCCGAGGTGCAGGGCGTGCTGTTCGACCTCGGCGTCTCCTCGATGCAGCTGGACGAGGCCGACCGCGGCTTCGCCTACGCCCAGGACGCCCCGCTGGACATGCGGATGGACCAGACCCGCGGCATCTCCGCCGCCGAGGTCCTCAACACCTACAGCCACGGCGACCTGGCCCGCATCCTCAAGGTGTACGGCGAGGAGCGGTTCGCCGGGAAGATTGCCTCCGCCGTTCTGCGGGAACGCGAGCGGGAACCGTTCACCACCAGCGCTCGTCTTGTGGAGTTGGTCCGCAACGCCATCCCGGCGGCCACCCGGCGCACCGGCGGCAACCCGGCCAAGCGGACCTTCCAGGCGCTGCGGATCGAGGTCAACGGCGAGCTGGAGGTGCTGGACCGGGCCGTCCCCGGCGCGCTGGACGCCCTGGCGGTGGGCGGCCGGATCGTGGTGATGTCCTACCAGTCGCTGGAGGACCGCCTGGTCAAGCAGTACCTCCAGGCGGGCGCGACCTCCACCGCCCCGCCGGGCCTGCCGGTGATCCCCGAGGAGCTCCAGCCCTGGCTGAAACTGCTCACCCGCGGTGCCGAACTGGCCACCGAGGAGGAGATCGAGGAGAACCGGCGCGCCGCGCCCGTACGGCTGCGCGTGGCGGAGAGGATCAGACGGACCCGGAGGTAGCCAGCCGCCGGGAGCAGCGGAGCGAAGGGGAGTGGAGCGGTGCCGGTGGCCGGCGAGCGGACCCGGGGGAGCGTCCCCGGGCAGGGGGGCAGGGCGCGGATCACCGTCCGGCCCGGAGCGCGCTCGATGCGGGGGCGCACCCCGTTCGCGGTGCTGGTGGTCACCCTGCTGTCGGCCGGGCTGCTCGGCCTGCTGATGCTCAACACCGCCCTGAACGAAGGATCGTTCACCCTCTCCCGGCTCAAGCGGCAGACCACCGAGGCCACCGACCAGCAGCAGACCCTGCAGCAGCAGATCGCCGAGCAGTCCGCGCCCGACGCGCTGGAGCGGCGGGCCCGCGAGCTCGGCATGGTGGCCGGCGGCGACCCGGTCTTCCTCAACCCGGACGGCTCGGTCACCGGCAAGGCCAGGGCCGCCGAGGACAAGCCGCCGGTGCCGCGCCCCAGCAGCGCCGCGCCCTCCGACCCGGCCGCCTCGCCCGGCGCGAGCCCGAGCCCCGGCGACCCGGGCATCGACCTCGCGCCCGCCCCGCCGGCCGGTGCCGCGTCCGGCAGTCCTTCCGGCAGCCCGTCCGGCAGCCCCTCGGGCAGCCCGTCCGCCGGGGCGCAGCGGTGAGCCGCCCGCCCGGGGACGCGCCCCGCCCGCGCCGCACCCCGCCCGGCTCCGGCTCGGGCCGCTCCGCCGCCGGCCGGGCCGGTTCGGGCCGCCCCGCCGAACAGCCGCCGCGCCGCCGCCCCACCGAGCAGCAGCCGCCGCGCCGCCGGGTCGCCGAACCGCGCCGCGCCGCCGACGGCGCCCCCGCCCGCCCGGCCCGGCCGCGCGCCGCCGGGCACCGCGAGGTCGCCCCGCCGCGCCCGGGCACCCGCCCGGCCCGCCGCCCGGCCGCGCCGCGCCGCCCCGCCCCGTCCGGGTCGCGGACCATCAAGCTGGCCGATCCGCGCCGCCGGCTGCGGCTGGTGACGGTCTCCCTGCTGCTGGTGTTCGCGATCTTCGCGGGCCGGCTGGTGCAGCTGCAGCTGCTGGACTCCGACGCGCTGGCCGCCGCCGCGGGCGCCAACAAGTACGTGCGGGTGGCGCTGCCCGCCGAGCGCGGCTCGATCACCGCCGCGGACGGCACCGTGCTGGCCACCTCGGTCGACGCGTACGACATCACCGCCGACCCGACCATGTTCACCCCGGAGGCCACCCACCTGCCGGACGCGCCGGAGCAGGCCGCGGCGCTGCTCGCGCCGATCCTCGGGCAGCCGAAGGAGAAGCTGGCCGAGAAGCTGCACCTGAACAGCAAGAACCCGAAGAGCCAGTACGCGCTGGTGATGGCCCGGCAGACCCCGGAGGCGAAGAACCAGATCGCCGACCTGAAGTCCTCGCTCACCAAGCAGGTGGACACCGCGGCCTGCCGCGCCCAGGTGCAGCTGCTCAAGAAGCCCGCCGACAAGGGCGGCCGGCAGTTCCTGGACGCGGCCTGCGTCAACCCGCTGGCCGGGATGTTCTGGGAGCAGTCGACCCGGCGCAGCTACCCGGCGGGCGGCCTGGGCGCCAACCTGGTCGGCTTCGTCAACGCGGAGGGCGTCGGCACCGGCGGCCTGGAGCTCCAGTACCAGCAGCTGCTGGCCGGGCAGGACGGCCACTCCACGTACGCCTCGGCGGGCGGCAACCGGGTCGCCACCGCGGGCGGCGCCCGGCAGGACCCGGTGCCCGGCACCGACCTGCGGCTGACCGTGAACCCCGACGTCCAGTGGGCCGCCCAGCGGGCCATCACCGACCAGGTCGCCAACGCCGGGGCGGAGAAGGGCTACGTGATCGTCCAGGACGTGAAGTCCGGGCAGCTGCTGGCGATGGCCTCCTCGCCCGGCTTCGACCCGAACGACCTCTCCTCGGCCCGCGCCGACCAGCTCGGCAACCCGGCCCTCCAGGACGCGTACGAGCCCGGCTCGACCGCGAAGCTGATGACCATGGCGGCGGTGCTGGACACCGGCAAGGCCGACTGGGACACCCACGTCGAGGTGCCCAACACGCTCCAGCGCTCGGACCGGGTGTTCCACGACGACGTGGACCACGAGACCTGGTACCTGACCCTGGCGGGCGTGCTCGCCAAGTCCTCCAACATCGGCACCATCGAGGCGGCCGAGCACCTGGGCGCCACCCAGGCCGAGTCCAACAAGGTGCTGGCCGACTACCTGGACCGGTTCGGCATCGGCAAGCCCAGCGGCCTGGGCTTCCCCGGCGAGACCCGCGGCATCCTGGCCAAGCCCGAGGACTGGAGCGGCTCGCAGCAGTACACCATCCCGTTCGGCCAGGGCCTGTCGGTGAACGCCCTGCAGGCCACCTCGGTGTTCTCCACCATCGCCAACGGCGGCGTCCGGGTCGCCCCCGGTCTGCTGGCCGGGACCACCGGCCCGGACGGCGCCTTCACGCCCGCGGCGGCCGGGGCGCAGAACCGGGTGGTCTCGGAGCGCACCGCCAAGACGCTGACCGAGATGCTGGAGTCCGTCGTCACCGACGAGCAGGGCACCGGCACCACCGCGAAGATCCCCGGCTACCGGGTGGCGGGCAAGACCGGCACCGCCAACCGGGTGGACCCGAAGACCGGCAAGTACTCCGGGTACACCGCCTCCTTCATCGGCTTCGCGCCCGCCGACCAGCCCCGGGTGACGGTCTCCTGCGTCATCCAGGACCCGGTCAACGGGCACTTCGGCGGGCAGCTGTGCGGGCCCGTCTTCAAGCAGGTGATGGAGTTCACCCTCAAGACCCTCCAGGTCCCGCCGAGCGGCAGCGAGGCGCCGAACCTGCCCGTCGACTGGAAACCCTGAGATGAGCGACACCCCCCGGCGCGCGCAGCGCCCTGTGAGCAGCGTCACGGAGCAGGCCCGGTTTGGCCCCGGGGGGCGCGGGGCCGATAGCCTTCCGGCCGTGCCGAAACCCGATCAAACCCCCGCGAGCTCCCCCCGCCCCCGCCGCACCGCGGCGCTGCCCCTCGCCGAGGCGGCCCGGCTGCTCGGCCTGGCCCCCCAGGAGGGCCCCGAGGTCACCGGCGTCACCCACGACTCCCGGGCGGTGCGCCCCGGCGACGTCTACGTGGCCTTCCCCGGGGCCAACCACCACGGCGCGGCGTTCGCCGCCGGCGCGGCGGCGTCCGGCGCGGTCGCGGTGCTCACCGACCCGGCCGGGGCCGAACTGGCCGCCGGCGCCGGCGTCCCGCTGCTGGTGGTGGACAGCCCGCGCGAGGCGATGGGCCCGCTGGCCGCCGCGGTCTACGGGGCGCCCAGCGAGAGCATGCTGATGATCGGCCTGACCGGCACCAACGGCAAGACCACCACCTCCTACCTGGTGGAGGGCGGCCTGCGCGGGGCCGGCCGGCTGCCCGGCGTGATCGGCACCGTCGAGATGCGGGTCGGCGAGGAGCGGATCAAGTCCGAGCGCACCACCCCCGAGGCCACCGAACTGCACGCCGTGCTCGGCGTGATGCGCGAGGCCGGGGCCGACGCGGTGGTGATGGAGGTCTCCAGCCACGCGCTGGTGTACGGCCGCACCGACGGCGTGGTCTACGACGTCGCGCTGTTCAACAACCTGACGCCCGAGCACCTCGACTTCCACCCCGACATGGAGGACTACTACCGGGCCAAGGCCCGGCTCTTCCAGGAGGGCAAGTCCCGCCGGGGCGTCGCCAACCGGGACGACTCCTACGGCCGCCGGCTGGCCGGCGAGGCCCGCATCCCGATGACCACCTTCTCCGCGTCCGGCGACCCGGCCGCCGACTGGCGCGCCGTCGACGTCCAACTCGGCCCGTCCGGCTCGACGTTCCGGGTGCTCGGCCCGAACGGCGAGCAGGCCGACGCCGCGGTGCCGCTGCCCGGCCCGTTCAACGTCGCCAACGCGCTGGGCGCGATCACCGCGCTGGTCACCGCCGGGATCGACCTGGACGCCGCGGTGGCGGGCGTGGCCGCGGTGGCCGGGGTGCCCGGCCGGCTGGAGAAGGTCGAGGCCGGGCAGGACTACGTCGCCGTGGTCGACTACGCCCACAAGCCGGACGCGCTCAGCGCCGTGCTCGCCTCGCTGCGCGAGGTCACCAAGGGCCGGCTGCACGTGGTGGTCGGCTGCGGCGGCGACCGCGACCCGTACAAGCGCGGGCCGATGGGCGCGATCGCCGCCCGGCTCGCCGACACCGCCGTCCTCACCAGCGACAACCCGCGCTCCGAGGACGCGCTGGCGATCCTGGCCACCATGCTGGCCGGTGCCGCCGAGGTGCCCGAGGAGGAGCGCGGCGAGGTGCTCGCCGTCCCCGACCGGGGCGAGGCGATCGCCCTGGCCGTCGCCCGGGCCCACACCGGGGACACCGTGCTGGTGGCCGGCAAGGGCCACGAACTGGGCCAGTACGTGAAGGGCGAGGTCCGCCCGTTCGACGACCGCCAGGTGTTGCGGGTCGCGATTGAGCAGCTGATGGAGGCGGAGCGATGATCTCTCTCACCCTGGCCGAGGCCGCGCAGGCCGTCGGCGGGACGCTCGACGGCGCGGACCCGCAGGCGCCGATCACCGGCGCGGTGGTCACCGACAACCGGCAGATCGAGCCCGGCGGCCTGTTCGTGTGCGTGGCCGGCGAGCGCGTCGACGGCCACGACTTCGCCGCGAAGGCCGTCGCCGACGGCGCGGTCGCGGTGCTCGCCACCCGGCCCGTCGGCGTGCCCGCGATCCTGGTGGACGACGTGGTGGTCGCGCTCGGCCGGCTCGCCCGCGCCGTGGTGGCCCGCGCGGACGGGGTGCGGATCGTCGGCCTGACCGGCTCGGCCGGCAAGACCTCCACCAAGGACCTGATCGGCCAACTGCTCTCCGAGCACGGCGAGACGGTCTTCCCGGCCGGTTCGCACAACAACGAGATCGGCCACCCGCTGACCGCGCTGCGGATCGCCCCGACCACCCGTCACCTGGTGATGGAGATGGGCGCCCGGCACAAGGGCGACATCGAGTACCTGACCGGCATCACCCCGCCCACCGTCGGACTCGTCCTCAACATCGGCACCGCCCACCTCGGCGAGTTCGGCTCCCGCGAGGCGATCGCCGAGGCCAAGGGCGAGATGGTGGAGGCCCTTTCGCCCGAGGGCGTCGCCGTCCTCAACGCCGACGACCCGCTGGTGCGCGCGATGAGCAGCCGCACCAAGGCCCGGGTGGTGCTGTTCGGCGAGTCCCCGGACGCCCACGTCCGGGCCACCGACGTTCGCCTGGACGCCACCGGCAGGCCGCAGTTCACGCTCAGCACCCCGGCCGGTTCCGCACCCGTGTGGCTGCGCCTGTACGGTGAGCACCACGTCTCGAACGCCCTCGCCGCCGCAGCGGTGGCGGTGGAGCTCGGGATGCCCGTCGACCGCGTCGCCGAAGCACTCAGCGAGGCGGGTGCGCTGTCCCGCTGGCGCATGGAGGTGGTCGACCGGGCCGATGGCCTCACCGTCGTCAACGACGCCTACAACGCGAACCCGGAGTCCGTGCGGGCCGCGCTGCGGACCCTCGCGACGATGGCGGGCACCGGCCCGGAGCGCCGCCGCACCTGGGCGGTGCTCGGTGAGATGCGGGAGCTCGGCGAGGACAGCCTCGACGAGCACGACACCATCGGAAGGCTCGTGGTACGGCTCGACATCACCAAGCTGGTGGCGGTCGGCGGACGCGAGGCGGCCCGGATGGAACTGGGCGCGAGGAACGAAGGTTCGTGGGGTGAGGAGTCGGTGCTGGTGTCCGACGCGGACGCGGCGATCGAGCTGCTGCGCAGTCAGGTGCGGCCGGGGGACGTGGTCCTGGTGAAGGCCTCCCGTTCGGTGGGTCTGGAGAAGGTCGCCGAGGCGCTGCTCGCGGACGGTGCCGCGAAGTGAAGCAGATCCTCTTCTCCGGCATGATCGGCCTGGTGCTGACCCTGCTCGGCACCCCCGCCCTGATCAAGCTGCTCGCCAAGCACGGCTACGGCCAGTACATCCGCGACGACGGCCCCAAGGCGCACCACAGCAAGCGCGGCACGCCCACCATGGGCGGCATCGCCTTCATCCTGGCGACACTGATCGCCTACTTCGGGACCAAGGCGATAACGGGCGAAATGCCCACCGCCTCCGGCCTGCTGGTGCTGTTCCTGACCACGGGCCTGGGCCTGGTCGGCTTCCTGGACGACTACATCAAGGTGGTCAAGCGCCGCTCGCTGGGCCTGCGGGCCAAGGCGAAGCTGCTCGGCCAGTCCTTCGTCGCCCTCGCCTTCGCCATCCTGGCCCTGCAGTTCAGCGACAGCCGCGGCCTGACCCCGGCCTCCGACCACCTGTCCTTCGTGCAGGACTTCAAGTGGGCGATCGGCCCGGTGCTGTTCGTCATCTGGGCCTACTTCATGATCGCCGCGATGTCGAACGGCGTGAACCTGACGGACGGCCTGGACGGCCTGGCCACCGGCGCCTCGGTGATGGTCTTCGGCGCCTACACCTTCATCGGGCTGTGGGAGCACGGCCAGAACTGCGCCTACGCGATCAAGGCCACCGCCTCCTGCTACGACGTCCGCGACCCGCTGGACCTCGCCGTGGTCGCCGCCGCCCTGATGGGCTCCTGCTTCGGCTTCCTGTGGTGGAACACCTCGCCCGCGAAGATCTTCATGGGCGACACCGGCTCGCTGGCCCTCGGCGGCGCGCTGGCCGGCCTGGCCATCGTCTCGCGCACCGAGCTGCTGCTCGCCATCCTCGGCGGCCTGTTCGTGATCATCACCCTTTCGGTGATCATCCAGGTCGGGTCGTTCCGGATGACCGGCAAGCGCGTTTTCAAGATGGCGCCGCTCCAGCACCACTTCGAACTCAAGGGCTGGAGCGAAGTCCTGATCGTGGTCCGGTTCTGGATCATCCAGGGCCTGTGCGTCGCCGTCGGACTCGGACTCTTCTACGCGGGGTGGGTGACCGGATGAACAACCCGGAGTGGGCCGGCCTTCCGGTCGTCGTCGCAGGACTCGGCCTCTCCGGGGTCAGCGCCGCCCGCGTCCTGCACGGGCTCGGCGCGCACGTCACCGTGGTGGACGGCGGCGACGGCCCCGGCCTCGCCGCCAAGGCCGCCGCCCTCACCGAGCAGGGCGTCGCCGTCCGCCTCGGCGACGGCGCGAGCCTGCCGGACGGCACCGCCCTGATCGTCACCTCGCCCGGCTGGGCCCCCGACAGCCCGCTGTTCACCGCCGCCGCCGCGGCCGGCGTCCCGGTCTGGGGCGACGTCGAACTCGCCTGGCGGCTGCGCACCCCGCACCCCGCCACCGGCGAGCCCGCCCCCTGGCTGGCCGTCACCGGCACCAACGGCAAGACCACCACCGTCCAGATGCTGGCCTCGATCCTCACCGCCGCGGGCAGGCGCACCGCCGCCGTCGGCAACGTCGGCGTCTCGGTGCTGGACGCGGTGCTCGCCGCGGAGCCGTACGACGTGCTGGCCGTCGAGCTCTCCAGCTACCAGCTGCACTGGGCGCCCTCGCTGCGGGTGCACTCCGGCGCGGTGCTCAACCTGGCGCCCGACCACCTCGACTGGCACGGCTCGATGGAGGCGTACGCCGCCGACAAGGGCCGGATCTACCAGGGCAACCAGGTCGCCTGCGTGTACAACCTGGCCGACCCGGCCACCGAGGCGCTGGTCCGCGAGGCCGACGTCGAGGAGGGCTGCCGGGCGATCGGCTTCGGCCTGGACGCCCCCGCCGTCTCCCACCTCGGCGTGGTCGACGGCCTGCTGGTCGACCGGGCCTTCGTCGCCGACCGGGCCAACGCCGCCGCCGAGCTCGGCACCGTCGCCGACGTGCGCCCGCCCGCCCCG
Source organism: Kitasatospora sp. NPDC090308 (assembly GCF_044769485.1). NCBI lineage: Bacteria > Bacillati > Actinomycetota > Actinomycetes > Kitasatosporales > Streptomycetaceae > Kitasatospora > Kitasatospora sp. NPDC090308. The sequence continues at coordinate 385,045 of NZ_JBIVXY010000001.1, read as the reverse complement.
CACAACGTCGCCAACGCGCTGGCCGCCGCCGCGCTGGCCCGCGCCTACGGCGTGGACGCCAAGGCCGTCCGGGACGGGCTGCGCGCCTTCACGCCCGACGCGCACCGGATCGCGCACGTCGCCGAGATCGACGGCGTCGGCTACGTCGACGACTCCAAGGCCACCAACACGCACGCCGCCGCCGCCTCGCTGGCGGCCTACCGGCCGGTGGTGTGGATCGCCGGCGGCCTGGCCAAGGGCGCCACCTTCGACGAGCTGGTCGCCGCCGCCGCCCCCCGGCTGCGGGCCGCCGTGCTGATCGGCCAGGACCGGCAGCTGATCCGCGAGGCGCTGGAGCGACACGCCCCGCAGGTCCCGGTCTTCGAGCCGGCCCCGGGCCAGACTGGCGCCGGGGCGATGACCGCGATCGTCGCGGCCGCGGCCGCCGCCGCCGAGAAGGGCGACACCGTCCTGCTGGCACCGGCCTGCGCCTCGATGGACATGTTCACCAACTACGGTGAGCGCGGGGACGCGTTCGCCGCCGCCGTCCGGGCCCTGCAGCCCTGAAGCACGCACCACGAGGTCGCGCCCGCGGGCAGTCCGCCGCCCGGGCGCGGCCTCGCCGTCGGAGGACCCCGGCGCGTTCCCGTCCGTGACCCGAACCGTGAGGAGCCCGTGGTGCCGACCAGGGAGAAGGAGCCGCCCCGGGGCCTCCAGCTGATCTCGGCGACCACCACCACCTTCAAGTCGGCCGGCCCGCTGGCCCGCTTCCGGGCCGCCCGGGAGCGGTTCGGCTACCTGATGGCCCGCCCGCTGACCCCGTACTACCTGATCCTGGGCGCGGCGCTGCTGCTGGTGGTGCTGGGCCTGGTGATGGTGTTCTCCGCCTCGCAGAGCGTGGTGGTCGAGTACGGCCTGCCGATGACGTTCTTCTTCCGCAAGCAGCTGATCGCCCTGCTGCTGGGCGGGGCGATCGCCGTGGTGCTGACCCGGGCCCCGGTCCGGGTGCTGCGCACCGCCGCCTACCCGCTGCTGTTCGGGGTGGTGGGCGCGCTGGTGCTGGTGGCCATCCCCGGGGTCGGCGTGCGGATCAACGGCAACCGGAACTGGATCAGCCTGGGCTTCTTCCAGATCCAGCCCTCCGAGTTCGCCAAGCTCGCCCTGCTGCTCTGGGCGGCCGACCTGCTGGCCCGCAAGCAGCGCACCCACACGCTGGACCGGTGGAAGCACCTGCTGGTCCCGCTGGTGCCGGGCACCGTCGTGCTGATGATGCTGATCATGATCGGCGGCGACATGGGCACCACCATGGTGCTGATCGCCATGCTGTTCGGCCTGCTGTGGATGGTCGGCGCCCCGCTGCGGCTGTTCGCCGCCACCCTGGGCATCGCGGTGGTCGCCTGCACCGCGCTGATCATCACCGTGCCGCACCGCCTCGGCCGGCTCTCCTGCGTCGGCGTCACCAAGCCCGACCCCTCGATGGACTGCTTCCAGGCCCTGCACGGCCTGTACGCCCTGGCCGCGGGCGGGCCGTTCGGATCCGGACTGGGCGCCGGGGTGGAGAAGTGGGGGCAACTGCCGGAGGCCCACACCGACTTCATCTTCGCCGCGACCGGCGAGGAACTCGGACTGGTGGGGACGCTGTCGGTACTCGGCCTCTTCGCGGCACTAGGCTACGCGGGTATCCGAGTGGCCCTCGGCACCACGGACCCGTTCGTGCGGTACGCGGCGGGCGCCGCCACCACGTGGATCATGGCTCAGGCCGTGGTCAACCTGGGGTCGGCGCTGGGACTCCTGCCCATCGCGGGCGTCCCGCTGCCGCTGTTCTCGTACGGCGGTTCCGCGATGCTGTCGGCCATGTGCGCCGTCGGGCTGCTGCTGTGCTTCGCACGCAGCTCCCCGGCGGCGAAGGCAGCGCTGGCTGCCCGGCCCCGCAGATGGCGAAAAGGGGCCAACTCCCGGTTCGGGCCCGTCCTGGACCGGGTGCTGCCAGGTAGGAAAACCACAGCGCGCAAGGCCCCCCGGCCGCCGCGCAGGGAGCGGTGAATTTCGGTGCATGTCGTACTCGCCGGCGGCGGGACCGCCGGTCACATCGAGCCGGCCATGGCGCTCGCGGACGCGCTGCGCAGGCACGACCCGTCCGTCGGGATCACCGCTCTCGGCACCGAGCGCGGCCTGGAGACCCGGCTGGTGCCGGAGCGCGGCTACGAGCTGGCGCTGATCCCGGCCGTGCCGCTGCCCCGCAAGCCCACCCCGGAGCTGATCACCGTCCCGGGCCGGCTGCGCGGCACCGTGCGCGCCGCCCAGGAGGTGATCGAGCGGGTCAACGCGGACGCGGTGGTCGGCTTCGGCGGCTACGTGGCGATGCCCGCCTACCTGGCGGCCAAGCGGGCCGGCGTGCCGATCGTGGTGCACGAGGCCAACGCCCGCCCCGGCCTGGCCAACAAGATCGGCGCCCGCTACAGCGACTTCGTCGCGGTCTCCACCCCGGACTCCAAGCTGCGCGACTCCCGGTACATCGGCATCCCGCTGCGCCGCACCATCGCCACCCTGGACCGCGGCACCGTCCGCCCGGAGGCCCGGCACTACTTCGGCCTCGACCAGCGGCTGCCCACCCTGCTGGTCTCCGGCGGCTCGCAGGGCGCCCGGCGCCTGAACGAGACGGTGCAGGCGATCGCGCCCCGGCTCCAGCAGTACGGGGTGCAGATCCTGCACGCGGTCGGCCCGAAGAACGAGCTGCCGACCATCGACGACATCCCGGGCATGCCGCCGTACCGGGTGCTGCCCTACCTGGACCGGATGGACCTGGCGTACGCGGCGGCCGACATGATGCTCTGCCGGGCCGGTGCGATGACGGTGGCGGAGCTGGCCGCGGTGGGCCTGCCGGCCGCGTTCGTGCCGCTGCCGATCGGCAACGGCGAGCAGCGGCTGAACGCCCAGCCGATGGTCAAGGCGGGCGGCGGCCTGCTGGTCGACGACGCCGAGCTGACCCCGGACTGGGTGCTGAAGAACGTGCTGCCGGTGCTGACCGACCCGGCCAAGCTGTGGGAGATGTCGCGCTCCGCCGCCGAGTTCGGCCGCCGGGACGCCGACGACCTGCTGGTGCAGATGGTGTACGAGGCGATCGAGGCCGCCCGCGGCGGCCGCCGCCGTGGCTGACGAGGAGTACGAGGAGGAGCTGGGGGAGGAGGGCGGCCCGGGCCGCCCGCCCCGGCTCCGACTCTCCCGCCGGGGCGTCGCGGTGCTGGTCGCGCTGGGCGCGCTGGTGGCCGGGGCGCTCGGCTGGACGGTGTTCTTCTCCTCCGCGCTGGACGTCCGCGGGGTGGCCGTCCAGGGCCTGGACTCGGGCCGGCTGACCCAGCAGGACGTCGAGCGGGCGCTCGGCGGCACGGCCCGCGGCCCGCTGGCCCGGGTCGACCTGGACGAGGCCCGGGCCGAGGTGGCGAAGGTGCCCCGGGTGGCCGGCGCCGAGGTCTGGCGCGGCTGGCCGCACACCCTGCGGGTGAAGGTCACCGAGCGCCGCCCGGTGGCGGCGATCCAGCACGAGGGCGGCGGCTTCGTCCAGGTCGACGCGGACGGTGTGGAGTTCGCCACCGAGCCGCAGCCCCCGGCCGGCGTCCCGGTGGTGGCGCTCGAACTGAGCCGGCCGGCCCAGGACGCGGCGGCCGTGATCGACCGCCCGACCCTGGTCCGCTCGGCGATCACGGTGGCCGCGGGCCTCCCGCCGGAGGTGGCGCAGCAGGCCGGTTCGCTCACGGTTTACTCCTACGACGACATCCGGCTGAAGCTGGCCTCCGGCGCGACCGTGCGCTGGGGCAGTGCGGAGGACACCGGCCGGAAGGCGAAGGTGCTGACCGCCCTGCTCGGTCAGAAGGCGTCGAATTACGACGTGAGTGCGCCGGACGCTCCGGCGGTGTCGGGTTGATCCGGTAAGTTCTGTGCCCGGGGGCGGTATTGACGGGGCCACGGCTCCGGTCCGACCCTTGGTGGTCACCCCGGTTTCACCGCGGGGTCGATGATCACATAGGCTCAAAAGAAAAAGGGAAGCTCGGCGTGTTCGTTGAAACACGCGCCGGTTGCGACCTACTGTCCTGTGTCAACGAGCTGTGCTCGACACTGAGGTGGCACGGGCACAGCCATAACCCTCAACCTCAAGTTTAGGGTTCGGGTTGGAACCACGTGCTTCCCACCCATCGACATCCGTCGGCCTTCACAATCCAGGGGAGCCGACCCGGAAATTCGAGGCGAGAGGCCCCGACGTGGCAGCACCCCAGAATTACCTCGCGGTCATCAAGGTCGTCGGCATCGGCGGCGGCGGAGTCAACGCCATCAACCGGATGATCGAGGTCGGGCTCAAGGGCGTCGAGTTCATCGCGATCAACACCGACGCCCAGGCGCTGCTGATGAGCGACGCCGACGTGAAGCTCGACGTCGGCCGCGAGCTCACCCGCGGTCTCGGCGCCGGCGCCAACCCCGAGGTCGGCCGGAAGGCCGCCGAGGACCACCGCGAGGAGATCGAGGAGGTCCTCAAGGGGGCCGACATGGTCTTCGTGACGGCCGGCGAGGGCGGCGGCACCGGCACCGGCGGCGCGCCCGTGGTGGCCAACATCGCCCGCTCGCTCGGCGCCCTGACCATCGGCGTGGTCACCCGCCCGTTCACCTTCGAGGGCCGCCGCCGCGCCAACCAGGCCGAGGACGGCATCGCCAGCCTGCGCGAGCAGGTGGACACCCTGATCGTCATCCCCAACGACCGGCTGCTGTCGATCTCCGACCGCCAGGTCTCGGTGCTGGACGCGTTCCGCTCCGCCGACCAGGTGCTGCTCTCCGGCGTGCAGGGCATCACCGACCTGATCACCACCCCCGGCCTGATCAACCTGGACTTCGCCGACGTCAAGTCGGTCATGTCGGACGCCGGTTCGGCGCTGATGGGCATCGGCTCGGCCCGCGGCGAGGACCGCGCCAAGGCCGCCGCCGTGATGGCGATCTCCTCGCCGCTGCTGGAGGCGTCCATCGACGGCGCCCGCGGCGTGCTGCTCTCCATCTCCGGCGGCTCCGACCTCGGCCTGTTCGAGATCAACGAGGCCGCCCAGCTGGTCAGCGAGGCCGCCCACCCGGAGGCCAACATCATCTTCGGCGCGGTGATCGACGACGCGCTCGGCGACGAGGTCCGGGTCACCGTGATCGCGGCCGGGTTCGACGGCGGCCAGCCGCCCGCCATCGTCCGCGAGCCGGTGGTGAAGTCGACCTCCTCGTCGTCCTCCGCCTCGTCCGCGACCCCGGCCCCCGCCCCGGAGCGCCCGGCCTCCCGCCCGTCCTACGGCTCGATCGGCTCGGTCACCCGCGCCGAGGAGCCGGCCCGGGCCGCCGAGGCCCCGGCCCCGGCGACGGCCACCGCCCCGCCGGTGCCGCCGCAGGTGCAGCCGGTCCGGCAGCCGTACGTCGAGAGCCCCGCCGAGGAGCTCGACGTGCCGGACTTCCTCAAGTGATCCATACGGTCTCCCGACACGGTGCTCACTTCGCCTCCACCACCCGGTGGGGCGGGGTGAGCACCGCGCCGTACGGGGAGCTCAACCTCGGCGGTGCGGTGGGCGATTCGCCTGAATCCGTCAAGCAGAACCGTTTCCTCGCGGCCCGGGAACTGGGCCTCGATCCGGCCGACGTGGTCTGGATGAACCAGGTGCACGGCGCCGAGGTCGCGGTGGTGACGGAGCGCCAGCCCGAGGGCACCGCCCCGACCGTGGACGCGGTGGTCACCGACCGCCCGCTGGCGCTGGCCGTGCTGACCGCCGACTGCACCCCGGTGCTGCTGGCCGACCCGGCCGCCGGAGTGGTCGGCGCGGCGCACGCCGGGCGCCCGGGCCTGGCCGCCGGGGTGGTCCCCGCCGCGGTCGCCGCGATGCGCGAACTGGGCGCCCGCCCCGAGCGGATGCTCGCCGCGATCGGCCCCGCGGTCTGCGGCCGCTGCTACGAGGTGCCGGCGGCGATGCGCGCCGAGGTCGCCGCGCTCGTCCCGGCCGCGCACGCCGAGACCTCCTGGGGCACCCCCGCGCTGGACGTCCCGGCGGGGGTCGCCGCACAGCTCGCCGAGGCGGGCGTGCAGGATGTGGTGCGATCATCCGTCTGCACCCTCGAGTCCGCCGACCACTACTCCTACCGCGGGGAGCAGCGCACCGGCCGGCTCGCGAGCTACGTCTGGCTGGGGCCCACACACTCATGACGAACGACATCTACGGCCCGTTCCCGGGCCGCGCCGAGTTCGCCGACGCGCTGACCGAGGGTCAGCGCGTCCGCTACGAGCAGCTCGGCGCCAACCTCGACGTGGTCGAGCGCCGGATCGCCGACGCCTGCGCGGCGGCCGGCCGCCGCCGCGCGGAGGTCACCCTGATCGTGGTGACCAAGACCTACCCCGCCGAGGACACCGCGCTGCTGGCCGGCCTCGGCGTCACCGACGTCGCCGAGAACCGCGACCAGGACGCCGCCCCCAAGGCCGAGCGCTGCGTGCAGCTCCCGCTGACCTGGCACTTCGTCGGCCAGCTCCAGACCAACAAGGCCCGCTCGGTGGTCCGCTACAGCGACCTCGTGCACTCGGTGGACCGCGACCGCCTGGTCGACTCGCTGGCCGCCGCCGTCCGCAACGCCGAACGGCCGCCGCTGGGCTGCCTGGTGCAGGTCGCCCTGGAGAAGGAGGCGGGGGAGGGCGAGCACCGCGCGGGCGTCGCCCCCGCCGAGGTGCGCGCGCTGGCCGACCGGATCGCCGACACGCCCGGCCTGCGGCTGGACGGTGTGATGACGGTCGCACCGCTGGCCGGCCCGCTGGCGGGCGACCCGGCGCGCGCCTTCGCGCGGCTGGCGGAAATCGCAAGCGACGTACGCGCGGCCCATCCGGCTGCAACCATGGTCTCGGCAGGGATGAGCGGGGACTTGGAGCAGGCGATCGCCGCCGGAGCGACACACGTACGCGTCGGTACGGCGGTGCTCGGAGTGCGGTCACCGCTCGGGTAACGTCACCGAGTAAGTAGATCAGACTGCAGGACAAAATAGGACAGAACCTAGCAGATGATCAGTCTGCTGGTAAACCGTGGATCGCATTCCGAGCGTACCTCCGCGGTCTGACGGACCGTCGGCCTGACAGGTCGTAGGAGGACCGCGGCATCCGCAGGGCGACACGGTGGGCGCATGAGCGGAGGAGACAGCAGCATGGCCGGCGCGATGCGCAAGATGGCGGTCTATCTCGGTCTGGTCGAGGACGAGACCTACGACAGCCAGGGGTACGACCCCGACGACGACTACGACGCGGACCCGGAGCCGATCCGCACCGGTCGGACCGAGGACCTCCGGGCCGCCCCCGCCCCCGCCGCACCCGTCCCGCAGCCGGCGCCCGTGGCGCACATCGCGCCCCAGCCGGTGCCCGCCGCGGTCCCGATCCGGCAGGAGCAGCCGCGGATGGCACCCGTGTCGTCCATCACATCCGAGCGTCACCGCAACCTGGAGAAGAGCACCCCGGTGATCATGCCCAAGGTCGTCAACGAACGAGAGCCGTACCGCATCACCACGCTGCACCCGAGGACCTACAACGAGGCCCGTACCATCGGGGAACAGTTCCGCGGCGGCACTCCCGTGATCATGAATTTGACCGAGATGGACGACACGGACGCCAAGCGGCTCGTAGACTTCGCCGCTGGACTCGTCTTCGGTCTGCACGGCAGTATCGAGCGCGTGACACAGAAGGTGTTCCTGCTGTCGCCTGCTAACGTCGATGTAACGGCGGAGGACAAGGCTCGGATCGCCGAGGGTGGGTTCTTCAACCAGAGCTGACCCGACCACGACTGCACGTGTGGGTCTGTTGACAGAGCGTCACTGACGGTACGTCGGCCAGGGAGAGGGAGACGCGATGGGGATCTTCGGTTCGGTGCTCTACTGGGTGCTGACCGTGTTCCTGCTGATCCTGCTCTTCCGACTCGTCATGGACTGGGTGTTCCAGTTCGCCCGTTCATGGCGTCCCGGGAAGCCCATGGTCGTGGTGCTGGAGGCCACGTACACTGTCACGGATCCGCCACTCAAGCTTCTTCGGCGTTTCATTCCGCCGTTGCGTCTCGGGGGCGTGGCGCTCGACCTGTCCTTCTTCGTACTGATGATCATTGTGTATGTCCTGATCTCGCTCGTGCAGCGCCTGTCGTTCTGAACGATGCGACAGGATGCCGGTCCGACGATCACGTTGAGGTGAAGAGATGCCATTGACCCCCGAGGACGTTCGGAACAAGCAGTTCACGACCGTCCGGCTGCGCGAAGGCTATGACGAGGACGAGGTCGATGCCTTCCTCGACGAGGTCGAAGCCGAGCTGACCCGCCTGCTGCGCGAGAACGAGGACCTGCGCGCCAAGTTGGCCGCCGCCACGCGTGCCGCCGCGCAGAACCAGGCCAACATGCGCAAGGAGCAGCAGGCCCCGCAGGACGGCGGCCGCCCCGGCGCGCCCGTCCCCGCCGCCATATCCGGCCCGCCGGTGCCCGGCCAGCAGGGCCCCGGTCCGCAGCAGCTCGGCGGCCCCCAGCAGGGCATGGGGAACCAGCAGGGCATGGGCAACCAGCAGGGCATGGGGAACCAGCAGGGCATGGGCAACCAGCCGCTCGGCCTGCCCTCCGGTGCCCCGCAGCTGCCCGCCGGCCCGCAGCAGGGCATGGGCGGCCCGATGGGCAACCCGATGCAGCAGCAGATGGGCCAGACCATGGGCGGCCAGCAGCAGTTGGTCCAGCCGATGGGCGGCCAGATGCTGCAGCCGATGGGCAACCCGATGCAGCAGCAGATGGGCCAGGGCATGGGCGGGCAGCAGCTCCAGCCCATGGGCGGCCAACTGCAGCCGATGGGCGGCCCGATGGGCAACCCGATGCAGCAGCAGCAGAACCCCGGTGGCGACAGCGCGGCCCGGGTGCTGGCGCTCGCCCAGCAGACCGCGGACCAGGCCATCTCCGAGGCCCGCTCCGAGGCCAACAAGATCGTCGGCGAGGCCCGCAGCCGCGCCGAGGGCCTGGAGCGGGACGCCCGCGCCAAGGCCGACGCCCTGGAGCGGGACGCCCAGGAGAAGCACCGCGTCGCGATGGGCTCGCTGGAGTCCGCCCGCGCCACCCTGGAGCGCAAGGTCGAGGACCTGCGCGCCTTCGAGCGCGAGTACCGCACGCGGCTGAAGTCCTACCTGGAGACCCAGCTGCGCCAGCTGGAGTCGCAGGCGGACGACTCGCTCGCCCCGCCGCGGATCCCCGCCACCGCGTCGCTGCCGCCGGCCGCGTCGTCGATGGCCCCCGCCGGTGCCAGCGCGATGTCCTCCCCGGCGCCGTCCTTCGGCTCCAGCCCGTCCTTCGGCGGGAACCAGTCCTTCGGCGGCTCCTCCTTCGGCAGCTCCTCCGGTGCCCCGTCCTTCGGCGGCGGCTCCTCGGCGGGCAACAACGGGGCGATGGCGCCGGCGGGCATGACCCAGCCGATGGCGGCCGTGCGGCCGCAGCCCCCGCAGCCGATGCAGCAGGCGCCCGCTCCGATGCGGGGCTTCCTGATCGACGAGGACGGCGACAACTAGCGGTTCCGGAACGCGCAACCGAAAGGGCGCCCTTGGCCATCGCGGCCGGGGGCGCCCTTCGCCGTGTGCGGAGCGGTGCGGCCGGGGGCGCGGGGAGCCCGCGGGCAACGGGGGGAACGTCGGCAGGACCGCGAGGAGGGCGGTGGTTCGCCGCCTCCTCGCCGTCCTGCCGCTGGTGCCCGGCCGGTCGCGCGGTTCCCCGCGCCCCCGGCCCCGTCGCCCGGCGTTCTCCCCGCGCCCCCGGCCCTGGCCTTCGCCGGGGGTGGGGGGACCGGGAGGTCAGACCTTGCGGAGGGTGAACTCCAGGGCGAGGTCCTCGTCGGTGAAGCGCGGGGCGTCGGGGTCGGTGATGGTCAGGCCGAGGGAGTCGGCCAGGACCTCCTCGGCGATCAGGGACTGGTGCTCGGTGAGACCGGCCAGGGTGTTCTGGTCGGTGGTGGCGAGCTGCAGGTGGATGTGGTCGACGATGTCGAGGCCGGAGACCTTGCGGGCGTCCTGGATCTGCCGGATCGCGTCGCGGGCCACGCCGAGGCGCTTGAGCTCGGGGGTGATCGTCAGGTCGAGGGCGACGGTGGCGCCGGACTCGTTGGCGACGGCCCAGCCCTCGCGCGGGGTCTCGGTGATGATCACCTCCTCGGGGGAGAGGGTGACCGGCTCGCCGTCCAGTTCGACCGTGGTGGCGCCGGTGGCGCGCAGCTCGGCGGAGAGCCGGGCGGCGTCGGCCGCGGCGACCGCCTTGGCGACCTCCTGGACGCCCTTGCCGAAGCGCTTGCCGAGCGCGCGGAAGTTGGCCTTGGCGGAGGTGTCGACCAGCGAGCCCCCGACCTCGGCGAGGGATTCGAGCGCGGCGACGTTGAGCTCCTCGGCGACCTGGACGCGCAGCTCGGCCGGGAGGTCCTCCCAGCCCTGGACGGCGATCAGCGCGCGCAGCAGCGGCTGGCGGGTCTTGACGCCGCTGCCGGCCCGGGTGGCGCGGCCGAGCTCGACCAGGCGGCGGACCAGCACCATCCGGGCGGCCAGCACCGGGTCGATCAGGCTCTCGTCGGCGACCGGCCAGCTGCTCAGGTGGACCGAGGCCGGGGCGTCCGGGACGACCGGGACGACCAGGTCCTGCCAGACCCGCTCGGTGATGAACGGGGTGAGCGGGGCCATCAGCCGGGTGACCGTCTCCAGCGCCTCGTGCAGGGTGGCCAGCGCGGCGGCGTCGCCCTGCCAGAAGCGGCGGCGGCTGCGCCGGACGTACCAGTTGGACAGGTCGTCGATGAAGCCGGACAGCAGCTTGCCGGCCCGCTGGGTGTCGTACGCCTCGTAGGCGGCGTCCACCTCGCCCACCAGGGTGTGCAGTTCGGACAGCGTCCAGCGGTCCAGCGGCTGCCGCTCGGCCGGGGCCGGGTCGGCCGCGGACGGGGCCCAGCCGGCGGCGCGGGCGTACTGGGCCTGGAAGGCGACGGTGCTCCAGAAGGTCAGCAGTGTCTTGCGGACCACCTCCTGGATGGTGCCGTGGCCGACCCGGCGGGCCGACCAGGGGGAGCCGCCGGCGGCCATGAACCAGCGCACCGCGTCGGCGCCGTGCTGGTCCATCAGCGGGATCGGCTGCAGGATGTTGCCCAGGTGCTTGGACATCTTGCGGCCGTCCTCGGCCAGGATGTGGCCCAGGCAGACGACGTTCTCGTAGCTGCTCCGGTCGAACACCAGGGTGCCGACGGCCATCAGGGTGTAGAACCAGCCGCGGGTCTGGTCGATCGCCTCGGAGATGAACTGCGCCGGGTAGCGCTTCTCGAACAACTCCTTGTTGCGGTACGGGTATCCGTACTGCGCGAACGGCATCGAGCCCGAGTCGTACCAGGCGTCGATCACCTCGGGCACCCGGACCGCGGTGGCGGAGCACTGCGGGCAGGGGAAGGTGACCTCGTCGATGTACGGGCGGTGCGGGTCCAGGCCGGACTGGTCGGTGCCGGTCAGCTCGGAGAGCTGGGCGAGCGAGCCGACGCAGGTCAGGTGGTCGTCCTCGCAGCGCCAGATCGGCAGCGGGGTGCCCCAGTAGCGGTTGCGGGACAGCGCCCAGTCGATGTTGTTGTTCAGCCAGTCGCCGAAGCGGCCGTGCTTGACCGTCTCCGGGTACCAGTTGGTGGCCTCGTTCTCGCGGATCATCGCGTCCTTGACGGCGGTGGTCCGGATGTACCAGGACGGCTGCGCGTAGTAGAGCAGCGCGGTGTGGCAGCGCCAGCAGTGCGGGTAGCTGTGCTCGTACGGGAGGTGGCGGAACAGCAGGCCGCGGGCGGCGAGGTCGGCGACCAGGGTCTCGTCGGCCTTCTTGAAGAACACCCCGCCGACCAGCGGCACGTCGGGGGCGAAGGTGCCGTCGGTCTCCACCGGGTTGACCACCGGCAGGCCGTAGCGGCGGCAGGTGGCGAGGTCGTCGGCGCCGAACGCGGGCGACTGGTGGACGATGCCGGTGCCGTCCTCGGTGGTGACGTACTCGGCGTTCAGGACGTAGTGGGCGTCCGGGACGGCGACCAGGTCGAACGGGCGCCGGTAGGCCCAGCGCTCCATCTCGGCGCCGGTGAAGGACTCGCCGGTGGCCTCCCAGCCCTCGCCGAGGGCCTTGGCCAGCAGCGGCTCGGCGACCACCAGGCGCTCGGTGCCGTCGGTGGCGACCACGTAGGTCACCCCGGGGTGGACCGCGGCGGCGGTGTTGGAGACCAGCGTCCACGGGGTGGTGGTCCACACCAGCAGGGCGGCGGTGCCGGCCAGCGGGCCGGAGGTGAGCGGGAAGCGGACGAACACCGACGGGTCGACCACGGTCTCGTAGCCCTGGGCCAGTTCGTGGTCGGACAGGCCGGTGCCGCAGCGCGGGCACCACGGGGCGACCCGGTGGTCCTGGACCAGCAGGCCCTTGTCGAAGATCTGCTGGAGCGACCACCAGACCGACTCGATGTAGGACGGGTCCATGGTGCGGTACGCCTGGTCGAGGTCGACCCAGTAGCCCATCCGCTCGGTCAGCTCGGCGAACGCGTCGGTGTGCCGGGTCACCGACTCGCGGCACTTGGCGTTGAACTCGGCGATGCCGTACTTCTCGATGTCCGGCTTGCCGGAGAAGCCCAGCTCCTTCTCCACCGCGAGCTCGACCGGCAGGCCGTGGCAGTCCCAGCCGGCCTTGCGGGCGACGTGGTAGCCCTTCATGGTGCGGTAGCGCGGGAAGACGTCCTTGAAGACCCGGGCCTCGATGTGGTGCGCGCCCGGCATGCCGTTGGCGGTCGGCGGGCCCTCGTAGAACACCCACTCGGGGCGGCCCTCGGACTGCTCCAGGCTGCGCTGGAAGACCTGCCGCTCCTGCCAGAAGGACAGGATCCGGTGCTCCAGGGCGGGCAGGTCGACCTGCTTGGGGACGTCGTTGTACGTGGGCGACATGGGGGCGTCTACCTCCGGCGGATGCGTGGACTGGCTCCGACGGAGGGACGAGGCGGCGAGCCGCCCCGCGGTACCACCCTCCTTGACCGCGCGCGCTGCGGCCCTCTCTTTGGGTTTGCGGCCGGTTCTACCGGGCCCGTGGCGGGCCTTTCTTCCGGCGGCTCCGGGGTGATCTTCCCGCCGCGCACACCCCCGGGCTCACACCGCCCCCGGGTCGCTCCTGGCTGCGTACGTCGGTACTCGTCCCATCTGCGCCTTGCACGGCCCAGTGTATCGGCCCCCGCAAGCGGCTTTGCGCATCCGTGAGCCGGGGCGCCGGGTGGTTAGGCGGGGGCGATCTGGGCACAACCTGTGCAGCGCGGACCCGACGGGGGCTGCGCGGGTGGGATCGGTGAGGCGCTTCGGTATGTCCCGTTGTGGGCTGATTCGATGGGGTTTATCGTTCCGGGACCGGCAAGATCGTCGGGAACCGACGCTTCTGATCATTCGTGAATGAGGTCGAAAGCCATGGCTGAGAAGGCGACAGGAACCGTGACCAAGGGGTCGCGCGAGGCCGTGGCGGGCGACCCAGGGGAGGGGACCGTGACTACTGCGCGGCGAAAGACCGGCACCACCGGACACACCGAGGCGACCAGCCGCACCCACGCGCCGGCGGGCACGGGGGCCCGCGGCGGCGCCGAGTCGGTCGACCCGGCCGAGCTGCCGGTCCGCCCCGGGGAGGACCCGTGGACGGCCGAGGAGGTCGCCGAGCTGCACGACGAGCTGGCCGCCGACATCGTCCGGCTGCGCGCCGAGATCGAGGCCTCCGAGGCCGCCATCGCCGGCCTGATGCGGGACTCCAACGACGGCGCGGGCGACGACCAGGTCGACGCCGGCACCAAGAACATCAACCGGGAGAGCGAGCTCTCGCTCGCCAACAACGCCCGCGACAGCCTCGCCCAGACCGAGCGCGCCCTGGCCCGCCTGGAGGGCACCGGCTTCGGCCTGTGCGAGTCCTGCGGCGAGCCGGTCGGCAAGGCCCGGCTGCAGGCCTTCCCGCGCGCCACGCTCTGCGTCAGCTGCAAGGCCAAGCAGGAACGCCGCTGACCGCCGGTGCCGGTCGACCGGCCCGCGGACCGGACAATCCCGGCCGCGGCGGCCAACGGGGCGGGTGGTGCCGTACCCTCGTCCCCAAGTACGTCGACCGGCATTCCACCCGGCATTCCACACGGCAGCGGAGCGGATCATCAGCACGCCAGGTTCCCACCAGACCCAGGACGACGCCGTCCCCCTCGCCCGGCCCACCGGGGCGGGTGAGCCGGTGACCCCCGCGGAGCCCGAACCGGCCGCGCCGGTCGCCGGTGCGACCGCCGCCGAGGGCATCCGGGTGGTGGTCCGGCGCCGCCGGATCAGCCTGCTGCTGGCCGTCGCGGTGCTGGCCTACCTGATCGACCTCGGCTCCAAGCTGCTGGTGGTCTCCAGGCTGGAGGGCCGCAGCGAGCCGATCAAGGTGATCGGCGACTGGATGACCTTCCAGGTGATCCGCAACGGCGGCGCCGCGTTCGGCATGGGCCAGGCGATGACGGTGCTGTTCACCGCGATCGCCGCCGGCGTCATCGTGGTGATCTGGCGGATCGCCCGCCGCCTGTACAGCCTGCCCTGGGCGATCGCCCTCGGCCTGCTGCTCGGCGGCGCGCTCGGCAACCTCACCGACCGGCTGTTCCGCTCCCCGGCGGTGTTCCGCGGGCACGTGGTCGACTTCATCTCGGTCCAGCACTTCGCGGTCTTCAACCTGGCCGACTCGGCGATCGTCTGCGGCGGCATCCTGGTCGTGCTGCTCTCCTTCCGCGGCTCCAACCCGGACGGCAGCGTGCACGGCGCCCCGCGCGCCGGGGCGGCGAAGCCGGAACCGGCTGCCGAGCCGGACCACGAGGGCTGAGCCCGCGAGAACCGAGCCCGCGTGCCCGTGTCGGACCCCCGGTCCGGCGGGCACCGCTGTGTCCGGGTTCGTCCGATCGGGCAGAGTGCTCCGGGACGGGACGGCGGCCGGGGAGGGACGCATGGGCTGGGACGGGTTCCTGCTGCTGTGGTGCGCGGGGTGGGGCGCGGTGGCGCTGGTCGGCGCGGCCAGGTCGCTGGCCGGGGTGACGAAGGCGCAGCGGACGGTCCGGTCGACCGGGCGGATCAGGGAGGTCGGCGAGCCGCGGCACGGCGCCTCCCGGACCGGCGGCATCCCGCTGGTGGTCGACTACCCGGACCCGGACACCGGGCGGCGGGTCACCGTGACGGACGACGAGGGGCGCGGCGAGAGCGTCACCGCGGCCTGGGCGGGCCGGGAGATCGGGGTCAGCCACCCGCGGGGCCGACCGCGGGAGTTCCGGTTCACCGACGCGCCGGAGCGGCCCGCCCGGGGGCTGGCCGGGCCGGCCGCCGCGCTGTTCGCGGCCTACGCGGGCCTGGTGGCGCTGGCCGCGGTCCGCTGGGCGTGGCCGTGGGCGCTGGTCGGCGGCGCCGGGCCGTGGGCGCTGTCCGGCCTGTGGTACCTGCCGGAGGCGGTCCGGGACCGGCGCGGGAAGCGGGCGCGGCTGGCCGCGATGGACGCGGTGCCGGGCCGGATCGTCGCGGTGTTCCGGGACGTCCGGGTCGACCCGGACGACGGCTCCACCCTCACCACCCGCACCCCGGTGGTGGCCTTCACCACCCGCGACGGCACCGCCGTCACCGCGCACTGCACCGCGCACCTGGCGGACCCGGCCAGGGCGCGCGGGCGCGAGGTGACGGTGCACCACACGCCCGCGGACCCGGCCGAGTTCACCCTGGACCCGGCGGCCGACCGCCGCTCCTGGGGGTGGGACACGGCGGTGCACGTGATCGCCGTCGTGCTGCTGGCGGCGACGGCCGGGGCCGGCGCGGTGCTGCTGCTGCGGTGAGGCGCGGGCGGCTGCCGCCGGTGCGGTGCTGCCGCGCCGGGGGACGCGGGCGGCGCGGGGCCGGTCAGGCGGTGAGCAGGGCGGTGATCTCCGCGGCGAGCTCCGGGCCGAGCCGGCCCCAGCCCTCCTTGTAGCCGTAGACCGCGCCCAGCGTGCGGGCCTCGTAGTCGCCGTTCAGCACCTCGATGTCGTCCGGGGTGATCAGCGAGGGGTGGGCGACGCCGAGCGCCGCGGAGACCTTGGTCAGCTCCCGGCGCAGGGTGCGCAGGTAGGCGGCGGCCCGGGCGGCCTTGGAGACCGGGTCGACGCCGCGGGCCAGCCACGGGTTCTGGGTGGCGACGCCGGTCGGGCACCGGTCGGTGTGGCACTTCTGGGCCTGGATGCAGCCGATGGACAGCATCGCCTCGCGGGCCACGTTGACCAGGTCGGCGCCCAGCGCGAAGGCCACCGCGGCGTTCTCCGGCAGGCCGAGCTTGCCGGAGCCGATGAAGGTCAGCCGGTCGGTCAGCCCCAGCTCGGCGAAGGTGCCGTAGACCCGGGAGAAGCCCATCCGGAACGGCAGCGCCACCGAGTCGGCGAAGATCCGCGGCGCCGCGCCGGTGCCGCCCTCGCCGCCGTCGACGGTCACGAAGTCCACGCCGCGGTCGCCGCGCGCCATCATCGAGGCCAGCTCCTGCCAGAAGCCCAGCTCGCCGACCGCGCTCTTGATGCCGACCGGCAGGCCGGTCTCGGCGGCCAGCAGCTCGACGAAGTCCAGCATCGAGTCGGCGTCGCCGAACGCGCTGTGCCGGGACGGCGAGGCGCAGTCCTTCCCGACCGGTATGCCGCGGATCCCGGCGATCTCCGGGGTCACCTTGGCGCCCGGCAGCATGCCGCCCAGGCCCGGCTTGGCGCCCTGGGAGAGCTTGATTTCGATCGCCCGGACCGGGGCGGACGCCACCACCTCCTTGAACCGGCGGAGGTCGAAGCGGCCGTACTCGTCGCGGCACCCGAAGTACGAGGTGCCCAGTTGCAGGACCAGGTCGCCGCCCCGGCGGTGGTAGGGGGACAGGCCGCCCTCCCCGGTGTTGTGCAGCGCGCCGGCCTGCGCGGCGCCCTCGTTCAGGGCGGTGATCGCGGCGCCGGAGAGCGAGCCGAAGCTCATCGCGGAGACGTTCACCACGCTGGTCGGGCGGAACGCCCCGGCGCGCCCGCGCGGGCCGCCCAGCACCTTGGCCGAGGGCAGCGGGGCGTCCGGGTCGTGGGCGTCGGGCAGCGGGCCGGCGAAGGTGCGCTGCTTCAGGTAGGCGTGGCCCTGGACGTGCGCGACGTCCACCTCGGTGCCGAACCCGGAGTAGTTGTTCTCCTCCTTGGCGGAGGCGTAGATCCAGCTGCGCTGGTCGCGGCTGAACGGGCGCTCCTCCTCGTTGGAGGTCACGATGTACTGCCGCAGCTCCGGGCCGATCCGCTCCAGCAGGTAGCGGGCGTGCCCCGCCACCGGGAAGTTGCGCAGCAGCGCGTGGCGCTTCTGCATCAGGTCGCGGGCCGCGAGCGCGGCCACCGCGGCCGCGGCGGCGGTGCCGATGGTGCGGGCCTTCATGGGCGTTCCCCCCTCGGGTCCGGCCCCGTCGCCGTCGACCGGGCCGTCGTGTGGTGGTGCAGGGCGATGCTAGGAGGCGTCCCGGAGCGGCCCGCGGCCAGGGGGTGCGGGGGCCCCGGTGGGGCCGGGGGGAGGTGCGGGTCGGGCATACTCGGGTGGGTGAGCATCGCAGCGCAGACCCGTAGCCTCCCCGTACCCGACGGCCTGGAGGGCGAGCGGCTGGACGCCGCCCTGGCCCGGATGTTCGGGTTCTCCCGCACCAAGGCCGCCGAACTCGCCGCCGAGGGCAAGGTGACGCTGGACGGCGCGGTCGCGGGGAAGTCGGACCGGGTCACCGCCGGGTCCTGGCTGGAGGTCGAGATCCCGGCCCCCGCGGCGCCGGTGCAGATCGTCGCCGAGGCCGTCGAGGGCATGCGGATCATCCACGACGACGACCACGTCGTGGTCATCGACAAGCCGGTCGGCGTCGCCGCGCACCCCAGCCCCGGCTGGACCGGACCGACCGTGATCGGCGGCCTGGCCGCGGCCGGCTACCGGATCTCCACCTCGGGCGCCGCCGAGCGGCAGGGCGTCGTGCACCGCCTCGACGTCGGCACCTCCGGGATCATGGTGGTCGCCAAGTCCGAGCGGGCCTACACCGACCTGAAGCGGCAGTTCCACGACCGGGTCACCGAGAAGAAGTACAACGCGCTGGTCCAGGGCCACCCCGACCCGCTGTCCGGCACCGTGGACGCGCCGATCGGCCGGCACCCCAGCAGCGACTGGAAGTGGGCCGTCACCCGGGACGGCAAGCCCTCCGTCACGCACTACGACCTGATCGAGGCGTACCGGGCCGCGTCCCTGCTGGACATCAAGCTGGAGACCGGCCGCACCCACCAGATCCGGGTGCACATGTCGGCGCTGCGCCACCCCTGCGTCGGCGACCTCACCTACGGGGCCGACCCGACGCTGGCCAAGCGGCTGGGCCTGACCCGGCAGTGGCTGCACGCCGTCTCGCTCGGCTTCGAGCACCCCGAGGACGGGCGCTGGGTCGAGTTCAGCTCCACCTACCCCGAGGACCTCCAGCACGCGCTGGACGTCATCGCGGCGGAGAGCTGAGATGGACGTCTCGATCCGGGTGGTCGACGGGGAGCCGGACCTGGCGCTGGCGCGCCGCGTCCGGCACGAGGTGTTCGTGGTCGAGCAGCAGGTGCCCGCGGAGCTGGAGTACGACGAGTACGACGCGACCTCCGCGCACCTGCTGGCCGTCGGTCCGGGCGGGGCGGCGCTCGGCACCGCCCGGCTGATCTCCGGCGCGCAGGCGCTGGGGCTCACCGGCGGGGTCGAGGGCCGGGTGCTGCTGGGGCGGCTGGCCGTGGTCGGGTCCGCCCGGGGCACCGGGCTGGGTGCGCGACTGGTGCGCGCCGTCGAGGAGCTGGGCCGCGAGCGCGGGGCGCGCGAGGTGGAGCTGCACGCGCAGGTGCAGGCGCTCGGGTTCTACGAGCGGCTGGGTTACGTGGCGGAGGGGCCGGTGTACGACGACGCCGGGATTCCGCACCGGACGATGACGCGGGTGCTGTAGCGGCCCCGCCGGCCGCCGCCCCGGGGCCGGTCCTCCTCGGGCCTGTCTTCGGACCCCCGTCTGCCCCGCAGCGCCTGGCACCCACTCTCGCCGCACCGGGCAGAGAGCCGAGTACATCCAGTACGAGGCCCTCCGCCCGGCACGCCGAGAGCACGCACCAGACGCCGCAGGGCTACGACGGGGGTTCGAAGACAGGCCCTGGTGCCGCGGCAGGCCACCTTCGCCCGGTCGCGGCACTAGGCCCGGTCCCACTCGGTCCGGACCCGGGGCAGCGACTCGGGGTGGTGGTCGCGCAGGTACGCCAGCAGGTGTTCGCGGGCGGCCAGGCGCAGGGCGGCGGTGGTGTCCGGGTCGCGGGCGGTCATGGCGGCGCGGACGACGATGGTGGACGGGGTGGTGTCGGTGACGGTGAGCGACCACTCCCGGCCGTCCCAGAGCCCGCTGCCGGCGAGGTAGCGCTCCAGTTCGGCGCGCAGCTCGTCGACGGGGGTGCGGTGGTCGAGGTGCAGCAGCGCCCAGCCGAGCAGGCCGGGGTCGCGGCGGGTCCAGTTCTCGTACGGCCGGGCGACGAAGTAGGAGACCGGGACGACCAGGCGGCGGTAGTCCCACAGGCGCAGCACCAGGTAGGAGAGGGTGATCTCCTCGACGGTGCCCTGCTGGCCGTCCACGACGACGGTGTCGCCGATCCGGACGGTGTCGCTGAAGGCGATCTGCAGGCCGGCGAAGAAGTTGCCCAGGGCGGACTGGGCGGCGATGCCCGCGATGATGCCGATGACGCCGGCCGAGGCGAGCAGGCTGGTGCCGACGGTGCGCATGGTGTCGAAGGTGAGCAGGAGCGCGCCGACGGTGACCGTCCAGACCGCGGCGGAGCCGACCCGGCGGACCAGGCCGAGCTGGGTGCGCACCCGCCGGACCCGGGAGGCGTCCTCGGTGACCGTCTCGTAGCGGCTGAGGAACGCCTCCAGGACGGCGGCGAGCACCCGGACGGACAGCCAGCCGAGCGAGGCGATCAGCACCAGCAGGACGCCGTGCCGGACCGCGGCGTCGTCACTGTGCAGGACGCGGTGGACCGGCCGGGCGGCGAGCAGCAGGGCGGCGAGCAGCACCAGTTGGAGCGGGACGCGGCAGCGGCGCAGCAGGCCCCAGACCGGCGCGTCGGGGCGGCGGGCGGCCAGGCGCTGGAGGACCTGGTCGACCAGCCAGCCGGCGAACAGGGTGGCGAGGACGGCGGTGAGCAGGCTGGCGAGCGGCCAGAGCACGGGGCACCTCGGGTGGCGTCCGGTACGGGGGAGTCCGGTACGGGGAGTCCGGTAGCGGGGGATTCGCACCTTATCGTGGGGTGCGGCGGGGTTCCGGCAGCCGTGCCGGGGCGGGTCGAGACGTGCCGGGCCGGGTCGGGCAGGTGCGGGTCGGGCCGGGTCGGGCCGCGTCGGCGGGCTGATGGTTTCCTTACCTGCCGCCCGGTTAGGATCACCTGCCATGGGCTTCGGTGGGGCGTGGCGAAGGTGGCTGACCCGGCGCAGGGCGGTGCTGGCCGGTGGAGTGGCGGCCGCGCTGCTGGTCGGCGGCGGGGCGGTCGCGGTGGCCGGGCAGCCGCAGCGGGTGCACCGGGAGGACCGGTTCCTGGAGCTGCCGGAGGTCGCGGGCAGCACCGAGAGCGTCCGGATCGACACTTCCTTCTTCACCGCGGGCGGCTCCGGGCGGCGGCCGGCGGTGCTGCTGGCGCACGGATTCGGCGGCTCGAAGGACGAACTGCGCGGGCGCGCCGAGGAGTTGGCCCGGCACGGGTACGCGGTGCTGACCTGGTCGGCGCGCGGGTTCGGGAAGTCGACCGGGCAGATCGGGCTGAACCAGCCGGAGCGCGAGGTCGCCGACGTCTCCCGGCTGGTGGACTGGCTGGCCCAGCGCCCCGAGGTGCAGCTCGACGGGCCGGGCGACCCGAAGGTCGGCGTGACCGGCGCCTCGTACGGCGGGGCGGTGTCGCTGCTGGCCGCCGGGTACGACCGCCGGATCGACGCGATCGCCCCGCAGATCACCTGGTTCGACCTGGCCGACGCGCTCTTCCCGCAGGCCGCGCAGGGGAGTTCGGCCGCCGACGGGGTGTTCAAGAAGCTCTGGGCCGGGATCTTCTTCACCACCGGCTCGTCGTCCGGGCTGGGTTCCGGGCTGGGTTCCGGCCTCGGCTCCGGCTCCGGTTCGGACCAGGGTTCCGGTTCCGGCTCCGGCCCGGGCTCCGGTTCCGGCTCCGGCGCTGAGGCGGGGACGGCCGCTCCGGGGTCAGGCCCGGTGGGCTGCGGGCGGTTCCGGCCCGAGCTGTGCGCGATGTACAACCGGGTCGCCGCCGCCGGGCGGCCGGACGCGGACGCGGTGGCGCTGCTGGAGCACTCCAGCCCCGCCGCGGTGGCGGACCGGATCAAGGTCCCCACGCTGGTGGTCCAGGGCCAGCAGGACTCGCTCTTCCCGCTCGACCAGGGCGACCGGATCGCCAGGGCGGTGGCCGCGAACGGCGCGCCCGTCGCGGTGGACTGGTTCGGCGCGGGCCACGACGGCGGCCAGGAGACCAGCACCCGCGCGGACGCCCGGGTCACCGCCTGGTTCGACCACTACCTCAAGGGCGACGGCGCGGACACCGGCCCCGCCTTCCGGGTCACCCGCACCGGCGGCGTCGACTCGACCGGCTTCCAGGCGGTGCTGCGCGGCGCCGACGCCGACGCCTACCCCGGCCTGGACGGCACCGCCCGGCGCGGCGTCGAACTGACCGGCCCGGAGCAGCGGATCGCCAACCCGCCCGGCGGCGCGCCGCCGAACATCTCCACCCTGCCGGGCATCGGCGCGCTGGCCCAGCTGTCCTCGGTCGGCGCGGGCCTGTCGATCGACTTCCCCGGCCAGTTCGCCTCCTTCGACTCGGCCCCGCTGACCGGCGCCCTGCACCTGACCGGCGCCCCGTCGGTGTCGGTGCGGGTGCGCGCCGACACCCCCGAGGCGGTGCTGTTCGCCAAGCTGTACGACGTCGCCCCCGACGGCAAGCAGAGCCTGCCGCAGCAGCTCGTCGCCCCGCTGCGGGTGACCGGCGCGGACGCCGACGGCGGGCGGACGGTCCAGGTCGCGCTGCCCGCCGTCGACCACGAGTTCCCGGCCGGGCACCGGCTGCGGCTGGTGCTGGCCGCCACCGACCTGGCGTACGCCTCGCCCGCCCAGGCCGCCACGTACACCGTCGCCGCGGCCGGGCCGCTGAGCGTGCCGACCGTGCCCGGGCTGCGCACCGAGTCGGCGCCGCTGCCCGCCCGCACCTGGGTGCTGCCGCTGGTCGCGCTGGCGATCGGCGCGCTGCTGGTCTTCGCCCGGCGGCGCCGGGACACCACCCCCGCGCCCGAACCGGAACTCGCCGACGTGCCGCTGCAGATCACCGGCCTGACGAAGAAGTACAAGGGCGCCACCGACCGGTACGCGGTGCGGGACCTCTCCTTCCGGGTGGAGGCCGGGCAGGTGCTCGGCCTGCTCGGCCCCAACGGCGCGGGCAAGACCACCACGCTGCGGATGCTGATGGGCCTGATCCGCCCCGACGCGGGCGAGATCCGGGTCTTCGGCCACGCGATCCGGCCGGGCGCGCCGGTGCTCTCCCGGGTCGGCGCGTTCGTCGAGGGCGCGGGCTTCCTGCCGCACCTCTCCGGCCGGGCCAACCTGGAGTCGTACTGGGCGGCCACCGGACGCCCCGTCGAGGACGCGCACTTCGCCGAGGCGCTGGAGATCGCCGGCCTCGGCGAGGCACTGGAACGCGCCGTGCGCACCTACTCGCAGGGCATGCGCCAGCGCCTGGCGATCGCCCAGGCCATGCTCGGCCTGCCCGACCTGCTGATCCTGGACGAACCCACCAACGGGCTCGACCCGCCGCAGATCCGCGAGATGCGCGAGGTGATGGTCCGGTACGCCGCCGCCGGGCGCACCGTCATCGTCTCCAGCCACCTGCTCGCCGAGGTCGAGCAGTCCTGCACCCACCTGGTGGTGATGGAGCGCGGACGGCTGGTGGTCGCCGGACCGACCACCGAGATCACCGGCGCGGGCGAACAGCTGCTGGTCTCCGTCGAGGACGGCTTCGACGGGACCGCCGCGGTCGCCGAGAAGCTGGCCGAGCTGGTCGGCGTCGGCGCCGCGGAGGCGGTGGACGGCGGGCTGCTGGTCCGGCTGGACGGCCTGCCCGCGAGCCGGCTGACCGCCGAACTGGTGCGGCTGGGCGTGCCGGTGACCGGCATCGGGCCGCAGCGACGGCTGGAGGACGCCTTCCTGTCCCTGATCCGAGGAGCGGCATGAGCGGGACTGCGAGCGGAACGAGCGGAACGAGCGGAACGAGCGGGACTGCGAGCGGGACTGTGATCGGAGGGGTGGCATGAGCGGCACCGTGCTCGGTCCCGGGGTCGAACGGGACACCGCCGCGCCCGGCTACCGGCCCGGCCGGACGCTGCCGCTGCGGGTCGAGGCGATGCGCCAACTGCGCCGCCGCCGGACCCTGGTGGTCGGCGGGGTGCTGGCCGCGCTGCCGTTCGTCGTGCTGGCGGCGTTCCAGATCGGCGGCACGCCCGGGCGGGAGAACCGCACCACGTTCATCGAGCTGGCCACCGCGTCCGGGGCGAACTTCGCCGCCACGCTGCTGTTCATGGGCACCGGCTTCCTGCTGGTCATCCCGGTCGCGCTGTTCGCGGGCGACACGGTGGCCTCCGAGGCGAGCTGGTCCTCGCTGCGCTACCTGCTGGCCGCGCCGGTGCCCCGGGCCCGGCTGCTGGTGCGCAAGTTCACCGTGGCGATGGTGTTCTCGGCCGCCGCGGTGGTGCTGCTGCCCGCCGTCGGACTGGTGGTCGGCACCGCCGCGTACGGCTGGGGCGACCTCAGGCTCCCCACCGGGGCGACGCTCTCCGCCGCCGAGGCGCTGCCCCGGCTGGCGGTCGCCGTGCTGTACGTGTTCCTGGCCGAGATCGTGGTCGGCGCACTGGCGTTCTGGCTCTCCACGGCGACGGACGCCCCGCTCGGCGCGGTCGGCGGCGCGGTCTTCGCCTCCATCATCACCGGCGTGCTGGACGCCGTCACCGCGCTCGGCTCGCTGCGCGAGTGGCTGCCCGCGCACTGGCAGTACGCCTGGGCGGACGCGCTGCAACCGCAGTTGGAGTGGGGCGGCATGGTGCAGGGCGTGGTGCTGTCGCTGTCGTACGCGGTGGTGCTGCTGGCGCTGGCGTTCCGCGGGTTCGCGGCGAAGGACGTGGTGTCCTGAGGGCTGTGGCTGTGGCCGTGGGAGGGGGAGGGGGCGGGACGGGGGTGCGCCGGGTGCGGCCGGTCAGCGGGCGCCGTCGCGGACCAGGAGCAGGTCGAGGTCGAGGGCGTGGGCCCGGGAGGCCCAGACGGGCAGGTGCTCGGTGAGGAACCAGGCGGCCTCCTCCAGGTCGTCCTCGTCCAGCGCCTCGACGTCCTGCTCGTGGATCGACTCCGAGGCCAGCAGGGAGAGTTCGGCGAGCAGGTCGGCGGTGTCGGTGCGGGCCGCGAGGGTCGGGTACGGCCACGGCCAGTCGTAGGCGGCGTCGGCCGGGAACGGCCACGGGCGGGACCAGAGCGCGGCCAGGGCGGGCAGTTCGAGCGCGGTGAAGACCTCCGTCAGCTCGTCCCAGTGCCGCCCCGGGACGGAGACCGCGCCCAGCGGCGTGCCGAACGCGCCCGCCAGGGCGGGCAGCAGGGCGGTGTAGCGGGAGTCCGCGTCGGCGCGCAGCCGACCGGAGAGCAGCTCGGTGAGCGCGGCGGAGGACGGCACGCCGGGCAGTACGCGCTCGCCCGAGCCGGGGAGGCGGTGCAGGACGGCGGCGTCCACCGCGAAGGCGGAGAAGTACTGTTCGGCCATGCCCCGCATTCTGCCCCGGCCGGGCGACAACTCCATTGGCGGGTAGCGGTGTTGGACGGCGCACCGGTCGGGGGGCGGTGTGCCGGGCGGGCGGTGCGGGCGCGAAGTGGGTGCGGTGCGGGCGTGGAGCGGGTGGGCGGCGGGTGGCTGGCGGCCGGGGGTGCGGGGCGGGGTCAGGAGAAGCGGAAGAGCTGGGTCCTGGCGCCGGGCGTGCAGGTGCCGACGTTCAGGGCGTTGCCGCTGCCGCTGTCGGTCAGGCAGCTCTGGACGCCGTAGCCGAACTTCAGCTGGAAGGTGCCGGAACCGGCGTCGGCGAGCGTCCAGTAGGCCATGTCGCCGTAGGAACTGGCCCCGGCGAGTTCGGTGGTGTTGGGGCTGCCCGCGTAGGGGGCGCCGAGGCTGACGCCGCTGCTGGCCGCGCAGGCGGTGAAGACCGTCACGCCGTTGCTGGTGCTCATGACCCAGCCGTAGGCGGTGTGGCCGCCGGACACCACCGGGACGCCCGCGCTGACGGCGTCGGCGCCGAGGCCGACGGAGCGGCCGCTGCCGACGTTCACCAGGTGGCCCCAGCCGCTGCCGCCGCAGCCCTTGGCCGGGCCCGAGGAGGAGGCGGGCGGGGTGGTGGCGGCGGGGGTGGCGGGGGTGGTCGGCTTGGGCTGGTTCGGGGTGTTGCCGGAGCCGGAGCCGGTGCCACTTCCGGAGCCTGAGCCGCTGCCCGTGCCCGGGTTGCTGCCGCCGCCCGAGCCGTTCGCGGTGCCGCCCGAGTTGCCGCCGTTGCCGGAACCGCCGCCGCTGCCGCCGCCGTTGGCGGTGCCCGGGTTGCTGCCGGTGTCCGCGCCGGGGGCGGTGTTCGGCGGGACGGGGTTGCCCGCCGGGTCGGTGGCCGGGGCGGAGGCGGGCGGGGTGGGGTCGGCCTGGACGGTGCCGGAGGCGGCGGCGGACGGGGCGGCGCCGTCGGCGGTGCCGGTGGCCGGCCCGCCGGGGCCCGGCGTGGAGCCGGACGCGACCTGCTGCTGGTCCTGCTTCTGCTGCCAGGGCAGCAGGTCGAGCTGCTGGGCCGTCACGCCGCCGCCGGTGACCAGTACCACCGGCAGGATCAGGGTGGCCAGCCGGCGGCGCGCGGCCCGCTTGTCCCCGGCCGCGGCGGGGGCGGTGGGCGCGAGGGCCGCGACGGGGGCGGGGGCGAGGACGGGTGCGGGCGCGGGTACGGGTGCGGGGACGAGCGGCGGGGCCTCGACGGGTTCGGGCGGGTCGAGCACCGCGCCGAGCCCGGTCGGGGTGGACATCGCCTGCCGGGCGGCGAGCGCCATCGCCGCCGCGTCCGGGTAGCGCTCCCCGGGCTGCTTGGCGAGCGCCCTGGTGACCACCGCCCGGACCGGCGCGGGCACCTCCGCGGGCAGGTCGGGCAGCGGCTCGCGGACGTGCTTGAGCACCACTTCGAGCGGCGTCCCGCCGGTGAACGGCACGGCGCCGGACAGCAGTTCGTACAGCACCACGCCGACCGAGTACAGGTCGGAGGCGGCCGAGGCGTCCTTGCCCTCGGCGCGTTCCGGGGCCATGTACAGGGCGGTGCCGATCACCGCGTGGGCGGTGGTGATCCGGGTGTCGGCGAGGGTGCGGGCGATGCCGAAGTCGGTGACGGTGATCCGCCCGTCCTGGTCGATCATCAGGTTGGACGGCTTGATGTCCCGGTGCACGATGCCCTGCCGGTGCGCGGCGTGCAGCGCGTCCAGCACCTGGGCGGCGACGTCCAGCGCCCGGTCGGGCGGGAACGCGGTGCGGCCGCGGGCCTTGTCGAGCGGCTTGCCGGTGAGCAGCTCCATCACGATGTACGCGGTCCGCGCGCCGGGCTCGCCGTCGTCCTCGCCGTAGTCGTGGATGTGCACCACGCCGCGGTGGTTCATCGCGGCCAGCACCGTCGCCTCGCGGCGGAACCGGGCGGCGAAGACCTCGTCCTCCATCAGCGCCGGGAGCACGATCTTCACCGCGACCTGACGGCCCAGCACCTGGTCCTCGGCCCGCCAGACCTCGCCCATGGCGCCGCTGCCCAGCCGTTCGGAGAGGGCGTAGCGGCCCCCGAGCACGGTCCCCCGACCCCACATGTCCCGCAGTCCCCCGAGCATGTTGTATGGCTTGTCAGTAACGATTCTGACCGTTCGAACGCGCGCTGGGAAGCCGGTACCGCCCCCCGTCCCGCCCGACCGCGGCGACTCTACACCTGCGGTGCGGAGCAACTGCCGGTCGGGCGGGGCGAGATGAGGCGAGGTCAGGCCGCGGGGGAGCGGTCAGCGGCGCAGGCGGGCGTCGGCGGCCAGGGAGTCGACCAGGGCCTCGACGCTCGCGGGCGGGAGGCCGCGGGAGACGAACCAGGCGCCGACGTTCCGCACGTCCCGCTCCAGGAAGGAGAGGCCGCGCGGGTTGGCCACCACGTCGACGATCTGCGGGACGTCGATGATCACCAGGCGGCCGCGGTGCACCAGGATGTTGTAGGCCGAGAGGTCTCCGTGGGCGTAGCCGTCGTAGGCCAGCAGCGCGAGGCTGCGGCCCAGTTGGCCCCAGAGGTCCTCGATGTCGGCCTCCTCGGCGCGCAGTTGGGCCAGCCGGGGTGCGGCCGTGCCGTCCTCGTCGCCGACGAACTCCATCAGGATCTCGGTGCCGGTGATCTGCACCGGGTACGGCACGGCGACGCCGGCCGACCAGAGGCGGCACAGCGCGCCGAACTCGGCCGCCGCCCACTGGCCGGCGATCGCCTCCTTGCCGAAGGCGGTGCGCTTGGCCATCGCCCGGCTGATCCGGGTCTCCTTGTGCTGGCGGCCCTCCAGGTAGCCGGAGTCCCGGTGGAACATCCGGTGCTGGGCGTCCCGGTACCGCTTGGCGGCCATCAGGGTGCGGCGGCCGGTGCCGGGGACGGCGCGCTCCAGCAGGAACACGTCGGCCTCCTTGCCGGTCTTCACGATGCCCAACTCGGTGTCGACGGCCGCGAGTTCGGTGACGACCCAGTCGGGGCGCGGCTCGGGGCCCTTCTCGGTCGGGGTGGACTGGTCCCAGGTGGACCAGCGGTCGCCGACGGCCGGGCCGTCGGCGACGGGGGCGGAGAACTCCTGCTCGGCGTCGGTGAGGGTCCCGTCGGCGGTGTCGTGCTCGTCGTCGGCGGCCCGGTAGGAGGCGAAGTAGTCGTACTCGGGCTGGGAGTCGTCGAAGCGGTCGGCCCGGCGGCCGCGACGGGAAGCGCCCTTGGGGCGGATGCGGGAGAAGGAATCGCTGTCGGCAAAGCGCTCGCGCACTGCGGTGGCTCCTGGTGGGGTGGCCCACCGGGGCGCGGAGTGCCGCGCGGTCAGCCGGTGGGACGAAGACGGGGGGAGGCGGATGGCGCGCACACGAAGGCGCGCCGCGTCACGGCGGCAACCATCGGTCTGCACCCCCTCTCGTCGGGCCCGCGGGCGCACGGCGGCGCGGCGGGACGGTGACCACCCTAGCGAGGGCTGCGCGCGACGCAAGGGGTTTTTCGGCGGGGCGGGCGGCGGCGGGGTGCGTGGCCGGGCGCGCAGTTCCCCGCGCCGCTGACGGGGCCGGGAGGGGTTTCTTGAACGCTCGGCGTGGTGGGCGTCAAAGTCCCCTATCTGGCTGTACGGTTGGGATGGATAGGGAAGGATGGGGAATGAACGATTTCTACTCGGTCGAGGACGTGGCCGAGCTGCTCGGGCTGCACGTGAAGACCGTGCGGGGGTACGTGCGGGACGGGAAGCTCAAGGCGGTGCGGATCGGGAAGCAGTACCGGATCGCCCGGGCGGAGGTGGAGGCGTTCACCGGGGGCGGGGTGCCGCTGAAGCCGGCCCGGGTGGACGCCTCGGCGGTGGTGCAGGTGGAGGGGGTGGGCGCGCGGGACGCCGATCGGCTGGTGACGGGGGTGCTGGCGGCGGCGAACGCGTGGTCCGGCGGGCCGCGGCCGCTGTGGGTGCAGGCGGTGCGGGAGGAGGAGCGGAGCGTGCTGCGCTTCGTGGTGATGGGGCCGCCGCGGCGGGTGGCGGACGTGCT
Source organism: Kitasatospora sp. NPDC090308 (assembly GCF_044769485.1). NCBI lineage: Bacteria > Bacillati > Actinomycetota > Actinomycetes > Kitasatosporales > Streptomycetaceae > Kitasatospora > Kitasatospora sp. NPDC090308. The sequence continues at coordinate 356,130 of NZ_JBIVXY010000001.1, read as the reverse complement.
GGCGCTGGTCGACGACCTGACGGGAGAGGTGCGGTGACGGACGTTCGGGAGCTGGGCGGGGCGCGGGTGCTGGTGGCCGCGGCCGAGGGGGAGGTGGTGGCGGGGGAGCGCGCGGCGCTGGACCTGCTGGGTGACGCGTACCACCGGGAGGCGTCCTGGGTGGCGCTGCCGGTGGAGCGGCTGGGGGCGGAGTTCTTCCGGCTGCGCAGCGGGGTCGCGGGGGCGGTGGTGCAGAAGTTCGCGCAGTACCGGACGGGCCTGGCGGTGGTGGGGGACGTCGCGGCGTGGGTGGCGGAGTCGGACGCGCTGCGCGACTTCGTCCGGGAGAGCAACCGCGGTCGGCAGCTGTGGTTCGTCGAGGACCTGCCGGAGTTGGCCGGGCGGCTGGCGGACCGGGGGGCCGTCCGGGGCGGTTGACTTGCGGACGGGGTCTTCCGGTGACAGGTGACATGTGCAATTGTACATGTCACCTGGCCGTCGGGGCACCTCGACGGCCTCCGACCCTCGGCCGCGGCCCCCCAACCGCGGCGCCACACCGGCCCGGAGGCCCCCACGTGCGAACCTTCCGGAAAACAGCCGCGCCCACCGGACGGGCGACGAGTCTGCTGCTCTCCCTCAGCCTGGCCCTCGGCTTCCTCGGCGCCCTGGCGCCGAGCGCCGGGGCCGCCGCCCCGGCCGGACAGCGGCCGACCGACTCCGACCGGGCGGCGAAGTCGTCCCGGTCTGCACCCCGCAGCACCCAGGCGGCCGAGCGCCGCAAGGACTCCGACCGCGACGTGCGGGCGGACGCCAGCAAGCGGCCGCCGCTGACGCTCAAGGCCGAGCCCGCCACCGCCCGGGCCACGGCGACGGCCGGGGCGACGGCCGCCGCGGCGACCTGCAACGCCTCGGACTTCACCGGCCGCACCGGCAGCGCCCTGGTGGCGCAGATCAAGTCCGCCTCGGTGGACTGCGTCAACTCGCTGTTCCTGCTCAAGGGCAACGACGCGAAGCTGGCGTTCAAGGAGTCGCAGATGGTCGGCGTGGCCGACGCGCTGCGCGACCTGTCCGCCACCTACCCGGGCGACGACTCCACTTCGGCCACCCAGATCGTGCTGTACCTGCGGGCCGGCTACTACGTGCAGTGGTACAACCCGGACGTGGTCGGCAGCTACGGCAGCGGCCTGAAGAGCGCGATCGAGGGCGGCCTGGACGCCTTCTTCAACAGCGCGCACTCGCGGGACGTCACCGACGCCAACGGCGCCACGCTCTCCGAGGCGGTCACCCTGATCGACAGCGCCGCCGAGAACGCCCGCTACCTGAACGTCGTCAAGCGCCTGCTGAACGGCTACGACAGCTCCTACGACGCGTCCTGGTACATGCTCAACGCCGTCAACAACGTCTACACGGTGCTGTGGCGCGGCCACCAGAACAGCGACTTCCCGCCCGCCGTGCAGGCCGACCCGAGCGTGCTGGACGCCCTGCAGTCCTTCGCCTCCCGCAACGGCGCGCTGCTCGGCGGCGACAACGGCTACCTGGTCTCCAACGCCGGCCGCGAGCTGGGCCGCTTCCTCCAGTACCCGGCGCTCCGGGCGAAGGTCCGGCCGCTGGTGAAGGGCCTGCTGGACCAGAGCGCGATCACCGGGCGCACCGCCGCGCTCTGGGTCGGCCTGGCCGAGATGACCGACAGCTACGACCGGGCCGACTGCTCGTACTACGGCACCTGCGACCTGGCGAACCGCCTAGAGGCCGCCGTGCTGACGGTCGACTACACCTGCAGCCCCAGCATCAGGATCGTCGCCCAGGCGCTGACCGCCGCCCAGCTGACCACCGCCTGCACCAGCCTCAAGGGCCAGGACGCCTACTTCCACGGCGTGGTCCGGGACGGCGGCGCGGTCGCGAACGACCATAACTCCACCATCGACGTGGTGGTCTTCCACTCCAGCGCCGACTACCAGACCTACGCCGGCACCATCTTCGGGATCTCCACCGACAACGGCGGCATGTACCTGGAGGGCGACCCGGCCGCGGCGGGCAACCAGCCCCGGTTCGTCGCCTACGAGGCCGAGTGGGTCCGCCCGGACTTCCAGATCTGGAACCTCAACCACGAGTACACCCACTACCTCGACGGCCGCTTCGACATGGCCGGCGACTTCGACGCCGGCATGGCCACCCCGACCGTCTGGTGGGTCGAGGGCTTCGCCGAGTACGTCTCCTACTCGTACCGCGGCGTCGAGTACACCGACGCCCTCACCCAGGCCGGGCAGCACACCTACGCGCTGTCCACCCTGTTCGACACCACCTACGACAACGCCGACCAGACCCGGATCTACAACTGGGGCTACCTGGCGGTCCGCTACATGCTCCAGTCGCACCGCGCCGACCTGGACGCCGTGCTGGCCGAGTACCGCGCCGGGGACTGGAACGGGGCCCGGACGATCCTCAAGACCACCATCGGCACCCGCTACGACGCCGACTTCAACGCCTGGCTGACGGCCTGCAACGGCGGCAACTGCGGCACCCCCACCACCCCCTCCGTCCCCGAGTGCACCGGCGCCGACACCCGGCAGCTCGACCGGGGCTGCGGCCGCTCCGACGTCGCCGCCACCGCCGGCAACTACGCCTACTTCTACCTGTACGTCCCGGCCGGCACCACCAGCCTGACCATCACCGCCGCCGGCGGCACCGGCAACGCCGACCTCTACTACAGCGGCGCCAACTGGGCCACCACCGGCTCCTACACCGCCAGGTCCACCGGCGCCGGCAACGCCGAGACGCTCACCGTCAGCAACCCGCACGCCGGCTACCACTACGTCAGCCTCTACGGGCAGCAGTCCTTCGGCGGAGTCTCCGTCAGCACCTCGTACTGACCGCCCCCGCGCCGAACGGCCCGGCCCGCCCACCGGTGGGCCGGGCCCCCGCGCGTCCCGGGATGGGCGATCATGGAGGGTCCGCACCAGCGCACCACCCGCAGCACCGAGGAGCCCGACCCGTGGCCGAGATCGTCCTGTTCCACTCCGCGTACGGCCTGCGCCCCGCCGTCACCGAGGCCGCCGGGCGGCTGCGCGCCGCCGGGCACACCGTGCACACCCCCGACCTGTACGAGGGGCGGGTCTTCGAGGAGCTGGAGGAGGGCATGGCGTACCGGGACGAGGTGGGCAACGACGAGCTGCTGCGGCGGGCGGTGGGGGCGGTGGCCCCGCTGCTGCCGGTGGCGGGCGGGCTGGTGTACGCCGGGTTCTCGCTCGGCGGGTCGCTGGCGCAGAACCTGGCGCTGGCCGACGAGCAGGCCCGCGGGCTGCTGCTCCTGCACGGCACCTCCGACCTGCGGGAGGACGCCGCCACCCGGATCGCGGTGCAGCTGCACGTCGCCGAGCCGGACGCGTTCGAGTCCGAGGACTGGCTGAACACCTGGTACCTGCTGATGACCCGGGCCGGGGCCGACGTCGAGGTGCACCGCTACCGGGGCGCCGGGCACCTGTACACCGACGCCGAGCTGCCCGACCACGACGCCGAGGCGGCCGAGCGGACCTGGGCGGCCGCGCTGGCCTTCCTGGCCGAACTGGACGGCGAGGGCTGAGGGCCGCCCGGGGCGGGCGGGGCGGGGCGGCCCGGGCGGGTCAGGACGCGAAGGCCACCGTCCGGCTCTCCGCGTCCGGCTCCAGGAGGGCCAGCAGCCGCCCGCCCTCCCGCTCCAGCTCGGCGCGGCGGCCGTGCGGCAGCAGCGGGGTGAGGGTGAGCACGGCGGCGCCGCGGGTGCGCTGGTGCTCCCAGACGCCCGCGACCAGGCCGTCCACCAGGTAGGAGGCCAGCAGCGTCCCGTTGGCCGCCCGGTAGACCTGGTGGTGGATCGCGGCGGGCAGCATCCGGGTGCGGTCGGCGTGCGAGAGCAGCGCGGCGTCCCACTTCGGCAGGAGGCGCACCGGCAGCTCGCGGCCCGGGTCGGACGGCGGCCGGGCGCCGGGCAGGTCGAGCAGCTCGCGGCCGTCCTCGGCCCGGTGGCGGACCAGCTCGCCCAGCTCGGCCAGCGCCGGGTCGACCTGGCGCAGCCGCAGGCCGGTGAAGTGCGCGACGTCGGCGCGCGAGGCCGGGCCGTAGCCCGCCAGGTAGCGGCGCACCAGGCGGGCGGTGGCGGCCGGTTCCGGCGGCAGCTCGCCCGGCCACAGCACCAGCCGCGGCCGGCCGTGCGCCCGCCAGTGCCCGGACGGGGCGACGTGCACCAGCGGGAGCAGCGCCCGCGGGTAGTTCAGCAGGTCCTCGGTGCGGACCCGGCCGCCGGACGCCGCGGCGGTGTGCTCGCGCAGCTCCCGGGCGCTGCGCGGGACGGCCGCGAAGGCCCGCAGCGAGGCTTCCAGGGCCGGTTCGTCCAGGTCGGCGTCCCGGTGCCGGCCGCGCAGGTCGGTCAGCCACCGGCGGCGCCAGGCCGCCGCCAGGTGCCCGTAGTCGGCGCCGGGGACCAGGTGCAGGGTGCCGCGCATCAGCGTCGACTTGACCACGGTGCCGTCCAGCAGCGCGGCCTCCAGCTCCGACGGCCGGAACCCGGGCAGCCGGGCCCACAGCGCCAGGTGCGGCGACGGCGAGTACTGCGCCTGCAGCGCGGCCAGCCGGGAGACCGCCGCGGCGGCGGTCGACCCCCCGGCGCGGTCCAGCAGTTGGCGCTCGAAGTAGCCGACGGTCAGCTCGCGGTCGGTCAGGGTGCGGATCTCGGGCATCGCCGGGCCTTTCGGGCGCGCTCGTCGGGGGCCCACCTCACAGCCGGTCAGGACACCGGCGGGACGGGCGGCGGCGGGGGGTAGGCGTACGCGGCGCCGTGGCCGTCGGCGGGCGGCCGGGGCGGCGGGACGGCCGGGGGCGCGGGCTGCGCGGCGCCCCACGGGCCGGGCACGGGCGCGGGCACCGGGCCGGGGCCGTAGGGCGGCCGGTAGCCGGGCGGTCCGGGCGGCGGGAACAGCGCGGGCGGGGCGGCCGGGACGGCGGGGGCGCGGGTGGCGGCGACGACGACCGCGGTGGCCGCCGCGACCAGCACGGTCACCACCAGGGTGCAGGTCAGCAGCAGGTTCCCGACCGGCCGGTAGGCGAACTCGCGCGACAGCCGGTCCCCGCCGAACAGGTTCACCAGCTGGGACAGCGCCGCGTACCCGTTCACCGCGCCGAGCAGCACGGCCGCGCCGCGCACCCAGCGCCCGCCGGCGAACGCGCCGCACATCAGCACCGCCGTCGCCAGCAGGGAGGCGATGTCCGCCCCGGCGAAGCCCACCGGTCCGGGCACCGGGTGCGCGTACGAGAGGCCGAGCGCGTCGGGCAGGTAGCCGAGGCCGCCGCGGACCAGGCAGGAGCCGAGCACGGCGCTCTGGACGAGGACCTGGAGCAGCATCAGCACGCCGATCCCGGGCAGCCCGCCCCCGCCCGGCCGGGGCGGGACCTGGGGTGGTGGGGCGTAGGCCATGACGGGTTCCCTCCCGGTGCGCGTGTGGTGGATCGGAGGGTAGCGGAGGGGATTAGACTCGGGGGCGCGATCCCGGAAGCCGTGGTCCGAGCCCTGGTGGTGGCTCGGGCCTCACGTGTTTCAGCCCTCTCCCAGGACCCCGGAGGCCCCGCCTTGAGCGACCAGCCGTACGCGCACCTGCACGTCCACACCGAGTACTCGATGCTGGACGGCGCCGCCCGGCTGAAGCAGCTGTTCAAGGAGGTCGAACGGCTCGGGCAGACCCACGTCGCGATGACCGACCACGGCAACATGTACGGCGCCGCCGAGTTCCACAAGCAGGCCACCGCGGCCGGGATCACCCCGGTGATCGGCATCGAGGCGTACGTCGCCCCGGACTCCCGGTCCAACACCAAGCGCGTCCTGTGGGGCCAGCCGCACCAGAAGAAGGACGACGTCTCGGCGTCCGGCGCGTACACCCACAAGACCATCTGGGCCCGGAACAAGGAGGGCCTGCACAACCTCTTCAAGCTGACCTCGCGCTCCTACGCGGAGGGCTGGCTGGTGAAGTGGCCCCGGATGGACAAGGAGATCATCGCCGAGCACGCGGCGGGCCTGATGGCCACCACCGGCTGCCCCTCCGGCGAGGTGCAGACCCGGCTGCGGCTGGGCCAGTTCGACGAGGCGGTCCGCTCGGCGGCCGAGTACCGGGACATCTTCGGCAAGGAGAACTACTTCCTGGAGCTGATGGACCACGGCCTGGACATCGAGAAGCGGGTCCGCGACGGCCTGCTGGAGATCAGCAGGAAGCTGAACATCCCGCCGGTGGTCACCAACGACTCGCACTACACCACCGAGGGCGACGCGGGCGCCCACGACCTGCTGCTGTGCGTGCAGACCGGCAAGAACCTCTCCGACCCGGACCGCTTCCGGTTCGACGGCACCGGCTACTACATCAAGTCGGCCGCCGAGATGTACGGCCTGGACTCCTCGGACGCCTGGCAGGAGGGCTGCCGCAACAGCCAGCTGCTGGTCGCCCAGCGGGTCGACACCGCCGGCATGTTCGAGTTCAAGAACCTGATGCCGCGCTTCCCGATCCCGGAGGGCTTCGAGTCCGAGGCGGACTTCTTCAAGTCCAAGGTCTGGGAGGGCATGGACTGGCGCTTCCCGGGCGGCTACGACGAGGAGCACAAGAAGCTCGCCGAGTACGAGATGGACACCATCATCCAGATGGGGTTCCCGGCGTACTTCCTCGTGGTCGCCGACTTCATCATGTGGGCCAAGAGCCAGGGCATCGCGGTCGGCCCCGGCCGAGGCTCCGCGGCCGGCTCGCTGGTGGCCTACGCGATGGGCATCACCGACCTCGACCCGATCCCGCACGGCCTGATCTTCGAGCGCTTCCTCAACCCCGAGCGCATCTCGATGCCCGACGTCGACATCGACTTCGACGAGCGCCGGCGCGGCGACGTGATCCGCTACGTGACGGAGAAGTGGGGCGCCGACAAGGTCGCCATGATCGTCACGTACGGCACCATCAAGGCGAAGGCCGCCATCAAGGACTCCTCCCGGGTCCTGGGCTACCCGTACGCGATGGGCGACCGGATCACCAAGGCGATGCCGCCGGACGTGATGGGCAAGGGCATCCCGCTGTCCGGCATCACCGACTCCTCGCACCCCCGCTACGGCGAGGCGGGCGAGATCCGCAGCCTGTACGAGAACGACCCCGACGTCCGCAAGGTGATCGACACCGCCCGCGGCATCGAGGGCCTGATCCGCCAGCCCGGCGTGCACGCGGCCGGCGTGATCATGTCCGCCGAGCCGCTGACCGACCACATCCCGGTCTGGACCCGGCACACCGACGGCGTCACCATCACCCAGTTCGACTACCCCACCTGCGAGGGCCTCGGCCTTCTCAAGATGGACTTCCTCGGACTGCGCAACCTGACGATCATGGACGACGCCGTCAAGGCGATCGAGAAGAACAAGGGCGTCAAGATCGAGCTGCTCCAGCTCCCGCTGGACGACAAGCCCGCCTACGAACTGCTCGCCCGCGGCGACACGCTCGGCGTCTTCCAGCTCGACGGCGGCCCGATGCGCTCGCTGCTGCGCCTGATGAAGCCCGACAACTTCGAGGACATCTCCGCCGTCCTGGCGCTGTACCGGCCGGGCCCGATGGGCGTCAACTCGCACACCAACTACGCGCTGCGCAAGAACGGCCAGCAGGAGATCACCCCGATCCACCCGGAGCTGGAGGAGCCGCTCAAGGAGATCCTGGAGCCCACCTACGGCCTGATCGTCTACCAGGAGCAGGTGCAGAAGGCCGCGCAGATCCTGGCCGGCTACTCGCTCGGCCAGGCCGACCTGCTGCGCCGCGCGATGGGCAAGAAGAAGAAGGAGATCCTGGAGGCCGAGTTCGTCCCGTTCCAGAGGGGCTGCCGGGAGCGCGGCTACTCGGACGCGGCGATCCAGGCGGTCTGGGACGTGCTGGTGCCGTTCTCCGGCTACGCCTTCAACAAGGCGCACACCGCCGGCTACGGGCTGGTCTCGTACTGGACGGCGTACCTGAAGGCCAACTACCCGGCCGAGTACATGTCGGCGCTGCTGACCTCGGTCAAGGACGACAAGGACAAGTCGGCGGTCTACCTCAACGAGTGCCGCAAGATGGGCATCCAGGTGCTGCCGCCGGACGTCAACGAGTCCGACGCCGACTTCACCCCGCACGGCAGCGAGACCGTCCGGTTCGGCCTGACCGCGATCCGCAACGTCGGCGGGCCGGTGGTGGAGTCGATGATCCGCACCCGCAAGGCCAAGGGGAAGTACGCCTCGTTCCCGGACTTCCTGGAGAAGGTCGAGTCGGTGGTGTGCAACAAGCGCACCGTCGAATCGCTGATCAAGGCCGGGTCGTTCGACTCGCTCGGGCACACCCGCAAGGGCCTGACCGCCCAGTTCGAGCCAATGATCGACAACGTGGTCGGGATCAAGCGCAAGGAGGCCGAGGGACAGTTCGACCTGTTCGGCGGCGACAGCGTCTCGGACGAGCCGTCCTTCGGGCTGGACGTGGTGTTCTCCGAGGAGGAGTGGGACAAGTCCTTCCTGCTCACCCAGGAGCGCGAGATGCTCGGCCTGTACGTCTCCTCGCACCCGCTGAACGGCATCGAGCACGTGCTGGCCGACAAGGCCGACTGCGCGGTCGCCGACCTGGCCGAGCGCCCCGACGGGACGATCGTCACCATCGGCGGCATCATCTCGGGCCTCCAGCGCAAGATGACCAAGCAGGGCAACGCCTGGGCGATCGCCACCGTCGAGGACCTGGCCGGCTCGATCGACTGCATGTTCTTCCCGGCCAGCTACCAGCTGGTCTCCTCGCAACTGGTCGAGGACGCCGTGGTGTTCGTCCGCGGCAAGCTCGACAAGCGGGAGGACGTGCCGCGGCTGATGGGCATGGAGCTGGCGGTGCCCGACCTGAGCAACGTCGGGGCGCAGCTGCCGATCGTGATCACCGTGCCGGAGAACAAGCTGACCCCGCCGATCGTCTCCCGGCTCGGCGAGGTGCTGGGCAGCCACCGGGGCAGCACCGAGGTCCACGTCCACCTGCGCGGCCGGACCAGGACGGTGGTGCTGCGGCTGGACCGGCACCGGGTGAAGTCCGACCCGGCGCTGTTCGGCGACCTCAAGCAGCTGCTCGGGCCGAGCTGCCTGGCCAGCTGACGGCGGTGCGCGCGGACGGGCCCCGGCGGAGTCGCACTCCGCCGGGGCCCGTCCGCCGAGGGGCGGTCAGTGCTCCTTGACCACCACGGTCCTGGCGCCCTTGTCGTGGAAGCACTGCTGGAGCGGCTTGTCCCACAGCAGGGACAGGCAGTTGACCAGCGAGAACAGGCCACCGACGACCGGGACCAGGTTCGGGCCGCCGTAGATGGCGGCCCGGGTCCAGAACTGGCCGTCGGCCGGGCGGCCGCCGCCGGCCGCGTCGACCACCCGGAGCCTGAGGACCTTCTTGCCGACGGTCTGGCCGTGCTGGGTCGTCAGCATGGCGCCCTCGTAGCCGACCACCACCACCGCGGCCAGCACGTAGTAGAGGAGCACGCCGGGGGAGATCAGGTTGACGATGATCAGCGGGACGATCAGGACCGCCACGTCGACCAGGCGGGCCAGGAAGCGGTCCACCGGGGCGGCCAGCACCCGGGTGCCGGGGGCGGCTTGCGCGCCGGGCGGCGGGGTCGGGCCGAGCCAGTCCGACTGCCCGCCTTGCGCGTACTGGCCGTAGGGGTCCTTCGAGGGCTCGTAGCCGGGAGGGGTGTTGCTGCTCATGCGTACGACTCCAGCTCAACTGGTGGGAATCCTGGAGTTGTTGTACCGGTACCGGGGAGAGCTGGGAAGAATGATCGGATAATCGTTACTCAGCGCCAGCGGTAACGGAGCCGCAGCGAGTCCACCACCCGCTGGAACCGGGCCCGGTCCAGGGCGCACGCCTCGCGCCGCATCCCGCCGTCGCGGACCCGGAACACCCGGTCCAGCGCCACCCAGGAGTCCCGCCCGCTGCGGTCCCACGGGCCGGGGCCCAGCGGCACCCAGTCCCGGTCGTCGTCGTGGCCCTTGCTGGAGAGCATCACCGTCAGCAGCGAACCGCCCGCCTCCCGGGCCACCACCAGCACCGGCCGGTCCTTGCCCCGCCCGTCGTTCTCCTCGTACGGCACCCACGTCCAGACGATCTCGCCCGGGTCCGGGTCGCCGTCGTGGTCCGGCGCGTACTCGGTGCGCACCGCCCCCACCTGCTCGGCCCGGACCTCCACCGTGGCGTCCGGCCCGAACCGGCCCGGCTGCTCCTGCTGCTCGTTCAACTGATGCATGGCGGAAGGCTATCGACCGCCCCCGCGCCCCGGGACGTCAGGAGGAGCGCAGCCCGGCCGGGACCGCCGCGTGCAGGGCCGCCGCGAAGGCCGCCACCGCCGGGTGCGCGGCCCCGCCGGCCCGGAACGCGGTCCGGGTGCGCCGGTACAGCGGCAGCCGGGTCAGCGCCACGCCCGGCGGGCACCGGTCCACGCCCAACTGCGGCACCAGCGCCACCCCCTGGCCCACCGCCACCAGGGCCAGCTGGGCCGCGAAGTCGTCCACCAGGTGGCGCACCCGCGGCGCGAACCCGGCCGCCTGGCAGACCCGCTGCACCATCGCGTGGCACAGCGTCCCGGCCGGGGCGGTGATCCACGGGCTGTCCCGGTGCTCGGCCAGGGCGCCGCCGGAGCGGGCCGCCAGGTACAGCGGCTCGGCGAACACCGGCCCGGTCAGCGCGATCCCCTCCTCCGGCTCGCCCGGCACCAGGTCGTACTCGTGCACCAGCGCCACGTCCAGCTCGCCCGCCCGCAGCGCCCCGGCCACCGCCGCCGGGTCCACCTCGCTCACCATCGGCTCCAGCTCCGGGTGCCGGGCCGCCAGCTCGGCCAGCGCCGCCGGCACCAGGGCGCGCACCGCGGACGGGTAGGCGCCGATCCGCAGCGGCCCGGCCGGCCCGCTGCGGGCGTGCGCCAGCTCGGCGTCCGCCCGCTCCAGCAGCTCCAGCACCGCCTCGGTGTGCCGCACCAGGTTCCGCCCCGCCGGGGTCAGCGCCACCCGCCGCCCGGTCCGCTCCAGCAGCGGCACCCCCGCCTCCCGCTCCAGCACCGACAGCTGCTGGGACACCGCCGAAGGACTGAACGCCAGCGCCTCGGCGACCGCCGCGATCGTCCCCAGCCGGGCCAGTTCGCGCAGCAACCGCAGCCTTCGCACCTCGAGCATCGGCCCAGCTTACGAGAAGCATCGGAAATGTGAACTGGACCCGCACGGTCGCCGCCCGGCAGGCTTCCCCGCATGGAACTGCACGGCATCCACGTCCCGCTGGTCACGCCCTTCACCGCCGACGGCGCCGTCGCCCTCGACGCCCTGGAACGGCTCGCCCGCGACCTGCTCGCGGACGGCGCCGCCGGCCTGGTCGCCCTCGGCACCACCGGCGAACCCGGCTCGCTGACCACCGCCGAGCAGGACGCGGTGGTCGAGGTCTGCCGCCGGGCCTGCGACGCGCACGGCGCGCCGCTCACCGTCGGCGCCGGCCACGGCGGCACCGCCCGCACCGCCGAGGCACTGGCCGCCCTGGACGGCCGGGCCGACGCCGCGCTGGTCGCCGTCCCCGCCTTCGTCCGGCCCGGCGAGGCCGGCGTCCTGGCCCACTTCCGGGCCCTCGCCGCGACCAGCCCGCTGCCGCTGGTGGTCTACCACATCCCGTACCGCACCGGTCAGCCGCTGGGCGCCGCCGCCCTGCTGGACCTGCTCGCGCTGCCCGGCGTGGCCGGGGTCAAGTACTCGGCCGGCGGCATTGACGAGCAGACGATCGCGCTGCTGGCCGCCGCCCCGCGCGGCGTGCTGGCCGGCGACGACCTGTTCCTCTCCCCGCTGCTGGCCCTCGGCGCCGACGGCGGCATCCTGGCCTCCGCCCACCTGGAGACCGCCCGGTTCGCCGCCCTGCACCGGGCCTGGGCGGACGGCGACGCGGCCCGCGCCCGCACCCTCGGCGCCGAACTCGCCGAGGTCTCCCGGTCGGCCTTCACCGGGCCGAACCCGACCGCGCTCAAGGCGCTGCTGCACCGCGCCGGACGCATCCCGACGCCCGCGGTGCGGCTGCCGCTGCTCGCGCACGCCTGAGAACCGCGCGACCACGCGCAGGATTTCCGGTGGGCGGGCACCTGCGCAGGAGGGATTTCCGCCTCGGACGGGAAGCGTTCACGCTTTGGGACGCCCCCGCCGGAACCCGCTCTGACAAGGCATGATGGGCCGGGACAACCGGCCCAACCGGTAGCAGGAGGAGAGACGGATGAGGATCGGCATCGTAGGTGCCACCGGTCAGGTCGGCGGCGTGGTCCGCGAGATCCTGGCGGAGCGGGCCGACTTGAACGGTCCATTGGGCCCGGTCGAACAGCTGCGGCTGTTCGCCTCGGCCCGCTCGGCGGGGCGCGCCCTGCCCTGGAAGGACACCGAGATCACCGTCGAGGACGCCGCCACGGCCGACTACAGCGGCCTGGACATCGTGATCTTCTCGGCGGGCGGCGCCACCTCCAAGGCGCTGGCCCCCGAGGTCGCCGCCGCCGGAGCCGTCGTCATCGACAACTCCTCCGCCTGGCGCCGCGACCCCGAGGTCCCGCTGGTCGTCGCCGAGGTCAACCCCGAGGCGATCACCGAGCGCCCCAAGGGCATCATCGCCAACCCCAACTGCACCACCATGGCCGCGATGCCGGTGCTGCGCCCGCTGCACGAGGAGTCCGAGCTGGTCGCCCTGGTGGTCTCCACCTACCAGGCGGTCTCCGGCTCCGGCCTGGCCGGCGTCTCCGAGCTGCACGAGCAGGCCCGCAAGGTGGTCGACGGCGCCACCGCGCTGGTCCACGACGGCGCCGCCGTCGAGTACCCCGAGCCCGGCGTCTACCAGCGCCCGATCGCCTTCAACGTCGTCCCGCTCGCCGGGTCGATCGTCGACGACGGCAGCAACGAGACCGACGAGGAGCAGAAGCTCCGCCACGAGAGCCGCAAGATCCTCGGCATCCCCGGGCTCAAGGTCTCCGGCACCTGCGTGCGCGTCCCGGTCTTCACCGGCCACTCGCTCCAGGTCAACGCCCGCTTCGCCCGCCCGCTCGCCCCCGAGCGCGCCGTCGAGCTGCTGGCCGGCGCCCCCGGCGTCGCGCTGACCGACATCCCCACCCCGCTCCAGGCCGCCGGCCAGGACCCGAGCTACGTCGGCCGGATCCGGGCCGACGAGACGGTGGAGCACGGCCTGTCGCTGTTCCTGTCCAACGACAACCTGCGCAAGGGCGCGGCGCTCAACGCCGTGCAGATCGCCGAGCTGGTCGCCGCCGAGCTGCGCGGCTGACCCCGGCGCCCCCGCCCCGACGGGCCCCCGGGCACCCGCCCGGGGGCCCGTCGCGTCCGCGGGCCGCGGCCCCTCGCGCCCGCGGCCGGGCTCACCGGCCCGGGTGCGACTCCGGCGCGTCGACCCGCAGCGGCAGCACCTCCGACAGGGCGCTCCCCGTCCACTTGTCGCCCGGCGCGTACCACTGGAACGCGCCCGGGCCGCGCACCGGCACGTTCAGCGACAGCAGCCCGTCGGCGTCCGTGCCGGTGCTGGCCAGGGTGCTCCAGGTGCTGCTGCCGGCCGGCCGGAACTGCAGGTAGGCGGTGGTGCCCTGCTGGGGCACCTCGGCGTCGCGGTCCCAGTCCGCGCGCCGCAGGCGCCCCCGGACGGTGACCGCCTCGCCCACCGCCGCCCGGGCCGGGACCACCGACGCCAGGTCGAACCCGGCGGTGCGCTTGAGCGAGAACCCGGCGGCGTTCTTCGACACGTACCGGTCGCCGTCGGCGGCCCGGATCCGCAGGTCGACGAACCAGGTCCCGGCCTGGTCGTCGAAGAGCGCCCGCGAGCCGGCCGCGATCACCGCCTCACCGCTGCACCGGGCCGTGGTCCCGGCCGCGTCCAGCGGGACGCAGGACATCGGGCCGACCTTCAACGTCCCGTAGTTGGGCCCCCACAGGCCGATCGGGTCCACCGCGCGGATGCCCGAGCGGTCGCTCGCCGTCACCTCCACCGGGACGGTGCGGGTCTCGGCCGGGCCCAGCTCGACCGTGCGGCCGTGGTTGACCACCACCGACACCAGCTCGGTGTCCCCGCTGGAGGTCTCCGGCGAGGTCGCCGGGACCAGGACGACCGCCACCGCCCCGATCGCCGCCACCGCGCACAGCACCACCGCACTCTTCCGCACGGTGTCCCAGTATCCAGGGTCGGCGCGCGGCGGGCGCGGCGCGGTTCGGCGGGCGGACGGAGGGGAAAGGTGTGCCCAACGGTCGCCGGGCCGCCGGGCGGCGCCCCACCGCCGGGGCCCGGGCCGAGGAGGAGGTGCCGGAGATGGACCGCTGCGTCGTCCTGGTCGACGCGGGCTACCTGCTGGGCGCGGCCGCCAGCCTGCTCGCGGGGGAGCCCGGCCGGGCCCGGATCGCCGTCGACCACCCGGTGCTGATCACCGCGCTGCGCGAGCGCGCCGAGACGGAGACCGGCCTGCCGCTGCTGCGGATCTACTGGTTCGACGCCGCCGTCGACCGCCGCCCCGCCCCCGAGCACCGCCGGCTGCGGGTGCTGCCCCGGGTCACCGTCCGGCTGGGCGCGCTCACCCGGGCCGAGGGCCGGTGGGTGCAGAAGGGCGTGGACGCCGCGATGCACGCCGAACTCAGCGAACTCGCCCGCAACCACGCCTGCGCCGACGTGGTGCTGGTCACCGGGGACGGCGACCTGCTGCCCGGCGTCGCCTCCGTCAAGGAGCACGGCGTCGCCGTCCACCTGTGGGCGCTGGAGGCCGCCGACGGGGACTTCAACCAGTCCGAGGAACTGGTCGGCGAGGCCGACGAGCGCCGGGTGCTGGACCGCGCCTGGATCCAGCGCTGGGCCCGCCCCCGGGAGGCCGCCGCCGAGCCGGTCGCCCCCGTCGCGGTGCTGCCCGCCGCACCCCGGCCCCGCCCCGTCCCGCTGCTGCCCGCCGCCGCGGCCGTCCCCGCACCCGCCGCCGCACCCGCTGCCGCGACGGCCGCCCGCAGCGCTCCGCTGCGGGTCATCCCCACCCCCAAGGACCTGGCCGGACGCGCCGCCCCCGGCCCGCCCCCCGACCCCGCCCCGGCCGCCGCCGGCCCGGTGCTGCGCTGGTCCTCCGAGCGCGGCTGGGTCGAGCGCGCCGACACCGCCACCGCCGCCGACGCGCTGCCCACCCTGGACCGGATCACCACCTCCGCCCAGCGCTGGGCCGACCGCGAGGAGGACATCACCAGCGTCGGCGGCGACCCGCAGGAGGTCGGCCAGGTCTTCGCCCGCCGCTGGCTCGACCGCCTCGCCGCCACCGAGCGCCCCGCCCTGCTGTGGACCGACCACCCGCGCATCCCGCACCGCCTGGACGGCGAACTGCTGCGCTACGCCGCCCGGTTCGGCCTGCTCGCGCACAAGGAGGACCAGATCGACGAGCAGGACAGGTACGCCATCCGGGAGGGCTTCTGGAAGGAGCTCGCCGCCCGCGTCCCCGACACCCGGCCCACCGCGCAGGCCCGGCAGGACAGCTGACGCCCGGGCCGACTTGCCCACCCCGCGTGTCCGGAACGCCCTTTACGGCGCGTAGAGTCTTCCGTCGTGAGCAAGGCACCTCAGGGCTGCTGCACGGTCAGCGGCCTGGTCAAGACCTACCGGACGGGCGGCACCGAGGTCAGGGCCAACGACGGCATCGACCTCGCCGTCCGCCGCGGTGAGGTCTTCGGCCTGCTCGGACCCAACGGCGCCGGCAAGTCCACCCTGGTGCGCCAGCTCACCGGCCTGCTCCGCCCCGACGCCGGGACGGTCGACCTGCTCGGCCACGACGTCGTCCGGCACCCCGAACGGGCCGCCCGGCTGCTCGGCTACCTCGGGCAGGAGTCCACCGCCCTCGACGAGCTCACCGTCGCCCTGGCCGCCGAGACCACCGGCCGGCTGCGCGGCCTGTCCCGGGCCGCCGCCCGGGCCGAGACCGCCGAGGTGATCACCGAACTCGGCCTCGAACCGCTCGCCCACCGCCCGCTCGCCAAACTCTCCGGCGGCCAGCGCCGGCTCGCCTGCTTCGCCGCCGTCCTGATCGGCGAACGCCCGCTGCTGGTCCTGGACGAACCCACCACCGGCATGGACCCGCTCGCCCGCCGCGCCGTCTGGAGCGCCGTCGACCGCCGCCGCGCCGAACGCGGCACCACCGTGCTGCTGGTCACCCACAACGTCATCGAGGCCGAGACCGTCCTCGACCGGGTCGCCGTGATCGACGCCGGCAAGGTCATCGCCTGCGACACGCCCGGCGGCCTCAAGGCCCTGGTCGACGGCCACGTCCGGCTCGACCTGGTCTGGCGCACCGACGCCCCGCTGACCGTCCCCGCCGTCGCCGCCCTCGCCGAGCGCGCCGAACGCACCGGCCGCCGCTGGACCCTGCGCACCACCCCCGACGAGGCCCGCGAACTGGTCGCCGCCGTCACCACCGGACCCGCCTTCGCCGCCCTCGACGACTTCACCCTCGCCACCCCCACCCTGGAGGACGCCTACCTCCGGCTCGGCGGCCGGCCCGGAGGACTCGCCCGATGACCCTGCTCGACGCCCCCGCCGTCACCACCGCGCCCGCGCCGCTCGCCCCCGCCGCCCGGCTGCTGCCCGCGCTGGCCGCCGTCTACCGGGCCCAGCTGGCCCGCGCCAAGGTCTCCCGGATCCCGCTGCTGTTCGTCGCCACCTTCCAGTCGATCGGCATCCTGGTGATGATGCGCGGCGTCGTCGACGCCGGCGACAACCCCTCCGCGCACGCCGTGGTGGCCGGCTCCGCCGTCCTGGTGGTCGCCTTCGTCGCGCTCAACCTGCTCGCCCAGTACTTCGGCCGGCTCCGCGCCACCGGCGGCCTCGACCACTACGCGACCCTGCCGGTGCCGCCCGCCTCCGTGGTGCTCGGCACCGCCGCCGCCTACGCCTCCTTCACCGTGCCCGGGGTCTTCGTCACCGCCGGCGCCGGCTGCTGGATGTTCGGACTGCCCCTCGCCCGGCTGTGGGTCCTGCTCGCGGTGATCCCGCTCGCCGGCGCCGCGCTGGCCGGCCTCGGCGCCGCCCTCGGCCTGCTCGCCCCCCGCCAGGAGCTCGCCACCCTCGCCGGACAGCTCGGCATGTCCGCCGCCCTGCTGCTCGGCGTCCTGCCCGCCTCCCGGCTCCCCGAGCCGGTCCGGTGGCTGCGCGACCTGCTGCCCTCCAGCTACGGCGTCGACGCCTTCGCGCTCACCTTCGCCCCGCACCCCGACTGGGCCCGGATCACCCTCGACCTCGGCGTCTGCGGCGCGGTCGGCCTGGTCTCGCTCACCCTCGCCACCTGGGCGTACCGGCGCGCCGCGAGCTGACCCGGCCGGAACGGGGGGCGGGACACCGCCCGGCCGGTGGGTGGGTCGTTCGCCGTGGTCGTTGTCCCGTCGAGATCGACATCCGCCCGGGCCGACATGAAACGATGGGCCCGTGACCGTACCGAACACACCCGCGGGTAGCTCGCCCGGGCCGGACCCCTTCGCCCCGCCCTTCCCGCCGCAGCCGTCCGACCGCGCGAAGCGGCCGCCGATCGGCCCCGAACTGCGGATCGGAGCGATCATCACCCTCGTCGGAGCGGTCCTCGGCGTGGTGCTCGGCCTGCTCTGGTTCTGGCTCGCCCCCCGGGTCGGCTACGCCGTCCAGGACGACCACATCCTCTACCGGGACCCGGAGGGCGAGGAGCTGATCGGCGCGGTCGGCGTCTTCTCGCTGCTCGGCCTCGGCCTCGGCCTGCTCACCTCGCTCGGCGCCTTCCTGTGGACCCGCGCCCGCGGCGGCGGTGTCGCCGTCGCCGTCGGCCTGGCCGTCGGCGGCCTGCTCGGCTCGGTGATCGCCTGGCAGCTCGGCACCCACCTCGGTGCCACCTCCGACCTGCGCGCCCACGCGCTGTCCGTCGGCAACGGCGGCACCTTCGACGGGCCGCTGGAGCTCACCGCGAAGGGGGCGCTGATGGTCTGGCCGATGACGGCCATGATCCTGCTGCTCGCCCTCTCCGCGACGTTCGGCAAGCGCGAGCCGGACCGCCCCCCGTACTGGGAGACCCCGGGGCCGGTGCCGGGGCCGCCCCCGGCCGACCGGGCCTGAGCCCCGGCCCCCGGGCTCCCGGGGTTCACTCCCGCGCGATGGGGGCGGTCAGCGCGTCGGTGAGGCGGACCAGGTCGGCCGGGGCGAGTTCGACCTCGGTGCCGCGGCGGCCGGCGGAGACGAAGACGGTGGGGTGGGCGAGGACGCCGGAGTCGATGACGGTGCGCAGCCTGCGGCGCTGGCCGAGCGGGGAGATGCCGCCGACCACGTAGCCGGTGGAGCGCTCGGCGGCGGCCGGGTCGGCCATGGCGGCGCGCTTGGCGCCGAGCGCGGCGGCCAGCGCCTTGAGGTCGAGCCGGCCGGAGACCGGGACGACGGCGACGGTGAGGGTGCCGTCGGTCTCGGCGAGCAGGGTCTTGAACACCCGGCCGGGGGAGACGCCCATCGCCTCGGCGGCCTCCGCGCCGTAGGAGGCGGCGGCCGGGTCGTGGGCGTACTCGTGGACGGTGAACGGGACGCCGGCGGTGTCGAGGGCGACGGTGGCGGGGGTGCCGCCGGGGGACTTCTTCTTGGCCACGGAGGTCCTCAGTTGGGGCTGAACGCCTGGCGGGTGAGTTCGGCGGCGGGCAGCGAGGGGAGTTTCGCGAGCACCGCGCTCTCGTGCCGGAGCAGGGCGAGTTCGCGGGTCAGGCGCTGTGCGGTGTCGGGGCAGGCGAGGAGTTCCTGCTTGTCCTTGGTGGAGAGCGAGGTGGCGGCGGCGACCAGGTAGGAGAGCACCTGCGGGTCGTCGGGGAGCTCGGGTTCGCCGCTGAGGGTGGCCTCGCGGGCCCCGGCCAGCCGCTTCTGGTAGGTGCGGAAGGCGCGTTCGACGCCGGCGGCGAGCGCGCCGGAGCCCTCGCCCGGCTCCTCGGGGAGCACCGAGACCTCGCCGACCAGGTAGGGGCCGGTGGCGTCGAGGGCGCGCAGCCGGAACCGGGTGGTGCCGGTGATCAGCAGTTCGTACCGGCCCTCGGGCTGCTCGCGGACGGAGGCGACGTCGGCGACGCAGCCGACCGCGTACAGGGCGTCCAGCGGATCGCCGCCGGGGGCGCCGAGGCCCTCCAGCGGGCCCGCCGGGCCCTCGCTCTCGCGGACCGGGGTGGTTCCCCGGCCGTCCTTGACGGCGACCACGCCGAAGCGGCGCGGTGCGTCCTCGGGCTGTTCCAGGAGATCGGCGACCAGGTGGCGGTAGCGCTCCTCGAAGACGTGCAGGGGCATCACCAGGCCCGGGTACAGGACCGTGTTGAGCGGGAAGAGCGGGAGCCGATCAGTCACGGCGGACAGCGTAGTTGGCGGCGGGCCGCCGCCGCGCCGCGGTTCGCTCGCGGCCGGGGGCGTCAGCCGCGCTGGAGCAGCCGGGTGACGCCGGCCACGGCGGTGGTGGCGAGCACCCAGCCGGTCAGCACCAGGGCGGTGGCGACCCACTGGCCGGCGCGGTCCGGGTTCCAGCCGTTCTGGCCGAGGTCGATCAGCGGGAGGACCTTGCCGGCCGCGTACAGGGCCGGGTTCCAGACCACCTTCTCGTCGGCCTTGAGCGGCGCGGGCTCGTGCCCGGCGAAGTACGCGGTGCCCAGTGCCCAGGCCAGCACCAGCCAGGCGGCGGCCCGGCCGGGGCGGTAGCCGTAGCCGACGGCGGCGTCCTGGAGGTGGCCCCAGATCCGGCCGGGCAGCGGCAGGGTGTGCCGGCGGCGGCGCTGCTTGGCGTGCAGGACGGCGCGGGCGTCCTCGTCGGCGCCGTCGCGGCGCAGGGCGGCGGCGAGCTGCTCGTACGCCTCGGGGCGGAACTCCCGGCCGGAGTCGACCCAGGCGATCCGGCGCTCCAGCGGGAAGGGGCCTACGGGGCGCAGCGACTCGTAGGTGAAGCCGGTGAGCGAGACGTGGTGCGCGGTGGGCCAGGCGTCGGGCGAGTCGACCAGGTTGCCGATCCGGGCCCGGTTGAGGGTGACCGGGCCGGTGGGCGGGGCGTCGCAGGCGAAGCGGAGTTCGGGGGTCTGGATCCGGCTGAGCGCGAGCTCCTCGCCCGGGCCGAGGTGGAACTCGGCACCGGTGATCAGGCAGGCGTTGTCGAAGCGCCCGTCGGAGAGCCGGATCCGGCCCCGGGCGCGGAACGGGGTGTGGGTGGTGTCCCGGTAGTGCCCGGTGCCCGCGGGCTCCCCGTAGCCGGAGCCGTAGACGGTGCGCGAGCCGGCCCAGTTGGCGTCCTCCGAGCCGGACAGGTACAGGGTGTGGCCGACGGTGATCCGGGCCGCGTTGAGCGCGTTCGGATTGTCCGGGCCGACGGCCCGCAGCGAGCTGCCGCGCAGCGAGAGCCGGCCGCCGATCCGGGCCGAGCGCAGGCTCAGCTCGCCGAGCAGCTCGATCCGTTCGGCCTCGCAGTCCTGGTTGACGGTGAGCCCGTCGGCGGAGACCGCCCGCCCGTACGCGTCGGGGCCGACGGCGGACTGGTTGAGCAGCAGGTCGGTGCCGATCCGGGCGTCGGTGAGCCGGATGCCGCCGGGTATGCCGCAGCGGGCGAGGTGCACGTCGCCCTCGGTGGCCAGCCGGGAGCCCTCCAGCCGGGGCAGGGCGCAGGAGACGATCCGCAGGGTGCCGGCGGTGGCCTCGGAGAGCAGTAGCTTGCGTTCGAAGCGGCAGAGCTGGAACTCGACGTAGCAGCCGATCCGGCCGCCGGCCAGGGTGAACTCGCCGGTGATCCGGGCGCCGGTGAGCTTGAGCGCGGTGACCTTGCCGGGGGCGGCCTCCGGGCCGTGCAGCAGCAGCCGGGCGATCACCTCGGCGCGGACGGTGCGCTCCGGGCCCCACGGCGCGCCGGTGAACGGGTCGTCCGGGCCGTGGCCGGGGCCGTCCTGGTCCGGGTCGTCCGGGCCGTGGCCGGGGCCGTCCTGGTCCGGGTCGTCCGGGCCGTGGCCGGGGCCGTCCGCCCCCGCCGGGCGGACGGCCCGCCCGGCGGGGGCGGGGAGCAGCAGCTCGACCGGGCCGCTCCCGGCCCGCAGGTCGTACACCTCGCCGTGCCGGAAGGCGTCCCACAGGCCGCGCTCGGTGTCGGTCCAGTCGTCCGGTGCCTGCTCCACCGCGTCCCCCGATGATCTTGGTTTCGTCTCACCCTTCGTATCACGGACTGAAATGCCGGGCTGCCGGTTTTCGCCACTCCTTACACTTGGGCCTGTGATCTCTCGAATCGACCTCCGCGGCTCCTCCACGGACCCGCGCGACGTGCTCCCCCGTGCCGAGTTCGACGTCGAAGCCGCCCTGGAGAAGGTGCGGCCGATCGCCGAGGACGTGCGCCATCGCGGGGTCGCGGCGCTGATCGAGATCACCGAGCGCTTCGACGGCGTCCGGCTGGAGTCCACCCGCGTCCCCGCGGAGCGGATCGCCGAGGCGCTGGAGCAGCTGGACCCGAAGGTCCGCGCCGCGCTGGAGGAGTCGATCCGCCGGGCCCGCGCCGTGCACGCCGACCAGCGCCGGGTCGGGCACACCACGCAGGTGGTGCCCGGCGGCACCGTCACCCAGCGCTGGGTGCCGGTCGACCGGGTCGGCCTGTACGTGCCGGGCGGCCTGGCGGTCTACCCGTCCTCCGTGGTGATGAACGTGGTGCCCGCCCAGGAGGCCGGGGTGGCCGGCATCGCCGTCACCTCGCCGCCGCAGAAGGCGTTCGGCGGCCGGGTCCACCCGACCATCCTGGCGGCCTGCGCGCTGCTCGGCGTGGACGAGGTGTACGCGGTCGGCGGCGCCCAGGCGGTCGCGATGTTCGCGCTCGGCACCGAGGAGTGCGCGCCGGTCAACCTGGTCACCGGCCCCGGCAACATCTACGTCGCCGCCGCCAAGCGCCTGTTCGCCGGCCGGATCGGCATCGACTCGGAGGCCGGCCCGACCGAGATCATGGTGCTCGCCGACGACACCGCGGACGCCGCGGAGGTCGCCGCCGACCTGATCAGCCAGGCCGAGCACGGCCCGACCTCCGGCTCGGTGCTGGTCACCGCCTCCCCGCTGCTGGCCGACGCCGTCGAGGCCGAGCTCAAGGCGCAGGTCGCCCGCACCCGGCACGGCGAGCGGGTGGCCGAGGCGCTCGGCGGCCCGCAGTCCGGCATCATCCTGGTCGACGACCTGGAGCAGGGCCTCGCGGTGGTCAACGCCTACGCCGCCGAGCACCTGGAGATCCAGACCGCCGACCCGCACGCCGTCTCCGAGCGGGTCCGCAACGCGGGCGCGATCTTCCTCGGCCGCTTCACCCCGGTCTCGCTGGGCGACTACGCGGCCGGCTCCAACCACGTGCTGCCCACCGGCGGCTGCGCCTGCCACTCCTCCGGCCTGTCCGTGCAGACCTTCCTGCGCGGCGTCCAGGTGGTCGAGTACGACCGCGAAGCGCTGGCCGGGATCGCCGCGCACGTGGTCAACCTGTCCGAGGCCGAGGACCTGCCCGGCCACGGCGACGCCGTGAAGGCGCGTTTCGTCGGAGACGAACAACACTGGCACAGCGACTGGACGGTTCCCACCTCGTGACGAAGATCGACGACCTCCCCGTCCGCGACGAGCTGCGCGGCCAGTCCCCGTACGGCGCACCGCAGTTGGACGTGCCCGTCCAGCTGAACACCAACGAGAACCCGTACCCGCTGCCCGAGCCGCTGGTGGCCCGGATCGCCGAGCGGGTCGCCGAAGCCGCCCGGCAGCTCAACCGCTACCCGGACCGGGACGCGGTCGAACTGCGCACCGGCCTGGCGTCGTACCTGAGCGACACCACCGGCTTCCCGGTCACCAAGGACCAGGTGTGGGCCGCCAACGGCTCCAACGAGGTGCTCCAGCAGCTGCTGCAGACCTTCGGCGGGCCCGGCCGCACCGCGATCGGCTTCGAGCCCTCGTACTCGATGCACGCCCTGATCGCCCGCGGCACCGGCACCGGCTGGGTCTCCGGCCCGCGCAACGAGGACTTCACCATCGACCTGGACGCGGCCCGGGCGGCCATCGCCGAGCTGCGCCCGGACGTGGTCTTCGTCTGCTCGCCGAACAACCCGACCGGCACCGCCGTCGCGGCCGACACCGTGCTCGCCCTGTACGAGGCCGCGCAGGCCGCCGGGCCCAGCATGGTGGTGGTCGACGAGGCGTACGTCGAGTTCTCGCACCGCGCCTCGCTGCTGCCGCTGCTCGAAGGCCGCCCGAACCTGGTGATCAGCCGCACCATGTCCAAGGCGTTCGGCGCGGCCGGGCTGCGGCTCGGCTACCTGGCCGCCGACCCGGCCGTGGTGGACGCGGTGCAGCTGGTCCGGCTGCCCTACCACCTGTCGGCCGTCACCCAGGCCACCGCGCTGGCCTGCCTGGAGCACACCGACACCCTGCTCGGCTACGTCGACCGGCTCAAGTCCGAGCGCGACCGGGTGGTGCTCGCGCTGCGCGGGCTGGGCCTCGACGTCACCGACTCCGACGCCAACTTCATCCAGTTCGGCCGCTTCGCCGACACCCGCGCGGTGTGGCAGGCGATCCTCGACCAGGGCGTGCTGATCCGCGACAACGGCGTCCCCGGCTGGCTGCGCGTCACCGCCGGCACCCCCGCCGAGAACGACGCGTTCCTGAGCGCCGTCTCGCTTGCAACCAAGGAGCTGTAACCCCGCATGTCCCGCATCGGCCGCGTCGAACGCACCACCAAGGAGACCTCCGTCCTGGTCGAGATCGACCTCGACGGAACCGGCAAGACGGACGTCTCCACGGGCGTCGGCTTCTACGACCACATGCTCGACCAGCTCGGCCGCCACGGCCTCTTCGACCTCACCGTCAAGACCGAGGGCGACCTGCACATCGACACCCACCACACCATCGAGGACACCGCCCTCGCGCTCGGCGCCGCCTTCAAGCAGGCGCTCGGCGACAAGGTCGGCATCTACCGGTTCGGCAACTGCACCGTCCCGCTGGACGAGTCGCTGGCCCAGGTCACCGTCGACCTCTCCGGCCGCCCGTACCTGGTGCACACCGAGCCCGAGCAGATGGCCCCGATGATCGGCTCGTACGACACCACGATGACCCGGCACATCCTGGAGTCCTTCGTCGCCCAGGCGCAGGTCGCCCTGCACGTGCACGTCCCGTACGGCCGCAACGCGCACCACATCGTCGAGTGCCAGTTCAAGGCGCTGGCCCGGGCGCTGCGCTACGCCTCCGAGCGCGACCCGCGCGCCGCCGGCATCCTGCCCTCCACCAAGGGCGCGCTCTGATGGCGACGCTGCTGATCGTCCTCGGGCTCTTCTTCGCGGGCGGCGTCTGGTCGTTCTGGAAGCAGAAGCTGCCCAAGGGCGTCGTCCTCGTCCTCGCCTTCGCCTCGGCCATGTGCCTGGCCGCCGGCATCATGCGCCTCTAGGAGACCCCACAGATGTCCAAGAACGTCGTGGTGCTGGACTACGGCTCCGGCAACCTGCGCTCCGCCCAGCGCGCCGTCGAGCGCACCGGTGCCACCGTCACCGTCACCTCGAACTTCCAGCGGGCGCTGGACGCCGACGGCCTGCTGGTGCCCGGCGTCGGCGCCTTCGAGGCGTGCATGCGCGGCCTGAAGGCCGTCCGCGGCGAGCAGGTCATCGGCCGCCGGCTGGCCGGCGGACGCCCGGTGCTCGGCATCTGCGTCGGCATGCAGATCCTGTTCGAGAAGGGCGTCGAGCACGGCGTGGAGACCGCCGGCTGCGACGAGTGGCCCGGCACCGTCGAGCCGCTGGACGCGCCGGTCGTCCCGCACATGGGCTGGAACACCGTCGACGCGCCCGCCGACACCCGGATGTTCGCCGGGATGGACGCCGACACCCGGTTCTACTTCGTGCACTCCTACGGCGTGCGGCACTGGGTG
This sequence comes from Kitasatospora sp. NPDC090308, assembly GCF_044769485.1. NCBI lineage: Bacteria > Bacillati > Actinomycetota > Actinomycetes > Kitasatosporales > Streptomycetaceae > Kitasatospora > Kitasatospora sp. NPDC090308. The sequence continues at coordinate 331,230 of NZ_JBIVXY010000001.1, read as the reverse complement.
CTGGAGACCCACTCGGAGAAGATCCGCGCCCCCAGGGTCACCTGGGCCACCCACGGGCAGCCGTTCGTCGCCGCAGTGGAGAACGGCCCGCTCTGGGCCACCCAGTTCCACCCCGAGAAGTCCGGCGACGCCGGCGCCGCCCTGCTGACCAACTGGGTCGACACCCTCTGACGACGGAAGAGTCCTTCAGAACATGACCAACCGCCTCGAACTGCTGCCCGCCGTCGACGTCCGCGACGGCCAGGCGGTCCGCCTGGTCAAGGGCGCCTCCGGCACCGAGACCTCCTTCGGCGAGCCGCTCGCCGCCGCCCTCGCCTGGCAGAACGCCGGCGCCGAGTGGCTGCACCTGGTCGACCTCGACGCCGCCTTCGGCACCGGCAGCAACCGCGAGCTGCTCCGCGAGGTCACCGGCCGCCTCGACATCAAGGTCGAGCTGTCCGGCGGCATCCGCGACGACGAGTCGCTGGCCGCCGCCCTCGCCACCGGCTGCACCCGGGTCAACCTCGGCACCGCCGCCCTGGAGAGCCCCGAGTGGGTCGCCAAGGTCATCGCCGAGCACGGCGAGAAGATCGCCGTCGGCCTCGACGTGGTCGGCACCACGCTGCGCGGCCGCGGCTGGACCCGCGACGGCGGCCAGCTCTACGACGTGCTGGCCCGCCTCGACGCCGAGGGCTGCGCCCGCTACGTGGTCACCGACGTCAACCGCGACGGCACCCTGACCGGCCCCAACCTCCAGCTGCTGCGCGACGTCTGCGCCGCCACCGACCGGCCCGTCGTCGCCTCCGGCGGCGTGTCGTCCCTCGACGACCTGCGCGCGATCGCCACCCTGGTACCGGAGGGCGTCGAGGGCTCGATCGTGGGGAAGGCGCTCTACGAGCAGAAGTTCACCCTCGAAGAGGCCCTGGAGGCTGTGTCCCGATGACCGACGAAACCCCGGCCGCCGCCGTCGCCCGCCAGTCCGGACGGTCCCCCTACGAGGACCAGTACGGATTCTCCCGGGCGGTGGCGGCCGGGGACTCCGTCCTGGTGGCGGGCTGCACCGCGTACGACGACGGCGTCGCCGTCTTCGAGGGCGACCCGTACGAGCAGACGCTGGCCGCCTTCGAGGTCGCCCTCGAAGCGCTCGGCCCCTACGGACTCACCGCCGCCGACGTGGTCCGCACCCGGATGTACCTCACCCACGTCCGGGACTGCGACGAGGTCGGCCGCGCGCACAGGAAACTCTTCGGCGAGGTCCGCCCGGTCACCACCATGGTGGTCGTCCAGGGCCTGACCGACTCCCGGATGATGGTCGAGGTCGAGGTCGAGGCCCACCGGCCGGGCCTCGCCCGCGCCCTGGCCGCCGCCCGCGACCGGACCTCCGCCGACGCCCCGGCCGACGCCCCGGACCCGGCCGGCCCCCAGACCTCGGAAGGCACCCAGCCGTGACACTCGCAGTACGCGTCATCCCCTGCCTTGACGTGGACGCCGGACGCGTCGTCAAGGGCGTCAACTTCCAGAACCTGCGCGACGCCGGCGACCCGGTCGAGCTCGCCAAGCTCTACGACGCCCAGGGCGCCGACGAGTTGACCTTCCTCGACATCACCGCCTCGTCCGGCTCCCGGGAGACCACCTACGACGTGGTCCGCCGCACCGCCGAGCAGGTCTTCATCCCGCTCACCGTCGGCGGCGGCGTCCGCGCCGTCGAGGATGTCGACCGGCTGCTGCGGGCCGGCGCCGACAAGGTCGGCGTCAACACCGCCGCGATCGCCCGGCCCGAGCTGGTCCGCGAGATCGCGCAACGCTTCGGCCGCCAGGTGCTCGTCCTGTCGGTCGACGCCCGGCGCTGCCCCGAGGGCACCGAGACCGCCTCCGGCTTCGAGGTCACCACCCACGGCGGCCGACGCGGCACCGGCCTCGACGCGATCGAGTGGGCGGCGCGCGCCGCCGAACTCGGCGCCGGCGAGATCCTGCTCAATTCGATGGACGCCGACGGCACCAAGGACGGCTACGACCTGGAGATGATCCGGGCCGCCCGCAAGGCCGTCTCCGTCCCGGTCATCGCCTCCGGCGGCGCCGGCAAGCTCGCCGACTTCGCCCCCGCGGTCGACGCCGGCGCCGACGCGGTCCTCGCCGCCAGCGTCTTCCACTTCGGCGACCTGACGATCGGCCAGGTCAAGGACGAACTCCGGGCCACCGGGCACCCCGTCCGCTGACGTCCCCCGTGCGCTGAGGCGCCCGTCCGGGGCCGTGCCGGTGCGTCACCGGCGCGGCCCTGGCCCCGACTCCGGCTCCGGTTCCGGCCCTGGCCCCGACTCCGGCTCCAGGAGCGCGAACTGCGCGCCGAACGGGTCCGCCAGCACCGCGACCCGCCCCACCGTCGGCACCGGCCGCGGCGGCAGCAGGACGCTCCCGCCCGAGCGGCGCACCTCGTCGGTGGCCAGCAGCGCGTCCGCCACCGCGAAGTGCACCAGCCAGCCCGCGTCCACCCGCGGGTGCACGTGGGCGACCGCGCCGAAGTCGGCCCCGCCGTCCGCCGGGCCCAGCGCCGCGCACTCCGCCCCCGACGGCTCCGAGTCCCGGCTCCGCCAGCCGAACAGGCCGCGGTAGAACCGCAGCGACCCCGGGACGTCCGGGGTGCGCAGCTCCGCCCGGCACAGCGCGCCCGGCCCGCCCACCGCCTCCAGCCCGGCCGCCCCGCCGTCCTGCCACACCGCGAACCGGCCGCCCGTCGGATCGGCCAGCCGCACGGACCGGCCCCGCCCCGGCACCTCGGCGGCCGGGGCGCGGACCGTGCCGCCGGAGCGCTCCGCCGCCGCCGCGACGCCGGCCGGGTCCGCCGCGGCGAAGTACACCGTCCAGGCGGGCAGCGCCTCCGCCTCGGTCAGCGGGCCGACGCCCGCCACCGTCCGGCCCGCGCGGCGGAAGGAGCCGTGGCCGTCCGGGCCGGAGCGGTCCAGCGTCCAGCCGAACACCGCGCCGTAGAACGACGCGGACTCGGCGAGGTCCGGGCTGCCCAGGCCGATCCAGTTCGGCGAGCCTGGTCGGAAGTCGCTGCTCACCACGGTGTGCGCTCCTGAGGGGCGGGGGAGGGGCCTGGAGCCCAGGCTGGCACACCGACCGGACGGAGCGGGCCGACGCGCCGTCAGGGCCCGGCCGCCGTCAGGGCCCCGGTCTCCGTCAGGCCCCGATCCCCGTCAGGCCCCGGCCTCCGGCAGCGGCAGCACGTGCGCCAGCGTCTCCACCGCCTCCGGCGCGCCCTCCGCCGCCACCGCGGCCTGCGCGCCCCGCCCGTACAGGAACAGCACCAGCTCGCCCGGCTCCCCGCTCACCGTCACCACCGGCGCGCCCTTCCGACGCACCGTCACCTCCCGGCCGTCCGGGTGCACCAGCCGCAGCGAGACCGGCGCCTTGGCGTCGCTGAACCGGGCCACCGCCGGCACCCGCTTCCACAGCGCCTCCGCCAGCTCCGCACCCACCGGCTCCGGCTCGAACGGCACCGCCCGGCGGACGTCCTCCGCGTGCACGAAGAACTCCACCAGGTTCGCCGCCCCGTCCACCCCCGGCAGGTTGAACGGCGACCAGGCCGGCGGCCCCGACCGGAACGACTTCACCACCCCCTCGTACCCCCGCTCCGCGACCTTCCCCTGCACCCGCTCCGTCCACCCGGCCAGCGCCCCGACCCGGATGCCCGCCGCCGCGTCCGGCCGCCCCTCCCGCACCACCAGGTGCGCCGCCAAGTCCCGCGCCACCCACCCCTCGCACAACGTCGGCCCCTCCGGGCCCGCCGCCGCCAACAACCGACTCAACCGGGCCCGCTCGCCCTGCGCAAGACTCACCATGCGCCCAGCGTACGGTGCGGGCGGCTTACTTGAGCGGTCCGGTCATCTTGCGGTCGTCGTTCTGGTTGCTGACCGTCACCGCGCAGCTCGCGTCCCGGTAGCCCTGTTGGTAGTACTGCGCGCCGGGGGAGAGCGGGCTGTTGTAGTACGGGGTCTTCCCCTCCTGCCGCTGCTGCACGGCGGTGTACTGCTCTTTGCACAGCCCCAGCGTGGCCTGGATGATCGTCCCGTCGGTGGTCAGCCCCTCCGGCAGCACCACCACCGAGATCGTCTCGGAGTCGTGCGGCTGGTCGCACGGCACCACCGTGGTGGTCGTGACGTCGCTCAGCCACGGCACCGTCAGGCAGGTGCCCGGTGGATAGAAGGGGTACGGGTACGTCTTCGACGGGCTCGGACTCGGGCTCGGGCTGGGGGAGGGGCTCGGGGGCGGCGGCGCGGCGGCGGGCTTCTTCGGGGCGGGCCACAGCAGCGCCACCACCGCCGCCGCCACGACGAGCGCGGCCACCAGGCCTGCCAGGAAAGCCTTCTGTCGACCGCTCATGCGGACCCCCTCCGTCCAAGGACATTCTGAGGGCACAACAGCTGTCACGTCAGTCCTTTCCGGGCATCGGTTTGCTCATCCTTTGCATGCTGATCAGTAGGATGACCGGCCTGTCGGACGGGATGTACGAGAAAGGCAACTGCCATGGGGGACAGCGGGTTTCAGGTCGAGCCGAGCGTGCTCGACCGGTACTCGTCGCTGCTGGCCGAGCAGGCGGAGCAGCTGAGGCGGATCGCGGAGGCCACCGCGGCGATCACCCTCTCCTCGGACGCGTTCGGGCACCTGCCGAACGCCCAGCACCTGGCATCGGCGTTCCAGGAGCACGCCGGTGCCGGCCGCGAGAACGTCGGGCTGCTCGGTGACGCGCTGCACGGCAGCGCGCAGGGGCTGTCCGGGGTGTCGCGGAACTACACCGACCACGAGGAGTACGTCGCGGGCACCATGAGCGGGGGCCGGTGATGGCGCACGGGACCAGGCACCACACCTCGGGCGGCTCCGGCGGCTCCGGCGGCTCGGGAACCTCCGGCACGACGCACGGCGCCGACCACCCGCGGCAGTCGGCCGCACCCGCGCCCGCGCCCGGCCACGGCACCGGTCCGGCACCGCACGTCGGGGACCCGAACCAGATCCGCACCGGCGCGCGCACGCCCGCCGGGAACGGCGGGAACGGTGAGACCGGCGGGAACGGTGAGACCGGTGGCGAGGATGCGCCGCCGGTGGACCCGCGGCAGTCCTGGTTCAGCGGGGCGCTCAAGGAGGCCGGGACCAGCGCGGCGGGCAGCCTGGGCGGCAAGGCCGGCGACTACGTCGGGGAGAAGCTGTTCGGCTCCGGGGAGGAACCCGAAGGGGCCGGTGAGCCGGGCGAACCGGGTGAGTCGGCGGGGTCCGAGGGCGTCAGCACGCTGCCCGTCCCGTCGCCCGGGTACGTGGGGGCCGGGATCGGCGGGGCCGTCGGGGCCGCCGGAGCGAGCACGCTGCCCGGGTACGGCCTGCCGGGCGCGCCGGGCGGCCCGGCCGACGCGTACGCGTGGGCCCGGGCGCAGATCGAGCGGACGTTCCAGGAGCTGCCGGAGGCCGAGCACGAGTCGCGGGGCGGCCTGAGCGGGGCGCTCGACGAGGCGGTCGAGTGGGCGCTGGAGGAGTCCGGCCTGCTGGACATGCTGGAGAAGGTCACCGGCAACCTGGCGGAGCTGAACGACGCCACCGCGCAGTGGCAGGCCCAGGCGGCCGCGGTGCACTCGGTCGCGGTGGAGCTGCGCTCGGGCGCGATGCCGGTGGCGGCGAGCTGGCAGGGGGCGGCGAGCGACGCGTTCGGCGGTCACATGGGCGACGTCGCGGACGCGCTCGACCAGACCGCCGAGGAGATGCTGCAGACCGCGCAGATCATCAACTCGGCCGCGCAGGAGTGCGCGATGGCCGAGGGCATGGTGATCCAGATCATCACCGAGGCGATCGAGGCGCTGATCGCCTCGCTGGCCGCCGAGGCGGTGCTCTCGGTGGTGACCTTCGGCGCGGCGGCGCTGGTCGGCGCGCTGATCGACGAGGCGGAGATCGCCACCTTCGTGGCCCGGGTGGGGCAGGTGTCCACCAAGCTGGCGAAGGCGCTGGAGGAGCTGCTCAAGGCGCTCCAGGAGATGGGCAAGGCGGTCAAGGCCACCCGCAAGCTCAGCGACGTCGCCAAGGTGATGGAGAAGATGAAGAAGGTCGAGACGGCCTTCAACGAGGTCCGGAAGCTGGAGGAGGGCACCGGCAAGGCCGCCAGGATCGCCCGGAAGCTCGACGAGAAGGCCACCGAGAAGGTCGGCGACTGGGCCCAGGACCGGATCAAGGCCGGGCTGGGCATCGACGAGGACGACCGGGAGGGCGTCCGGATCGGCGACGGCACCCTGAAGGGCAACCTCAGGGCGGCCGGACAGTCGGCCCTGGGCGTCGCCAAGGAGGGCCTGAGGAGCGACGTCAACAGGAACGCGGTCGAGCGGGAACTGCTGGGCGACCTCGGCCTGGAGCAGCAGCCGACGCCCTACCGGGTGGACCGCTCGCGGATCCGGACGGCGTTCGGCTGACCGCCGCAGCACTGCCCGCCCGCCGGTCCCCGCCACCACCCGGAGGCAGGGACCGGCGGCTCGCCCCACGGCCGCCGGGAGCACCGCCCGGCAGCCGTCGGCCGGTGGCGGCCTGCGAGAATGGGGGCATGTCGACCACTCCCGCCGCCCCCGGCAGCACCGCCCTGGACCCGGCGATCGCCGCCCGCCTCAAGCGCACTCCGGACGGGCTGCTGCCCGCCGTCGCCCAGCAGTACGACACCGGCGAGGTGCTGATGCTCGGTTGGATGGACGACGAGGCGCTGCACCGCACGCTGACCACCGGCCGCTGCACGTACTGGAGCCGCAGCCGGGCCGAGTACTGGGTGAAGGGCGACACGTCGGGCCACGTCCAGCACGTCAAGCAGGTCGCGCTGGACTGCGACGGCGACACCCTGCTGGTCCGGGTCGACCAGGTCGGTGCGGCCTGCCACACCGGCGACCGGACCTGCTTCGACGCCGACGTGCTGCCGCTCGCCCAGTAGCCTGTCCCCCGACCGTCCCCGGACCGTCCCTCCGCCCGTCCGCTCCTCTCATCTGATCGGTGCCCCATGGACCTTGAGGCCTTCCGCACGCTCGCCGCTGACACCCGGGTCATTCCCGTCACCCGCCGGCTCCTGGCGGACGGCCTCACCCCGATCGGCGTCTACCGCAGCCTCGCCGCGGAGCGGCCCGGCACCTTCCTGCTGGAGTCCGCCGAGCAGGGCCGCAGTTGGGCCCGCTACTCCTTCGTCGGGGTGCGCTCCGGCGCGGTGCTCACCGTCGGCGAGGACGGCGGCGCCCGCTGGCTGGGCGAGCCCCCGGTCGGCATCCCCACCGGCGGCGACCCGCTGGAGGTGCTGCGCGCCACCCTGGCCGCCCTGCACACCCCCCGGCACCCGGACGACGGCCTGCCGCCGCTCACCGGCGGCCTGGTCGGCTACCTCGGCTACGACGTGGTGCGCCGCCTGGAGAAGCTGCCGAACCTCACCCCGGACGACCTGCGGCTGCCCGAGCTGACCCTGCTGCTCGCCACCGACCTGGCCGTCCTGGACCACGCCGACGGCACCGTGCTGCTGATCGCCAACGCGGTCAACCACAACGACCTGGCCACCGGCGTCGACGAGGCGCACGCGGACGCCGTCGCCCGCCTCGACGCGATGGAGGCCGACCTGCGCCGCCCGGTCGACCCCGGCCTGGCCACCTACACCCCGACCGCGGTCGAGGCGCACTCGCCGTTCGGCGGCGCGCCGTACCGCAAGGCGGTCGAGGTGGTGAAGGAGCGCATCCGGGCCGGCGAGGCGTTCCAGGTCGTCCCCTCGCAGCGCTTCGAGGCGCCCTGCCCGGCCTCCGCGCTCGACGTCTACCGCGTCCTGCGCACCACCAACCCCAGCCCGTACATGTACCTGTTCCGCTTCCCCGGGCCGGACGGCGGCGCGGAGGGCGGCTTCGACGTGGTCGGCTCCAGCCCCGAGGCGCTGGTCAAGGTGGCCAGCGGCGAGGCGATGCTGCACCCGATCGCCGGCACCCGGCACCGCGGCGCCACCCCGCACGAGGACGCCGAGCTGGCCGCCGAGCTGCTCGCCGACCCCAAGGAGCGGGCCGAGCACCTGATGCTGGTCGACCTGGGCCGCAACGACCTGGGCCGGGTCTGCGCGCCGGGCTCGGTCGAGGTGGTGGAGTTCATGACCGTCGAGCGCTACAGCCACGTCATGCACATCGTCTCCACCGTCACCGGCAAGGTCGCCGAGGGCCGCAGCGCCTTCGACGTGCTCACCGCCTGCTTCCCGGCCGGCACCCTCTCCGGCGCGCCCAAACCGCGCGCCATGCAGATCATCGAGGAGCTGGAGCCCACCCGCCGCGGCCTGTACGGCGGCTGCGTCGGCTACCTGGACTTCGCCGGGGACTCCGACACGGCGATCGCCATCCGCACCGCGGTGATCCGCGACGAGACCGCGTACGTCCAGGCGGGCGCGGGCGTGGTCGCCGACTCCGACCCGCACTCCGAGGACACCGAGTGCCGCAACAAGGCGGCGGCGGTGCTCCGGGCCGTCGCCACGGCGAACACGCTGCGCTGAGGCCGAGGTGTGAGGGCAGGCCCTAGCGGCCGAGCAGCTCCAGCCGTTCGGCGCTGGGGCTGCCGGGGTCGGCCCGGTAGACGACGAGCAACTGCCGGGCCTCGGGGCGCAGCAGTTTCTCGTAGTGCAGGTCGAGGGCGCCGACGTCGGGGTGCTGGAACCGGGTGCGGCCGACGGCGCGGCGGCGCACCTCCCGCCTGGCCCACAGGGTCCGGAAGCGCTCGCTGGCGGTGGTGAGTTCGTCGATGGCGGCCAGGAGTCCGGGGTCGGTGCCGTCGAGGGCGAGGGCGGCCCGCAGCCCGGAGACGGCCTTGGCGGTCACGTCGTCCCACCGGGGGTACAGGCGGCGCATCCCCGGTTCGAGGAAGACGGCGCGCAGCGGGTCGTGGCCGACGCCGAAGAACGGGCACAGCGCCGTGGCGAGGCGGTTCGCGGCCACCACCCGCCCGGAGGCCGCCTGGGCGTAGGCGGGTGTCGTCGGCCAGGCGTCCAGGAGCAGTTGCAGGTCCGCGTCCGGCCGGGCCGCCCCGGCTCCGGGCCGGGGGCCGGTGGGCGGGGCCGGGTGGGCAAGGCGGTGCAGGTAGGCCGCCGCCGCCTCGTCCAGCCGTAGCGCGGCGGCCAGGCCGCGCAGGATCTGGTCGGAGGGGCGCCGGTTGCGGCCCTGCTCCAGGCGCAGGTAGTACTCCGGGCTGATGCCCGCGAGTTGGGCGACCTCCTCGCGGCGCAGTCCGGTGACCCGGCGCCGCTCTCCCGGCGGCAGTCCGGCGCGCTCCGGGGTGAGCTGTGCGCGCCGGGAGCGCAGGAAGTCGCCGAGGGTGTCCGGCATCGGGTCCATGCCCCGACGCTAGCGGGCCACCAGGCCGAGCCGCAGCAGGCTCTCGGCGGTGGCGACCACGGCCTCCTCGTCGCCGCGCGGGGTCCAGCCCAGCTCGGTGCGGGCCCGGGTGCCGTCGGCCCGGCGCACCACGCCCAGCTGCGGGGCCAGCTCCCGCATCCGGGGGCTGACGACGGCCAGCGCGCGCAGCAGTCCGGCCGGCGCGGTGCGGGTGGGGGCGGCGGAGGCGGCGTCGCCGAGCCGTTCGCGCAGCACGGCCGCGATCCGGTGGAACGAGACGGGCTCGCCGGCCGTCGCCAGGTAGCGCCGGCCCGCGGCCGCGGGGGCGGTCATCGCCCGGACGTGCAGGTCGGCGACGTCGCGGACGTCCACCGTGTTGGTCCAGACCGGGGGCGCGACCCGCATGCCGCCGCTGAGCATCGCGTGGACGATCCGCACCGAGCTGGAGTAGTCCGGCCCCAGGACCGGCCCGAAGATCCCGACCGGGTTGACGACCGTCAGCTCCATGCCGCCGCCCTCGGTGGCGGCGAAGTCCCACGCCGCCCGCTCGGCGACGGTCTTGGACTTCACGTAGGCGGAGACGCCCGGCCCGTCGAGGTCCGTCCAGTCGGCCTCGGTGAAGACGTGCCCGCCGGCCCGGTGGCCGTAGCCGACGGCGCCGAACGAGGAGGTGAGCACCGTCCGCCGCACCCCGGCGTCCCGGGCGGCGCGCAGCACCCGCAGCGCGCCGTCCCGGGCGGGGACGACCAGCTCGTCCTCGTGCCGGGGAGCGCCGGCGGGGAACGGCGAGGCCAGGTGCAGCACGTGGTCGGCGCCGGCCACGGCCCCGGCCCAGCCCGCGTCCCGGGTCAGGTCCGCCTCGACGTACGCCACCGCCGCCGGGTCGGCGACCCCGGCCGCCCTCAGCATGGACGCGACGTCGCCGCGCCGGGTCAGCGACCGGACGGTGGTGGTTACCGAGTGGCCCTCCGCGAGCAGCCGGGCGATGGTGTGCGCGCCGAGGAAGCCGGTTCCGCCGGTGACGAGTACGTGTGCCATGCCCCCCACCCTCACCCGGGGGCGCCGCCGCCACCAGGCCCCGCCGACCCTGGTACCCGGAGGGACAGGACGCGCGGACCGGGGGCGGGGGCGGGACGCGGGGTGAGGTCGGGGACACTGGGGGAGTGAGTGAGACGCCTGCTTCCCCGAAGTCCCGCGGCACGTTGGGGCTGATGCTGTTGCTGACCGCGCTGGGCGCCGTACTGGTCCTGACGTCGGTGGGCCGGACCTGGGCGCAGGGGGTGGCGCCCGGGATGGGCGGCAGCCGGATCGTGGTGAGCGCGAGCGGGAGCAGACTGACGGCGCTGCCGACCGGGATGGCACTGGTGGCGATGGCGGCGGCGGTCGCGGTCTTCGCGGTACGCGGCCGGACGCGGATGCTGGTGGGCGCTCTGACGGTGCTGGCGGGCGCGGGCGCGGTCGCCGGCGCCGTGATCGGGTACACCGACACCGCGGGGCTGCACGCCGTCGCGGCGGGCCAGCTCGCCCTGAGCAGCGGCCGGGCCGAGGAGATCACCCGGACGGCATGGCCCTGGGTGGCCCTGGCAGGCGGACTGCTGCTGGTGGCGGCGGGCGCACTGACCACCCGGTTCGGCAGCGGCTGGCCGGCCATGGGCTCCCGCTACGAGGCACCGACCCGCAAGACGGCAGCCCCGGGGAGGGCGGCCGGCCCGGCCGACCTGTGGAAGGCCCTGGACCGCGGCGAGGACCCGACGGGCTGAACCGGCTCACTGGCCTGGCTGTGCCGCCAAGCCGAGCCGACCGGTCGACTCGGCTGAGCCCACCGACCTGACTGGCTGACTCGATCAGCTGGTCCGGCTGCTCGGTGGAAGGCGTGGGACTGGGGCGAGGACTCGACGGGCTGAACCGGCCCGCCGACCTGGCTGAGCCGCCTGAGCCGACCCGGCTGTGCCGACCAGCTGACTCGATCAGCTGGTCCGGCTGCTCGGTGGAAGGCGTGGGACTGGGGCGAGGACTCGACGGGCTGAACCGGCCCGCTGACCTGGCTGAGCCGCCTGAGCCACCAGGCCGAGCTGACCGGTCGACTCGGCCGACTGGCTCTCCCGCAGGCCCGGCCCGATCGGACCGGTTGGTCCGACCACCAGGCCCGGCCGATCCGTGGAAGGCGTGGGACCGTGGCGAGGACCCGACCGGCTGACCCGACGGGCTGGGGGCCCACCGGCCGTCCCGGCCCACTGGCCTGGCTGAGCTGCCTGAGCCGATCGACCGGGCCGCCCGGCCCGCCCGGCCGGCCGCCCCCCGGCCCGGCCGCCCGCCCGGCCCGGTCGGCTGATCCGCTGGCTGGTCCACCGCCCGGTCCGGCCGCGGCCGGATGTGCGCGGCACCACCCCGACCCGGCTTGGGGGCGCCGTGTTCGGCCCGGCACAATGGAGAGCGTCAACCCGTCGAGCGCCGCCCCAGGCCCGCCCGACCGGGCCCCGGAGAAACAAGGAGCACCAACAAGATGGCTGCAGCAGCGCACGGCCACACCCCCGCCGCGTGGACCGGCGTGGTCATTTCCTTCGTCGGCTTCTGCGTCGCGGGCGTCGCGATGATCATGCCGAACGTCGTGCTGGTCATCGCGGGCCTCGCCGTGGTCCTGATCGGCGGCGTGGTCGGCAAGGCCATGTCGATGGCGGGCATGGGCCGGCAGCCCAGCAAGAACTTCGCGCCGGTCACCGCCGAGGAGCGCAGCGCGGTCACCGCGGGCTGATCGCGGCGGAGTCGCGCAGCGGCGCAGCGGCGCACCGGACGGCGGGCCCTCGGGCCCGCCGTCCGGCGTTTCGGGGCCGGGCCCGGTTCGCCCGGGGGCACAATCGTCCCCGTGAACGCTCCCGCCGCCCCGTCCCGGCCCGAGGGCTCCGCGGCGCGCCGGCTGGTCCGTCCGCTGGCCGCGCTGGCGGCCGTCGCGCTGCCGGCCGGGTTCGTCGCCCTGGTGGACCCGAACACGCCCGGCCACTACCCGGTCTGCCCGTTCCTGCGGGCCACCGGCTGGTGGTGTCCCGGCTGCGGCGGGCTGCGCTGCGTGCACGCGCTGGCCCGGGGGGACGTGCCGACGGCGGTGCACGACAACCTGCTGGTGACGGTGCTGGCGTTCGGGCTGCTGGCGCTCTGGGCGGTCTGGACGGTGCGGGCGGTGCGCGGACGGCCGGGTGGCGGGGGGTGGCGGCTCACCGGCCGGCAGGCGGGGGTGCTGGTCCTGGCGGTGCTGCTGTTCGCGGTGGTGCGGAACCTGCCGGTCGGCGCGGGCCTGGCACCGCCCGTCGGGTGAGCGGCGCGCACCGGGCGTACGGAGGGGCTGGAGCGCCCGCCGGGCGGTCCGCCGATCGAGACGCGCGCCGTGCGGATGCGGAGTGCGCCCCCCGCGCCCGATACCATCGAATCGAAAGGCCGGGACCGCGCTCGACGCCCCCGGCCGCACCAGCGAAACACGATGGGGGCGCACGCGTGACTGTGCTCGACGAGATCATCGACGGGGTCCGGCAGGACCTCGCCGAGCGACAGGCCCGGGTCTCCCTGGACGAGCTCAAGGAGCTCGCCGCCAAGGCGCCCGAGGCGAAGGACGGCGTGGCCGCGCTGCGCGGCGACGGCGTCCGGGTGATCTGCGAGGTCAAGCGCTCCAGCCCGTCCAAGGGCGCGCTCGCGGCGATCGCCGACCCGGCCGCGCTGGCGGCCGACTACGCGGCCGGCGGGGCCGCCGCGATCAGCGTGCTCACCGAGCAGCGCCGCTTCGGCGGCTCGCTGGCCGACCTGGACGCGGTGCGCGCCGCCGTGGACACCCCGGTCCTGCGCAAGGACTTCATCGTCACCGCCTACCAGCTGTGGGAGGCCCGCGCGCACGGCGCGGACCTGGCGCTGCTGATCGTCGCCGCGCTGGAGCAGCCGGCCCTGGTCTCGCTGATCGAGCGGGCCGAGTCGATCGGCCTGACCCCGCTGGTCGAGGTGCACGACGAGGAGGAGATCGCCCGCGCGGTGGACGCCGGCGCGCGGATCATCGGCGTCAACGCCCGCAACCTCAAGACGCTCGAGGTCGACCGGAACACCTTCGGCAACGTGGTGGACGCCATCCCTGCGCACCTGGTGAAGGTCGCCGAGTCCGGGGTGCGCGGGCCGCACGACCTGATCACCTACGCCAACCAGGGCGCCGACGCGGTGCTGGTCGGCGAGTCCCTGGTCACCGGCCGGGACCCGCGGACCGCGGTCGCCGACCTGGTCGCCGCCGGGGCGCACCCGGCGCTGCGCAACAACGGGCGGGGCTGACCTCCGCCGTGTCGATCGCCACCCGTCTCGCCCCCGGCTGCCGCCCGCGCGGCTGCCGCGCGCCCGCGCGCCGGGTGCTGGGGCGGCGGGTGCGGTACGTGATCGGCTGCGAGCCCGGACAGGTCCCCGGACGCCGATGGCGCGGGCCCCGCGGCTAGCTCCTCGCCAGAGGACCCGGCCCCCTCGCGAGGGGGCCGGCACCCGCCGCGGTCCCCACGTCCACGCCGTCAATCCTTCATCCGAGGACGGATCATGTCCGAGCACTACCTTCCGGGCGCCCAGGTGCCCGACGCCCGTGGTTACTTCGGCGCCTACGGCGGCCGTTTCATCCCGGAGGCGCTGGTCGCCGCCGTGGAGCAGGTCGCCGAGGAGTACGAGAAGGCCAAGAACGACCCGGCGTTCGCCGCCGAGCTGGACGCCCTGCTCAAGGACTACACCGGTCGGCCGAGCCCGCTGACCGACGTCCACCGGTTCTCCGCGGAGGCCGGCGGGGCGCGGGTCCTGCTCAAGCGCGAGGACCTCAACCACACCGGCTCGCACAAGATCAACAACGTGCTGGGCCAGGCGCTGCTGACCCGCCGGATGGGCAAGACCCGGATCATCGCCGAGACCGGCGCCGGCCAGCACGGCGTGGCCACCGCCACCGCCTGCGCGCTGTTCGGCTTCGACTGCACCGTCTACATGGGCGAGGTCGACACGGAGCGCCAGGCGCTGAACGTGGCCCGGATGCGGATGCTGGGCGCCGAGGTGATCCCGGTGACCTCCGGCAGCCGCACCCTGAAGGACGCCATCAACGAGGCGTTCCGGGACTGGGTCGCCAACGTCGACTCCACCCACTACCTGTTCGGCACGGTGGCCGGCCCGCACCCGTTCCCGATGATGGTGCGCGACTTCCACCGGGTGATCGGCGTCGAGGCCCGGCAGCAGGTGCTGGACCGCACCGGGAGGCTCCCGGACGCGGTGGTCGCCTGCGTCGGCGGCGGCTCCAACGCGATGGGCATCTTCCACGAGTTCATCCCGGACGCGGGCGTCCGCCTGATCGGCTGCGAGGCGGCCGGCGAGGGCGCCGAGACCCCGAAGCACGCCGCCACCCTGACCAAGGGCGACCCGGGCGTGCTGCACGGCTCGCGCACCTACGTGCTGCAGGACGAGGACGGCCAGACCATCGAGTCGCACTCGATCTCGGCCGGCCTGGACTACCCGGGCGTCGGCCCGGAGCACGCCTGGCTGAAGGACACCGGACGGGCCGAGTACCGCCCGGTGACCGACCGGGCGGCGATGGAGGCGCTGCGGCTGCTGTCCCGCACGGAGGGCATCATCCCGGCGATCGAGTCCGCGCACGCCCTGGCCGGCGCGCTCGAACTCGGCCGCGAGCTCGGCCCGGAGGGGACGATCCTGGTCTCGCTCTCCGGCCGCGGCGACAAGGACATGCACACCGCCGCCGAGTACTTCGGCCTCTACGACGCCGAGGGGACCAACTGACCATGGCCGACACCAAGCTCACCACCGCCCTGGCCGCCGCGAAGGCGGAGGGCCGCGCGGCCCTGATCGGCTACCTGCCGGCCGGCTTCCCGACCGTGGACGGCGGAATCGCCGCGATCGGCGCCCTGGTCGAGGGCGGCTGCGACGTCGTCGAGGTCGGCCTGCCGCACTCGGACCCGGTGCTGGACGGCGCGGTCATCCAGACCGCCGACGACATCGCGCTGCGCGGCGGCGTGAAGATCAAGGACGTGCTGCGCACCGTCGCCGAGGTCGCCGCCGCCCACCCGGCCGTGCCGGTGCTGGTGATGACGTACTGGAACCCGGTGGACCGCTACGGCACCGCCCGGTTCGCCGCCGACCTGGCCGCGGCCGGGGGAGCGGGCTGCATCCTGCCGGACCTGCCGGTGGAGGAGTCCGGGGAGTGGCGCAAGGCCGCCGCCGAGCACGGTCTGGACACCGTGTTCGTGGTCGCCCCGTCCTCCACCGACCACCGGCTGGCCGAGGTCACCGCGGCCGGCTCCGGCTTCGTGTACGCGGCCGCCGTGATGGGCGTGACCGGCACCCGGGCCGCGGTCGGCAACCTGGCCGAGGACCTGGTGGCCCGCACCCGCGCCACCACCGCGCTGCCGGTCTGCGTCGGCCTGGGCGTCTCCAACGCCGACCAGGCCGCCGAGGTCGCCGCCTTCGCGGACGGCGTGATCGTCGGCTCGGCGTTCGTCCAGCGCCTGCTGGACGCCGCGGAGCCGGCCGACGGCGTCGCCGCGGTCCGCGCGCTCGCGGGCGAGCTGGCGCGGGGCGTCCGCCGCAGGTAACCACGGACCGACCGGGGACCGCCCGGGGAGCGACCGCCGCTCCCCGGGCGGTCCTCCGCGTTTCCGGCCGGGTCCTCCCTCCCGGATCCCGCCTGATCGGCGCGCGGCGCCGGGGGCCCGGCGGGATCCGGGAGGGAGGACCTACTCCGCGAGGGTGAAAAACCGGGCGGCACCGGTGCGGCCCGGCCCGTCGGCGCCGTTGGACCCTCCGGTGGTTCGTCGGCGAGAGGGTGTCCGGATGGCGTGGGTCCACCGGCAGGTGCTGCTGCGGGCGCTGGCCGCGGGGCTGGCGCTGGCCGTCGCGCTGGTCGGAAGCGGCGGCGTGGAACGGGAGTTGGCCCGGCGGGGGGCCGAGCGGGCGGTGCCGTGCCGGTCGGCGGACGCGGTCTGCGCACCGCCGGGACGATGATCCGGAAAATCGGACGTATGACCGTTTAAGGTCGCTCATACGGCGTAACTCGCCAATGTGGAGGAACCCCCCGCCATCCCCTACGGTTCATCAGGCAGGAAACGGTGGAACGCGCCCGAGGGGGAACCGAACTGATGGCCAGTCAGCAGGTCGAGCACGGCCGGGTGGGCGGGCTGCGCCGGGCGGTGGACGGCGCGGCGGCCGAGTGGTTCGGCCTGGCGGTGCGGCTGGGCCTGGCGGTGGTGTGGGGCTGGGCGGGCCTGGCGAAGGTCTCCGACCCGGCGGAGGCGGCGCAGGCCGTGCGGGCGTACGAGATCCTGCCCGAGTCGCTGGTGAAGCCGGTCGGCTGGGGGCTGCCGTTCCTGGAGCTGGCGCTGGCGCTGCTGCTGGTGCTCGGCCTCGGGACCAGGATCGTCGCGGTCGTCTCCGGCCTGCTGCTGCTGGTCTTCATCGCCGGGATCTCCTCCGCGTGGGCGCGCGGCATCTCGATCGACTGCGGCTGCTTCGGCGGCGGCGGCGCGGTGGACGAGTCGCAGACCGAGTACCTCCAGGAGATCCTGCGCGACTCCGGGTTCCTGCTGCTGTCGGCGTGGCTGGTCTACCGGCCCCGGACGAAGCTCTCGGCGGACGCCTGGCTGGCCGCCTGACGCCGCACGTCCACCGCCACCGATCAGACGAAACCGACCCCTGGACTGGCAAGAGCACCCCATGAGCGAGAAGAACCGAGAAGGCAAGCGCAACGCCCGGGACAAGATGCGGGAGTCCCGGGCCGTCGAGGAGGCCAAGGCACGGCGCAACAAGAAGCTGGCGGTCGGCGGCGTGGTGGCCGTGGTGATCGCGGCGGCCGTGGTGGTCGGCGTGGTGGTGCAGAACCAGCGCTCCAAGCCGGAGACCCCGACCGCCGCCCCGGCGGGCGCGAGCGGCGACAAGAACCTGGTCATCCCGGTCGGCGGTGCCGACGCCCCGTCCACGCTGACGGTCTACGAGGACCCGCGCTGCCCGGCCTGCGGCAGCTTCGAGCGGAGCTTCTCGCCGACCGTCGACCAGCTGGAGGACGCGGGCAAGGTCCGCGTCGACTACCACCTCGTCTCGTTCATCGACCGCTCGCTGGGCGGCAACGGCTCCAAGTACGGCGCCAACGCGCTGGCCTGCGCGCAGGACGCCGGGCACTTCCGCGACTACCACGACGTGCTCTACCGCAACCAGCCGGACGAGACCGCGGACTCCTTCGGCAGCAAGCAGACCCTGATCGACCTGGCCAAGCAGGTCCCGGGGCTGGACACCCCCGCGTTCCAGTCCTGCGTCAACGACAACGCGTTCGGCGGCTGGGTCTCGGCGGTGCAGCAGGACTTCGACAAGTCCAGCTACAAGTCGACCCCGACGGTGCTGCTGAACGGCGAGGCGATCTACCCGAAGAAGGGCGACGAGCAGATCAGCCCGGAGAACCTGGTGAAGTGGGTGGACGCGGCCAACCAGGGCAAGACCCTCGGCACCCCCGGCTCGCACGGGCAGAGCCCGGCGCCCGGCTCGACCGCCGGCGAGTCGAACAACCCGCCCTCGCCCTGACCGCCCCCGCCCTGATCCCTCCCCGCGCCCGGCCCGGACCTGGCCGCGTGACGCTACCGTGACCCGCTCCGGTGCCGGTGGTGCCGGTGGGACACGGTAGCGTCGAGAGTGCCATGGATCTCGCATACATTCCGAGCCCGTCGCGGGGCGTCCTCAACCTGGGGCCCATCCCGCTGCGCGCCTACGCCTTCTGCATCATCATCGGTGTCGTCGTGGCCGTGTGGCTCGGCAGCAGGCGGTGGGTCGCCCGCGGCGGCGGCCGCCACACGGTCGGCGACATCGCGGTCTGGGCGGTGCCGTTCGGCCTGGTCGGCGGTCGGCTCTACCACGTCATCACCGACAACCAGCTGTACTTCGGTGCGGGCAAGCACCCGATCGACGCGCTGAAGATCTGGGAGGGCGGCCTCGGCATCTGGGGCGCCATCGCCTTCGGCGCGGTCGGCGCCTGGATCGGCGCCCGCCGCCGGGGCGTCCCGCTGCCCGCCTACGCCGACGCGATCGCCCCCGGCATCGCGCTGGCCCAGGCCTGCGGCCGCTGGGGCAACTGGTTCAACCAGGAGCTGTACGGCCGCCCCACCACCCTGCCCTGGGGCCTGAAGATCGACAAGACGCTCCCGGACGGCACCGTGGTCCAGGGCGTCTACCACCCGACCTTCCTGTACGAGTCGATCTGGTGCGTGCTGGTCGCGGTCCTGGTGATCTGGGCCGACCGGCGCTTCACCCTCGGCCACGGCCGGGCCTTCGCGCTGTACGTCGCCGCCTACACGCTCGGCCGGTTCTGGACCGAGTGGCTGCGGATCGACGAGGCGCACCGCTTCTTCGGCCTGCGCCTGAACGACTGGACCGCGATCCTGGTCTTCGTCGGCGCGATCGTCGCCCTCGTGCTCTCCGCCAGGTTCCGCCCCGGCCGCGAGGACCCGGACGCGATCGACCCGCAGGCCACCCGGGAGCGCGCCGAGGCCGGGGCCGCCGCCGCGGAGGCCGAGCCGGGGAACGAGCCGGAGCCGCAGGACGCCCCGGCCGACGCCCCCGCGCGGGCCCCCGAGGCCGCCGAGAACGCCGAGGCTGCCAAGGACACCGAGGCCGTCAAGGCCGCCAAGGTGCCCGGGGACGCCGAGCGGCCCTCCTGAGCCGAGGCTCCCGACCCCCGTTGGGGCCGCCCCCGCCGAGACCGGCGGAGGCGGCCCCAACTGCCTTTGGGCAGGCTTACTTTGCTGGAAACGCGCAGGTCAAACGGCTACGTTCGAAGGGCACCAGCAAGCCCGGCCGATCCGCGGCCCGGGGGGAACCGCCGTGCCCGGAAGGGGAGCCGTCCGCATGAGCACCATCACCGCAGACCCGCACACCGACAGCCCGCAGCCCCGGATACCCGACGCCGACCACCACCGGGACGTCAACGGCGGCTGGCTGCGCCCGGCCGTGTTCGGCGCGATGGACGGCCTGGTGTCCAACTTCGCGCTGATGACCGGCGTGGTCGGCGGCGCCGCCGCGCCGGGCACCGTGGTGCTCACCGGCCTGGCCGGGCTGGCGGCCGGCGCGTTCTCCATGGCGGCCGGCGAGTACACCTCGGTGGCCTCCCAGCGCGAGCTGGTGGAGGCCGAGCTGGAGGTCGAGCGGATCGAGCTGCGGCGCAACCCGCAGGGCGAGCTGGCCGAGCTGGCCGAGCTGTACGCGGCCCGGGGCGTCGACCCGGAGCTGGCCCGCGAGGTGGCCCGGCAGCTCTCCGCCGACCCGGAGACCACGCTGGCCGTGCACGCCCGCGAGGAGCTCGGCGTCGACCCGGAGGACCTGCCCTCGCCGCTGGTCGCCGCGCTCTCCTCGTTCGGCTGCTTCGCGCTCGGCGCGCTGCTGCCGGTGCTGCCCTACCTGCTGGGCGCGACCACGCTCCGGCCGGCCGCCCTGCTGGCGGTGCTGGGCCTGTTCGGCTGCGGCGCGGTGGTGGCCCGGGTGACGGCCCGCAGCTGGTGGTTCTCCGGCCTGCGGCAACTGGTGCTGGGCGGGGCCGCGGCGGGCGTCACCTACCTGCTGGGACGGCTGATCGGCGGGGCCGTCGGCTGACCCGCCGACCGGCCGTCACCCGGACGGCCTTGTACGAAAATCCAGACCTCTGTATAGTTATGCCATGGAGCGCGTGATGTTCCGCACATGGGCCCGAGCCTGCGCCTTGCCCTAGTCTCGACATCCGGCTGTCGACCCCGGGAATCGCAAGCGGGGCGGCGTCGACTTCGAAGAATCCCAGGTGGGACTCCTGAGGCGCGTGTGGCGAGGGCGTTTCGCCCCTGTTTCCCGGCCTCCGGCAGGGGGCACACTGGAGGGAACGCGCGACGCTGCGCCTTTCCCCCATCCGCCCCCTGACCTGGGGATCAGTCCGGGATGTGGACGCATGAATCCACTTCCCGGTACAGGCGGCATCATGTAACCTGCACCGACAAATCGCATCAGGGCCAACGTCGTCCCTTTGCATGAAGCAACTGTTTACGACGACGGGAGAGCCGATGCTGTCTGCATCCATGCACTCCGGCCACGAGGACGCCAAGGCCACCGGCCCCTACGCCCTCGTTCCGGACGCGCGTCCCCAGGCCCAGGGTCTCTACGACCCGCGCAACGAGCACGACGCCTGCGGCGTCGGCTTCGTGGCCACGCTGACCGGCATCGCCGACCACAAGATCGTCGAGCAGGCGCTGACCGTCCTGCGCAACCTGGAGCACCGGGGCGCCACCGGCGCCGAGCCGGACTCCGGTGACGGCGCGGGCATCCTGACCCAGATCCCGGACGCGTTCCTGCGTGCGAACACGGACTTCGAGCTCCCCGCCGTCGGCTCCTACGCGGTCGGCATCGCCTTCCTCCCGGACGGCGACGAGGAGGCCGCCGCCGCGGCCGCCCGGATCGAGGCCATCGCCGCCGAGGAGGGCCTGACCGTCCTCGGCTGGCGCGACGTCCCGGTCACCCCCGACCTGCTGGGCGCCACCGCCCGCAGCGTCATGCCGCGCTTCCGGCAGGTCTTCGTCACCCACGGCGAGCGCACCGGCATCGCGCTGGACCGGGTCTCCTTCGTGCTGCGCAAGCGCGCCGAGCGGGAGGCCGGGGTGTACTTCCCCTCGCTCTCCGCCCGCACCCTGGTCTACAAGGGCATGCTGACCACCGGCCAGCTGGAGCCCTTCTTCCCCGACCTGTCGGACCGGCTCTACGCCTCCGCGATCGGCCTGGTGCACTCGCGCTTCTCCACCAACACCTTCCCGAGCTGGCCGCTCGCCCACCCGTACCGCTTCGTCGCGCACAACGGCGAGATCAACACGGTCAAGGGCAACCGGAACTGGATGACCGCCCGGGAGTCCCAGCTCGCCACCGACCTGATCCCCGGCGACCTGGACCGGATCTTCCCGATCTGCACCCCGGACCACTCCGACTCGGCGTCCTTCGACGAGGTCCTGGAGCTGCTCCACCTCGGCGGACGCTCGCTGCCGCACTCGGTGCTGATGATGATCCCGGAGGCGTGGGAGAACCACGCCACCATGGACCCGGCCCGCCGCGCGTTCTACCAGTACCACTCCAACCTGATGGAGCCCTGGGACGGCCCGGCCTGCGTCACCTTCACCGACGGCACCCAGATCGGCGCGGTCCTGGACCGCAACGGCCTGCGCCCGGCCCGGTACTGGATCACCGAGGACGGCCTGGTCGTGCTCTCCTCCGAGGTCGGCGTGCTCGACATCGACCAGGAGAAGGTCGCCAAGAAGGGCCGCCTGCAGCCCGGCCGGATGTTCCTGATCGACACCGCCGAGCACCGCATCGTCGAGGACGACGAGATCAAGTCCGCCCTCGCCGCCGAGCACCCCTACGAGGAGTGGGTCGCGGGCGGGCAGATCCAGCTCGCCAAGCTCCCCGAGCGCGAGCACATCGCCCACACCCACGCCTCGGTCACCCGCCGCCAGCAGACCTTCGGCTACACCGAGGAGGAGCTGCGGGTCATCCTCGCGCCGATGGCCAGGACCGGCGGCGAGGCGCTCGGCTCGATGGGCACCGACTCGCCGATCGCCGCGCTCAGCGAGAAGCCGCGCCTGCTGTTCGACTACTTCACCCAGCTGTTCGCCCAGGTCACCAACCCGCCGCTGGACGCGATCCGCGAAGAGCTGGTCACCTCGCTGCACAGCAACCTCGGCCCCGAGGGCAACCTGCTGGACGCCAGCCCGGCGCACTGCCGCTCGGTCGGCATCACCTTCCCGGTGATCGACAACGACGAGCTGGCCAAGCTGGTCCACATCAACAAGGACGGCGACCAGCCCGGCCTGAAGGCCGTCACCCTGTCCGGCCTGTACAAGGTCGCGGCCGGCGGCCAGGGCCTGGCCGCCCGGCTGGCCGAGATCGCCGCCGAGGCCGACGCCGCGATCGCCGACGGCGCCCGCATCGTCGTGCTCTCCGACCGGCACTCGGACGCCGAGCACGCGCCGATCCCGTCGCTGCTGCTCACCTCGGCCGTCCACCACCACCTGATCCGCACCAAGCAGCGCACCCAGGTGTCGCTGCTGGTCGAGGCGGGCGACGTCCGCGAGGTGCACCACGTCGCGCTGCTGGTCGGCTACGGCGCCGGCGCGGTCAACCCGTACCTGGCCATGGAGTCGGTCGAGGACCTGGTCGCCCAGGGCGTGTTCGTGTCGGACATCGAGCCCGAGAAGGCGATCAAGAACCTGATCAAGGCGCTCGGCAAGGGCGTCCTGAAGGTGATGTCCAAGATGGGCATCTCCACCGTCGCCTCCTACCGCGGCGCGCAGGTCTTCGAGGCCATCGGCCTCTCCCAGGAGCTGGTGGACGCCTACTTCGCGGGCACCACCACCAAGCTCGGCGGCATCGGCCTGGACGAGATCGCCAAGGAGACCGCCGCCCGCCACGCCAAGGCGTACCCGGCCTCCGGTATCTCCGCCGCGCACCGCGCGCTGGACATCGGCGGCGAGTACCAGTGGCGCCGCGAGGGCGAGCCGCACCTGTTCGACCCGGAGACGGTCTTCCGCCTCCAGCACTCCACCCGCACCAAGCGCTACGACGTCTTCAAGCAGTACACCGGCCGGGTGAACGCCCAGTCCGAGCGCCTGATGACGCTGCGCGGCCTGTTCCAGCTGGACGCCCTGGGCCGGACCCCGGTCCCGATCGACGAGGTCGAGCCGGTCTCCGAGATCGTCAAGCGGTTCTCCACCGGCGCGATGTCCTACGGCTCCATCTCGATGGAGGCGCACGAGACGCTCGCCGTCGCGATGAACCGGCTGGGCGGCAAGTCCAACACCGGCGAGGGCGGCGAGGACCCGGAGCGCCTGTACGACCCCGAGCGCCGCTCGGCGATCAAGCAGGTCGCCTCCGGCCGGTTCGGCGTCACCTCCGAGTACCTGGTCAACGCCGACGACATCCAGATCAAGATGGCCCAGGGCGCCAAGCCCGGCGAGGGCGGCCAGCTGCCCGGCCACAAGGTCTACCCGTGGGTGGCCAGGACCCGGCACTCGACCCCGGGCGTCGGCCTGATCTCCCCGCCGCCGCACCACGACATCTACTCCATCGAGGACCTGGCCCAGCTGATCCACGACCTCAAGAACGCCAACCCGCAGGCCCGCGTCCACGTGAAGCTGGTCTCCGAGGTCGGCGTGGGCACCGTCGCGGCCGGCGTCTCCAAGGCGCACGCCGACGTGGTGCTGATCTCCGGCCACGACGGCGGCACCGGCGCCTCCCCGCTGACCTCGCTCAAGCACGCGGGCGGCCCCTGGGAGCTCGGCCTCGCCGAGACCCAGCAGACCCTGCTGCTCAACGGCCTGCGCGACCGCATCGTGGTGCAGACCGACGGCCAGCTGAAGACCGGCCGCGACGTGGTGATCGCCGCCCTGCTGGGCGCCGAGGAGTTCGGCTTCGCGACCGCCCCGCTGGTGGTCTCCGGCTGCATCATGATGCGGGTCTGCCACCTGGACACCTGCCCGGTCGGCGTCGCCACCCAGAACCCGGTGCTGCGCGAGCGCTTCTCCGGCAAGCCCGAGTTCGTGGTCAACTTCTTCGAGTTCATCGCCGAGGAGGTCCGCGAGCTCCTCGCCGAGCTGGGCTTCCGCTCGATCGAGGAGGCCGTCGGCCACGCCGAGCACATCGACGCCCAGGCCGCGATCGACCACTGGAAGGCCGCCGGGCTCGACCTGGCCCCGCTGTTCCACGTCCCCGAGCTGCCCGAGGGCGCGGCCCTGCACCACACCACCGGCCAGGACCACGCGCTCGACAAGGCGCTCGACAACCAGCTCATCGAGCTGGCCGAGGACGCCCTGGAGCGCGGCGAGGCCGTCCGCATCCAGCTGCCGATCCGCAACGTCAACCGCACCGTCGGCACCATGCTCGGCCACGAGGTGACCAAGCGGTACCGCGGCGCGGGCCTGCCCGAGGGCACCATCGACGTGACCTTCACCGGCTCGGCCGGCCAGTCCTTCGGCGCCTTCGTCCCGCGCGGCGTCACGCTGCGCCTGGAGGGCGACGCCAACGACTACGTCGGCAAGGGCCTGTCCGGCGGCGTGCTCGTGGTCCGTCCCGCCCGGGACGCCGCCGCGATCGGCGCCGACGCGCAGAACCACGTCATCGCCGGCAACACCATCGGCTACGGCGCCACCTCCGGCCGCATCCACCTGCGCGGCAAGGCCGGCGAGCGCTTCGCGGTCCGCAACTCCGGCGCCACCCTGGTGGTCGAGGGCGTGGGCGACCACGGCCTGGAGTACATGACCGGCGGCCGGGTGCTGATCCTCGGCGAGACCGGCCGCAACCTGGCGGCGGGCATGTCCGGCGGCATCGCCTACGTGCTCGACCTCCGCCCGGCCAACGTCAACAGCGGCATGGTGGGCATCGAGGCCCCCGGTGCGGCCGACCGCGAATGGCTGCGCGAGACCGTCCAGCAGCACTACGAGGAGACCGGCTCCACCGTCGCCGCCGCGCTCCTGGCCGACTGGGGCAGCGGGGTCTCCCGCTTCTCCAAGATCATGCCCACCGACTACAAGGCTGTGCTCGCCGCCAAGGACGCCGCTGAGCGCGATGGCCTCTCCGAGGTGGAGACCACTCGCAAGATGATGGAGGCGGCAAATGGCTGACCCCAAGGGCTTCCTGACCACGCCCAAGCAGCTGGCGGAGCGCCGTCCGGTGGACGTCCGGCTCCGCGACTGGAACGAGGTCTACGTCGAGCGCAGCCTCCTTCCGATCATCACCAAGCAGGCCGGCCGCTGCATGGACTGCGGCATCCCGTTCTGCCACAGCGGCTGCCCGCTCGGGAACCTGATCCCCGAGTGGAACGACCTCGCCTACCGGGACGACTGGTCCGGCGCGATCGAGCGGCTGCACGCCACCAACAACTTCCCGGAGTTCACCGGCCGCCTGTGCCCGGCTCCGTGCGAGTCGGCGTGCGTGCTGGGCATCAACCAGGACCCGGTGACCATCAAGAACGTCGAGGTCACCATCATCGACAAGGCCTGGGACCGCGGCGGGGTCACCCCGCAGGTCCCGGAGCGGCTGTCCGGCAAGACCGTCGCCGTGGTGGGCTCCGGCCCGGCCGGCCTGGCCGCCGCCCAGCAGCTCACCCGGGCCGGCCACACCGTGGTGGTGTACGAGCGCGCCGACCGGATCGGCGGCCTGCTGCGCTACGGCATCCCCGAGTTCAAGATGGAGAAGCGCCACATCAACCGCCGCATCGAGCAGATGCGCGCGGAGGGCACCCGCTTCCGCACCGGCGTCGAGGCCGGCGTCGACATCAGCGGCCAGGACCTGCGCTCGCGCTTCGACGCGGTGGTCATCGCGGCCGGCGCCACCACCGCCCGCGACCTGCCCGTCCCCGGCCGGGAGCTGAACGGCGTCCACCAGGCGATGGAGTACCTGCCGCTGGCCAACAAGGTCCAGGAGGGCGACTACGTCGACTCCCCGATCTCGGCCAAGGGCAAGCACGTGGTCGTCATCGGCGGCGGCGACACCGGCGCGGACTGCGTCGGCACCGCGCACCGCCAGGGCGCGGCCTCGGTCACCCAGCTGGAGATCATGCCGCGGCCGTCGGACGCCCGGCCGGCCCACCAGCCGTGGCCGACCATGCCGATGACCTACAAGGTCACCTCGGCCCACGAGGAGGGCGGCGAGCGGGTCTACTCGGTCTCCACCTCGCACTTCGTCGGCGACGAGGACGGCAACGTCCAGGAACTCCACCTGGTCGAGGTCGAGTTCAAGGACGGGAAGTTCGAGACCGTCCCCGGCAGCGAGAAGGTCATCCCGGCCCAGCTGGTCACCCTGGCGATGGGCTTCACCGGCACCGACGTCAAGAACGGCCTGGTCGAGCAGCTCGGCGTCGACCTCGACGCCCGCGGCAACGTCGCCCGGGACGGCAAGTTCGGCACCAACGTCGACGGGGTGTACGTTTGCGGTGACGCCGGTCGCGGTCAGTCGCTGATCGTCTGGGCGATCGCGGAGGGCCGCTCGGCCGCCGCGGCGGTCGACGCGTACCTGGGCGGCAAGACCGCGCTCCCCGCCCCGATCAAGCCGACCGACCGTCCGCTGGTGGTCTGACCGACCGCCAGTCGGTGGTCCGACGACCACCGGCCCCAGAACGCCCACGCCCCCCGCGAGGGGGGTACGGCCGACAAACACCGACCCGCCAGAGCCGCCGGGACCCGGTCATCGCGACGCCTGCCCACTCCCCGACCAGGTAAGGGCAGGCGTCGTTGTCGTTCCCGGCGGCGTTCCGGGCGGCGTTCCCGGTGGCGGGCGGCGGGCGGCGGGCGGCTCAGGCCGACGGGACCTTGTCCAGGAAGCCGACCACCGTGGCGATCCGGCCGTCCGCGGTGGCGGTGAGCACGTCGAAGCCGACCACCAGGGCCTCCGCGGTCCCGTCCGCGGCCAGCTCCCAGGTGAAGCGGGCGACGTCGTGGTGCGCGTCGACCGGGCCGAGGCGGAAGACCAGCCCGGCGAACTGGGCCTGGACGGCGGCCAGGGCGGCGTCGAACTGCTCGTGGCCGCGGGTCTCCACCAGCGGGTCGGTGTACGCGCCCCCGGGCGCCCAGGTCTCCTCGACCAGCTTGCGCCGGGCGGCCGGGTCGGTCTCGTTCCAGGCGGCGAGGTAGCGCTCGGCGAGGTGCTGCAGGTCCATGACGGCTCCTTGGGTTCGCTGTGTTGCGTGGTCTCTCCTTGCGGGACAAGAAGTTACGGAGATCGCGGGCCCGGGGAATCGGTCGCGCATGGGTAGGGTCGACCCATGCTGTACGGACGGGGGACGGAACGGGCCGCGGTCGACCGGCTGCTCGCGGCGGCCGGCGGGGGACGGGCCGGGGCACTGGTGCTGTGCGGGGAGCCGGGCATCGGCAAGAGCGCGCTGCTGGACGCGGCGGCCGAGCGGGCCGACGGATGGCGGGTGCTGCGGGCGGCCGGGGTGGAGAGCGAGGCCCGGCTGCCGTACGCGCTGCTCAGCCAGCTGCTGGCACCCGCCCTGGACCGGATCGGCGGCCTGCCCGGGCCGCAACGGGCCGCGCTGGAACGCACCCTGGGACTGGCCGAGGGCCCGCCCGGGGACCGGCTGCTGGTCGGCCTGGCGGTGCTCACCCTGCTCGGCGACCTCGCGGAGCACGGGCCGGTGCTGGCCCTGGTGGACGACCTCCAGTGGGCCGACCCGGAGTCCGCGGCGGCGCTGCGGCTGGCGGCCCGCCGGCTCGGCGCCGAGCGCCTGGCCCTGCTGCTGGCGACCCGGGAGGACGGGCCGGACCCGGCCGGGCTGCCCCGACTGCGGGTCGAACCGCTGGCCGAGCCGGACGCCGCCGCCCTGCTGGCCGAGCTGGCCCCCGAACTCGCCGACCCCGCCCGGGTGCTGGCCGCCGCCGGGGGCAACCCGCTGGCACTGCGCGAACTACCGGCGGCCGGGGCCTCCGGCGCCCTGCCGCCCGCCGGACGGCTCCGGCTCGCCTACCACGGCCAGGTCAGCCGGCTGCCCGGCACCGCGCAGCGCTGGCTGCTGCTGGCCGCCCTGGAGGAGACCGGCGCCCTGGAGGTGCTGCTGCGGGCCGCGGAGCACAGCGGGCTGAGCGCCGCCGACCTGGCGCCCGCCGAGGCGCAGGGCCTGCTCCGGGTCGACCTGACGGCGGGCCGGGCGGTCTTCCGCCACCCGCTGCTGCGCTCCGCGCTGGTGGACCGGGCCCCGCTGGCCGACCGGCTGGCCGCGCACCGGGCGCTGGCCGCCGCCTACGGGCCCGGGGAGCCGCTGCGGCGGGCCTGGCACCGGGCGCTGGCCGCCACCGGCCGGGACGCGGACGCGGCCGGGGAGCTGGCGGCGGCGGCCGACGCGGCGGCCTCGCGCGGCGGGCACACCGGGGCCTCGGCGGCGTACGAGCGGGCCGCCCGGCTCAGCCCCGACCCGGTGGCGGCCCGCCGCTGGACGGTGGCGGCGGTGGAGGCCGCGCTGGAGGCGGGCGAGGTCGAGCGGGCCGAGCGGCTGGCCGCCGCCGCCGACCGACCGGACGCCGACCCGGTGACCCGGGCGCACCTGCTGTTCGCCCGCGGGGTGGCCGAGTTCTGGCGCGGCGAGCACCGCCCCGCGCACCGGCGGCTGACCGAGGCCGCCGCGCTGGTCGCCGCCGACCACCCCGGCCCGGCCGCCCGGGTGCTGGTCCAGGCCCTGCACGTGGCCTGGTACGACGGCCTCCCGGAGGTGCGGCGGACCCTGGCGGCGCTCACCGCGCTGCGGCTGCCGGACGGCGACCCGCTCGCCCCGGTGGCCCGCTACCTGGACGCCGCGCTGGGGGAGGCGGACGGCCCCGCGCTGGCGGAGGCGGAGCGGGCGGCCCGGGCGGCCGGCGCGGCCGTCCCGGTCGACCTGGTGCTGCCGTGCGGGGCCGGGCTGGTGCCGGGCCACGACGCCGAGGTGCTCGACCTGTCCCGCCGCCTGGTCCGCGAGGCCCGCGAGACGGGCTCCTTCGGGACGCTGCCCACCCTGCTGTTCTTCCTCGCCGAGGCCGAGCTCTTCGACGGCCGCCCCGGCCTGGCCGCCGACCACGCCGCCGAGGCGTTGCAACTCGCCCGGGACACCGGACAGCCGCTGTGGACCGGCCAGGTGCACGGCTTCCTGGCCTACCTGGCCGCCGCCCGCGGCGAGAGCGACCCGTGCCGGGCGGAGGCCGCCGCGGCCTTCGACCGGGGCGGCGCGGGCACCTCCTGGGCCCGCTGGGCGCTCGGCCTGCTCGACCTGGGCGCCGGCCGGGCCGAGGACGCCCACGGGCAGCTGGCCGCGCTCACCGGCGGCGCGCACGGCCACCAGGTGAGCGCGGTCCGCGCGGTGCCCGACCTGGTCGAGGCCGCGGTGCGGCTGCGCCGGGACGAGGAGTGCGCCGACCCGCTGGCCCGGTTCGAACGCTGGGCCGAGCGCGCCGACCGGCCGTGGGCCCGCGCCCTGGTGCACCGCTGCCACGCGCTGCTGGCCCCCGACCAGCTCGCCGAGGACCTCTACCGGCAGGCGCTGGCCGCGCACGCCGAGCAGCCCCGCCCCTGGGAGCAGGCCCGCACCGAGCTGCTGTACGGCGAGTGGCTGCGCCGGGCCCGGCGCCGGGCGGAGGCCCGGGCGCCGCTGCGCTCCGCCGAGCTGGCCTTCCGGCGGCTGGGCGCCGCGCCCTGGGCGGAGCGGGCCCGGCTGGAGCTGGACGCCACCGGTGCGCCCGCCGCCGCGTCCGGCCCGGACCGGACGGTGGCCGGGCTGACCCCGCAGGAGTCGCAGATCGTCCGGCTGGCCGCGCAGGGCCTGTCCAACCGGGACATCGCCGCCCAGCTGTTCCTGAGCGCCCGCACCGTCGGGCACCACCTGTACAAGGCGTACCCGAAGCTCGGGGTGGGCTCCCGGGCCGAGCTGGCGGACGTGCTGTCCGGGTCGTGACCGGGCGGGCCGCCCGGGCCGTGACGTGCGGCCCGGGCCGGCCGGGCTGTCCGGGGCGGAGTCGAAACCCGGGCTCGTACAACGGATTGGCCAAATACCGGAAGGACCTCGCGGAGTGTCGTCGCCCAGTGGCAGACTGCATCCCACGGGGTCCACTTGGCGTTCCTGGGGCGGAGGTTTGCATGACGGGCCTGCAGACGGGCAGCGGTGCGACCGCGCGTCGCATCCAGTTGGGCGCCCAGCTGCGGCGCCTGCGCGAGGCCCGCGGCGTGACCCGGGAGGACGCCGGGTACTCGATCCGGGCCTCGGAGTCGAAGATCAGCCGGATGGAGCTCGGCCGGGTCGGCTTCAAGCAGCGCGACGTGGCGGACCTGCTGACGCTCTACGGCGTCGACGACGAGGAGTCCCGGGCCTCGCTGCTCGGCCTGGTCGGCGAGACCAACGCCCCGTCCTGGTGGCACGGTTACGGGGACGTCGTCCCCGGCTGGTTCCAGACGTACCTCAACCTGGAGGACGCGGCGAACCTGGTGCGCAGCTACGAGGTGCAGTTCGTGCCCGGGCTGCTGCAGACCCCCGAGTACGTGCACGCGGTGATGCGGGCCGGCAGCCCGACCGCCCCCGACGAGGAGATCGCCCGCCGGGCCGCGGTGCGGCTGCGCCGGCAGCAGCGCTTCCTGGCCCCCGGGGCGACCGCCCGGCTGGAGCTGATCGTGGACGAGACGGCGTTGCGCCGCCCGTGCGGCGGCCCCGAGGTGATGGGCGGTCAGCTGGCCAGGCTGGCCGAGCTCTCCCGGCGCGAGACGATCAGCCTGCGGGTGCTGCCGCTGGGCATGGGCGCGCTGGCGGCGGACAGCGGGGCGTTCACGGTGCTGGGCTTCCCCGAGCCGGACTTGGCGGACGTGGTCTACGTCGAGCAGTTCACCACCGCGCTGTACCTGGACAAGCCGGTCGAGGTGGCCGAGTACACGACCGCGCTGGAACGGGTGTCGGCGGCGGCGCTGTCCGAGGAGGAGACCCGGTCGCTTCTGGCGGAGATCCTCCAAGACGCCTGAACCGCAATTAAGATGATGATCCGTCAGTAGGTGGTCGTTAGTGCCGAGAGGGATCTGATGTCCTTGATCGCGGAACTCGCCCAGCAGTACATCGACGGTCAGTGGCGGGAGGGGACCGGCTCCTGGGACATCGTGGACCTCGACCCCTTCAGCGGGGAGAAGCTCGCCTCCTTCACCGTCGCCACCGCCGAGGAGATCGACCAGGCCTACCGCGCCGCCGAGCGCGCCCAGCCCGCCTGGGCCGCCACCAGCCCCTACCAGCGGCGCCTGGTCTTCGAGCGCGCCCTGCGGGTGGTCGAGGAGCGCGAGGCGGAGATCCTCCGGGTGATGACCGTCGAACTCGGCGGCACCCTGATGAAGTCCGGCTTCGAACTCGCCCTGGTCAAGGACATGATCCGGGAGGCCGGCGCGCTGGCGCTGCGCGCCGAGGGCCGCATCCTGCCCTCGCCGATGCCGGACAAGGAGAACCGGCTCTACCGGCTCCCGGTCGGCGTGGTCGGCGTGATCAGCCCGTTCAACGCCCCGGTCTTCCTCTCGCTGAAGGCCGTCGCCCCGGCGCTCGCCCTCGGCAACGCGGTCGTCCTCAAGCCGCACCAGGACGCCCCGGTGGCCGGCGGCACCCTGATCGCGAAGATCTTCGAGGAGGCCGGGCTGCCGGCCGGCCTGCTGAACGTCGTCCTCACCGACATCGCCGAGATCGGCGACGCGTTCATCGAGCACCCGGTGCCCAAGGTCATCGCCTTCACCGGCTCCGACGGGGTCGGCCGGCACGTGGCCACGGTCGCCGCGAGCCACCTCAAGCGGGTCGTCCTCGAACTCGGCGGCAACAGCGCGCTGGTGGTCCTCGACGACGCCGACGTCGACTACGCGGTGGGCGCCGCCGTCGCCAGCCGCTTCGTCCACCAGGGCCAGATCTGCATGGCCGCCAACCGCATCCTGGTCGACCGCGCGGTGTTCGACGAGTTCAGCGAGAAGTTCACCGCCAAGGTGGCCTCGCTGGTGGTCGGCGACCCCGGCGACCCCGCCACCCAGCTCGGCCCGCTGATCAACGCCGCCCAGGCCGAGGCGATCACCGCCGAGGTCGAGCGCGCGGTGGCGGCCGGCGCCCGCCCCCTGCTGCACGGCACCACCGTCGGCACCCTGGTCCGGCCCACCGTCCTCACCGACATCCCGGCGGACGACCCGATCCTGCGCCGGGAGGTGTTCGGCCCGGTCGCGCTGCTGATCCCCTTCGACGGCGAGGACGAGGCGGTCCGGATCGCCAACGACACCCCGTTCGGCCTGTCCGGCGCGGTGCACACCGCGAACGTCGAGCGCGGCGTGCGGTTCGCCCAGCGGATCGACACCGGCATGATCCACGTCAACGACGGCACGATCGCGGACGAGCCGATCGTGCCGTTCGGCGGCGAGAAGAACTCCGGGGTCGGCCGGCTCGGCGGCGACAGCAGCCTGGACGCGTTCACCACCGTCAAGTGGATCTCGATCCAGCACGGGCGCTCGCGCTTCCCGTTCTGAGCCGGGCCGCCCGCGCGGCTCCGGCGGCAGCGGAAGGGGCCGTCCGGGAGGGTGACTCCCGGGCGGCCCCGCGTCCTTGACGGCGTGCCGGGTGCTAGAAGACCGGGACGCCGGCCCGGACCAGGCGCCAGCCGCCGTTGGCGCCGCCGGAGAAGTCGGCCGGGTCGATGACGCCCTTGGCCTTCACCCAGGTGATCATCGTGTTGCGGATCTCGTCGGAGTCGGCCCACACCTGCCGGGCGGCCGCGACGTGCGGGAAGTTGCCGCCGCCGCTGGCGCGGTAGTTGTTGACGGCGAGGACGAACTCCGCCGCCGGGTCGACCGGCGCGCCCTGGTGCGACAGGTTGGTGATGCGGCTGCCGACCGGCTGCGCGATGTCGATGTCGTAGGACAGGCCGTAGATCGAGTCGTAGTTGTAGTCGGGGGTGTTGTCGGCCTGGTTGGTCAGCGCGTCCCGGTCGACCGGGGCCCCGGGGGCGACCTGGGCGTAGTACTTGGCGGAGTACTCCAGGTAGTCCTTGAGTTGGGCGCCGGTCAGGACGCGGGCCTCCAGGGTGTTCTCGTAGATGTACAGGCCGGCCGCGTCGCGCAGCTTGACCTGGCCGGCCGGGATGACCGCGGTGCGGTTGAACGGCGCGGCCTGGGCGAGCACCGGCAGGGCCGCGTACGGGCCGCCGGCCAGCGCGTCGCGCACCGCGTCGGCCTGGACCCGGCCGATCAGGTCGATGATCGGGGTGTCCCGGAAGCGGGACTCGGCGATGGAGAGGGTCTCCTTGCAGGTGCCGATGACCTGGTTGACGTACGCGACGACCTTCCGGTGCTGGTCCTTGACCAGCTTGACGACCTTCGGGTCCTCGGCGACGGTGTTGGAGTTCAGCAGCCGCGCGCTGACGCCGGTGACGGTCCACTGGCCGCGGGCGTACTCGACCTCGAAGTCGAAGCAGGTCAGCCGCTCGCCCCAGAGCGCGGGCTCGGACAGGACGACGTTCCTGCCGGTCGCGGTGTTGACCACGATCCGCTGCGGGACCTCCTTGTGGGCGTGGCCGACCAGGATCGCGTCGACGCCGGGCACGGTCGCGGCGATCTGGGCGCCCGCGTTCTCCGCGTACGGCAGCTGGTCGCCCCAGGAGGAGGAGCCGTCCACGCCGGTGTGCGCGGTGATCACGACCACGTCGGCGCCGGCCGCGCGGACCTTGGGGACCCACTTGGCGGCGATCTCGGGGATGCCCGGGAAGGCCAGCTGACCCTGCACGTTGGCCTTGTCCCAGATGGCGATGCCGGGGTTGGTCAGGCCGAGGATGCCGACCCGGACCGGGCGGCCGTGGCCGAGGTGCAGCTCGCGGATGACGTAGGGCGGGAAGGCCGGCTTCTCGTCCTTGACGTTGACCGCGTTGGCGCCGAGCAGCGGGAAGTCCAGCTGCCGCTGGTAGGCGCGCAGCAGCGGGATGCCGTAGTTGAACTCGTGGTTGCCGAGCGCGGCGGCGTCGTAGCCCATGGCGTTCATGGCGGCGGCCATCGGGTGGCGCGGGGGGCGCTTGCCGGTGATCGGCTCGATCCGGGCGTAGTAGTACGAGAGCTGGGTGCCCTGGATGGTGTCGCCGGCGTCGATCAGCAGGGTGCGGCCGCGGCCCTTCTCCTTGCGGACCTGCTCGACCAGGGTGGAGATCTTGGCCAGGCCGACGTCGTTGTGCGCGGCGTCGTCGTACTCGGAGTCGGTGAAGTACTCCCAGTTGAGGACGTGGCCGTGCAGGTCGGTGGTGCCCATCACGGTGAAGGCGCCCTTGAACGGGACGGGGCCCCTGCCGTGGGACTCGTCCCGGTCGTGGTCCGCGGCGGCGGCGGGGGTGGCCGCGGCGGCGGACAGGCCGCCGACCAGGGCGGCGCCGGCCGCGGTGGCGGCGGAGCGGGTGACGAAGTCACGGCGGTTGAGGGACATCGAGGACTCCAAGTCGGCGGTACGGGAGGTCAGCCGGCGTCCGGGGCGGGGCAGGTGACACCCCGCCACCCGTGGTGACGCGCGTAGAAAACGCGACTGGCAGTCTGCCGCTTTCCGGCCGCCGGGGCCAGACCCCTCCGCCGTCCAACGGGTGAGATCCCGGTGACCCCCGGGCGACGCGGCCGTCCGCGGCCGTCCGCCGCGTGCCGATCGCGGGTCTGCCGCGGGCCGATCGCGGGCCCGTCCGGTGGCCGACTGCGGGCCCGTCCGGTGGCCGCCGGCCCGTCCCCCGGCGAACTCCCGTGCGTCAATCCGGGCGCCGGCCGCTCACCCCGCGCGCCACCGTTCGCACGGTGCGGGTCCGTTCACCGAATCTTCTGCCAACTGCCATGGCGGGACTGGCCGGAACCGCGCTGTTACGACCCGGTAATGCCTAGGCTCTGCTGTATGCGCCGAGCAAAAATCGTTTGTACTCTCGGGCCTGCCGCAGACTCGTACGACCAGATCAAGGCCCTGGTCGACGCCGGCATGGACATCGCCCGACTGAACCTCAGCCACGGCTCCCACGCGGAGCACGAGGACCGCTACCACCGGGTCCGCAAGGCCTCGGACGAGACGGGCCGCAGCGTCGGGGTGCTGGCCGACCTCCAGGGCCCGAAGATCCGCCTCGCCACCTTCGCCGACGGGCCGGTCCTGCTGGAACGCGGCGACGAGTTCACCATCACCGTCGACGACGTCCCCGGCGACCGGGAGGTCTGCGGCACCACCTACAAGGGCCTGGCCGCGGACGTCTCGCCCGGCGAGCGCATCCTGGTCGACGACGGCCGGGTCACCCTGGAGGTCACCCGCGTCGACGGCCCCCGGGTGCGCTGCGCCGTCGTCGAGGGCGGACTGGTCTCCGACCACAAGGGCCTCAACCTCCCCGGTGTCGCCGTCTCGGTGCCCGCGCTCTCCGACAAGGACGTCGAAGACCTGCGCTGGGCGCTGCGGACCGGGGCCGACATCGTCGCGCTGTCGTTCGTGCGCAGCGGGAAGGACGTCGAGGAGGTGCACCGGATCATGGCCGAGGAGGGCCGCCGGATCCCGGTCATCGCCAAGATCGAGAAGCCGCAGGCGGTGGAGAACCTCGAATCCATCGTGGACGCCTTCGACGGCATCATGGTCGCCCGCGGCGACCTGGGCGTCGAACTCCCGATGGAGCAGGTGCCGATCGTCCAGAAGCGCGCGGTCAAGCTGGCCAAGCGCAACGCCAAACCGGTGATCGTCGCCACCCAGATGCTGGACTCGATGATCAACGCCTCCCGGCCGACCCGGGCCGAGGCGTCCGACGTCGCCAACGCGGTGCTGGACGGCACCGACGCGGTGATGCTCTCCGGCGAGACCTCGGTCGGCAAGTACCCGGTCGAGACGGTCCGGACCATGGCCCGGATCGTCGAGGCCGCCGAGGAGGAGGTCCTGGCGGAGGGCCTGCCGCCGCTCACCGCGAGCGGCAAGCCCCGCACCCAGGGCGGCGCGGTGGCCCGGGCCGCCGCCGAGATCGGCGACTTCCTGGACGCCAAGTACCTGATCGCGTTCACCCAGAGCGGCGACACCGCCCGCCGGCTGACCCGCTACCGCTCGCCGATCCCGGTCCTGGCGTTCACCTACGAGCCCGCCGTGCGCAGCCAGTTGGCGCTGACCTGGGGCGTGGAGACCTTCCTCGGCCCGTTCGTCACCACCACCGACGAACTGGTCGCCCAGGTCGACTCCGCGCTGTTGAGCCTGGGCCGCTGCGCGCCCGGCGACGTCGTGATCATCACCGCCGGGTCCCCGCCCGGCCTGGCCGGCTCCACCAATCTGGTGCGGGTGCACCACGTCGGCGAACCGGCCAACTGACGGCCCGCGGCCGGGCCCGCCCGCCGCGCACCGGACGCGGGGGCGGGCCCGGCCGCCGCGTGACGGGCCGTCAGCGGCTCCCCGCGCCCCCGGCGCGTTGTCGGTAGCATGCCCCGGGGGTCCCGGGGCCGGGCCGCGCCGGGAACGGGGGAAGGAACCGCTTGATACGCCGCCGCACCGCCGTGCTCTGCGCCGCGGCCGTCCTCACCGCCGGCTGCACCCCCTACGGCGCGGACACCCTGCGGGAGGTGGCGTCCGGGAGCCCCACCGGCCCCGCGGCCCGGAGCGTGGCCGTCGACCGGACGGCGTGGTGGGGCGGCAGCTCCTACCGGCTCACCAAGGTCACCGCGACCACGCAGCCCGACGGCCGCACCGCGGTCGAACTCGTCCTGGGCGTCGTCGTCGAGTCGCCGGTGCCGGCCGCGCCCGCCCTGCCCCGGGTGGCGCTGGAGTCCGACGGCGTCGCGGTCAGCGGCCCGCTGGAGGTCCGGCCGCCGCCGTTCGGCTACGCCTCGCTGACCGTCACCGTGCAGGACGTCGGCACCCCCGGGCAGCCGCTGGACCCGGACCGCCTCGCCCTGGTGCTGGCCGCCCCCGGCGCGGCCCGCGCGGTGCTGCCGGTGGGCGCCCGCGCCGGACAGGACGCGGTCGACCTCCGGCCGACCCCGCTGCGCGCCTCCACCGGCGTGGTGCGCACCGGCCGCTACCGGCTGCTGCTGGCCTCCGCCCGGCTGCGCGAGGACTGCACCGGCAGCCCCGTCCCGGCCCCCGCGGTGCCGCTCGGCACCACGCCCTTCGTGCCCCGCGCGCTGCGCGCCCTGAAGCCCGGCCAGCACAGCGCGGAGATCCTGTTCGACGCCCCGGCCGGCACCACCGCCGACCGGCTGGACCTGCACCTGACCCTGCCCGACGGCCGCCGGCTCGCCCCCAGCGCCCCGATCGGCGCCACCGCCTACGTCGGGCGGCCGGACACCGTCAGCCTGGCGGCCTGGTTCGACTTCTACGGGGAGACCGCCGGCACCTACACCCTGGAGGCGGCGGACGGCTCGGCGGAGGGCGCCGCGGCCGGGCCGGTGTCGATCACGCTCGCGGCCGGGTGAGACGCCGGGTGAGACGCGGGGCGGGACGCCGGGTGAGGCGCCGGGTGAGACGGATCTCGCGCAGGGAGGAACGGCGGCCGGCGCCGCCTTGGATTCGAAGAGAAAGTGCCCCGAGTGGGATTCGAACCCACACCGGACGGTGTTTGAGACCGTTGCCTCTGCCGATTGGGCTATCGGGGCCCAGCGGAACGAAGGTTCAACCCCCCACCGCGGTGAACCAAACATACCGCGTCTGGGTAGGCTCATGCATGCAGCACCCCGCCGGACCGAGGAGCCCCGTGAGCACCGCCGACGAGCAGGCACAGCCGCTTGACACCGACTCGCCCCAGATCACCCGAATCGTCATCGCCGAGGACGAGGCACTGATCCGCCTCGACCTCAAGGAGATGCTGGAGGAGGAGGGCTACACCGTCGTCGGCGAGGCCGGTGACGGCGAGACGGCGGTCAGGCTGGTCGAGGAGCTCAAGCCCGACCTGGCCATCCTGGACGTGAAGATGCCCGTCCTGGACGGCCTCTCGGCCGCCGAGCGCATCCACGAGCAGCACCTGGCCCCGGTGCTGATGCTCACCGCGTTCTCCCAGCGCGAGCTGGTCGACCGGGCCCGCGACGCCGGCGCGATGGCGTACATCGTCAAGCCGTTCAGTAAGAGCGACCTCGTCCCGGCCATCGAGATGGCGGTCTCCCGCTACACCGAGATGCGGACCCTGGAGCAGGAGATCGCGGACCTCTCGCAGCGGCTGGAGACCCGCAAGCTGGTCGACCGCGCCAAGAGCGTGCTGCAGACCAAGTTCGGCCTCAACGAGCCCGCCGCGTTCCGCTGGATCCAGAAGACCTCGATGGACCGCCGGATGACCATGGCCGCCGTCGCCGAGGCCGTGATCGAGGAGGGCGCCGCCCAGGACCGCAAGAAGACCGAGGCCGCCGAGGGCTGAGCCCGCCCCCGCGCGCACGCGCCGGTGCCCCCGCCCCCCGTCGAGGGGGCGGGGGCACCGGCGCGTGCGGAGGGTCAGTCCTCGCCCAGGTACTGGCGGCGCACCGACTCGTCGTGCAGCAGCTCCGCGCCGGTGCCCGACAGGGTGATCCGGCCGGTGGTCATCACGTACGCCCGGTCCGAGAGCGAGAGGGCGGCCTGCGCGTTCTGCTCCACCAGCAGGATGGTGGTGCCCGCGGCCTTCAGCTCCACGATGGTCGCCATGATCTTCTGCATCATCAGCGGCGACAGGCCCATCGACGGCTCGTCCAGCATCAGCAGCTTGGGCCGGGACATCAGCGCCCGCCCCATCGCCAGCATCTGCTGCTCGCCGCCGGAGAGGGTGCCCGCGGCCTGCTTGCGGCGCTCGGCCAGGATCGGGAAGAGCGTGCAGGCCCGCTCCACGTCCTCGGCGATGCCCGCCGCGTCCCGGCGCAGGAACGCGCCGAGCAGCAGGTTCTCCTCGATGGTCATCCGCGGGAAGATGTGCCGGCCCTCGGGGGAGTGCGCCAGGCCGAGCGCGACGATCCGGTGCGCGGGCACGGTGTCGATCGCCGCGCCCTGGAACAGGACCTTGCCCGCGGTCGGCCGCAGCAGCCCGGACAGGGTGCGCAGGGTGGTGGTCTTGCCGGCGCCGTTGGTGCCGATCAGGGTGGTGACCTCGCCCTCCGCGACCGTGAACGAGATGCCCTTGACGGCCTCGATCTTGCCGTAGGCGACACGGAGGTCCTCGACCTCCAGCAGAGCGGTCACTGGCCGTCCTCCTGAGCTGCGGTGGTTCCTTCGAGCGGGGCGCCCAGGTACGCGGTGACGACCCGCTCGTCGTTCTGGACGGTCTCCCGGTCGCCCTCGACGATCTTCCGGCCCTGCACCAGCACGGCGGTGCGGTCGCACAGGTTGAAGATGAACTTCATGTCGTGCTCGATCACCAGCACGGCGATGCCCAGGTCCCGGATGGCGAAGACCAACTCCTCGGCGGCCCGGGTCTCCTGCGGGTTCATGCCCGCCGTCGGCTCGTCCAGCAGCAGCACGCCCGGCTCGGACGCCAGCGCCCGGGCGATCTCCAGCTTGCGCTGCTCGCCGTACGGGAGGTTGCGGGCCAGGTGGTCGGCCTTCGCGCCGAGGCCGCAGAACTCCAGCAGCTCCCGGGCGCGTTCGCGGCTCTCCGCCTCGGCCCGCCGGTAGCCCGGACCGCGCAGGATCGCCGAGAACAGGCCCTCCTTGGTGCGGGTGTGCCGGCCCACCAGGACGTTCTCCAGCGCCGTCATGTTCGAGAACAGCCGGATGTTCTGGAAGGTCCGGGCGATGCCCGCCTGGGTCACCAGGTGCGGCTTCGGCGGCAGCACCGTGCCCTTGTACTTCACGGTGCCCTCGGTCGGGACGTACAGCCCGGTCAGGCAGTTGAAGAAGGTGGTCTTCCCGGCCCCGTTCGGGCCGATCAGACCGACGATCTCGCCCTGGCGGACCGTCAGGTCGACGTCGTTCACGGCGGTGAGGCCGCCGAAGCGCATCACCACGCCGGAAGCCTCCAGCACGGGTTCGGCGAGCGGCTCGGACGCCGGGGCGGCGGGAGCGGTGTCGGTGGTCGTCACGGTGCTCACGCCCCAGCCTTGGTCGGTACGTCGTCGATCGGGGCGGCCTGCGCGGGCAGTTCCGCGTCCGCCTCGTGGAACTCCAGCTGCTGCCGGCGGCCGGCGATCAGCCCCTCCGGGCGGAAGCGCATCAGCAGGATCAGCGCCACGCCGAAGGCCAGCAGCTGGTAGGACTGCAGGAACTGCAGCTTCGCCGGGATCAGGAACAGCAGGGCCGCGCCCACCAGCGGGCCGCTGATGGTGCCCATGCCGCCCAGGATCACCGCGGCCAGCAGGAACGCCGAGTTGGGCGGGACGGCCCCGGCGAACTGGTACTGGTCGGGCGAGACGGCGCTCGCCACGTGCGCCTGCACCGCGCCGGCCAGGCCGGCCAGGGTGGCGCCCAGCGCGAAGGCGATCAGCTTCACCCGGAAGCCGTTGATGCCCATCGCCTCGGCCGCCGTCTCGTCCTCGCGGATCGCCACCCAGGCCCGGCCGATCCGGGAGTTGGCGACCCGGCCGAACACCGTCACCACGATCGCGGTGGCCACCAGCATCAGCAGCAGGTAGTTGCCGAACTTGCCCAGGTGCAGGCCGAGGACGTCGTGCGGCTGGCCGAAGTCGAAGCCGAACAGGTTGACGTCGGGGATCGCGGCGATGCCGTTGGGGCCGTTGGTCAGGCTCGGGCCGGAGCTGCCGTCCAGGTTGTTCATCGCGATCCGGAAGATCTCACCGAAACCGAGGGTGACGATCGCCAGGTAGTCGCCGCGCAGCCGCAGCGTCGGCGCGCCGATCACCACGCCGAACACCAGCGCGGCCAGCGCGCCGACCAGTGCGGCCAGCGGGAACGGCAGGTGCACGCCGCGGAAGGCCGAGAACGGCGAGCCGGAGACCAGCGCCGCCGCGTACGCGCCGACGCCGAGGAAGGCCACGTATCCGAGGTCGAGCAGACCGGCCAGGCCGACCACCACGTTCAGGCCGAGCGCCACGGTGGCGAAGATCAGGATGTTGACGCCGATCAGGACGTAGGTGTCGCTGCCCTGGGTGAACGGGAACGCGGCGGCCGCGGCGAACGCCGCCCCGGTGGTCACCGCGCGGTGCCGGGTGGTCAGTTCGGCCAGCCGGCCGACCGCGCCGGAGGCGTTCAGCGCGGCGGTGGCGGCGGCCACCAGCAGCAGGAAACCGATGAACAGCTCGCCGTACTCGGTGGAGATGCCGAAGTCGGCGGCGCCCAGGCCCACCGCGAACACCGCGGTGATCACCAGGATCTCCGCCCAGGACGGCAGGGCGCGGGCGGCGGGCCGCCGGCGCTCGATCCGGCCGATCCGGGTCCAGCCGTCCAGCAGCAGCCACAGCCGCAGCACGGCCAGCAGGCCGGGCAGGGCGAGGAAGAACCAGGTGTTCTCGGTGAGGATCGGCTGCACGCCGACGGGGATCGCGTGCAGCAGCCAGCCCTGGTCCAGGCCGAAGTACACCAGCAGGGCGGCGGCGGCCACCGCGTACGCCCACCAGCGCTCGGCGGGGCGCCGGACGGTGGTGCGGCGGTCCAGCGGCAGGCCCAGCGCGCCGGCCACGGCCAGCAGCGAGCCGACGCCGGCCACCCAGCCGCCCGGGTCGAGGTTGGCCAGGCCGCCGAGCTCCGCCGCGATCGCGATGACCGCGTACCAGCACACCGCGAGGGTGCCGACGGCGGCGAACAGCACGCCGTTGTTGCTGCCGGAGGGGCTCAGCCAGCGCAGCCCGGGCACCCGCGCGGCGGCCAGCGCCAGCAGGACGGTCAGCAGGCCGCCGACCAGGGCCAGCCACTGCAGGCCGGCCGGGGAGCCGTAGTAGGTCAGGTCGCCGGGGAAGTCGGCGGTCCAGGTCCAGGACATCAGCGCGGAGGCCGCGGCCAGGACGCCGCCCGCCACCACGGCGGCGCGGGCCGCGGCGGTCGGCAGGGACAGGACGGGGGTGGTCTCGTGGGACGTGGTCATCTGCCTCACACCCGATCCGCGACGCGCTCGCCGAGCAGGCCCTGGGGCCGGACCAGCAGCACGACGATGAGCAGCACGAACGCCCAGACGTTGGCCCAGCCGGCGCCGCCGAGCTGGTGCAGGCCGGGGACGTTCTCGATGTACGCGGTGGCCAGCGACTCGGCGACGCCGAGGACCAGGCCGCCGAGCATCGCGCCGTAGATGTTGCCGATGCCGCCCAGGACGGCCGCGGTGAACGCCTTCAGGCCGGCCATGAAGCCCATCATGAAGTCGATGTTGCCGTAGCGCAGGCCGTGCGCCACGGAGGCGATCGCCGCGAAGGCCGCGCCGAGCGCGAAGGCGACCACGATGATCCGGTCGGTGTTGATGCCCATCAGCTTGGCGGTGTCCGGGTCCTGCGCGGTGGCCTGCATGGCGCGGCCGGTGCGGGTCAGCCGGACGAACGAGGCCAGGAAGACCATGCACAGCGGGGCGGCGATCAGCAGGAACAGGTCGTTGCGCTGGATGTGGAAGAGGCCGAGGTCGAACGCCGCGCCGTTGAAGTGCGGGAAGGAGACGGCCTTCTTGGCGCCGGGGTAGAACGCCCAGACCACCTGCTGGAGCGCGATGGACAGACCGATCGCGGTGATCAGCGGGGCCAGCCGGGGCGCGGTGCGCAGCGGCCGGTAGGCGAACCGCTCGGCGGCGGTGGCGGTGACCACGGAGGCGATCACACCGCCGACGATCATGACCGGCAGGGCCAGCCAGAGCGAGGTGCCCTGCGGCAGCGCCGCGTAGGCGGTCAGCGCGCCGAAGCCGCCGATCATGAAGACCTCGCCGTGGGCGAAGTTGATGAGCTGGACGATGCCGTAGACCATCGTGTAGCCGACGGCGATCAGGCCGTACATCAGCCCGAGCATCAGGCCGTTGGCCAGGTTTTGCGGCAGTTCGTGCACCGCAGGCCTCCGTGGTTGGGGGAAGGAGAGGCGGGGGGCGCTCGTGGCGCCCCCCGCCGATCGGCTGTGGGTGGTGCTGGGGGAGGGATCAGCCGTTGTAGGTGCCGCTCTTGACGGCGGTCCACTTGCCGTCCTTGACCGTGTAGACGGTCAGCTGCTTGTTGGTGGTGTCGCCGTACTGGTCGAAGGAGACCTTGCCGGTGACGCCGTCGAAGGAGACCTTGCCGAGCGCGTCGATGACCTTCTGGCGCAGGTCGGAGGGCACCTTGCCGCCGTTGGCCGCGACGACCGCCTTCACGGCCTCGACCAGCGACCAGGCGGCGTCGTAGGAGTAGCCGCCGTAGGCCGCGTACGCGTCCTTGTAGTTGGCGGCCTTGTAGTCGTCGATGAAGGTCTTGGCGGAGTCGAGCTCCTCGACCGGGGCGCCCACCGAGGTGGCGAGGTCGCCGTTGCTGTTGCCGTTCGACAGCTTGATGTACTCGTCGTCGTAGATGCCGTCGCCGCCGAACAGCGGGACGGCGGCGCCGGCCTTCTTGATCTGGTCGGAGAGCGGGCCGGCCTCGGGGTACTCGCCGCCGTAGTAGACCGAGTCGGCGCCGGCGGCGGCGACCTTGGTGGCGACCGCGGAGAAGTCCTTGTCGTCGGGGTTGACGTGGTCGGTGCCGACCACGGTGCCGCCGAGCTTCTTGAACTCCTCCTGGAAGATCGCGGCCAGGCCCGCGCCGTAGGTCTTCTTGTCGTCGATGACGTAGACCTTGGTCTTCTTCGCGTCGTTGAACAGGTACTGGGCGGCGAACTTGCCCTGCACGACGTCGGTGGTGGCGGTGCGGAAGAACGAGGCGTACGGGCGGGTGAACTTGCCGCTGCCCCAGTCCGGGCCGAGGCTCAGCTGCGGGTTGGTGTTGGCCGGGGAGATCTGGGCCAGGTGGGCGTCGTTGAAGACCTTCTGCATGGTCAGCGAGACGCTGGAGTTCAGCGGGCCGACCACGCCGGCGACGTCCTTCTCGCCGACCAGCTTGGTGGCGTTCTGCTGGCCCGAGGTCGGGTTGGCCTGGTCGTCCAGCGGCTCGATGGCGAAGGTGACGCCCGGGACGACCTTGTCCTTGTTGGCCTTGTTGACGGCCAGGTCCACGGAGTTCTTGATGCCCTGGCCCAGGGCGGACAGCTTGCCGGTGAGCGGGGCGTCCACGCCGATGACGACCTTGGTGTCGCCCTTCGCGCTGTCCGAGCCGGAGTCGGACTTTCCGCCGCGCGAGCCGCACGCGGAGAGCGTGAGCGCTCCGGTCACGGCCATGGTCACGATGAGAAGTGAGCTCTTTCGCACGAGGAGGGTCTCCTTCG
This sequence comes from Kitasatospora sp. NPDC090308, assembly GCF_044769485.1. NCBI lineage: Bacteria > Bacillati > Actinomycetota > Actinomycetes > Kitasatosporales > Streptomycetaceae > Kitasatospora > Kitasatospora sp. NPDC090308. The sequence goes on along the minus strand of NZ_JBIVXY010000001.1, from coordinate 287,169 downwards.
GGATCTGGAGGACACGCGCACAGGGCTGGCGGTGCCGAATCGCGACGGCGCCGCCCGGTAACCGGACGGTGCGGTGACTGGGCGTGACTCTAGACCGCCGCTGGCTGCTCGGGCAGTGGGGCGGGTGAGGCTGTGATTCTCTTGTTATGACCACGGCGTCGGCTGATCTCACATCATGGTCGAAAACCCCAGGTGGAGCCGGAAATTCCGGGACCCGTCCCGAGTAGCGGATGGACTCCTTCCTCAACTCGCAGGTCACGCCTGGGTTCACCGATTATCGGACAGGTTTGTCCGCAGATTGGGGGCTGGTCGCGGACGTCCGATAATCGGTGACGTCGCAGGCGGAATGCAGAGCGGCGGAAAGGTCCCGGGCGTAGGGGGTGCCCAGGATCTGACTCACGGTCTCCATTGCGCGCGTATTACGCAGCGTTACATCCAGGAAAGGAAGGCTCGCGTCCGCCGGCGCCCCCGAGCAGTCCACGACCTCCAGCCCCACCCGCAGCGAGAGCGTCCCCCCGGGCGGCACCGTCCGCGGCAGCCAGCCCGAGACCCGCACGGTCAGCCCCCGGTACCCCTGGCTCACCCCCAGCACGTCCACCGGGGCGGGCCCGGTGTTGCGCACCGCCAGCCGCAGGGCGAAGGAGTCCGACCCGGCCGGGGCCGGACCGTCGTACTCGAACCTGGTCGACTGCGAGGGGAACGGCGGGAGTTGCCCCGGTGGGGGCGAACCCGACGCTCGCCCAGGGTAGTTCACCGCGTGCCGGATCGTCAGTCCCAGCGCCAACAGCAGCAACAAACTTGCCAGCACGCACTTCTGACGCCTGCTCAGCAGGCGCGGCGGACGCTCGGGCGGCCGCTCCGGACGCAGCACGAGCGGCGTCCAGGTGCCCTCGCCCGGCTCGACCGGACCGAGGAACCCCCCTGGGCCGCTCGGCAGTTCGCGCTCTCCGGACATGGCGGCGCCCCCTCGTCCAGCCGAGATTGCCCCTGGCGGGGACCGGCCAAACTCCGAGGGGGCGCGCGCGGGGCCGTGCTCTGCGGGGTGCCGCCGCGGCGGTGTGCCGCGGTCGTGCCGCCGCGCTCGGGCGGACAGGGCCTAGAGGTCGCGCAGCATGCAGGTCAGCCGGCAGGAGGTGATCCGGCGGCCGGTGTCGTCCGTCACCGCGATCTCGTACGTCGCGGCCGTGCGGCCCTTGAACACCGCCGTCGCCACGCCCGTCACCAGGCCCGAGGTCGCCGAGCGGTGGTGCGTCGCGTTCAGGTCCACGCCCACCGCGTAGCGGCCCGGGCCGGCGTGCAGCATCGCGCCGATCGAGCCCAGCGTCTCGGCCAGCGCCGCCGACGCCCCGCCGTGCAGCAGCCCGTACGGCTGCTGGTTGCCCTCCACCGGCATCGTCCCGACCACCCGGTCCGGGGACGCCTCCACGATGGTGATGCCCAGCTTCTCGCCCAGGTGCCCGCCGGAGAAGGTCTCCGCGCTCACCCCCAGCTTGGCGAAGTGGTCCAGCACGTCCTGGGGCACTTTCAGTACGGGCGCCGCGTCGGTCATGGTGCTCCTGCTTCCGGGGTTCGCTTCGTTGCGCGTCGATCGTACGACTGTCTACCCGTGGGTAGGGAGGTGCTCCGCGCCGCGCCGGAGATGTCCGCACCGACCTCTAGGATCGGGGAGGCAGTGCAACCGGCAGGACGGGACGTGACGTGGCGACACAGGGTGCGGGCAAGAAGGCGGCCGAACGGCCCCGGCTGATGCTGCTGGACGGGCATTCGATGGCCTACCGGGCCTTCTTCGCCCTGCCGGTGGAGAACTTCTCCACCGCCACCGGCCAGCACACCAACGCCGTCTACGGCTTCGCCTCGATGCTGGCCAACACCGTCCGCGACGAGCGGCCCACCCACCTGGCGGTGGCCTTCGACCTGTCCCGGCAGACCTTCCGGTCCGCCGAGTTCCCCGAGTACAAGGCCAACCGCGCGGCCACGCCGGACGAGTTCCGCAGCCAGGTCCCGCTGATCGGCGAACTGCTCGACGCCATGCGGGTGCCCCGGGTCACCGCCGAGGGCTTCGAGGCCGACGACGTCATCGCCACCCTGGCCACCGCCGCCGCGGCCGAGGGCTTCGAGGTGCTGATCGTCACCGGCGACCGGGACTCCCTCCAGCTCGTCAACGAGCACGTCACCGTGCTGTACCCCACCAAGGGCGTCTCCGAGTTGACGCGCTACACCCCCGAGAAGGTCGCCGAGAAGTACGGCGTCCGCCCCGACCAGTACCCGGACCTGGCCGCCCTGCGCGGCGACCCGTCCGACAACCTGCCCGGCATCCCCGGCGTCGGCGAGAAGACCGCCGCGAAGTGGGTCAACCAGTTCGGCTCCTTCGAGGAACTGGTCAACCGGGCCGACGAGGTCAAGGGCAAGATCGGCGAGAAGCTCCGCGAGCACCTCGACTCCGTCAAGCGCAACCGCTTCCTCACCGAACTGGTGCGGGACGTCGAACTGCCGCTCGGCGTCCCCGAGCTGGCCCGCGCCCCGTTCGACAAGGACGAGGTCGCCCGGCTGATGGAGGCGCTGGAGTTCCGCAACCCCAACTTCCGCGACCGGGTGGCCGGCATCGACCCGGCCGGCGCCGAGAGCGCCGCCGCCGTCGAGGTCCCGGCCGGCCCCGCCGTCGACGGCGACCTGCTGACCGTCCCCGGCGCGCTCGCCGCCTGGCTGGAGGAGCACACCGGCACGGACGTCCGCACCGCCCTCGCCGCCGACTACAGCTGGGCGCTGGGCACCGGCGGGGTCGAGCAGATTGCCCTCGCCACCGGCACCGCCGCCGCCTGGTTCGACCCCGCCGCGCTCGGCGAGGACGACGACCGCGCCTTCACCGCCTGGCTCGCCGACCCCGAGCGCCCCAAGGCCCTGCACATCGCCAAGCAGGTCATGCGGGCCTTCGCCGAGCAGGGCTGGCGGTTCGCCGGCGTCACCGCCGACACCGCGCTCGCCGCCTACCTGGAGAAGCCCGGCCGCCGCACCTTCACCCTCGACGTCCTCGCCGAGGAGTACCTGGGCCGCTCGCTCGCCCCCGCCGCCGCCCAGGCCGAGACCGGCCAGCTCAGCTTCGACGCCGACGAGCCCGACCCGACGGCCGGCGCCCAGTCCCTGATGACCCGGGCCCGCGCCGTCCACGACCTCGCCGAGCTGTTCGACACCCGGCTCGCCGAGGTCGGCGCGGTCGAGCTGTTCCACGACATGGAACTGCCGATCGCCGAGCTGCTGGCCCGGATGGAGCGCCACGGCATCGCCGCCGACCGCGCCTGGCTCCAGGGCCTGGAGACCCAGTTCGCCGCCGAGATCCAGCGCTGCGTCGAGGAGGCGCACGCCGCCGCCGGCCGCGAGTTCAACCTCGGCTCGCCCAAGCAGCTCCAGGAGGTCCTGTTCGGCGACCTCGGCCTGCCCAGGACCAAGAAGATCAAGACCGGCTACACCACCGACGCCGACGCCCTCACCTGGCTCGCCACCCAGACCACCAACGAACTCCCGGTCATCCTGCTCCGCCACCGGGACCAGGCCAAGCTTCGCACCACCGTCGAGGGCCTGCTCAAGACCGTCTCCCCGCAGGGCCGCATCCACACCACCTTCAACCAGATGGTCGCCGCCACCGGCCGCCTCTCCTCCCAGGACCCGAACCTGCAGAACATCCCCGTCCGCACCGAGGAGGGCCGCGCCATCCGCCGCGCCTTCGTGGTCGGCGAGGGCTACGAGACGCTGCTCACCGCCGACTACTCGCAGATCGAGCTGCGCATCATGGCGCACCTCTCCGAGGACGAGGCCCTGATCGAGGCCTTCACCACCGGCGAGGACCTGCACACCACCGTCGCCTCCCAGGTCTTCTCGGTCCCCCCGGCGAGCGTCGACGCCGAGATGCGCCGCAAGATCAAGGCCATGTCGTACGGCCTCGCCTACGGCCTGTCCGCGTACGGCCTCTCCCAGCAGCTCGGCATCAAGCCCGCCGAGGCCCAGGGCCTGATGGACACCTACTTCGAGCGCTTCGGCGGCGTCCGCGACTACCTGCACGACGTGGTCGAGGAGGCCCGCGCCGTCGGCTACACCGAGACGCTGCTCGGCCGCCGCCGCTACCTGCCCGACCTCACCAGCGACAACCGGCAGCGCCGCGAGATGGCCGAGCGGATGGCCCTCAACGCCCCCATCCAGGGCACCGCCGCCGACATCGTCAAGATCGCCATGCTCCGGGTCGACGCGGCCCTGCGCGCCGCCGGCCTCGCCACCCGGATGCTGCTCCAGGTGCACGACGAGATCGTCCTGGAGGTCGCCCCCGGCGAGCGCGAGCAGGTCGAGGCCCTGGTCCGCGAGCAGATGGCCGGGGCGTACCCGCTGCGCGCCCCGCTCGACGTCTCGGTCGGCGCCGGCGCGAACTGGGAGACCGCCGCGCACTGACACCCGGATCGTCGCGGTCACCGCGTTCACCGGGTTTATCGCGTTGCGGGTGGGCGTCCGGCCCGCCGAGACTGGCCGGATGCCTGCCTCCTCCTCCTTCTCCGAGAAACCCACCCTGGTGGGCGAGAAGGTCCTCCTGCGGCCCGTGCGGCCGGAGGAGGACCTTCCCATGCTCCGCGCCGTGATCAACGACCCGGACGTGCTCCGCTACACCTCCGACTCCTACACCCCCGAACCCCCGGTCTGGGACGAGGCGACGGAGCGCCGCGTCGTCGACTGGTACACCACCCGCAACGAGCAGACCGACCGCCTCGACCTGATCGTGGTCGACCGCGCCACCGGCCGCGGCGTCGGCGAGATCGTCCTCAACGAGTGGGACGCACCCAACCGCGCCTGCAACCTCCGCATCGCCATCGGCCCCGACGGCCGCGACCGCGGCCTCGGCACCGAGGCCGTCCGCCTCCTCACCGACCACGCGATCCGGGCGATCGGCCTCAACCGCGTCTCGCTCTCCGTCTACGCCTTCAACGGCCGGGGGCAACGGGCCTACGAGAAGGCCGGGTTCAAGGTCGAGGGGGTGCGGCGGCAGGTGCTGCGGTACGGCGACGAGTGGGTCGACGACATCGACATGGCGGTCCTGGCGGAGGACTGGGGGTAGCTTCCCCGCCCCGCCCGCTCACCCGCCCGCTCACCCGCCCGCTCACCCGCCCGTGCGCGCCCCGCGCGGGCGAGCCGGGCCGGGTGACGCGGCGTCACTTGCGCGGGTTGGCGCGGCGGGTGGGTTCGGCCGTGGTGGGGTCCTCGGGCCAGGGGTGGCGGGGGTAGCGGCCGCGGAGGTCGGCGCGGACGGCGGGGTAGCCGGTGCGCCAGAACGCGGCGAGGTCGCCGGTGACGGCGGCCGGGCGGCCCGCGGGGGAGAGCAGGTGGACGGTGAGCGGGACGCGTCCGCCGGCCAGGGCCGGGGCGGCGGCCCAGCCGAACAGCTCCTGGAGCTTCACGGCCAGCACCGGCCGCTCGGGGTCGCTCGCGTAGTCGACCCGGATCCGGCTGCCGGTGGGCACGGTGATCCGCTCCGGGGCGAGTTCGTCGAGCCGTCCGGCCTGCCCGCTCGCCCAGGGCAGCAGGCGCGGCAGCGCGGCGGCGGTGTCGATCCGCTCCAGGTCGGCCCGGCGCCGGGCCCGGGAGAGCTCGGGTTCCAGCCACTGCTCGGCGGCGGCCAGCAGCGCGGCGTCCTCGACGTCCGGCCACGGGTCGCCGATCGCCCGGTGCAGGAAGGCGAGCCGTTCGCGCAGCCCGCTCGCGGCGGGCGGCCAGCGCAGCAGCGCGGAGACGCCCTCCCGTTCGAGCCCGTCCAGCAGCGCGGCCCGCAGCAGCGCCGGGTCGGGTGCGGTGAGCGGTGCGGCGGCCAGTTCGATCGCGCCCAGGGACTCCACCCGGCGGGACGCCACCTCCCGCTGCCGGACCGACCAGCGCACCTCCTCGCGGGCCGCCAGTAGCGGCCCGGCCGCCCGCCGGGCGGTCGCCTCGTCCACCGCCACGGCCCGCAGCACCCGCGCGGAGGGCGACCCGGCGGGCCGGTCGGCGACCGCGACGGCCAGCCAGCCGCCGGCCGGCAGCCGCGTCCCGGCGGGCAGCTGGGCGGCCGTCCCGGAGGCCATCAGGTACGCCCCCTCCCCGCCCTCCCGGGCCCGCGCCACCCGCTCCGGGTAGGCCAGCCCGACCACCAGCCCGGCGGCGGCACCGTCCGACAGCCCGGAGCCGGCGGCCCCCCGGCCGGCCCGCGCCCCGAGGCCGTCGCCGGCTGCCGCGCCGCCCTCGACCGGCGGTCGTCCCGCCGCGCCGTCCGCGCCCGGCGGTCGTCCCGCCGCGCCGCCCTCGCCCGGCGGTCGTCCCGCCGCGCCGCCCTCGGCGGGCTGCGCGGTCGGGTCCGTCAGGGCGTGTTCGAGGCGGCGGGTCTCGTCCTTCCAGCGGCGGGCGTACGGGTCGGTGGAGCGGCGGACGGTGCGGTGGATCTCGGCGAGGTCGTCGCCGAGGGCGCGCGGGGGCTCCTCGGAGAGGAGGGCGACGAGTTCGGCGGCGCGGCGCGGGCCGACCGCGGGGGCGCCGTCGAGCAGGGCGCGGGCGAGGCGGGGGTGCAGGCCGGTGCGGGCGATGGCGCGGCCGCGGTCGGTGGGGCGGCCGGCGGGGTCGACGGCGGCGAGGGCGCGCAGGACGTCGCGGGCGGCGGCCATCGCGCCGGCGGGCGGCGGGTCGGGGAGGGTGAGGCCGGTGGCGTCCGGGTCGCCCCAGCAGGCGGCCTGGAGGGCGAAGGAGGTGAGGTCGGCGAGCGCGATCTCGGGGGTGGGGAAGCGGGCGGCGCGGGCGTCCTCGGCCTCCGCCCAGCAGCGGTACACGGTGCCGGGGGCCTCGCGTCCGGCGCGGCCGGCGCGCTGCCGGGCGGCGGCCAGCGAGGTGCGGACGGTGACCAGCCCGGACAGGCCGCGGGCGTGGTCGGTGCGCGGCTCCCGGGTCAGCCCGGAGTCGACCACGACCCGCACGCCCGGCACGGTCAGCGAGGACTCGGCGACCGAGGTGGCCAGCACCACCCGCCGCCGACCGCCGGGGCTGAGCGCGGCGTCCTGCACGGCCTGCGGCGCCTGCCCGTGCAGGGACAGCACCTCGACGTCCTCGGCGGCCAACTGCCCGGCCACCCGGGCGATCTCGCCGACCCCCGGCAGGAAGCACAGCACGTCGCCGTCCCGTTCGGCCAGCGCCCGGCGCACCGTCGCCGCGACGTGCGACAGCAGCGCCGGGTCGACCCGCGTCCCGTGCGGGGGGCGGACCGCGGTCGGCGGCGGGGCCCACACCGTCGCCACCGGGTGCGCGACGCCCTCGGCGGCCACCACCGGGGCGCCGCCCAGCAGTTCGGCCCAGGCGTCGGTGTCGGCGGTGGCGGAGGCCAGCAGCAGGCGCAGTTCGGGGCGCAGCGCGGCCCGGACGTCCAGCAGGAAGGCGAGCGCGGTGTCGGCGTCCAGGTGGCGTTCGTGGCACTCGTCGAGCACCACCGCGTCCACGCCGGGCAGTTCGGGGTCGCGCTGGAGGCGTTGCAGCAGGACGCCGGTGGTGACCACCTCGACCCGGGTGCCGGGGCCGACCCGGCGCTCGCCGCGCACGGTGAACCCGACCGTCCGGCCGACCGGTTCGTCCAGCAGCCAGGCCATCCGCCGGGCCGCCGCCCGGACCGCGAGCCGGCGCGGTTCGGCGACCAGCACCCGGCGCGGCGGCCCGTCCGGGTCGAGCAGGCCGGCCAGGGCGAGCGGCACCAGGGTGGTCTTGCCGGTGCCGGGCGGCGCGGACAGCACGGCCGCGCCGGACTCGTCCAGGGCCCGGGCGAGGGCGGGCAGGGCGGTGCGGACCGGCAGTTCGAGCCCCCCGGGGCGCACCGCGCTCAGCCGTTCCGCCGGGCGACGAAGATCGCCGTGCCGGGGATGTGCCGGCCGCGCAGCGGGCTCCAGCCGCCCCACTCCTGCGCCAACTCCTCGGGCCACTCCGGCTCGACCAGGTCCAGCAGCGTGAACCCGGCCGCGACCAGCTCGCGGACCCGGTCGCCGAGCGTCCGGTGGTGCTCGACGTAGGTGGCGGTGCCCTGCTCGTCCTGCTCGACGTACGGGGTGCGGTCGAAGTACGAGGAGGTGGCGGTCAGCCCCTCCACCCCGGGCTCGTCCGGGAACGCCCAGCGGATCGGGTGGGTCACCGAGAACACCCACCGCCCGCCCGGCCGCAGCACCCGGTGCACCTCGCGCATCAGCCGCGCGGTGTCCGCGCTGAACGGCACCGCGCCGTACGCCGAGCACGCGTGGTCGAACGAGCCGTCCGCGAACGGCAGCACCGCCGCGTCCGCCTGCACCACCGCGACGGGCGCCAGCCCGCGGCCCAGGTCGATCCGGCGGGAGTGCTGCAACTGCCGGTAGGAGATGTCCAGCGCGACGGGCCGGGCCCCCCGGGCGGCCAGCCAGCGCGAGCACTGCGCGGCGCCGGAGCCGATCTCCAGCACGTCCGCGCCCGCGAGCGCGGCCGGTTCGCCGAGCAGCCGCACCTCGGCCTCGTCCACGCCCTCCGGGCACCAGGTGAACCGGTCGTCCCCGAGGAACTCGCCGTGCTCGTCCTGGTAGTCGTCCGCGTTCCGGTCCCACCAGTGCCGGCTGGCCCGGCTCGACTCGCGCTCCCCGGCCTCCCGCCGCAGCGCCTCGTCGCCGTCCTCCTCGTCCGGCCCGTCCTCCCGCGCCTCCCCCCGGGGGGCGGAGGGCACGTCGTACGCGGACGGGTCGTACCCGCCGGGCTCGTCGTCGCGGGGCTCGTCGGGACCGGGGGCGGTGGAGTGGGTCATGGGATCCGTCACGTAGGCTATGGGCTTGCGGAAGCGCTGCTGCTGCGGAGCCGGCCCCGTACGGGGGCCGGGTCGGGCGGTGGCATCCGGGGTAGGGCCGGTGTTCCAGGCGCGGTGAGAAGCGCCGTTGGAGGATATGGCCTGATCCGTCCCGGGCTCTACCGGTCTCGTCGGCTTCGACGTTGACCGTGCCGGGGTGTCCCCGTATGCTACAAGTTGCGCTGCGGGCCTGCGCGCCTCGGACGGAGCAGGTCGCGCTCGCATCTGTCGAAGACCCCACGGTCGTCAGACGGACGCCGGGAATCCTGTACTGCGGGAGTCCTTTCGGTGGGCCGTTTTCTGGCCTGTACGGCTTTCGGTGGGAGCGATCAGGGCCCCCCGCGTGGCATTACCTACGACTTCATGTCCGTACCGGAGCCCTTTTCCTAATGACGAGCCCCACCGACACCTCTGTCAGCACCACCCCGCAGGTTGCGGTCAACGACATCGGCGACGCGGACGCGTTCCTCGCCGCGATCGACGAGACCATCAAGTACTTCAACGACGGCGACATCGTTGAGGGCGTCATCGTGAAGGTCGACCGTGACGAGGTGCTCCTCGACATCGGTTACAAGACCGAGGGTGTCATCCCGTCCCGCGAGCTCTCGATCAAGCACGACGTCGACCCCCACGAGGTTGTCTCCGTTGGCGACAACATCGAGGCCCTGGTTCTCCAGAAGGAGGACAAGGAGGGTCGCCTGATCCTGTCCAAGAAGCGTGCGCAGTACGAGCGCGCCTGGGGCACGATCGAGAAGATCAAGGAAGAGGACGGCATCGTCACCGGTACCGTCATCGAGGTCGTCAAGGGTGGTCTCATCCTCGACATCGGCCTCCGTGGCTTCCTCCCGGCCTCGCTGGTCGAGATGCGCCGCGTCCGCGACCTCCAGCCCTACGTGGGCAAGGAGCTCGAGGCGAAGATCATCGAGCTGGACAAGAACCGCAACAACGTGGTCCTGTCCCGCCGCGCCTGGCTGGAGCAGACCCAGAGCGAGGTCCGCCAGACCTTCCTCACCACCCTGCAGAAGGGCCAGGTGCGCTCCGGCGTCGTCTCCTCGATCGTCAACTTCGGTGCGTTCGTCGACCTCGGCGGCGTCGACGGCCTGGTGCACGTCTCCGAGCTGTCCTGGAAGCACATCGACCACCCGAACGAGGTCGTCGAGGTCGGCCAGGAGGTCACCGTCGAGGTTCTCGACGTGGACATGGACCGCGAGCGCGTCTCCCTGTCGCTGAAGGCGACCCAGGAGGACCCGTGGCAGCAGTTCGCCCGGACCCACCAGATCTCGCAGGTCGTCCCGGGTAAGGTCACCAAGCTGGTTCCGTTCGGTGCGTTCGTCCGCGTGGACGAGGGCATCGAGGGCCTGGTCCACATCTCCGAGCTGGCCGAGCGCCACGTCGAGATCCCGGAGCAGGTCGTCCAGGTCGGCGACGAGATCTTCGTCAAGGTCATCGACATCGACCTCGAGCGCCGCCGCATCAGCCTCTCGCTGAAGCAGGCCAACGAGTCCCTCGGTGCCGACCCGGCGTCGGTCGAGTTCGACCCGACCCTGTACGGCATGGCCGCGTCCTACGACGACCAGGGCAACTACATCTACCCGGAGGGCTTCGACCCCGAGGCGAACGACTGGCTGCCCGGCTTCGAGAAGCAGCGCGAGGAGTGGGAGCGGCAGTACGCCGAGGCCCAGGCCCGCTTCGAGCAGCACCAGGCCCAGGTCATCAAGTCCCGCGAGGCCGACGCGGCTGCCGCCGCCGAGGCCGGCGAGGAGGCCCCGGTCTCCGGCGGTGGCGGCTCGTACTCCTCCAGCAGCGACGAGACCTCCGGCGCGCTCGCCTCGGACGAGGCCCTGGCCGCGCTCCGCGAGAAGCTGGCCGGCGGCCAGAGCTGAAGCACCGCGCTTCGGCTGCTGCGCGTAGCTGACTGACAGCAACCCCCGTCCAGGGTTTCCCTGGGCGGGGGTTGCTGTGTTCCCCGCCCGTCCACCCACCCGTCCACCCGCCCGTGCGCGTACCGGGGTGCGGTGGTGCGGTGAGGGGCTGTTCAGTGCAGGCCGGTCTGTCGGGCCAGGTGGGCGACGGTGCGGACGTCGTCGGTGGTCGGTCGGCCGTGGCCGGGCAGGAGCACGGTGGTGGCGGTCAGTTCGGCGATGCGGTCGAGGGCGGCCAGGGCCGCGGCACCGTCGTGGGTGAAGCCGCGGCAGACCAGGCCGGGGCCGGTGCGTCCGGTCAGGCCGTCGTGGGTGACCAGGGCGTCGCCGGTGAACAGCAGGCCGCGGTCGGGGAACAGGTGGGCGGTGCTGCCCGGGGTGTGACCGGGCAGGGCGACGGTCCGCGGTGCGCCGGGCACGTCCTCCAGCCGCTGGTCGTCGGCGAAGGTCCGGACGTCCGGCACCGCGCGGGCGGTGAAGGCGCCCTTGCGGGCGAGGTGCAGCACGGTGGCGGTCGCGGCGGGACGGCGCAGCAGGTAGGGCAGCACGGAGCGCTCGGGTGCGGCGTGGCGCAGGGCGCTGCGCGGGCCGTCGTGCAGGATGGCCGCGTCCCGCTGGTGGATCCGGACGTCGGCCCCGGCCCGCCGCAGCGGGTGGGCCAGGCCGGTGTGGTCGGGGTGGGCGTGGGTGAGTAGCACGGCGCGGATGTCGGCCGGGGTCCGGCCCAGTCGGGCCAGGTGCTCGCGCAGCTGCCCGAGGTGGGCGGGCAGCCCCGCGTCGACCAGGACCAGCCCGTCCGGGTGGTGGACGAGGTAGAAGTTGACGACGTGGTCGCCGAGGCGGTCGACGCCCGGAGCGATGCCGGGCTGGACGTGGGGGACGGGGCGGGGCATGCGTTCCTCCGGCGGTGCGGGGCGGATCGAACTTTCGATACAGCAAACTGTAATGGATTGAGGGAGGAGGGGTCCCGTGGCGTCCGACGCTCCGCGCAGGCCCTACGACGCCAGCCGCCGGCAGGAGGCCGCCCGGCGCAACCGCGCCGCGGTACTGGCCGCGTGCCGGGAGCTGCTCTTCGCGGAGGGCTACCGGGCCGCGACCGTCCGCGCCGTCGCCGAGCGGGCCGGGGTCTCCCCGGAGACGGTCTACAAGTCGTTCGGCGGCAAGACCGGCCTGGTCAAGGCGCTATGGGACACCACGCTCGCCGGGGACGACGAGCCGGTGGCGATGGCCGAGCGGCCCCAGCTCAGGGCGGTGTGGGAGGCCCGCGACCCGGCCGTGAAGCTCCGGCGCTACGCCGGGTTCGTCCGGGGCGTCCACGAGCGGCTGGCCCCGCTGTTCGGGCTGCTCGTCCAGGCGGGGCCCGAGGTCGCGGAGGTGCTGGCGCTCAGCGAGCGGGAGCGGCTGACGGGCGTCACCGCCTTCGTCGGCCACCTCGCCGACGCCGGCGTCCTGCCGCCCGGCGGCGACCCCGCGCGCCTCGCCGACGCCTGCTGGGCCCTGACCGGGCCGCAGCTGTTCACCCAGCTCACCGCGGGCCGCGGATGGTCCGCCGACGCCTACCAGGAGTGGCTGGCCGGTCTGCTCGCCGCCGCCCTCCTGGGCGCGCCCTGACCCGCCCCGGCCCGCCCCTCCCGGCGGGCCGGGGCGGGGCGGGCCGGGGTGCGGCGGGGAGGGGGTGCGGAGCTTAAGTGTCTTTTATGTGAAGGGGATTGTGAGATGAGGCTCATCGTCCGCCTATAGGACGAAAGCGAAGTCACACATACATTGAGGGGACTTGTCCGAAAGGCTCCCCGCATGCGCAGCTCCCGCTCCACCGCAGCAGAGGTCCAGGTTTCCCAGGTTTCCGGTCGGTTGGCCGCGCTGGGGCGAGTGTGTTTCCGGCACCGGCGTTGGGTGCTGGCGTTCTGGGCGCTGGTGCTCGCGGTGGGGGTGGTGTTCGGCGGGCGGGTGTTCGAGGGGTCGGTGGCGGCCACCGGCAGCGGCGGGTCGGAGTCGGCCGCCGGGACGGCGGTTGTGCAGGCGGCGGACCCGGTGCAGGGCACGGTGACGGCGGTGGTGGACGGGCCGGCGGTGGGCGACCCGGGGGTGCGGGCCGCGGTCGAGGGGGCGGGCGCGGAGGTGGCGAAGCTGCCGGGCGTGGTCTCGGTGGCGGACGCGTACGGGACGGGCGGGCAGCTGGCCGCGAGCGACGGCCGGGCGTCGCTGGTGAGCGTGCGGATGGCGGACGGGTCGACGGCGAAGCAGCTGGCGGCGGTGACCGACCGGCTGGAGCGGATCGACGCGGACGGCGCGCACACCGTGGTCGGCGGCGACCTGGTGCTCCAGCAGGAGGTGAAGGACCAGACCGCGAAGGACACCAGGTTCGGCGAGATCGTGACGCTGCCGCTCACCCTGGTGGTGATGGTGCTGGTGTTCGGCGGGCTGGCCGCGGCGGGGCTGCCGGGCATCGGGGCGATCGCCTCGGTGGGCGGGGCGCTGCTGGCGATGTTCGGGTTCAGCAAGCTGATGGACATCGACACCTCGGTGCTGCCGATCGCGACGGTGCTGGGCCTGGGCCTGTCGATCGACTACGCGCTGCTGATGGTGAACCGGTTCCGGGAGGAGCGCGGCCACGGCGCGGACATCGCGCAGGCGGTGGAGCGCACGGCGGCCACGGCCGGCCGGACGGTGGCGTTCTCGGGGCTGACGGTGGCGGTCGCGCTGAGCGGGCTGTTCGTGTTCACCAGCCCCGTGTTCCGGGCGGTCGCGGTGGCGGGCGTGAGCGTGGTGGTGATCGCGGTGGCGGCGGCGCTGACCCTGGTGCCGGCGCTGCTGGGCTTCATGGGGCGGCGGATCAAGGCGCCGACCGCGCCCGTCCCGGACGAGGGGTTCTTCTCCCGGACGGTGCGCCGGGTGCAGCGCCGGGCGGTGCCGGTGATGCTGGCCTGCGTGGCGCTGCTGCTGGCGGCGGGGGCGCCGTTCCTGGGCTCGCACTTCCGCAACTCGGGGGCGGACGTGCTGCCGAAGAGCTTCGCGTCCCGGCAGGTCGCCGAGACGGTCGAGGCGCGCTTCCCCGGGCAGGTCCCGGCGCCGGTGCAGGTGGTCGTCGAGGGGACGGCGCAGCAGGCCCAGCGGTACGCGGACGACGTGGTGGCGAAGCTGCCGGGCGTGGCGGGCGTCCGGTCGGTGGCGCCGGTCTCGGACGGCGTGCAGACCGTGGACGTGCTGGTCAAGGGCGACCCGCAGGGCGCCGGGGCCAAGCGGGTGGTCGGCGAGCTGCGCTCCGAGCGCGGCGGGCTGGAGACGTACGTGACGGGCGACGCGGCGTCGCTGGTGGACTTCCAGCACGAGATCGGCTCGCGCGGGCCGTGGGCGCTGGGCCTGGTCGCGGCCGGGACGCTGGTGCTGCTGTTCCTGATGACCGGGTCGGTGGTGCTGCCGGTGAAGGCGCTGCTGATGAACGTGCTCTCGCTGGGGGCGTCGCTGGGCGCGCTGACCCTGGTGTTCCAGCACGGGTACTTCAGCTCGCTGCTCGGGTTCACGCCGACCGGCGGCCTGGAGACGGTGATCCCGGTGCTGGTGTTCGCCTTCGCGTTCGGGCTGTCGATGGACTACGAGGTGTTCCTGCTCTCGCGGATCAAGGAGCTGCACGACCAGGGGTACGACTGCGCGAGGTCGGTGCAGCTCGGCCTGCAGCGCAGCGGTCGGATCATCACCTCGGCCGGGTTGCTGATGGTGATCGTGTTCGCCGGGTTCGCCGCCGGGCAGATGCTCATGGTCAAGCAGATGGGCATCGCGCTGGCGGTGGCCGTCGCGGTGGACGCCACCCTGGTGCGGACCCTGCTGGTGCCCGCCACCATGACGCTGTTCGGCCGGCTCAACTGGTGGGCGCCCGCCCCGCTGCGCCGCCTGCACCGGATCGTCGGCCTGCACGAGCACGTCGAGCTGCCGCCGCTGCGCCCGGTGGTGCTGCCCGCGCCGCGGTTGGTGAAGCGCCGCCGCCTGGTGGGTGCGCCGTAGCCGGACCCGCCGGGCCGCGGCCGTAGGCTGGCCGCATGCGACTGACGAAGTTCGGCCACGCCTGCGTCCGGATCGAGCACGCGCGGGGGGCGGCGCTGATCGACCCCGGCATGTTCAGCGGGACGGAGGTGGTGGCGGACGTGAACGCCCTGCTGATCACCCACGAGCACGCCGACCACTTCACCGAGCAGCAGGTCCGGGCCGCCGTCGAGGCCAACCCGGGCCTGCGGGTGTACACCAACTCGGCGGTGGCCCGGCAGCTGGAGGGCATCGGCGCCCGGGTGACGGTGGTCGGCGACGGCGACGCGTTCGACCTGGACGGCCTGCCGGTGACGGTGCACGGCGAGTGGCACGCCGAGATCCACCCCGACATCCCGCGCATCCCCAACATCGGCTTCCTGCTCGGCGGCCGGGCCTTCCACCCGGGCGACGCGCTGACCCTCCCGCCGGACACCGTCGACACCCTGTTGCTGCCGCTCGGCGCGCCCTGGCTGCGGGCCGGCGAACTGGTCGACTACCTGCGCGAGACCCAGCCCCGGCAGGCGGTGGCGATCCACGAGGCGACGCTCAGCGAGGCCGGACAGGCCGTCCACGGGCGGCTGCTCGGCCCGCAGGGCCCCGGCACCGGCGGCGTGGAGTACCGGACGCTGGCGGCCGGGGAGTCCCTCGACCTCGACTGAACCGCCTTGCCGGGAACGGGATCTGACGGTGCGTCAGTCTCCGGAACCGGTGTGGCACCGGGCAACGGGCACCGCCGGGCTCCCGCGCGCATCCGCGGGTGCGCCGGTGGGCCCGGTCCGCCGCGGCGGACCGGTGCCGGGGGCCGGTAGCCTGGCGGCATGCTGAGGATCGGACTGACCGGCGGGATCGGCGCGGGCAAGAGCGAGGTCTCCCGCCAACTGGCCGCGCGCGGCGCGGTGATCGTCGACTCGGACGTGATCGCCCGCGAGGTGGTCGCCCCCGGGACGCCCGGACTGGCCGCCGTCGCCGCCGAGTTCGGGCCCGGCGTGCTGCTCCCGGACGGCGCGCTGGACCGCCCCGCGCTCGGCCGGATCGTCTTCGCCGACCCGGCCCGGCTGGCGAAGCTGAACGCGATCGTCCACCCGCTGGTGCGGGCCCGCTCCGCCGAACTGGAGTCCGCGGCCGGGCCGGACGCGATCGTCGTGCACGACGTCCCGCTGCTCGCCGAGAACGGCCTGGCCCCGCTGTACGACCTGGTCGTGGTCATCGACGTCCCGGACGGGGAGCGGCTGCGCCGGCTGGTCGAGCTGCGCGGCATGGCCGAGGACGAGGCCCGCTCCCGGATGGCCGCCCAGGCGGGCCGCGAGGAGCGCCTCGCGGTCGCCGACCTGGTCCTCGACAACAGCGGCGGCCTGGAGCAGTTGACCGCCCGGGTCGAGGAGCTGTGGCGGCGGCTGGAGGAGCGCCGGGCCTGACGGCCGGTCAGGGCAGCAGGTCGAAGACCGTCTCGACGGGCTTCCCGCCGGTGCCGGCCTGGGCCCGCAGGTAGGCGTTCATGTCCGCGTAGCCGCCCAGGTCGGCGGGGATGACCACCTCGACGGAGAAGGCGCCGCGGGCGTCGGACTCGGTGTCGCGCAGGTCGCGCAGCCGCTGGTCCAGCTCGGACTCGTTCTTGACGACGAAGGAGACCCGCACCACCGCGCCGGGCGGGAACCCCTGCCCGGTGAGCACCGTCCTGGTCCCGCCGCGCCCGGCGTCCGGCGAGGCCAGCAGCACCTGGGTGCCGCTCGCCCCCGGGCTGCCGAGCGCCTCGCTGGGCAGCGTGTCGACGGGCGGGCTGACCGCGGGCGGGCTGGCCGCGGGCGGGACGGCGGCGGGCAGGGTGGCGACCGGGGCCGGGACGGCCGGGCCGGGAACGGTCACCGTCACCGTCGGCTGCGGCCGGAGGCCGGGGACGGACTGCGACTGGGACAGGTAGCCGCCCGCGAACCCGGCGCCCAGGGTGGCGACGCCGACCAGGGCGGTGATGACGGCGCTCCAGCCCTGGAGGTCGATCCGGCGGGGCGGGGCCGGCCCGGCGGGGGTCGGTGGTGGGGCGGTGGGGTGCGGCGGCATCCCCTCGGGCGGCGTCGGCGCGGTCAAAGGATTCCCCTCGTGCTGATCGGCGGAGTCCCGGGTCGTCCCAGGTCAGCGGGCTGTCTCCCAGGTGATTCGTCCCCGTACGGACCGGGCGCGCAAACGTCGCCCACGCGCCGCCCGGTGCGGGCCCCGGGGGAGGCGCGAGGGCGGCGGACGGAGCGCGCGGGGCCGCCCGGACTCCGGCCCGGCGGGCGGCGGGAGCCGGTGGCGGGGAGCCTCGGGCGGGCCTCGCGGGGCCGGGCCGATCGGCGTCCGGTCGCCCGGCGGGGGCCGATCGGCGCCCTGCCGCACGGCCTGCCAGCGGAATTGGCAACGGGAAACCGTTCCGTAACGCTCCGGAAGCGATCAGTCGCATGCCAAGATTCCCTCGGAGCGCCGGGGAGCGCTCCCGGACCGAACCGAACATCCCGCACACCGCGTGTGCCCGGGACGCATCCAGGGGGTGATTTGGCATGCTCTCGTCTCATCGCTTCGGGGCCGAACTGCGCCGGCTGCGCGAGGCGCACGGCCTCTCGCTCGACGGGCTCGCCCGGCAACTCAGCTACAGCAAGGGCTACTTGAGCAAGGTCGAGAGCGGCCAGCGCAAGGCGTCCCAGGAACTCGCCCGCCGCTGCGACGCCCTGCTCGGCGCCGAGGGCCGCCTCCAGCAGCTCGCCGCCCGCCCCGAACCCACCGCCCGGGCCGCCGCCCACCGCACCGGGCCGGGCGTCGGGTTCCGCTCCCGCGAGGCCGCCGAGGCCGAGGCCGGCCACAACCACGGGTACGGCTACGGGTACGGCTACGCCGGGTACGCGGGCGCCGGGTACGCCGAGCCGCGCACCGGACGCGGCGGGCCCGAGGGCCTCCCGCTGCCCGCGCTCCCCGCTCCGGAGGCGCTGGCCGCCCTGCCCCCGCAGCGCCCCAGCGCGCTCGACCCCGGCGTCCCCGCCCTGCTGCGCGAACAGCTCACCCAGTACCGGGCGCTCGGCCAGCACCTCGACCCGGTGCTGCTCGTCCCCGCCCTCCAGATGCAGAGCGAGACCGCCGTCCGGATCGCGCTGCGCTGCGACGGCCGGGCCCGCGCCGAACTGCTGCTGATCGCCGCCCACTTCATCGAGTTCGGCGGCTGGATGGCGCAGGAGGCCGGCGACCGGCACGCCGCCCTCGCGCACACCGAGCGGGCCGTCGAACTCGCCCGGGCCGGCGGCAACCGCCACCTCGCCGGGTACGCGCTGGTCCGCCGCGCCCTGATCACCTTCTACGCCGGGGACGCCGCCACCACCGTCGCGCTCGCCACCGCCGCCCAGGACCGCCGCCTGCCGCCCCGCATCCGCGGCCTCGCCGCGCTCCGCGAGGCCCAGGGCCACGCCCTCGGCGGCGACCGCAACCGCTGCCTGCGCGGCCTGGAGCGGGCCGAGGTGCTGCTCGACACCGCCGACGCCGACCGCGACGAGGGCCCGGTGATCGGCAGCGCCAACATCGCCGACCCCGCCGCGATGACCACCGGCTGGTGCCTGTTCGACCTCGGCCACGCCCGGCGCGCCGCCGAGGTCCTCGACCGCGAGTGCGCCCGCATCCCGCTGCGCGCCGCCCGCGCCCGGGTCCGCTACGGGCTGCGCCGCGCCCTGGCCCACGCCGGGGCCGGCGAGGCCGAGCACGCCTGCGCCATCGCGGCCGAACAGCTCGACACCCTCGCCGACGTGCCCTCCGCGACGGTCGTCGCCGACCTGCGCCGGCTCGACCGCGAACTGCGGCGATTCCGGGCCAACCGGGCGGTCCGCGAGTTCCAGCCCCTCCTGCTCCGGGCGATCACCGGCAGCTGCTGACGGCCCGTCGGCCCCACCGCCCGTTTCCCCTCGCCCGCGCGGGACCGCCGCCGGGACACCCCCGCACAGAGAGGTCGACGCACCATGCCCGCGATCTTCGTGAACTACCGCACCGGCGACCAGGAGGCGGTCGCCGCGCTGCTCGACCACGGACTGTCCTACCGGTTCGGCAGCGACCAGGTGTTCCGGGCCAGCAAGTCCATCGCCCCCGGCAGCCGCTACCCGCAGGAGCTGATCGCCGCGGTCCGCAACTGCGCGGTCCTGCTCGCCGTGGTCGGCCCCCGCTGGTTCGACGTCCAGGGCCGCGACGGCCGCCCCGCGGTCGAGGACCCGGAGGACTGGCCGCGCCGCGAGATAGCCGAAGCCTTCGCCGTCGGCGCCCTGGTCATCCCCGTCCTGGTCGGCGACACCCCCAGACTGCGCGCCGAACGCCTCCCCGAACCGCTCGCGGCCCTCGCCGACTGCCAGCACCGCCGCCTCGACCTGCGCAGCTCGCACGCCGACCTGACCCGGATCGCCGACGAACTCGCCGCCCTCGTCCCGGAACTGGCCGCGGCCGACGCGGCGGTGAAGGGCCGCTGACCCGCCGGCGCCCGAGCTGCGCGCCCGCCCCGCCGCCGCGCTCAGTCGCCGGTCGCGACCGGCAGGCCGGTCTCGGGGCGGCCCCAGTCGGACCAGGAGCCGTCGTAGACGGCGGGGGAGGGGTGGCCGGTGAGGTGGGCGGCGAAGGCCAGGACGCAGGCGGTGACGCCGGAGCCGCAGGAGGCGATCAGGCGGGGGCGGTCGCCGGAGGCGGCGGCGAGGCGGGCGCGCAGCGCGGGCGCCGGGAGGTAGCGGCCGTCAGGGGTGAGCAGTTCGGTGAAGGGGAGGCTGGTGGAGCCGGGCAGGTGGCCGCGGCGCAGGTGGGGGCGGGGCTCGGGGGCGGCGCCGGTGAACCGGTCGCGGGCCCGGGCGTCCAGGACGGCGGTGCCGGGGTCGGCGAGGGCGGCGGCCACGGCGTCCCGGTCGGCGAACAGGCCGGGGCGCGGCCGGACGGTGACGTCCCCGGCCGGGAGGCCGTCGGCGGGGGAGGCGGGCGGTCCGGCGTCGACGGGGTGTCCGGCGGCCCGCCAGGCGGGCAGGCCGCCGTCCAGGACGGCGGCCCGGTCGAGGCCGGCGGCGCGCAGCATCCACCAGGCGCGCGGGGCGGAGTACACGCCCGCGCCGTCGTACACCACCACGGTGGAGCGGTCGTCGACGCCCAGGGCGCGCAGTGCGCGCTGGAGGTCGGCGGGGGAGGGCAGGGTGTGCGGCAGCGGGGAGGCGTGGTCGGAGAGCGCGCCGTCGAGGTCGAAGGCCCGGGCGCCGGGGATCCGGACGGGCGGGTGCCGGTGCGCGCCGACGCCCGCGTCCAGGACCACCAGGCCGGGCCGGCCGAGCCGGGCGGCCAGCCAGCCGGCGTCGACCAGCGGCGGTACGGCGGGCTGCGGCGCGTCGGGCTGCGGTACGGCGGCCGGGGGCCCGGCGGGCGGCGGTGCGGTCACGGCGGGCGCTCCTTCGGACGGGTGCGGATGGCCCATGATCGCACCGCCACCCGCCGGGTCGGCTCCGGCCGCGGTCAGGGCTTGCGGGCCACGCCCGCCCAGATGGCGACCTGCTGGTCGGTGTCCCGCGGGGCCTGGTCGGGGCGCCACAGCGGGGCGGTGACCAGGCCGGGCTCCAGCAGGTCGAGGCCGTCGAAGAAGCGCAGCACCTGCTCGCGGGTGCGCATGCTGAGCTGCGCGGTGGCGGACTTGTAGACGGCGGGGCCCTTGGCGGCGTCCTCGGGGGCGGCGAAGTCGCCGGTGGCGTGCGAGAGGGCCAGGTAGCTGCCGGAGGGCAGGGCGTCGACCAGGGTGCGGACGATCGCGTACGGGTCGTCGGCGTCGTCGATGAAGTGCAGGATGGCGAACAGCTGGAGGGCGACCGGCCGGTCGAGGTCGATCAGGTCGCGGACGGCCGGGTCGGCGAGGATCGCCTCGGGCTTGCGCAGGTCGGCCTGGAGGACGTTGACGCTGCCCTGCTGGGCGCCGGCCAGCAGGGCCCGGCCGTGCACCAGCACGATCGGGTCGTTGTCGAGGTAGACCACCCGGGCGGACGGGGCGACGGCCTGGGCGATCTCGTGCGTGTTCCCGGCGGAGGGGATGCCGGTGCCGATGTCGAGGAACTGGCGCACGCCCTGCTCGGCGAGGGTGCGCACGGCCCGCTGCAGGAAGGCCCGGTTGGCCTGGGCGCTGATCCGCACCAGCGGGCTGATCGAGAGCACCTGTTCGGCGGCGGCCCGGTCGGCGGGGAAGTTGTCCTTGCCGCCGAGGTAGTAGTCGTACATCCGGGCCGGGTGCGGCACCTCGGGGCGCAGCTCGGCGGAGGGCGGCGGCTCCTGCTCGCCGGACATCCAGTCCAGGGCGATTTCCTGATGTTCGGTCATGTCCGGCCCCCCGTCGGTGGAACGCGCTTTCGGGGGCAGCATAGACGGCCCGGCGGCGGGCCGGGCGGCGGGTCCGGAAACCGGCGGATCAGCCCGCCGGGGCGGGGTCGGCCCCGGGTTCGGGGCCGGTGTCCGGGTCGCGGGTGAGCAGGTAGCGGGCGCCGGGCCCGGCGGCGGCGGCCCGGTCGGCGGCGTTGTAGAGGCCGCAGCGGCTCAGGGAGAGGCAGCCGCAGCCGATGCATCCGGTCAACTTGGCGCGCATGTGCTGGAGTTCGGCGATCTGCCGGTCGATCCGGTGCTGCCAGGCGGTGGCGACGGTGTTCCACTCCCGGGTGGTGGGGGCGCGGTCCTCGGGCAGCCGGGCGAGGGCGGCGCGGGCCTCCTCCAGGCTGAGCCCGACCTGCTGGGCGGCCCGGACGAAGGCGATCCGGCGCAGCGCGGTGCGGGGGTAGCGGCGCTGGTTCCCGGCGGTGCGGGCGGAGTGGATCAGCCCGAGGCTCTCGTAGTAGCGCAGCGCGGAGGCGGCCAGGCCGCTGCGTTCGGCGAGCTGGCCGATGGTGAGGACGTCGTGCCGGGTGGGTGCCATGCCTCCGCAGCGTACCGGGAAGCGCCCGCTTGACTTCAAGCGCACTTGAAGTCGGAGGCTTTCTCCCATGACGAGCGACTCCACGACGGACGAAGCGACGGCGAACGCCCCCACGGCGGGTGACCCCACGGCAGGCAGCCCCACGGCAGGCGCGGCGACGCGCACCCGCGGCGGCGGCTTCGCCGAACTGCCGCACCTGATCTCCCTGATGACCGGCGACGAGAAGCACTCCCCGGCCGCGACCTCCACCCTGGACGCGCTGTGGGTGCTCTACGACCGGGTGCTGAACGCGCACCCGGGCAACGCGGACGCGCCGGACCGCGACCGGTTCCTGCTGTCCAAGGGCCACGGCCCGATGGCGTACTACGCGGTGCTGGCCGCGAAGGGCTTCTTCCCGGTCGAGCTGCTGTCCAGCTTCGGGGCCTACGACTCGCCGCTGGGCCACCACCCGGACCGGCTGCTGGTGCCCGGCGCGGAGATCGGCTCCGGCTCGCTGGGGCACGGCCTGCCGCTGGCGGTCGGGACGGCGCTGGGCCTGCGGGCGCAGGGCCTGGACGGTCCGGCGGTGTGGGTGCTGATCGGCGACGCCGAGTTCGACGAGGGCTCCAACCACGAGGCGGTGGCCTTCGCCGGGGCGTACGGGCTGGAGCGGCTGCACACCCTGGTGATCGACAACTCCTCGGCCACGCACGGCTGGAGCGGCGGCATCGCGGCCCGGTTCGCCGGGGAGGGCTGGTCGACGGCCACCGTGGACGGCCGCGACCACGCGCAGCTGTACCGGGCGTTCACCGCCCCGCACCCCGGCCGCCCGCACGTCGTGGTGGCCCGCACCGAGCCCAAGCACAGCTGACCGCAGGGGAGAAGAGACCATGCAGAGCACCCACGAGGCGACCGGACCGGCCACCCACGAGGCCACCATGCGCGAGCAGTTCGCCACGACCGTCACCGAACTCCTGGAGCGGGACCCGCGCACCGCGCTGGTGCTCGCCGACATCGGGGTCGCGCAGTTCCCCGGGGCGGCCCGCGCCCACCCCGACCGGGTGGTCAACGTCGGCATCCGCGAGCAGCTGCTGATCGGCGTGGCGGGCGGCCTGGCGCTGACCGGGATGCGGCCGATCGCCCACACCTTCGCCAGCTTCCTGGTCGAACGGCCCTTCGAGCAGGTGAAGTTGGACCTGGTGCACCAGGGCGTCGGCGCGGTCCTGGTGAGCGCGGCCGGCTCCTACGACTGGCCGGCCGGCGGCCGCACCCACATGTCCCCGGGCGACGTCGCCCTGCTCGACACCCTCCCCGACTGGCACGTCCACGTCCCCGGCCACCCCGCCGAGGCCGACCTGCTGCTGCGGCACGCCGTCGCGGCGGGCGACACCCTCCAGTACGTCCGGCTCTCCGCGCACCAGAACGCCGAGGCCCGGCCCGTCGCCCCCGGACGCTTCCTGACCGTCCGCCAGGGCTCCCGGCACGCGGGCACGGTGCTGGCGGTCGGCCCGATGCTGGACGCCGTGCTGGAGGCCACCGAGACGCTCGACGTGACGGTGCTGTACGCGGCCACCGTCCGCCCGTTCGACGCCGCGGGCCTGCGCGCCGCGCTCGGCGAGCGGGCCGACGCGGTACTGGTGGAGCCCTACCTGGCGGGCACCTCCGAGCGCGCCGCGCACCTGGCGCTCGGCGACCTGCCGCACCGGGTGCTGGCCCTGGGCGTGCCGGTGGCCGAGCACCGGCACTACGGCTCGATCCCCGAGCACCTGGCCGCGTACGGCCTGGACGCCGCCGGGCTGCGCACCCGGATCAGCGAGTACCTCTGGTAGCCGCCGCGCGGCGCGCGCCCGGGCCGGACGGAGGCCCGCCGCGGACGCCCGCCGCCTACGCGGTGCGCACCACCGCCACCGCGTCCGGCCCGAGCAGCACCGCGCCGCCCGGGCCGGCCGCCGCCCCGCCGACCGCCACCTCCCCGAACGCGGCCTCCAGCGCGGCGAACCCGCCCTCCAGCGGGACGGTCAGCGGCTGCGCGGAGCCGCCGAGCCGCACCAGCACCCGGTAGCGGCCCCGGTGCACCGCCAGCCAGCCGGCCGCCGCGTCGTAGCGGACCCGCACCGCGGCCAGGTCGCCGTCCGACAGCTCCGGGGCGGTCCGTCGCAGCCGGATCAACTCCCGGTACCAGGACAGCAGTTCGGCGTGCGGGGCGCGCTTCGGCTCGGCCCAGTCCAGGGTGGAGGCGGCCACCGTGTCCGGGCTCTGCGGGTCCGGCACCTCCTCGGCCCGCCAGCCGTGCTCGGCGAACTCCCGGCGCCGCCCCTGCCGGACCGCCTCGGCCAGCCGCGGGTCGGTGTGGTCGGTGAAGTACTGCCACGGGGTGCCCGCCCCCCACTCCTCGCCCATGAACAGCATCGGCGTGAACGGCGAGGTCAGCACCAGCGCGGCCGCCGCCGCCAGCCGCCCCGGCGGCAGCGCGGCCGACAGCCGGTCGCCGACGGCCCGGTTGCCGACCTGGTCGTGGGTCTGCGCGTAGCCCAGCAGCCGGTGCCCGTGCCCGGCCGGGAACGGGCGGCCGTGCGAGCGGCCCCGGAACGAGGACCAGCTCCCGTCGTGGAAGAACCCCCGGGTGAGCGTCTTCGCCACCGCCGCGTACGGGTCGGCGGCGAAGTCCGCGTAGTAGCCCTGCGACTCGCCGGTCAGCAGGCAGTGCAGCGCGTGGTGGAAGTCGTCGCTCCACTGCGCGTCCAGGCCCAGGCCGCCCGCCTCCCGGGCGGCGGTGGTGCGCGGGTCGTTCAGGTCGGACTCGCCGACCAGGAACAGCGGCCGGCCGGTGGCCTGCGCCAGCTTCTCGACCTCGGCGGCGAGTTCCTCCAGGAAGTGCCGGGCCCGGGTGTCCACCAGGGCGTGCACCGCGTCCAGCCGCAGCCCGTCGATCCGGTAGTCGCGCAGCCAGGACAGCGCGCTGCCGATCAGGAACGCCCGCACCTCGTCCGAGCCCGGCGCGTCCAGGTTGACCGCGGAGCCCCACGGCGTCTGGTGCCGGTCGGTGAAGTACGGGCCGTACTGCGGCAGGTAGTTGCCCGAGGGACCGAGGTGGTTGTGCACCACGTCCAGCACCACGCCCAGCCCGCGCCGGTGCGCCGCGTCCACGAACCGCTTCAGCCCGTCCGGCCCGCCGTACGGCTCGTGCACCGCCCACAGGTCCACCCCGTCGTACCCCCAGCCGGAGCGGCCCGGGAACGCGCACACCGGCATCAGCTCGACGAAGTCCACGCCCAGGTCGACCAGGTGGTCGAGCCGCTCGGCCGCCGCGTCGAACGTCCCCCCGGCGGTGAACGTGCCCACGTGCAGCTCGTACACCACCGCGCCCGGCAGCGGGCGCCCCCGCCAGGCCGTCTCCGACCAGGCGAACGCGCCGTGGTCGACCCGGCGGCTCAGCCCGTCCGGGCCGAACGGCTGCCACGCCGAGCGCGGGTCGGGCAGCGCCCGGCCCCCGTTCAGCCGGAAGCCGTAGTCGCCCTCCGGCGCCTCCCCGTGCCACCAGCCCGGCCGGGCCGGGTCGCGCTCCAGCAGGTACGGGATCGCCCCGACCTCCACCTCGACCACCTTGGCCTCCGGTGCCCACACCCGGTACCGCATCAGGACCCCTCCGCGAGCAGTGCGACCGGCGACTGCCGGAAGAGATACGAGAGTTCGACGGTGCCGCCGGTGAAGTGCCGCTCGGTCAGCAGGTCCGTCCAGCGCCCCGGCGGCAGCTCCAGCACCGTCTCGCGCCAGCCGCCCGCCCGGTGCAGCCCGTACGGCAGCCGGGTCGCCGCGCAGAGCACCCGCTCGCCGCGCCCGAACGCCACCAGGTGCCCGGCGGCCGGGCCCCGGGCCGCCACCGGCCGGTACGAGCCCAGCGGGCCGGAGCGGCGCAGGTGCAGGGCGGTGGTGGTCAGGTGCAGCTTCTCCCGGGCCAGGTCGCCCGGGCGCGGCTCCGGCGAGTCGGTCAGCCGCACCGCGAGCGCGCCCAGGTCCACCGGCGCCCGGTTGTCCGGGTCGACCAGCGTGTACAGCGGTTCCTCGCCGCCCTGGAACACGTCCGGCACGCCCGGCGCCAGCAGGTGCAGCAGCGCCGCCGACAGCGAGTTCACCCGGGCGAACGGCGCGATCAGCCCGGCGAACCCGGCGATCCGCGGGCACAGCCCCGGGTTGGCCAGCGCCCCCCGCACGTACCGTTCCAGCCCGCGCTCGAAGGACTCGTCCGGGTCCTTCCACGAGGTGCGCCGCTTCGCCTCCCGCACCGACTTCAGCACCACCCCCAGCAGCCGCTCCTCGGACACCGGCCACGCGGCCAGCAGCGTCTGCCACAGCAGCCACGCCGTGGAGCGGTCCGCGCACGGCCCGGCCGCCAGCGTCCACGCCGCACACTCCGCCGCCCACACCTCCGGCAGCTCCGCCAGCACCGCCAGCCGGGCCCGGGCGTCCGCGCTGCGCTTGGTGTCGTGCGTGGACAGCGCCGTCATCGAAGCCGGCCACAGCCGGTCCTGCTCGGCGCACCAGTGGTGGAACTCCTCCACCGACACGCCCGGCCGCTCCGGCAGGCCGCCCACCTCGTTCAGCGACAGCAGCGCGTTGAACCGGTAGAACGCGGTGTCCTCCACGCCCTTGGCCGCCACCGCCGACGCGGTCTGCCCGAACCGGTGGCAGAACTCGTCCTTCGCCGCCGACCGCCCCAGCGCGCCCAGCGCCAGCTCCCGCACCAGCCGCTCGGTGGCGGGGGCGTCCACCGGGGCCGCCAGCGCCGCCACCGCCTCCGGCGGGGCCGGCTCGCCCGGCACCACGTACGGCCGGTACACCGGGTAGCCGGTCAGCAGCCCCTCCAGCGCCCGGCGCACCGCCAGCGGCGAGTGGTCCGCCAGCTCCGGCCCGTCCGCGCAGATCCGCCCCACCAGGCGCACCAGCCGGTCCGTCTCCGCCGCCAGCGCCCCGCCCGGCGCGACCATCTCGGCCCGCCCGGCCCGGCCGGCCGCCGCCGGGTCCGCCGCCTCGCCCACGTCCCGCCGGTAGGCCGCGAACAGCTTCTCCGCGCCCCGCCGGTCGGTCAGCACCCCGTCGATCCGGCGCAGCGCGTCGTACCCGGTCGTCCCCGCGCACGGCCAGTCCGCGGGCAGCGCCTCGTCCCCGGTCAGGATCTTCTCCACCACCGTGTACGCCCCGCCGGTGGCCTCCGCGAGCCGCCGCAGGTAGCCGCGCGGATCGGCCAGCCCGTCCGGGTGGTCGATCCGGAAGCCCGCCAGCACGCCCTCCCGGTGCAGCCGCAGCAGCACCCCGTGGGTGGCCTCGAACACCTCCGGGACCTCCACCCGGACGGCGATCAGGTCGTTGACGGTGAAGAAGCGCCGGTAGTTGACCTGCTCGTCGGCCAGCTGCCACCAGCACAGCCGGTACCACTGCCGCTCCAGCAGCTCCGCCAGCGGCAGGCCCTCGGTGCCGGGCCGCAGCGGGAACGCGTGGTCGTGGTAGCGCAGCACGTCGCCGTCCACCGCCAGCTGGTCCAGCACCGCGCCCAGCCGGTCGCCCAGCAGCGGCAGCAGCAGCCGCCCGCGCTCCGGGGCGTCCACCGGGCCCGGCTGGGCGGCCCAGTCGATGTCGAACCAGTCCGCGAACGGGTCGTCCGGGCCGTTCCGCAGCACCTGCCACAGCGGCCCGTTCAGCCGCTCCGGCACCGGCAGCGCCATGTGGTTGGGCACCACGTCCGCGATCAGCGCCAGCCCGTGGGCCGCCGCCTCCGCGGCCAGCTCGCGCAGCGCCTGCTCACCGCCGAGCTGCTCGCTGATCCGGCTGTGGTCGAGCGTGTCGTAGCCGTGCGTGGAGCCGGCCACCGCCTCCAGCAGCGGCGACAGGTGCAGGTGCGACACGCCGAGCGCCGCCAGGTACGGCACCGCCCGGCGGGCGTCGTGCAGGGTGAACTCCGGCTGCAGCTGGAGCCGGTAACTGGCCGTCGGGATGCCGGCAGTCTCGGGGCGTGCGGCGGCTGACGTCATACCCGCATGCCTACCCGGGCCGCCCCGGACCTACCGTCCACTGCGCCGAACGAGGGGCGCGCCCTCAGACCGGACCGGGCTCGGCGACCTCCTCGCCCGCCCGGGCCGCCGCCCCCTCGCCCGCCAGCGCCCGGGCCGCGGCCAGCTCCGCCGCCTCCCCGGCCAGCGCCGCCTCCAGCATCGCGTACGCGTCCGGCCCCACCGGCAGCCGCACCGGGCCCGCCGGCGCGGCCACCGCCCGCAGCACCAGTGCGGCGAACGCCTCCGGCGGGTTCAGCTCCGCGGCCCCCGCCATGCCGCGCAGCGCCGCGTGCATCGGCGCCAGCACCGGCCCGTACTCCGGCAGCTTCGCCGCGGTCTCGGTCAGCGCGTTCCCGTACGAGGTGGCGAAGCCGCCCGGCTCGACCACCGTCACCCGCACCCCGAACGCCGCCGCCTCCGCCGCCAGCGCCAGGCTCATCCCCTCCAGCGCGAACTTGCCCGCCACGTACGCCCCCAGGCCCGGGAAGGCCATCCGGCCGCCGACCGAGGACACGTTCACGACGTGCCCGCCGCCCTGCGCCCGCATCACCGGCAGCACCAGCCGGGCCAGCCGCCAGGGCGCCACCGCCAGCACCTCCAGCTGGTCGCGCAGCTCCGCGTCCGAGACCTCCTCCACCGCCCCGAACAGGCCGACGGCGGCGTTGTTCACCAGCACGTCCACCCCGCCCAGGCGGGCGCACGCCAGCTCCACCGCCGCCGCGCAGTCCGCCGCGCTGCGCAGCTCCAGCCGGGCCGGCACCACCTGCCCGGGGAACTCCGCCGCCAGCGCGTCCAGCGGAGAAGCCCCCCGGCTGGTCGCCACGATCCGGTCCCCGGCCGCCGCCACCGCCCGCGCGAGCGCCAGCCCCAACCCCGACGAACAGCCGGTCACCAACCACCGACGAGACATTCCGTACCCCCTCCGATCTGCGGAGCCGCAGTGCGGAGGGGGGTACCCGCCCCGGAGCGCCCGCAGACCGAAGAGTCGGGGACGAACCGGAGCGCGCGGGGTCACGCCGGGCGCTGGAGCACCATCAGGGCGCGGTCGGGCAGGCGCAGGGTGTCGCCGGCCTTGACCCGGGGGCCGGTGCCGCGCGGCGGCAGGGTGGGCAGCGCGGTGTCGACGACGACCTGCCAGGCCTCGCCGTGCCCGGCCGGGACGGTGAAGGTGAGCGGCTCGAAGTGGGCGTTGAACAGCAGCAGGAAGGAGTCGTCGACGATCTTGCCGCCGCGCCGGTCGGGCTCGGAGATCGCGTTGCCGTTGAGGAAGACGGTCAGCGACTTCGCGTAGGTGGTGGACCAGTCCCGCTTGGTCATCTCCTCGCCGGCCGGGGTGAACCAGGCGATGTCGGTGAGGTCGTCGTGGGTGCCGGAGACCGGGCGGCCGTGGAAGAACCGGCGGCGGCGGAAGACCGGGTGGTCGCGGCGCAGCCAGATCATGGCCTGGGTGAACTCCAGCAGGGAGGCGTCGGCGCCGTCCCCGTCCCAGTGCACCCAGGCCAGTTCGGAGTCCTGGCAGTAGGCGTTGTTGTTGCCGCGCTGGGTGCGTCCGGCCTCGTCGCCGTGGCAGAGCATCGGGACGCCCTGGGAGAGCATCAGGGTGGCGATGAAGTTGCGCTGCTGGCGGGCGCGCAGCTCCAGCACGGCGGGGTCGGTGGTGTCGCCCTCGGCGCCGCAGTTCCAGGAGCGGTTGTGCGACTCGCCGTCCCGGTTGTCCTCGCCGTTGGCCTCGTTGTGCTTGTCGTTGTAGGAGACCAGGTCGCGCAGGGTGAAGCCGTCGTGGCAGGTGACGAAGTTGATCGAGGCGATCGGGCGGCGGCCGTCGTCCTGGTAGAGGTCGGAGGAGCCGGTCAGCCGGGAGCCGAACTCGGCCAGCGTCGCGGGCTCGCCGCGCCAGAAGTCCCGGACGGTGTCGCGGTACTTGCCGTTCCACTCGGTCCACAGCGGCGGGAAGTTGCCGACCTGGTAGCCGCCCTCGCCGAGGTCCCAGGGCTCGGCGATCAGCTTGGCCTGCGAGACCACCGGGTCCTGCTGGACCAGGTCGAAGAACGAGGAGAGCCGGTCGACCTCGTGGAACTGCCGGGCCAGCGTCGCGGCCAGGTCGAAGCGGAAGCCGTCCACGTGCATCTCGGTGACCCAGTAGCGCAGCGAGTCCATGATCATCTGGAGCACGTGCGGACTGCGCATCAGCAGCGAGTTGCCGGTGCCGGTGGTGTCCTCGTAGAAGCGCTGGTCCTTGGCGAGCCGGTAGTAGGAGGCGTTGTCCAGGCCGCGGAAGGAGAGCGTGGGGCCCAGGTGGTTGCCCTCCGCGGTGTGGTTGTACACCACGTCGAGGATCACCTCGATGCCGGCCGCGTGCAGCGCCTTGACCATCGACTTGAACTCCTGCACCTGCTGGCCGCGGTCGCCGGTGGAGGAGTACGAGGAGTGCGGGGCGAAGAAGCCGACGCTGTTGTAGCCCCAGTAGTTCGCCAGCCCCAGGTCGCGCAGCCGGTGGTCGCGGACGAACTGGTGCACCGGCATCAGCTCGATCGCGGTGACGCCCAGCTTGGCCAGGTGCTCGATCACCGCCGGGTGGGCCAGGCCCGCGTACGTGCCGCGGATCTCCTCGGGGATGCCCGGGTGCAGCTTGGTCAGGCCCTTGACGTGCGCCTCGTAGAGCACGGTGCGGTGGTAGTCGGTGCGCGGCGGCCGGTCGGTGCCCCAGTCGAAGTACGGGTTGATCACCACCGAGTGCATGGTGTGCGGGGCCGAGTCCAGGTCGTTGCGGCGCTCGGGCGCGCCGAAGTGGTAGCCGTACACCGACTCGTCCCAGTCGATGTGGCCGCTCATCGCCTTCGCGTACGGGTCGAGCAGCAGCTTCGAGGCGTTGTGCCGCTGCCCGAGGCCCGGCTGGTACGGGCCGTGCACGCGGAAGCCGTAGCGCTGGCCGGGCTGGACGCCCGGTAGGTAGGCGTGCCGGACGAAGGCGTCGGTCTCGCGGAGCTCGACCACCGTCTCGGCGCCGTCCTCGGCGATCAGGCAGAGTTCGATCCGGTGCGCGCTCTCGGAGAACACGGCGAAGTTGGTGCCCGCCCCGTCGTAGGTGGCGCCGAGCGGGTACGGTTTCCCCGGCCAGACCTGCATGTATCCTCAACTTCCTTGTGCCTGAGGCGAACTGGCGCTCCCAAGAGGGTTTCCCAGAGGGCTTCCCGGTGGAGCGCCCGGCCATGTGCGGAGCGGCAACCAGGTGACGCACGGCACACCCGCATACTCCCCGGCGGCGGCCCGAACTCCCCGCCCATCCGCGCGTGGTTCGCCCGAACGGGTGTCCCAGCGGCCCGGTCCGTCGGCGTGGCGTGGCCGGGCGGTGACGCACGGTCGGGGCCGGGTCCGCTTGCTGTCAAGAGGGCTGCGGCCCGGCGGCGCCGGGCGATACCCTTGATCGTCCGGACCGCGAGCCCCGGGCCCACGCGGCGTGCGACCAGGGCCGTCGTGGTGGACGGATCCAGCGGACGCACCGTCACCCGCAGGGCGGCGGACGAGAGGTGAGGTAGCGGATGGGGTTCCCCGCCGGCGGCGACGGCACGGACCCGCGGGCCGGGAGCAGCGAGGCCCCGACGCTGATCGTCCGCGGCGGCCGCGGACCGCTGCCCCCGCAGGGCGGCCCGGCCGAGGGGGCGCCGCCCGCCTGGGCCGCCGACCAGTGGGACGACGCCTACCGCCGGGTCCGGCTGGCCGGCCGCGCCTACGTCTGGCTCAACCTGGTCGAGCAGCGGATGCGCGCCCTGGTCGACGAGGTGCTGCGCCCCGTCTACGCGCCCGCGCACGGCGAGGAGTGGGTCACCGCCGCCGCCGGACCGGCCGGCGAGGAGTGGGTGCACCGGGCCGCCGCCGTGCGCGAGGTCTCCCGCCGCAAGGGCTACCTGCTCGACCCGGCGGACGACGACCCGCTGGTCTTCCTCACCCTGCCGCAGCTGCGCGAGCTGATGGTGCAGCACTGGCCGTGCTTCGAACCGCACCTGGTGGACCGCCGGGAGGTCGAGCTGGCGCTCGACGAACTGGAGGTCGCCCGGCACGTGGTCTCCCGCAACCGGGCCCTGTCGCAGACCGTCCTCGACCAGACCGAGCGGGCCGCCGCCCGGCTGCTGGCCCTGCTCGACGGCGGGCACGGCGGGGTGCCCGCCGACGTGGTCGAGGAACTCGTCGCCGGCCGCTACGCCGACGTGGTCGCCGTGCACGCCGACCGGGTCCGGCTCCAGCGCGACCTGCCGGTCGAGGACCTGCTCGACGGGGCCCGCCGGCTGGACGCGGTCGGCATCGGCCTGGGGATGCTGTGCCAGAACTACACCGGCAAGCGGCTGGTCCGGCTGGCCACCGAGGGCTGCCGGGTGCGGCTGCTGTTCCTCAACCCGGCGAGCAGCGCCGTGCGCCGCCGCGAACGCGAACTGGGCATCGGGCGCGGCGAGCTGGGGCGCGCCGTGGAGATGAACATCATGCACGTGCGCCGGGTCCGGGCCCGGCTGCGCGACCAGGGCAGCTTCGAGATCCGGGTGTTCGACGAACTGCCCCGGTTCACCGCCTACCTGGTCGAGGGCCAGCGCACCACCGGCGCCGGCGGGCGGCGGCGCTCCACCGACCTCGGCGTCGTCCAGCCCTACCTGCGCCGGGCGCGCGGCATCGAGTCGCCCGCGCTGGTGCTGCGCGGCGGCGCCGGGCAGGACCCCGGCGGCACCGAACCCGGGCTGCTGGAGGTCTACCGCGAGGAGTTCGAGGACCTGTGGGGGGACTCCCGGCCGGTGTCCTGAGCGCGTGCCCGACCCCGCCCGGGGGCAGGAGTGCCGCGGGCGCTGTCACTGCGCCGCGCGATGATGGACCCACCTTGGCAGTGCTGACGGAAGGACACACCCCCATGACCTGGTGGAAGGGGCCGCTCACCGGTTTCGACCTGGAGACCACCGGCACCGACCCGGAGGCGTCCCGGATCGTCACCGCCGCCGTGGTCGACACCCTCGGCGGCGGCGTCGAACGGGCCGCCACCTGGCTGCTCGACCCCGGCGTCCCGATACCCGCCGAGGCCGCCGCGATCCACGGCATCACCGACGCCGAGGCCCGCGCGCACGGCCGCCCGGCCGCCGAGGCGATCGAGGAGATCGCCCGCGCCCTGGCCGACCGGCTGGCCGCCGGGCGGCCCGTGGTCGCCTTCAACGCCCCCTTCGACCTCTCCCTGCTCGACGCCGAACTGCGCCGCCACCGCCTGCCCACGCTGGCCGACCGCCTCGGCGGGCCGGTCACCCCGGTGGTCGACGCGATGGTCGTCGACCGCGCGCTGGACAAGTACCGCAAGGGCTCGCGCACCCTCCAGCGGGTCTGCGAGGTCTACGGCGTCGAACTGCGCGACGCGCACGAGGCCGGCAGCGACGCGCTGGCCGCCGTCCGGGTCGCCGTCGCCCTCGGCCACCGCTACCCCGCGCAGGCCGGCGACCTGCCGCTGGACGAACTGCACCGGCGGCAGATCGACTGGCACCGGGCCTGGGCCACCGACCTGCAGAGCTGGCTGCGCCGCAAAGACCCGGCGGCCGTGGTCGACCCGCGCTGGCCGCTCAAGGAAGCCTCCTAGCGCTCGCGCGCCCCGCCGCCCGCCGGTGGGTCCGCCATGGGTCCGCCGGCGGCCTCCTGCCGGAGGCCGACGGCCCGTCAGGACTGCGGGAAGTCGAAGGCGTAGCCCTGCGCGACCAGCCACGGCAGCAGCTGCTTGAGCGCCGCCACCGTCTGGCTGCGGTCGCCGCCGCCGTCGTGCATCAGCACCACCCCGCCCGGGCGCAGGTCGTGCTGCACGTTGCTGACGATCGCCTGCACGCCCGGCCGCGACCAGTCGCGCGGGTCGACCGTCCAGCCCAGCGACTTCATGCCCAGGTCGGCGCCGATCCGCTCGTTCTCCGCGGTGAAGTCGCCGCCCGGGGCGCGCCACCAGGCGATCGGCGTGCCGTCGCCCGCCGCGTGCTCGATCATCGACCCGGCGTCGGCGATCTCCGCGACCTGCCGCTCGTGCGGCTGGGTGTGCATCGGCTGCGGGTGGTCCACGGTGTGGTCGCACAGCCGGTGGCCCTCGGCCACGATCCGCCGCACCGCCGCCGGGCGGGCCTGCGCGTTGCCGCCGATCTCGCAGAACGTCGCCTTCGCGCCGTACTGCGCCAGCAGGTCCAGCACCTGCCCGGTGGCCGGGCCCGGACCGTCGTCGAAGGTCAGCGCCACCGTCCGCCCGCCCGAGGCGGTGTGCCGCAGCACGTGGGAGGCGGGCGCGGGCGCGGACGGCCGGGCCGGGGTGGTGGCGGGCCGCGAGGCGCTCGGGCTCGCGGACGGCGCGGCGGACCCGGGCGCGGACGGGGAAGGTGAGGCGTACGGCGAGGCCGGGGCGGTGCCGCCGCCCGGTGCGGGCGGCGCCGGGGTGCGGCCGGGGGCGGCGCCCGTCTCCCGGTCCTCGCCCGGGGTGGGCCGCGCCGCCACCGAGGAAGTCCCGTCCGCCGTACCGGTCGTGCCCGTGCTCGCGCTCGGTGGGACCGAGCGGTGCGCGGCGTCCCCCGCCGCGGAGGGGGTACCCGGTGCATCGCACGCCACCAGCAGGGCGGACGTGCCGAGCAGCGCGCAGGCACCGAGCAGCAGCGGACGACGGGGGGCGGGTATGCGGGACTTCACCACGGGGCGACTCCTGACGTCGTACCGGCCGCCTGGGGGCGGGGCGTCCGGTACGACGCCAGGCACGAGCGGGGTGGTTCCGTCCGGATGTGCGCCGCGCCACAGGGCGGGCACCGGACGGAAGCGGTCAGAACGCGAACCAGCGTACTGCCGTCGCTCCGTCACGCAGCGAGTCCACCCGGCGACGGAACTCGGCCCCGGCGGCCGGGTTTCCGGCCGCCTGCTGGGCCACCCACGCGGCGCTCGCGGTCTCCCGCGCCCCGCGCAGCACCGCGAACCCGGGCCACTCCCGGACGTCCCACCCGTAGGCCGAGTTGAACGCCGCGACCTCCTCGGCCGGGACGCCGTAGCGGTCCTGACTGAGCGCCAGCACCACCAGGTCGTGCTCGCGGAAGTCCGCGGCCATGTACTCCAGGTCGAGCAGCACCGGGCCGTCCGGGGTGACGTGCACGTTGCGCGGCAGCGCGTCGCCGTGGATCGGGCCCGGTGGCAGGACCGGGGCCAGCTCGGCGATCGCGGTGACAAAGCTCTCTTTTCGGGCCCGCAGGAACTCCGCGTCGGCCGGGTCGACGTGGCCCTCGGCGGCGGCCAGCCAACTGTCCACCGGCGCCAGCAGGTCGCGCCGCCCGAGCGGGACGGGGGCCCGCGGCAGCGCGTGCAGTGCCGTCAGCAGCGGTGCCAGGTCCGCCGGCCGGGCCGGGCGTACCGCGGGCGCCAGCCGGTGCCACCACGTCACCGGGTGCTCCCGCACCACCCGCACCCCGCCCTCGGCCGGGCGCACCACCGGCACCCCGGCGCCGTCCAGCCAGGTGGCCAGCGCCAGTTCGCGCTCCGCGCGGGCCGTGCCGGCCTCGCCCGGCGTCCGCCCGACCTTGGCCACCAGGCCCTCGGCGGGCAGCTCGAAGACGGCGTTCTGCCCGAGCGCGAGCAGCGCGGCCCCGGCCGGGTCGATCCCGGCCGGGGCGGATGCTTCCTGCAGGAGGGCCAGCGCCCTCGGTTCGTCGAAGATCACCCGTCCATTGTCGGGGAACCTCCGGGCCCGGCACCGGCCCCCGTCGGCGCGCCGCCGGAGCGCCGTGGGCCGGGCTACCGGTGGGGGCCGGCGCCCAGCAGCTCGGGCCGGCCGCCCTGCGGGGTGCCCGCCGGAGTGCCCGGGTCGGTGGCCGGGTCGGCGGCCGGGGTCTCGGCCTCGATCCGGGGGAGCCAGCGCAGCCAGCGGGGGAGGTACCAGTTCCGCTCGTCGAGCAGGGTCATCACGGCGGGGAGCAGCACGGCCCGGACGACCGTGGCGTCGATCAGGACGGCGACGGCGAGGCCGACGCCCATCTGCTTCATGGACTGCACGGAGAGCGTCCCGAAGACCGCGAAGACGCCGACCATGATGACCGCGGCGCTGGTGACCACGCCGGCGGTGGTGCGGATGCCGTGGGCGACGGCGTCCCGGGTGCTCAGGCCGCGGTCGCGGGCCTCCTTGATCCGGGAGACCACGAAGACGTGGTAGTCCGTCGAGAGGCCGAAGAGGATCACGAACAGGAACAGCGGGACCCAGCTCTCGACCGCCCCGACGCCGGCGGTGCCGATCAGGGCGGCGCCGACGCCGTGCTGGAAGACCAGCGACAGCACGCCGTAGGCCGCGCCGACGGAGAGCAGGTTGAGCAGGACGGCGGTGACGGCGACGGACAGCGAGCGGAAGGAGAGCAGCATCAGCAGGAAGGCGAAGGCGACCACGAAGCAGAGCACCGGCAGCATCGAGTCGGACATCTGCCGGTTGAAGTCGACCGACCCGGCGGTCTCGCCGGTGACCGGGGCCTCGGTGCCGGGGACCCTCCCGACGGTGGCCGGGACGACCTCCTCGCGCAGCGCCCTGAGGGCGGCGGCCGAGACGGCGTCGTTGCCGCTGCCGTAGAGCGGGATGTCGACCGTCGCGACGTTCTGCCCGGCGTGCACGGTGAGCTCGGTGGGGCCGTGCATCCGGCCGGTGGCCAGCGCCCGGGACTGCAGGTCGGCCAGCGCCCGGGTCATCTCGGTGGAGGTGATGTCACGGGCCCTGACCACCACGGTGGCGGGGGCGGGGCTGCCGGGGAAGGCGGCCTCGATCCGCTGCGCGGTGGCGACCAGGGCGTTGCCCTTCGGGAGCTGCTGCTGGAAGGTGAGGTTCGCGGTGCGCATGGTCAGCAGCGGGGCGGCGACCGCCAGCAGCAGGCCGGTGGCGAGGACGGCGGCGGCCAGCGGGCGGCGCAGGACGGGGGCGAGCACCGCGCCCCAGAACCGGCTGCCGCCCCGGGCGTCGCGCCGCGGGCGGCGCGGGAAGGGCAGGCGGCCCTTCTCGACCCGGTCTCCGAGCATCGAGAGCAGCGCGGGCAGCACCGTCAGCGAGCCGAGCACGGCGGTGACCACGACCACGATGGTGGCGAAGGACATCGCCCGGAAGTCGGCGATGCCGGTGAGGAACATGCCGGCCATGGCGACCACCACGGTGACGCCGGAGACCAGGACGGCCCGGCCGCTGGTGGCGGCGGCGATCCGCAGCGCGGTGGCGCGGTCGCGGCCGGCGGCCCGCTCCTCGCGCTCACGGCGCAGGTAGAACAGGCAGTAGTCGACGCCGACGGCCAGGCCGACCAGCAGCATCACCGAGCCGGCGTCGTCGCTGGTGTGCAGCAGCCCGGAGCAGAGGGCGACCAGGCCGCCGGCGGCGACGAAGGCGGTGATCGCCAGCACCACCGGCAGGACGGCGGCGACCACGGCCCCGAAGGCGATCAGCAGGATGCCCAGGGCGAGCGGCACGGCCGTCCACTCGGCGCGGGCGAAGTCGTCGCGGAACCGGTCGGCGAACCACTTGCCGGAGCTGGCCTGCCCGTACTCCTCGATCAGGAAGTCGGCGTGCCGCCGCTGCACGCCGGCCACCGCGTCCACCACCGGGGGCACGTTGGCCACCGCGGCCTCGTCGTCCGCCCCGTCGACCGTGAAGCGCAGCAGGGCGGAGTGCCCGTCCGCGGAGACCGCGCCGGTGTCGTACGGGCTGAGCTCCCCGGAGGTGCGGCCGGTGCCGCGGACGGCGGCGGCGACCTGCTCGACGGCGGCCCGGAAGGCCGGGTCGTCGGCCGTCAGGGCGGCGTTCTGCACCAGCACGGTCTCGCCGGCCGGGGACTCGACGCCCGCCTCGTCCAGGATCCTCGCGGCCCGGGCGACCTGGCCCGGCAGCGACTCGGCGGCGGTGACCTTGGCGGAGCCGTGCGCCCCGCCCAGGTAGGAGACCAGGACGACGAACAGCAGCCAGCCGAAGACCGCGGTCTTCCGGTGGCGGGCGCTCCAGGCACCCATCGTGGCGGCGATTCCTTGCTTCACTGCGGGTCCCCCCAGGGTTTCGGGCGGTCGGGACCGCCCCGGCCAGTGGGCCGCGGCACTGCTCCGCGGCACAACACACGCTAGGGAGGCGCGCTCTGACGGACCATCCGGCCAGGCCCCGTCTTCTCCCTGAACCTGCCCCCAGGGAGGAGTGGGGGGCTAACCCCACCCCGGGGGTCGGGGTCTCCTCCTCGGGGACGGTGCGACGTCCACCCTGAGGGGGAGCGATCTCCACCCGGAGCACGAGGTGGGAGGGGCCGCGGCCGGGTGACGATGGTGCGGGGCCGGTTCCGTGGCCGCCCCCGGGGGCAGCCGCGATACCCACTTGCCGGGCGGCAAGTACGGTCCCGTAGGATGCTCATCAGTCCTTACCTGCCGACCGGCTAGATCCCGCAGGGGTCCGCGCGCCGGTCAGAGCCGTTGCCCGGCCCCGTCCCCCCGGCGGCGGTGAACCATGCCCAGGAGGCATTTCGAGCATGTTCCACCGACTTGGACATTTCGTCGTCAAGCGGGCCTGGTGGGTGATCATCGCCTGGGTGATCGCCTCCATCGGCTTGGCGGCCTTCGCACCGAAGATGAGTGCTTCGACCGACGAGTCGGAGTTCCTGCCGAAGCACTACGAGTCGATCCGGGCCTCGGCGCTCCAGGAGCAGAAGTTCCCGGCCGAGTTCTCCCCGGGCGCGATCCTGCTGTTCGAGCGCACCGACGGCGGCGCCCTGACCGACGCCGACAAGGCCGACATGGCCAAGGTCGTGCAGGGGCTGACGGACGAGCACATCCCGCTGGTCGAGCAGGTCATCCCGCCGTCCCCGCAGAGCACCTCCAAGGACGGGCACTACGCGATGTCGATGGTCTCCATCGACAAGACGAAGATGCAGACCGACGAGTACGGCGACGCCGCGAAGAAGCTCCGCGACGACGGCAGGAAGCTCGCCGAGGGCACCTCGCTGAAGTACCAGGTCGGCGGCCAGGCCGCGATGGCCCTGGACCAGAAGGAGTCCTCCAGCGCCACCGACGCGATCACCATGGTCGCCACCGTGGTGCTGATCGTGGTCATCGTCGGCGTGATCTTCCGCGGCGTCCTGGTCGGCTGGCTGCCGGTGCTGCTCTCGCTGTTCCCGATGATCGCGGCCAGCGGCCTGATCGCCTT
The DNA here is from genome assembly GCF_044769485.1 of Kitasatospora sp. NPDC090308. Taxonomy (NCBI): domain Bacteria; kingdom Bacillati; phylum Actinomycetota; class Actinomycetes; order Kitasatosporales; family Streptomycetaceae; genus Kitasatospora; species Kitasatospora sp. NPDC090308. The sequence goes on along the minus strand of NZ_JBIVXY010000001.1, from coordinate 248,276 downwards.
CGTCACCAAGCTGTTCGACCTGAAGAGCTCGCCGATCGCCTCGGCCATCCAGATCGTGGTGATCCTGGGCGTCGGCACCGACTACTTCCTGTTCCTGATGTTCCGCTACCGCGAGCGGCTGCGGGCCGGCGACGACCGCAAGTCGGCCGTGGCCAACGGCGTCGGCCGGGTCGGCGAGGCGATCGCCTCGGCGGCGGGCGCGGTCACCGTCGCCTTCGCCGTGCTCATCCTGTCCGAGCTGGGCATGTTCACCGCGCTCGGCCCGGCGCTGGCCATTTCGGTGATCGTCACCGCGCTGGCCTCGCTCACCCTGACCCCGGCGCTGCTCGCGGTCATCCCGGCCAAGGCCACCTTCTGGCCCGGCCGCAAGTGGATGCAGGAGCCCGAGGGCGCCCGCTTCCACCAGCTCGGCCGGATCGTCGGCCGCCGCCCCGGCCTGGTCGCGGTGGTCTCCGGCGGCCTGCTGGTGATCCTCTCGCTGGCCGGCCTCGGCTACCAGGGCACCTTCGACATGGCGAAGAGCATGATGCCGAAGGACAAGGAGTCCATGGTCGTCATGGACTCGCTCAGCAAGGGCTTCTCGGCCGGCGCCGCCGACCCGACGCACGTCTTCCTGACCACCGGCGAGGCCGGCGGCAAGCTGGACGCCGCCGCGCTGGACGGCTTCGGCGCCAAGCTCGGCCAGGTGCCCGGCGTCGCGGGCGTCGCGGGCGAGCACAAGGTCAGCGAGGACGGCACCACCGCCGACTTCACCGTGACGCTCAAGGACTCCGCGGCCAGCAACGCGGCGATCGACGCGGTCACCGACCTGCGCTCCACCGCCCACGCCGCCGCTCCCGACGGCAGCGAGGCGCTGATCGGCGGCACCTCGTCGGTGTACAAGGACATCAACCTCGCGATGGCCCACGACTACAAGCTGGTCTTCCCGGTGGCGGGTCTGCTGATCCTGCTGATCCTGGGCCTCCAGCTGCGCAGCGTGGTCGCGCCCTGGTACCTGATGGCCTCGGTCGGCCTCGGCTTCGCGGCCACCCTGGGCGCCACCACGGTGGCCTTCCTCAAGATCGGCACCGAGCCCGGTCTGATGTTCATGCTGCCGATCTTCATCTACCTGTTCGTGGTGGCGATCGGCACCGACTACAACATCCTGATCATCGCCCGCCTGCGGGAGGAGGCCCGCGAGGGCCGCAGCCCGCGCGAGGCGGCCAAGGAGGCGGTCCGACACGCCGGTCCGACCGTCGCCGCGGCCGGGTTCATCCTGGCGGCGTCCTTCGCGACCTTCATGCTGGCGGGCAACGTGCTCTTCGCCGAGCTGGGCTTCGCGCTGGCCATCGGCATCGTGCTGGCGGCCTTCGTGATGGCGATGTTCTTCACCCCGGCGATCACCGCCCTGCTGGGCAAGCGGGCCTGGTGGCCCGGTCACGGCGCGATGCCCGACCACGGCCCCGAGGCGGTCGGCGAGCGCGAGCCGGAGGCGGCCGGCCGGCGCTGACCCGGCGCCGATCCGATGCTGACCCGGCGCTGACCCGGTGGGACAAGGGGGCATGCGGCCCGAACGGACCGCATGCCCCCTGCGCGCGGTCGCGAAACACGGTGTGACCAGCGCAACCATTGCTGCCGTTGACGAGGACCGACGTGCTATTGTCGAAGCAGTTGCAGTATTGGTTCCCATGAACGTGTGTGTGCGCCTGCTGGTTCCAACCGCCAGGCGCATTTGTTTTGTCCGGTGTTTAGTCTCCGGATGGGGATCGCGGCTACGTGGGGCGCACGAGGTGTGTGTCCCAATGCCCCAGTGAAAGTGGAGACGGTTATGGCTACCGGCACCGTGAAGTGGTTCAACAGCGAAAAGGGCTACGGCTTCATCGAGCAGGACGGCGGCGGCGCCGACGTGTTCGCTCACTACTCGAACATCCAGTCGACCGGCTTCCGTGAGCTCGTCGAGGGCCAGAAGGTCGAGTTCGACGTCACCCAGGGCCAGAAGGGCCCGCAGGCGGAGAACATCCGCGCCATCTGAGTCCCGGCTCACGCCGACTCCTAGATGTTGCAGGCGAGGGCCCGTACCTCCACAGGGTACGGGCCCTCGTCCATGCCGCCCGACGGCCGGGGCGGCCCCTCTTCCCCTCATCCGGCGGCCGAACCGTTTCCCAGCCCAGCGGGTCCCTCCCGCGCATCCGGCTGGCGGCCCCCAGAGAGTGGGAACACCCATGCCCGAGCAGTCCCGTCCGCGCACCGACCAGTCCCGTACCGGGCAGTCCCGCGGCCAGCAGTCCCGTACCGGCCAGCCCCGCGGTGAGCAGCCCCGCGACGAGCAGGCCCGCGCCGACCGGCCGCGCACCCGCGGCGGGCAGCCGCGCACCGGTGCCGCCCGTACCGGCGCCCCCCGCACCGACGCCGGCCGCGGTGGCGCGCCGCGCGGTGAGCAGCCGCGCCGGGCGCGCCGCGGCGCGGCCCCCGCGGCGGCGCCCGCCGAGGACTTCACGCCCGTGCAGGGCACCCCGTCCCGGCCGCCGGCGGCGAGCTTCGCCGAGCTGGAGCTGTCCGCCGGGCTGCTGAAGGAGCTCGGCGCGCAGGGCGTCACCGAGCCCTTCCCGATCCAGGCCGCGACCCTGCCGGACGCGCTGGCCGGGCGCGACGTGCTCGGCCGGGGCCGCACCGGCTCCGGCAAGACGCTCGCCTTCGGCCTGCCGCTGCTGGTGCGCACCGCGGGCAAGCGCGCCTCCGCGCGGCGTCCGCTGGCCCTGGTGCTGGTGCCCACCCGCGAGCTGGCCCAGCAGGTCACCGAGGCGCTCGCCCCGTACGCCGGGGTGCTGAACCTGCGGATCACCACCGTGGTCGGCGGCATGTCGATCACCCGGCAGTCCAACCAGGTCCGGCGCGGCACCGAGGTGCTGGTCGCCACCCCCGGCCGGCTGGACGACCTGATCCAGCGCGGCGACGTGTTCCTGGACGACGTGGCGATCACCGTCCTCGACGAGGCCGACCAGATGGCCGACATGGGCTTCCTGCCGCAGGTCGTCAAGCTGCTGGAGCAGGTCGCCGAGGGCGGGCAGCGGATGCTGTTCTCCGCCACCCTGGACCGCAACGTGGACCGCCTGGTCAACCGCTTCCTCACCGACCCGGTCACCCATTCGGTGGACCCGTCGGCCGGGGCGGTCACCACCATGGACCACCACCTGCTCCAGCTCGACCCCGCCGACAAGGCCGAGACCACCGCCCGGATCGCCGCCCGCGACGGCCGGGTGATCATGTTCGTGCACACCAAGCACGGCGCCGACCGCCTCGCCAAGCAGCTGCGCGCCCACGGCGTGGTCGCCGCCGCGCTGCACGGCGGCAAGTCGCAGCCGCAGCGCAACCGGGTGCTCGACCAGTTCCGCGAGGGCGAGGTCACCGCGCTGATCGCCACCAACGTCGCCGCCCGCGGCATCCACATCGACGGCCTCGACCTGGTCGTCAACGTCGACCCGCCGATCGACCACAAGGACTACCTGCACCGCGGCGGCCGCACCGCCCGGGCCGGCGAGTCCGGCACCGTGGTCACCCTGGTGCTGCCCGAGCAGCGCCGCGAGGTCAACCGGCTGATGACCATCGCCGGCATCCGCCCGACCGTCACCAAGGTCCGCCCCGGGGACGGCGAGCTGGGGCGCATCACCGGCGCCCGCACCCCGTCCGGCGTGGCGGTGGCGCTGCCGGTGCCCGCCGCGGTCGCCGCCGCCCTGGTACCGCAGCCGTCGGCCGCCGGTGCGGGCGCGGGTGCGGAGGGCGCCGGACGCGGCCGGGGGCGCGGGCGCGGCGCGGCGAAGCCGGTGGACGGCGAGGCGCGCCGCCGTCCGGCGAAGCGGGCCGACGGCGGCCTGCCCAAGGACGTCGACATGAGCGGCAACCCGCGCCGCCCCCGCCCCAAGCAGCGCCCCGGCGCGGGCTCCCCGCAGATGGCGGCCGGCTTCATCGGCAAGGCCTCCGGGCGGGCGAAGCCGGGCTCCGGGGCGAAGAGCGGCTCCAACTACGGGACGGGGCGCCAGCGCCGCAAGACGGACTAGCTGGCGGAGGCTCCCCGTGCTGCGGGCGGCTGCGCGCCGCCCGCGCCGGGAGCGGGGTGCCGCCCGTTCAGCCCTGCGACTTCTCCGGCCGGGGGAGGCGGCGGACGGCCGTGACCAGCGGGGCGAGTTCGGGGCGCCGCTCGGCGCTGTCGAGTGCTTCGGCGAGGGCGCGGTCGTTGGTCGGCCGGGCCCGTTCGAGCAGGGCGAGGCCGTCCGGGGTGACGTTGGTGTAGATGCCGCGCCGGTCGGTGGGGCAGAGGTAGCGCGACAGCAGGCCGCGGTCCTCCAGCCGGGTGACCAGGCGGGTGGTGGCGCTCTGGCTCAGCACGACCGCGTCGGCCAGCTGGTTCATCCGGAAGTGGCCGCCGTCGCCGTCGTGCTGCTCGGAGAGCACGTCCAGGACGGAGAACTCGCGGACGCTGAGCTCGTGTTCGGCCTGGAGGGCGCGTTCGACGTGGGCCTCGATCCGGCCGTGCAGGGCGGTCAGGGCGCACCAGCCGTGCGCCAGTCCGGGGTCCGGTCGGGTCATGGCCCGTGCTCCCTCCGTCGGTGGTCCTGCCGCGGGCCCGTCGCGGGCCCGTTCCGGACAAGCTTAGTCGAGTTGTGCAAATTCCCGCGCCTGCAAGTATCTGTCGGCGGGGGAGGGAGAGGGACGGTGGTCCGGGTGGAGCAGGGCGCACGGCTGGACGCCCAGGAGGCGGCCCTGGACGCGCTGCTCGCGGCGCTCGGCATCGAGGCTCCGCCCGCCCCGGACGCCCGGGTCGAGGCCCTGGCCGCCCGCGCCCCCGGCTACGCCCAGTACCACCGCATCGGCCACAAGCGGCAGGCCGCCTACCGCCACCTGACCGAGGACCGCGCCGCGACCCGCACCCACTACCCGGCAGTCCTGGACGCGCTCCTCACCGACGACGACCCCTCCTCCCCGCGCTGGCTGGCCCAGGCCCTGGCCGTCGCCGGCGGCAGCCGCCGCCTCCAGCAGGAACTCCTCACCGCCCTGGAGACCGGCGACCCGCTCCGCCAGGTCTGCGCCCTCACCGCCTGGCGCTGGGCGGACACCCCCCACCCCGACCTGGCCCGGCGCTTCCGCACGGCCCGCCGCGCGGCGGCGGACCGCGCGGCGGACCCCTGGGTGCGCGGGCGGCTCGACGACTCGGCTTCCGCTGAAGACAGTTGACGGTCCGTCAACTCGATCGGTGGAACCGCGAGTCGGCGCGGACGGGAAGTCCTTGGGCGGCTGATCCTCTCCGGATCGGGCGCCAATTCCCCGGTCAGGCAGGCGCTTTGGCCCTGCCCGTGGGGTTGTCCGGAGGGGCGACGCGCTAGTGGCCGAAGGCCGCGTCGGTGTTCTTCGTCTGCGGGCGCCGCTCGGGCGGGAGCGGCCGGGCGTGGGACTTCTCCACGGCCTCGGCGCGGGCCGCGTGGAAGACCTCCACCGGGTCGCCCTGCTTGGCCCAGACCGAGGCACCGCACCAGGGGCCGATGAGCCGGAACTGCTCCAGGGCGGCCTCGTACAGGCCGGCCCGGCCGAGGTGGTGGGCCAGCAGGTGCCGCAGCCCCGGGAGGCGGGTGTTCTCGGGGTCGACCGCGGACAGCGCCTCGGCGACGGCGGTCAGCCGGGCGGTCGCGGCGGGGCCGATCGGGAGGCCGGAGCCGCGCTCCTCGAGCTCGGACAGGGCGTGCAGGTAGATGCCCGCGAGCGGGCTGCGCGGCGGGGCGCCGTCCATGGCCTGCTCGGCGAAGCGGGTCATCTGCCCGTTGCTGCCGTACCACTTGGCGCACCAGTACTGCATGCCCTGCCAGTGGCCCTCGTAGTGGTGCGGGGCGCGGGCCACCAGGCCCTCCCACAGCGGGCGGAAGCGGTCGGGCTTGAACTGCGCGCCGCGCGCCGCCGTCGCCATGACCACCCACGGCGCAGGGTTCGCCTGGTCCAGCAGTGCGGCCCGCCGGGCCGCCTCGATCGCGGCCGGCAGCAGGGCCCGGAACTCGGCGAACTTCTCGGCCGGCACCTCGTTCGCGTACCCGCTGCCCCGGATCGCCCAGGCGCGGTGCACCATCGCGTCGGCCTCCAGGGCCGCCGCGTCGCAGCTGTCCGGGTCCGCCGCGCGCCAGGCCGCCAGCCAGGAGTCGTCCTCACGGGCGATCGCGCGCAGCAGCTCGAAGCGCGACCAGTGCTCGTCCCAGTCGCCCGCGGCCGCCGCGAGGTGGTCGGCGGCGACCCGCCAGTCGCCGCCCCAGACGGCGTCCGCCAGCGCCTGCGACGCCTCGGCCGCCCGGGTCGGCGCGGGCGGACCGACCCGGCGCGGGTCGAGCGCCGCACGGGGCGCCAGCCCGTACGCGGCGGCGTCGAACGAGGCCGGCACCCGGTAGGCGGCAGGTGTCTTCGGGGCGGACGGCCGGGTGGTCTTCGAACGGGAACCGAGGAACAGGGAGACGACCGCGAGGACGCCGATCGGAAGGATGATGTGCGTCACGGGGGGAGATCATCCCGGGTCGAACCACCGGCGGCAAGGGAGAGCTCCGGCGGCCCTCGGCAGGTTTCTCCAGACGCCCCATGGACGCACTCGCAAACGGATCTGTTTATCGCGTGCCAAAGATCCGTAATCATGATTGACGTAGCGTCAGTTTTTGTTTGAGTCAACACCCTTCGCGGAGCGACTCCCAGTGTTCTGGTCGAATCGGATATGACGTAACGTCAGTTTTGTCCGCCGACTCTGCGCTGTCGTGTGCTCGACCCGGTGCGGCCCTTCCCGGCGGGGCGGAGATGGGTGCCCACCTCGCGGACGTCCGGTTTTCGCTCCAGTTCGGATTGGCTGGTGTCGATGAGGTGATGAGGGCGGGAGTGACCGGATGGGGGCGATGTGGAGTTTTGCCCGATTAATCTCCTGTGTAACGACATGTCACAAGTTCATCTCCCTCGATTTGTATTGTTGTTGACACAACGTGAACCCATACTTGAAAATCTGATTCCACTTGTGATGACTTTTTATATTCTGGGGATGTGGCGTGGGCGGAAGATTCGTGCGGAGAGGGTGGGGGCGCGGTCTGACCGCTGTTCTGCTCTCCGTCGGTGTGGTGGCGGGGGTGGCCGGTATACCGGTAGCGGCTCCTGCGGTGGCGGCCGAGGAGGCCGCGCCGGCGGCGAGCCCGACGGTGCCGGTTCCAGGGCAGGAGACGGCGGAGACGCTGGCGGTCGCGGAGGCGAAGCGGACCGGTAAGCCGGTGGAGGTCGATGCCCTGAGGCGCGAGAGTTCGGATGTCGTGGCGCAGCCGGACGGCCGGTTGGTGTCGACGACGTACGTGCAGCCGAAGCGGGTGCGTCGGGCCGGTGGCTGGGTGGATGTCGATCCGGCGCTGGCGGTGCTGGCGAGCGGTGCGGTGGCGCCGAAGGCGGCGACGGCGGACATCGAGTTCTCTGGTGGCGGCAGCGGGCAGCCGCTGGTGCGGATGTCGCGGGCCGGCAAGGAGTTGAAGCTCACCTGGCCGAAGGCGCTGCCGAAGCCGGTGCTGGACGGCGAGACGGCCGAGTACCGCTCGATCCTGCCGGACGTGGACCTCAAGCTGACCGCGTCGGCGACCGGCTTCAGCCAGGTCCTGGTGGTGCACACTCCCGAGGCCGCCAAGAACCCCGAACTCGCCTCGCTGCGGCTGGGATTGCAGGCTGATGGCCTGACGGTGAAGCAGGAGGGCGACGGTTCGCTGAAGGCGGTGGACTCCTCCGGTGGCGGCACGGTGTTCCAGGCGCCGGTGCCGGTGATGTGGGATTCCGCGACGGCCGCCGACGCCGCGTCCGCGTCCCCGTCCGCGTCCCCGTCGGCCGGTGCGTCGGCCGCGGCGAAGGCCCCGCTCGCGAAGTCGAAGTCCGCGGCCGCCCCCGCTGCTCCGGCCGCCGCTCCGGCCGCTTCCGAGGCCGAGCCCGGCACGGTGCCGGGTGAGGGCGCGAAGATGACCCGGCTGAAGGTGGACCTGCCCAAGGACTCGATGGTCCTGACGCCGGACCGGACCATGCTGGAGGACCCGTCCACGGTCTACCCGGTGATGATCGACCCGGCGTGGAACACCCCGAACGCGGCCGACTGGGCGGGCGTCTCACGCACCTACCCGAACCAGGCGTACTGGCACTTCACCTACACCTCCACCTACGTCCACGACTGGGGCGTCGGCTACTGCGGCGACACCTCGCGCTGCGCGCCCACCGACGTGAAGCGTGCGTTCTTCCAGGTCCCGAGCGGTTCGTTCGCGGGCAAGCAGATCCTCAGCGCCGAGTTCGGCACGTACGAGAGCCACTCGTACTCGTGCGACGCGCGCACGGTGGAGCTGTGGAACACCGGCTACATCTCCAAGGGCCTGAACTGGAACTCCCAGAACGCGTCCGGGTTCTGGAGCCGGCACCTGCAGGACATCAACACGGCCAAGGGCTGGAGCGGCAGCTGCCCGGGCGGCTGGCTGGAGTTCGGCGGCACCTCCGGCGCGGTCAAGGACCTGGTGCAGGACGCCGCGAACTGGGGCTGGTCCTCCATCACCTTCGGACTCAAGGCGCAGAACGAGAGCGACACCCTGGCCTGGAAGCGCTTCACCGACGACGCCTTCCTGCGGGTCTACTACAACCTGCGCCCGAACCAGATGCCGAAGAGCGACATGAACTCCACGCCCGGCGGCACCTGCCAGCCCGAACCGGTCGGCGTCAACCAGCTGCCGAAGGTGAACACGAAGGCCAGCGACCCGGACGGCGACGCGATCGGCGTGCAGTTCGCGGTCAATTGGGACGCCGGTGACGGCCTGCGCCGCCGTTGGTGGTCGACCGGCGCGGAGAACACCCCGCCCACGTCCGACAGCTTCAAGGGCTCCGGATCGATCTTCTCCTACCAGCTGCCCGACTCCTTCCCGCACAACACCCGGCTGAGCTGGGAGGCCCGCGCCTGGGACGGCAACGCCTGGGGTCCGTGGTCCTCGGATGGCGACCCGACCGCCTGCTACTTCACCGTCGACACCGCCATCCCGGACGGTCCGAAGATCACCTCCGCCTCCTACCCGGGCTCCACCCAGCGCGACGCGGACCTGCCGCCGACCGACGGCGTCGGCCGGTACGCCTCCTTCACCCTGACGGGCGGCGCCACCATCGCCAAGTACCAGTGGGCGATGGACGATTCGGCGTTCACCGACCTGCCCACCACGGGTGGCGCCGCGCAGACCGTCAAGGTCCTCCTGCAGTCCCCCGGCGTGCACACCCTAACCGCGCAGACGGTCAACGGCGTCGGCACCGTCTCCCAGCCCGAGACGTACTCCTTCAATGTCCTCAACGGGCAGGGTCAGCGGTCTGGTTGGAACATGGACGGCAACCTGAACGGTTCCGGTGCGGAGATCCCGGCCGTCCTCGGTTCGGGTGCCACCGCCGGCGCGCCCGGTCACCTCGGCAGTGCACTGTCGTTCAACGGCGACGCAGCCACCGGCTACGCGCAGACCGGCGCGGCGGTGCTCGACACCTCCAAGAGCTACTCCGTGTCCGCCTGGGTGAAGTTCGACGGCGCCACGAACGGCCGCATCGCGGTCAGTCAGAACGGCCAGAACTACTACGCGTTCACGCTCGGTGCAAACACGGTCGGGACCGAGAACCGCTGGACGTTCAAGGTCCAGAGCCTCGCCGGCGACTCCGACAGCACCACCTTCGCGGTGAGCGCGCCGACCGCGGCCCCGACCGGGCAGTGGACCCACTTGGCCGGTGTGTACGACTCGGCGGCGAAGACCATCGTGCTGTACGTCAACGGTGCCAAGGCCGGTTCCACCAACGTCCCCTCGGTGCTGTGGGACGGGCACGGCTCGGTGCAGATCGGCCGCGACCGCTGGAAGGGCCAGTGGTCCGCCGCGTGGCCCGGTGCGGTCGACGAGGTCAAGCTCTGGGACCGCCCGCTGGGCGCCGCCGAGGCAGCCAAGGTCGCCGCCGACCAGCAACTCACCACCGGCACGCTGGCCAAGGCCGTCTGGCACCTCGACGAGGGCGCCTCCCCGGTGGTCGGCGCGCCCGAGAGCGACGCCCTGACCGCTTACAACGGCCCGCAGACCAACGCGGCCGGCATCACCGGCCAGGCCCTGCACACGGACGGCACGGACGACTACCTGCGCACCGCGCGCCCGCAGGTCAACGGCACCCGGGACTTCTCCGTGTCGGCCTGGGTGAAGCTGCCCAAGCCGGCGGCCGGTGACAGCACCGCCAAGGTCGCGATCAGCCAGATCGGCCAGCACAACAGCGAGTTCGCCCTGTACTACTCGCCCTACTGGGGCCGCTGGATCTTCGGCCGCTACAAGGAGGACACCGCCGTCGACACCCTGGTGCGCACCTGGCAGAACGACTGCACCCCCGGCACCATGGTCGGTACCGTGCCGTGCTTCGCGGGCACCACCGGTGAGTGGACGCACCTGATCGGCGTCAACGACACCACCGCGAAGAAGACCCGCCTGTACATCAACGGCTACCTGGTCGGTGAGGCCGACTACACGCAGAACTCGCCGTGGGCCAACCCCGGCCCGCTGCAGATCGGCTCCGCCAACCGCGAGGGCGCCAACACCGAGTTCTTCGGCGGCGACATCGACGACGTCCGCGTCTTCGACCGGATCATCACGAACCCGGAAGCCACCGCGATGGCCCAGCAGCACCCGGTGCTCGCCGGCCGCTGGAAGTTCGACACCGCCACCTCCGGCACCACCCCCGACGAGAGCCAGGCCCACCGCAACGCAGCCCTGGGCAGCGGTGCGTCCATCGACACCACCAGCATGGGCATGTTGATGACGCCGGGCTTCCTGCAGTTGGACGGCACCGCGAACGGCTACGCCGCCACCGCCACCGCCCCGGTCCACACCAACCAGAGCTTCACGCTCGCCGGCTGGGTGAACACCCCGGGCACTCCCACCAAGGACATGACGGCACTGTCCCTGAACGGCGCCAACAACAGCCCCGTCACGGTGCGCTGGCACTCCCTGGGCACGGACCCGACGGGGAAGCCCCTGGGTCAGTGGCAGGCCGAGCTGCGCACCACCGACGCCGCCACCGGTTTCACGCGCACCCTCGTGGCCCACACCCCGCAGGAATCACTGTGGGAGAACTGGGCCCATCTCGCGGTCAGTTACGACGCCTTCACCAGTCGGCTCGTGCTGTACGTCAACGGCGTGGCCGAGAACAACACCTGCGCCGACAGTGCCCCCGGCTGCGTACCGAACGTCTCCTCCACCGGGGCCCCGCAGCCCTACGAGGCCAACGGCGGACTGCAGTTCGGCCGCAACCGGGCCGGCGGCGCCTGGGGCGAGTACTTCTCCGGGCAGCTCGACGACGTCTGGGCCTACCAGGGCGTCCTGAGCCCCGGCCAGGTCTACGCGCTCGCCAGCAGCCCGGACGAACCGGCGAACCCCAGCGCCTGACCTCTCCTGCGATCCGGGCCGGGCAGCCGCCAGCTGCCCGGCCCGTCGTCCCTTCACGCCCGGAAACGGGCCCGTACCCAAGGAAACCCATCGTGAGAACAGACAGGTCCGCCGAACGGCGGGCCCGAGGAAGGGTCGCCGCCGCCGTCGCGGTCGCCCTGGTGGGGTCGCTGATACCCACCCTGTCACTGGCCTCGGCGGCTGCCGACACCTACCAGAAGCCGTCCGCGGTCTCTCCGGAGAAGCCGGTCAAGGGCCACGACACCACGCCCGGGCCCGCCAAGGCCGACACCACCGTCAGCAAGCCCGACGGCAAGAAGGGCAGCCTGCCCGGCAGGGGCAGTGCCACCCTCGACGTGCCCGGCGAGCGGGGCAAGGCGGTGAAGGCCGGCAAGCTGCCGGTCTCCCTCACCTCCTCCGGCGCGGCCGCCAAGGACGCCAAGGTCGAGGTGCTCGACCAGAGCGCGGCGGCCAGGGCCGGGATCAGCGGCCTGGTCCTCACCGTCGCGGGCGTCAGCGACAGTTCCGGCGTCAGCGTGGACTACTCGTCGTTCGCCCAGGCGGCGGGCTCGGGTTTCGGTTCGCGCCTGAAGCTGGTCCGGCTGCCCGACTGCGCGCTCACCACGCCGGAGCTGCCCGAGTGCCGGGTGCAGACGCCGCTGCCGGGCGGCAACGACGTCGAGGCGCAGACCGTCAAGGCCGACGCGCTGACCGCCGCCACCGCAGGGTCCACCCGCCTCCAGGGCACGGGCGGTGCCGTCGTGCTCGGCGTCACCGCCGGGACGGCCGGGCCCAGCGGCGACTACAAGGCCACGCCGCTGTCCTCCGCGTCCTCGTGGTCGACCGCGCTCAACAGCGGGTCGTTCACCTGGTCCTACGACATGCCGCTGACCGCGATGCCGGGCAACCTGACGCCGAAGATCGGCCTCTCGTACAACTCCGGTTCGATCGACGGGCGCACCGCCAACAGCAACAACCAGGCGTCGTGGGTCGGTGACGGCTTCGACCTGTCGCCCGGCTTCGTCGAGCGCTCCTACAAGGCGTGCGCGGACGATGGCGCGCCCAAGACCAACGGCTCCAACCCCGGTGACCAGTGCTGGGGCACCGACAACGCCACGATCAGCTTCGCCGGGCACTCCGGCGAGCTGATCCCGCTCTCCGCCGACGAGTGGCGGATCAAGAACGACGACAACACCAAGGTCGTCCGGGTCCGCGACAGCGCCCGCGGCAACGGCGACAACGACGGCGAGTACTTCAAGGCCACCACGTCCGACGGCACGTCGTACTACTTCGGCTACAACCGCCTGCCGAACTGGGCCAGCGGCCAGCCGGAGACGAAGTCGGTCTACACGGTGCCGGTGTTCGGCAACAACGCGGGCGAGCCGTGCAACGGCGCGAACTTCGACGCGTCGTGGTGCCAGCAGGGCTGGCGGTGGAACCTGGACCTGGTGGTCGACGCCCACGGCAACGACATCACCTACTGGTACAGCCCCGAGACCAACAACTACAGCCGCAACCTGAAGACCGCCAACCGCACCCCCTACATCCGCGGCGGGCGCCTGGACCACATCGAGTACGGCCAGCAGAAGAGCGACCTCTACTCGTCGACGGTCAAGCCGATGGGCCGGGTCGAGTTCGGCACCGCCGAGCGCTGCCTGGAGAGCAACACCGCTCTCTGCGCCGCGAATTCGATCGACACCAACCGGCAGTACTGGTACGACACCCCCTGGAACGAGAACTGCAAGGACGGCACCGACTGCACCACGCAGTTCTCGCCGACCTTCTTCACCCGCACCCGCCTGACCCAGGTGGTCGCCAAGACCCTCCAGGCCGGCGGCACCTACACGCCGGTGGACACCTGGGACCTCACCCACAAGTGGGGCACCGCCGACTACGACTACCAGCTCCTGCTGAACACGATCACCCACACCGGCAACGCCGCTACCCCCGCCGTCCCCCTACCCCCCACCACGCTCGCCTACAAGCCGATGGCCAACCGCCTCGACAAGACCGGCGACGGACGCGCCCCCTTCATCAAGCAGCGCCTGGGCACCGTCACCGACGAGATCGGCGGCCAGGTCGACGTCAACTACTCCGCCGCCCCCTGCGACTGGGCCAACCTGCCCACCCCGCAGACCAACACCACCCGCTGCTTCCCCCAGCAGTACCAGGCCTCCCAGGAGAGCCCGATCACCACGGAGTGGTTCAACAAGTACGTCGTCGACGCGGTCATCCAGACCGACCGCACCGGCGGCGCACCCGACACGGTCACCCACTACACCTACCTCGGCGACGCCGCCTGGCACTTCGACGACGAGGACGGCCTGACCAAGGAGAAGCTCAAGACCTGGTCCCAGTGGCGCGGCTACGCCCACGTCCGCGTCCAGACCGGCGGCAGCGCCGCCATGTCCACCCAGGCCGACCACTTCTTCCTGCGCGGCATGGACGGCGACCGCAACAACCCGAGCGACAAGAACAGCAAGCGCACCGTCACAGTCAACGACGGCCAGGGCACCACCCTGACCGACGACCAGGCCTGGGCCGGTTTCGAGTACCGCACCGAACAGTACGACAAGCCCGACGGCCTCATCCTCTCCAAGACCGTCAGCACCCCCTGGAAGAAGCAGACCGCCCAGCGCGTGCGCGACTGGGGCACCACCACCGCCAACCTCACCGGAATCAGTGCCACCCGCACCTTCACGTCCCTCGACAAGGGCGCGGGCACCACCTGGCGCGAAACCCGCACCGGCGCCGCGCTCGACGACTACGGCCGCATCACGCAGTCCGAGGACCTCGGCGACGTGACGAACGCCGATGACGACAAGTGCACCCGTAGCACCTACGCGGACAACACGGGTGCGTGGATACTCGACGGTGCGATCCGGACCGAGACCGTCGCAGCGAACTGTGCCGCCGCCGTGGATCGGCAGACCCGGGCCGACGGCACCTCAGCCGTCCTGTCCGACACCAGGCTCCGCTACGACGGCCAGGGCTACGGTGCGGCGCCGGTCAAGGGCGACGTCACACTCACTCATACCCTCGGTTCGCAGGCCGGGAAGGACGCCACCTACCTGGACACTGCGGCGTCGTTCGATGTTTACGGTCGGCCGCTGACCACCACGGACCTGGTCTCAACCACGGTGTTCGACACCACCGGCACGGTCGGCCCCGTCACCACGGCCCTGCCGAACGTCCGGACCACCACCACCGTGTACACCCCGGCCACCGGACGACCCACCCAGTCCATCGTGACCACCCCGCCGGCCACCGCCGGCAAAGCGGCCACCACGCAGACCACGACCACCGACTACGACCTGCAGCGCGGCCTGGCGACCGGCAGCATCGATGCCAACAATCGCCGCACCGACATCGGGTACGACGCGCTCGGCCGCATCCTCAAGGTCTGGCTGCCCGACCGCTCCAAGACCAACGGCCAGACCCCCGACCAGGAGTACGCCTACACCGTCACCGACGGGAAGATCACCGCCGTCGCGAGCAGGACCCTCAACGAGGACAGCAGCCAGCAGACCTCCTACACCCTCTATGACGGCTTCGGGCGCACCCGCCAGACCCAGGTGCCGGGTGCGAGCGGCGGCCGGGTCCTCACCGACACCTTCTACGACGAGCGCGGCCAGGCCGCCCTCGCCTACGCCCCCTACTACGCCACCGGCGCCCCGTCGGCCGTCCTGCGCAGCGTCGACGACACCACCGGCGTCGAGACCCAGACCAAGCAGGAGTTCGACGGCCTCGGACGGGTCGTCAGGTCGACAGTTCTGGCAGGCAACGGCGTCGGCACGCCGCTGTCCACCACGCTCACCGAATACAACGGTGACCGCGTCACGGTCACCCCGCCCACCGGCGGCACTCCCACCACCAGCATCAGCGACGCCTCAGGGCAGACCGTGGAACTGCGCCAGTACAAGGCAGCCACTCCGACAGGCGCTTACGATGCCACCAAGTACGTGTACGACTCGGTGGGCAACCTGTCGAAGCTGACCGATCCGGTCGGTACCGTCTGGACCTGGACCTACGACCAGCGCGGCCGACTGACCAAGTCCGTCGACCCTGACAGCGGCACCACCGTCAAGGTGTACAACGACCGGGGCGAGATCACCAGCGCCACGGACGGCCGCGGCAAGACCATCGCCAGCGTCTACGACAACATGTCACGCCTGCTGGAGACGCACGAGGGCTCCGCGGTCGGCCCGCTGCTGACCTCGCAGAGCTGGGACCCGACCGGTAACAAGGGCCGGCTGGCCGGCAGTTCACGGTTCAGTACGGTCAACGGCAAGACCTACGAGTACAAAACCGCGTACTCGTTCTTCGACAGCATGGGCCGTCCGACCCGCACCACCGTGACCGTCCCCTCCGTCCCCGACCAGGAAGCACTCGCCGGCAACTACCTCACCAGCACCACCTACCGCCTCGACGGCCAGATCGGTTCCACCTACTACCCGGCGGCCGGGAGCCTCGCCGGTGAGACGGTCACGTTCACCTACGATCCCCTGCACCGGCTCACCGCCGTCGGTGGTGCGAGCACCTACCAGACCGGACAGACCTACAGCCTCACCGGGAAGCCGCTGCAGACCACCCTCTCCAACGGCACTGCCAACAAGCAGGTCTACGTCACCAACTCCTACGAGTGGGGCACCCAGCGCCTGGCCTCCAGCCGCACCGACCAGTACGGCACCGCCACCCCGGCCCGAGCCGCCACCTACACCTACGACCAGGTCGGCAACGTCACCTCCGTCACCGACACCTCGGGCTCCGGCACCGACCGCCAGTGCTTCAGCTACGACCACCTGGCGCGCCTGACCGAGGCGTACACCCCCGGCACCGGTAGCTGCACGGCCCCGAACGGTGCTCAGCTCGGCGGCCCCGCCCCCTACTGGACCAGTTGGACCTACAACACCAACGGCACCCGGGCCACCGAGACCCGGCACGACAGCACCGGCAACGCCGCCCGGAACGCCACCACCACCTACACCTATCCCGCCCCTGCTGCGGCCAGGCCCCATGCCTTGACCGGCCTCAGCACGGCCACCGGGACCGAGGGCACTCCGGTGCAGGAGAGCTACGCTTACGACGCGTCTGGCAACACCACGGAGCGGCACCTCAAGCCGACGGGAAACCAGACCAGTGACCAGGTGCTGACCTGGAACTCGGAGAACCGGCTCGCCAAGGTCGCCGACACTGTCACGACCGCAGCCGCTTCTTCCACGACCACGACCGACTACCTCTACGACGCCGGCGGCAACCGCCTGCTCGGCCACACCCGCGACGCCGCGAACCCCGGTGCCGAGAATTGGACCCTTTATCTCGGCAACACCGACCTCAAGCTGGTCAAGGGTGCCGCCAAGGCCGCCGCGACCCGCCGCTACCCGCTCGGCGGGTCCACCGCCGTCCGCAGCGATGACGGCAGACTGACCTTCCAGGTCAATGATCACCACGGCACTGCCGAGGTCGGCATCGACGCCGCCACCGGCACCGTCACTCAACGTCGCAGCACGCCCTTCGGCGGGGCCCGCGGCACCGCCCCCACCGCCTGGGCCGATGGTCGAGGTTTCCTCGGCGGTGTCCAGGAACCCACCGGGCTCACCCACATCGGTGCCCGTGACTACGATCCCGCCACCGGACGGTTCGTCTCGGTCGACCCTCTCCTCGAGGCGAACAAGCCCCAGACGATGAACGGATACACCTATTCGGCCAACAACCCCGTGACGTATTCCGACCCCAGCGGCATGGCCCTGGAAGAGTGCGCGAGCGGGATGTACGTCTGCACGAACAAGGGCACCCAGCCGATCGAGCAGGGAAAGCGTTACAACGAGATCGTCGCCGAGAACCACAAGTCCGAGGAGGTGCAGCGGCAGAACATCAAAAAAGCGAACCGCAAGGACGAATTGGCCCGCCGTGCATCCGCGGCCTACATCTCCGGCGGAAAATTCGATGCCAATGCGGTCTTGAACCCCG
Source organism: Kitasatospora sp. NPDC090308 (assembly GCF_044769485.1). Classification (NCBI taxonomy): domain Bacteria; kingdom Bacillati; phylum Actinomycetota; class Actinomycetes; order Kitasatosporales; family Streptomycetaceae; genus Kitasatospora; species Kitasatospora sp. NPDC090308. The sequence continues at coordinate 230,865 of NZ_JBIVXY010000001.1, read as the reverse complement.
ACGCAAGCCAGATCGTCGCGTTCTTCTTCATGGGCATCGCCCCCAGTGAGTACTACTTCGACGAAAGCGACAAGTTCACCGCCCAGGTGCGCCAGCACATGTGGATGGACGTGGTCCGCAAATACTTGGAGCAGCGCTCGGGCACCAAGCTGGGCGAGACCATCACGGGTCTCGACTACAAGACCACCTACGGTGCCGAACTCAACGACATTCCGATGAAGCTGCTGATGGCTGCCGAGCTCTCCGACTTCATCTCGTACACGAATGGGAATCGGGATCCGGAGTCGGTCGAGGGGTCGGCCCGCGCCATCCTCGGCTCCTTCAACCTGAAGGCGACCGTCACCGACTACGGCAGCCTCAACCACACGGCCAAGGTCCAGTTCGAACTCACCCAGAAGATGACCAAGGAATCGCTCACTCGGGGGGTCTCCCCGGAGGGTTACTCCTCGGGGGAGAAGGAAGGCGGCGCCGAGGCACTGTCGAGCACCATGTCATCAGTATTCCCGGCGGGCCAGCGAACCGTCGGTTTCACCGTCACTTGGACCGAATCCATCCAAATGTCGGTCGACCAGTAACCTCATGGTTCGGTGGGCGGGCCGGCGCCTGGCGCTCGGCCCGCCCACCGTGCTCCAGGACAGAGAAAGGCCACTCCATGTTCCCCTCGGCACGATCCAAGTTCACGGTGGTCCCAGCCGTGGCAGCCCTCGCCCTCCTGGCGTCATCCTGCGTCGACAACCGGAATGCCCCGGCGCCTCCGGTCGTCCAAGTCACGGCAGCCGACCTCGAAGGAACCTGGACTGGCTGGGGCGGTAGCAACGTCACACTCAAGCCCGCCGGGGCCGCGCAGGTGGTGCAGCTAGACGGTCAGGAGTTCAGGTTCGACGACAACTGGCGGATGACCGGCTCGGGAAACTGGGAACTCCACGAACCCGGGCACTACCAGGGCGGAAACACCGTGGGCCGAGGTTACGTCGTCCACCTGACCGTCACCGCTGAACCCGACCGGGGCACACCGGGAGGGACGACACCGGCGCCCACCGGCATCCCGGAACAGGAAGCGGCCGACCGGACCGCACCCGCACCGGCCCTGGGCACCTGGGACATGGGCGTCACCCGGGATCACGAAGGCCGGACCATCCTGTACTTCCTCACCTCCGACCCCGACAACCGGGATACCTACTCCCTGTCGAGGAAGCAGCCGCAGGGCGGTTCCTGACCGGCCCGCGCGCTCCCACCCCCGCCGTTCGCACCCGTGACGGCTGCCGAGCCGTTCGAGCGCATCGGCAGGAACCCGCGTCTCCTCCGGGAGCGGGACAGCAGGGCGTCAGGCGGTGCGGGCGGCGGGGGAGTTCGCGGCGGACGCGGCCCGGACGCGGCCCGGGCGTGGCGGGCCAGGATCAGGCGGGCGAGTTCCGGGGCGGGGCCGAGGACCGGGGCGAGGTGGTCGGCGTGGTGGGTGGTGGCGGCGGTGGCGATCCGGTCGGGGAGGAGGCCGGGGGCGAGGAGGTAGGGGGCGACGGCGGTGGTGCGGACGGCCGGGGTGGCGCGCAGGGCGGTGAGGGCGTCGGCGACGGTGGGCGGGGCCGCGGAGGCGTGGGCGGTGGTGACGGCGGCCCAGCCGCGGGTGCGGCGCCACTCGGCGGCCACGGCGCGGGTGGTGGCGTTGGCGGCCGGGTCGGAGGACCCGGCGGCGGCCAGCACGACGCCGGTGCGGGCCCGGACGGCCGGGTCGGCGACGTCCAGGCCGGTCTCGGCGAGGCGGCGGTCCAGGGCGTCCAGCAGCAGCGGGGAGGGCCCGAGGACGTCCGCGACCGGGATCGCCGAGTCGGCGGCGCGCAGGGCGGCCGGGATGTCGTGCTTGGCGTGGAAGGCCCGGTTGAGGAGCAGCGGGACGGCGATCGCGTCGGTCAGGCGCGGGGCGACCTGGGCGATGCGGGGGGCGCAGTGGTCCAGGTACGCGGTGGTGACGGGCAGGTGCGGGGCCAGGGCGCGGACGGCGTCGGCCAGGGCCTCGACGGTCGCGGCGTGGCGCGGGTCGCGGGAGCCGTGCGCGAGCAGGAGGAGGGGCGGGACGGCGGCGCGCGGCGGGGCGGGCGTACGGCGCGCGGGGGCGGTCGCGGTGCCCGGCTGCGGGAGGTGCCCTGCCGCCGCGCGCAGCTCCCCGCGCCCCTGGCGGGGCGCGGGGGCGGTGGTGGCGGTGGTGCGCGGGGTCACGGGATCAGCGGGAGTTGACGAGCAGGCCGCGGCTGCGCAGGACGCGGCGTTCGAGGGGGGAGAAGAAGAGGAGGTCGATGGCGACGCCGACGAACAGGATCAGCAGGATGCCGAGCAGCACGCCGGACATGTTGGAGAACTCGCGCTGGTTCTCCAGGTAGCGGCCCAGGCCGAGGCCCAGGTCGGGGGAGGAGGCGATGAGTTCGGCGGCCATCAGCGAGCGCCAGGAGAACGCCCAGCCCTGCTTGAGGCCGGCCAGGTAGCCGGGCAGCGCGGCGGGGAGCAGGATGTGGCGGGCGCCGCGCAGGCCGGTCGCGCCGAGGGTCTGGCCGGCCCGCAGGTAGATCGGCGGGACCTGGTCGATGCCGCTGATCAGGCCGTTGGCGATGGACGGGACGGCGCCGAGCAGGATGACGGCGTACATCGCGGAGTTGGTGATGCCGAGCCAGATGATGCCGGCGGGCACCCAGGCCACCGAGGGCAGCGACTGCAGGCCGGAGAGCACCGGGCCGAGCGCGGCGCGCACCGGCTTGATCCGGGCGACGACCAGGCCGATCGGGGTGCCGATCACGACGGACAGGGCGAAGCCGGACAGGCCGCGCCACACGCTGGTCCAGATGATCGAGAGCAGCGTGCCGCCGTACCAGAGCTCGGTGAGCGAGTCCCAGACGTCGGCGGGGCTGGGGAGCTTGTCGGGGGTGGTGAGTTCCAGGCTGTAGGCGAGCTGCCAGACGACCAGGACCAGCACCACGCCGAGGACCGGCGGCAGGACCTTCCGGCGCAGCACCACCGAGAGCGGGGTGCGCTGCGCCTGGACGGTCTCCAGGGCGTCGAGTCCGGCCTCGACGCTGGCGCTGTCGGCGGGCTCGTCCTTGACCAGGGGGACGGCGGCGGTGTCAGTGCTGGACATGGCGGCGGATCTCCCCACGCAGTTCTTCGGTGATCTCGATGGACAGATCCGCGACCCCGGCCGACTCGATCCGGCGCGGCTGCGGCAGGTCGATGCGCCACTCCTTGGCGACCCGGCCCGGGCGGGAGGAGAGCAGCACGACGCGCTGGGCGAGGCGGACCGCCTCGCGGACGTTGTGGGTGACGAACAGGACGGCGAGCTGCTTCTCGGCCCAGATCCGGGTGATCTCGTCGTGCAGCACGTCGCGGGTGATGGCGTCGAGCGCGGCGAACGGCTCGTCCATCAGCAGCACCTGGGAGCCCTGGGCGAGCGAGCGGGCCAGGGCGACGCGCTGGCGCATGCCGCCGGAGAGCTCGTGCACGCGCTTCTTGTAGGAGCCGCCGAGGCGGACCAGCTCCAGCAGGCGCTCGGCCTCGGGGCGGCGCTCGGCCTTGGGGACGCCGGCCAGCCGCAGGGCGAGTTCGATGTTCCGCCCGGCGGTGAGCCAGGGGAACAGCGCGTGGTCCTGGAACATCAGGGCGGGCCGGCCGCCGGGCACCTCGATGGTGCCGGAGGTCGGCCGGTCCAGGCCCGCGACCAGGTTGAGCAGGGTGGACTTGCCGCAGCCGGAGGCGCCGAGCAGGGTGACGAACTCGCCGGGTGCGACGGTGAGGTTGATGTCCTCCAGCACCGGCGCGGCGGTGCCGGGGCGGCCGAAGGTCTTGTGCACGTGCGAGATCCGGACGGCGGTGTCGCCGTCCGGTCGGCCCGCGCCGGCGGCGTCGGGCGAGGTGGTCAGTGCCGTGGTCACGGGCACCTCCTGCGGGTGTGGTTCCGGGCAGGGCGGGGATCGGTGTCCGGGGTCCGGCCCCGCGCCCGCCCGGTGAGTGGGCATCGCTTGGGCGGGCGCGGGGCGCGGACCTCGGGGCCTGGGAGGACTTACTTGGTGCCCAGTCCGGCGTCGGCGACGGCGGGCTGGTTGTTCTCCTTCAGCACCTTGTTGAGCAGGGTCAGGTCGTAGATCCCGGCCAGGTTGGGCTTCTTGAGCAGCCCGGCGGTGACGGCGTGGTCGGCCTCGGCCTGCAGGGTGTTGGCCAGCGGGTCGTCGATGAAGTCGATGTCCTGCCACGCCGGGTCGAGGATCGAGGCGTCCAGCGCGTTGCCGGCGTCGGCCTTGATCTGGTCGTTGGCGACGGACTTGGCCTGGTCGGAGTTGGCCTTGATCCAGGCGTTGGTCTTCACCGAGCCGCGCAGCACGGCCTCCACCACGTCCGGGTGCTCCGTCAGGAACTTCTGCGAGACGATGATGTTGGTGATGACGAACTTCTTGTCCGGCCAGACGTCCTTCTCGTTGAGCAGGACCTTCGCGCCGAGGGTGACCAGCTTCGACGCGGTCGGCTCCGGCACCCACGCGCCGTCGATGGAGCCGGACTTGTACGCGTCGGGGGTGACCTTGTTGTCGGTGCGCAGCACCTTCACGTCGCCGTCGCCGGTCTGGGCGTCGACCTTGTAGCCCTTCTCGGCGAGGTAGTTGAGCAGCGCCACGTCCTGGGTGTTGCCGAGCTGCGGGGTGGCGATCTTCTTGCCCTTGAGGTCGTCCAGGGTCGGGATCTTCTCCGGGTTGACGACCAGCTTGACGCCGCCGGAGGCCGAACCGCTGATGATCTTCAGCGACTTGCCGCCGGACTGGGTGTAGCCGTTGATCGACGGGGAGGGGCCGATCCAGCCGATGTCGATCGAACCGGCGTTCAGCGCCTCGATCTCGGCCGGACCCGCGTTGAACACCTGGGTCTTGATCTGGGTGCCGCCCAGCTCCTGCTGGAAGATGCCCTGCTTGAGGCCGACCAGCGCGGTGCCGTGGGTCAGGTTGGCGAAGTAGCCGATCTTCACGGTGTCCGCGGAGAGCTTCGTGCCCGAGGCGGCCGGCTTGGCGGACGCCTTGTCGTCGCTCTTGGAGCCGTACGAGCAGGCCGACAGCAGGCCGGCGGTGGTCAGCACGGCGACGGTCGCCACGGCGGCGCGTCTGATCCGGCCCGCGCGGGGGCGTGCGGAGGTATGGGTGGACTCGGTGCTCGGTGCCATGAGAGGTGTTCCGTTCGAGAAGAAGGAAGGTGTCGCGTACGGGATGTGCCTGACGTGCTGCCGGGGCCGGGCCGCCCCCGCCGTACCCGCTGTGGGAGGGAACGGCGGCTGCGGGCCCGGTGACAGGGGCTCAGCGCCCCTGCCAGCCCCCACATCGCGTCAGGCCGCCCTGGCCGCTGCCGAGGACGCCGCTGCCGATGCGGCCGCCTTCCTTGTCCATGCCCGAGAACGCCTCGCTGGGCATCAGACCCAGTCCTCCTCTGTGGAAGCGTCGGTGATGCTGACGGTGTCGAACGCCTCGCCCGCCATGCCGGCGGTGAGGGTGGTGCCGTCGGCCGGGTCGATCAGGATGAACGAGCCGGTGCGGCGGTTGTCGGTGTAGTCGTCGAGGGCCAGGGGTTCGGCGGTGCGCAGCACCACGTGGCCGATGTCGTTGACGTTCAGCCCCTCGGCGCCGGAGCGCTGTTCGAGGGTGTCGATGTCGATCCGGTACGAGATCTCCTTGACGAGGGCGCGCACGGTGCGCGTGGTGTGCTTGAGCAGCACCTTCGCGCCGATGTGCAGCGGACGCTCGTTCAGGTGGCAGACGGTGGCCTCGACGTCCTGGGTGGGGGCGGGGGCGGGGCCGGCCGCGATCAGGTCGCCGCGGGAGATGTCGAGGTCGTCGGCGAGGCGGACGGTCACGGACTGGGGGGCCCAGGCAGTCTCGGTGGACGTGCCGAGCGCGTCGATGGCGGTGATGGTGGTGGTGTGGCCGGAGGGCTGGACCGTCACCGGGTCGCCGACGCGTAGGACGCCGGAGGCGAGTTGGCCCGCGTAGCCGCGGTAGTCGTGGAACTCCTCGCTCTGCGGCCGGATCACGTACTGGACGGGGAAGCGGGCGGGTTCGACGCCCGGGTCGGTGCCCACGGGCACGGTCTCCAGGTGCTCCAGCAGGGTCGGGCCGGCGTACCAGTCCATGTGGGCGGAGGGCTCGACCACGTTGTCCCCGGCCAGCGCCGAGATCGGCACCGCCACGACGTCCTTGACCCCGAGCGAGGCCGCGTACGCGGTGAACTCCTCGGCGATGGCGGCGAACACCGGCTCCGCGTAGTCGACCAGGTCCATCTTGTTGACCGCGAGGACGACGTGCGGGACGCGCAGCAGGGCGGCGACGGCGGCGTGGCGGCGGGTCTGCTCGACCACGCCGTTGCGGGCGTCGACGAGGACGACGGCGAGTTCGGCGGTGGAGGCGCCGGTGACCATGTTGCGGGTGTACTGCACGTGGCCCGGGGTGTCGGCGAGGATGAACCGGCGGCGGGCGGTGGCGAAGTAGCGGTAGGCGACGTCGATGGTGATGCCCTGCTCGCGTTCGGCGCGCAGGCCGTCGGTGAGCAGCGCCAGGTCGGGGGTGTCCTGGCCGCGGCGGCGCGAGGCGTGTTCGACGGCCTCCAGCTGGTCGGCGAGAACGGACTTGGAGTCGTGCAGGAGGCGGCCGACCAGGGTGGACTTGCCGTCGTCCACGCTCCCGGCGGTGGCGAAGCGCAGCAGCGAGGCGGCGGTCTGTGTCGTCATGGTTAGAAGTACCCCTCGCGCTTGCGGTCTTCCATGGCGGCTTCGGACATCTTGTCGTCGGCGCGCGTGGCCCCTCGTTCGGTGAGGCGGGAGGCGGCGATCTCGGTGATGACGGCGTCGATGGTGTCGGCGTCGGAGTCGACCGCGCCGGTGCAGGACATGTCGCCGACCGTGCGGTAGCGCACCAGGCGGGTCTCGACCGGCTCGTTGTCCTTGGGGCCGCCCCACTGGCCGGCGGTCAGCCACATGCCGTCGCGCCGGAACACCTCGCGCTCGTGGGCGTAGTAGATCTCCGGGAGTTCGATGCCCTCGCGTTCGATGTACTGCCACACGTCGAGTTCGGTCCAGTTGGAGAGCGGGAAGACCCGGACGTGTTCGCCGACCGCGTGGCGGCCGTTGTAGAGGGACCACAGTTCGGGGCGCTGGCGGCGCGGGTCCCAGGCGCCGAACTCGTCGCGCAGGGAGAAGACGCGTTCCTTGGCGCGGGCCTTCTCCTCGTCGCGGCGGCCGCCGCCGAAGACGGCGTCGAACTTGTTGGACTCGATGCCGTCCAGGAGGGGGACGGTCTGCAGCGGGTTGCGCAGCCCGTCGGGGCGCTCGCGCAGTACGCCGCGGTCGATGAAGTCCTGGACGGAGGCGACGTGCAGGCGCAGGTGGTGCTCGGCGACGGTGCGGTCGCGGTACGCCAGGACCTCGGGGAAGTTGTGGCCGGTGTCGACGTGCAGCAGGGCGAAGGGCACCGGCGCGGGGGCGAACGCCTTCAGCGCCAAATGCAGCATCACGATGGAGTCCTTGCCGCCGGAGAACAGGATCACCGGCCGCTCGAACTCGCCCGCCACCTCGCGGAAGATGTGCACCGACTCCGCCTCCAGGGCGTCCAGGTGCGACAGCGCGTAGGGGCTGTCCTCGGCCTGGACCGGGCGCTGCGTGGTGACGGTCATGCCAGTCCCCTCTCGGTCAGGAAGGCGTGCAGTTCGGCCGCGGACTCGGCCACCGTCCGGCCCTGCGTCTGGAGGCGCAGTTCGGGCTTCTCGGGGGCCTCGTACGGGTCGTCGACCCCGGTCAGTCCGGAGATCTCCCCGGCGGCCTGCTTGGCGTAGAGGCCCTTGACGTCCCGCTCGGAGCAGAGCTCGACGGGGGTGGCGACGTGGATCTCCAGGAACTCGGTGCCGTGGGCGGTGTGCCGTTCGCGCACCGCGTCGCGGGCGTCGGCGAACGGGGCGATCACCGGGGCGAGCACCTTGACGCCGTTGGCGGCGAGCTTCTGGGCGACGAAGCCGATCCGGGTGACGTTGGTGTGCCGGTCCTCGCGGGTGAACCCGAGGCCTTTGGAGAGGAACTCGCGGATCTCGTCACCGTCCAGCACCTCGACCCGGTGCCCCTCGGCCCGCAGCCGCTCGGCCAGCGCGCACGCGAGGGTGGTCTTGCCCGCACTGGGCAGGCCGGTCAGCCACACGGTGGCGCCGCGCTCGCGGCCCGGGGCCAGAGTCTCGGCGGTGGTCACGGTGGTCACTCCTGACGGTCGGTAACGGTGGTTCACGTACGGGGGAGGCGGGTTCAGAGGTGGATGCCGCACTCGGTCTTGCCGGAGCCCGCCCAGCGGCCGGCCCGGCCCTCCTCGCCCTCGCCGGGCTTGGCGGTGCAGGACAGCGGCGAGCAGCCGATCGAGGTGTAGCCCTCCCACAGCAGCGGGTTCAGCAGCACCCCGTTGGCCTGGACGTAGGCGTCCACGTCGTCCTGGGTCCAGCGGGCGATCGGGGCGATCTTCACCTTGCGGCGCTTGGCGTCCCAGGCCACCACGGGGGTGTTGGCGCGGGACGGCGACTCGTCGCGGCGCAGGCCGGTGGCCCAGGCGTCGTAGCCGCCCAGGCCGCGGTTGAGCGGCTCGACCTTGCGCAGCGCGCAGCACCGGTCCGGGTCGCGGTCGTGCAGGTGCGGCCCGTACTGGGCGTCCTGCTCGGCCACGGTGAGCTTCGGGGTCAGCGTGATCACGTTGACCCGCATGGTCGCGGCGACCGCGTCCCGGGTGCCGATGGTCTCCGGGAAGTGGTAGCCGGTGTCCAGGAAGACCACGTCCACGCCGGGCAGGACGGTGGAGGCGAGGTGGGCGACCACCGCGTCCTCCATCGAGGAGGTCACGCAGAAGCGCTTGCCGAAGGTGTCGGCGGCCCAGCGCAGGACCTCCTGCGCGGTGGCCTCCTCCAGCTCGCGGCCGGCCCGGAGGGCCATCGCCTCGTGGTCGTCAGTGGCGGTCGTCATGTCCGGTGCCCCCGTCGGTCGTTGGCAGCAGTCCGAGGAACTTCAACTGGAAGCCCCGACGGCACGCCCGGCATTCCCACGCGCCGTGACCGCTCTCGGACGGGCGCAGGTCCTCGTCCCCGCAGTACGGGCAGTAGAAGGGGGCGGCACGCTCGCTCATGCACCCACCCCGCTGCGCTCGGTGGTCGCTTCGCGAGGACGCGCGGGCTTTCCGGTCCGCTCGCTCCGCCCACTCACGACAGCTGCTCCTCGCTGGCCCGGACCGCCCACTGGGCGAACCGCTCGCCGTCCTGACGGTCCGCCTGGTAGCGGGTCAGCAGGCGCTCGACGTAGTCGGGCAGTTCGGCGCTGGTGACCTTCAGGCCGCGGATCTTGCGGCCGAAGCCGGCGTTCTCGAAGCCGAGCGCGCCGCCCAGGTGCACCTGGAAGCCCTCGACCTGCTCGCCGTTCCGGTCGGTGACCAGCTGACCCTTGAGGCCGATGTCGGCGGTCTGGATGCGGGCGCAGGCGTTCGGGCAGCCGTTGATGTTGATGCTCAGCGGCTCGTCGAACTCCGGCAGGCGGCGCTCCAGTTCGTCGATCAGGGACTGGCCGCGGCCCTTGGTCTCGACGATCGCCAGCTTGCAGTACTCGATGCCGGTGCAGGCCATCGTGCCGCGGCGGAAGGTGGACGGGGTGACCCGCAGGTCCAGCGCCTCCAGGCCGGCCACCAGCGAGGCGACCTTCTCCTCGGCGACGTCGAGGACGATCAGCTTCTGCTCGACGGTGGTGGCCAGGCGGCCGGAGCCGTGCTCGGCGGCCAGGTCGGCGACCTGGGTGAGCAGCTTGCCGTTGACCCGGCCGACCCGCGGGGCGAAGCCGACGTAGAAGTTGCCGTCCTTCTGCCGGTGCACGCCGACGTGGTCGCGCCAGCGGCCGCTGGGCTCCTGCGGGCCGGGGCCGTCGACGAGTTCGCGCTTCAGGTACTCGTCCTGGAGGACCCGGCGGAACTTCTCCGGGCCCCAGTCGGCGACCAGGAACTTCAACCGGGCGCGGGTGCGCAGGCGGCGGTAGCCGTAGTCGCGGAAGATGCCGATCACGCCGGCCCAGACGTCCGGGACCTCCTCCAGCGGCACCCACGCGCCGAGCCGGACGCCCAGCTTCGGGTTGGTGGACAGGCCGCCGCCGACCCACAGGTCGAAGCCCGGGCCGTGCTCGGGGTGGACCACGCCGACGAAGGCGACGTCGTTGATCTCGTGCACCACGTCCAGCAGCGGCGAGCCGGAGATCGCGGTCTTGAACTTGCGCGGCAGGTTGGAGAACTCCTTGCTGCCGATGTAGCGCCGGTTGATCTCGTCGATCGCCCAGCTGCCGTCGATGATCTCGTCCTCGGCGATGCCCGCGACGGGGGAGCCGATCACCACGCGCGGGCAGTCGCCGCACGCCTCGGTGGTGGAGAGGCCGACGGCCTCCAGCTTCTGCCAGATCGCCGGGACGTCCTCGATCCGCACCCAGTGGTACTGGACGTTCTGGCGGTCGGTCAGGTCGGCGGTGCCGCGGGCGTACTGCTCGGAGACCTCGCCGATCGCCTTCAGCTGGGCCGTGGTCAGCTGGCCGCCGTCGATGCGCACCCGCATCATGAAGTACTCGTCGTCCAGCTCGTGCGGCTCCAGCAGGGCGGTCTTGCCGCCGTCGATGCCCTGCTTGCGCTGGGTGTACAGGCCCCACCAGCGCATCCGGCCGCGCAGGTCGTTCGGGTCGATCGAGTCGAAGCCGCGCTGGGAGTAGATCGTCTCGATGCGTGTCCGCACGTTGAGACCGTCGTCGTCCTTCTTGAACTGCTCGTTGCCGTTGAGGGGCGTGAAGTGCCCCATGCCCCACTGGCCCTCGCCGCGGTGGCGGGTCACCTTGCGGGCGGCGGGGCGGGCCGCGGGCGCGGCGCCGTCCTGAGGCTCGACCGTTTCGGGAGTGCGGGCCATGGTGTCAGTCCTTTGAGCGGCTTGGCAGGTGCGGGGTGCTGCTGGCGGCCCCCGGACGCGGCCCGCTCCCACCTGCGGTGTCTCAGCAGGCGGCGGGAGAGGGTGACGCTGGCCGGGGCAGGGTCTTGCGCGCATCCGCGACGGCGGGGATGGCGCCGGTGCGCTGCGGCGTACGAGGGGCTCAGGTCACCGGACAGATGGCGCTGGACACGCGAAGGAGGTCGACGTGGAGTCGGCCAACTAGGGTGGTTCCGGCGCTAGACATGGCAAGAGATTCGCACGGCGAGCGACTCGCGGTCCACTAACGTCCGAATCCTGGACTCCATCGTTCCGCATGCTGGGACAGCGGCCGTTCCCGGCCGGTCCGTGCCCCCCGCGTGCCCTCCGTAGGCCCTCCGTGGACCCCTGCGCGTGTCCTCCAAGTCCCCTGCCGCCTCCCTGTTGTCCCCCGGTGTCCCCCTGCGTTCCTCCGCGTTCCCCCCGGCGGGCCGCCGGTTCCCGGCAGGGCCGCTCGGGCCGCGCGGCCGGGGCCGATACCGTAGGGGCGTGCAAGCAGCAGGCAGTACCCCCCACCCGGCCGGAGGACCCGGGCCGACCGGCGACCGGTCCTCCCGCCGACGCGGCGGACGGCGCCGCGCCGCGAAGCGCAGCACCTGGCACGGCACCGCGTTGGCGCTGGTGAAGGACACCACCAACACCTGCGTGGAGTACCGGGTCACCGGACTCGCGGCCGAGGCGGCTTTCTTCACCCTCCTCTCCATCCCGCCGCTGCTGCTCTGCCTGGCCGGCACCCTCGGCTACCTCGACGACATCCTCGGGGCCGGGACGATCGACAAGCTCAAGCAGGACATCGTCTCAGCAGCTGGGACGGTGCTCTCACCGAGCTCCATCGACGAGATCGTCCAACCCCTGCTGCGCGACGTGTTCGACAGCGCCCGACCGGACCTGATCTCGATCGGCTTCCTGCTCTCGCTCTGGTCCGGCTCCCGGGCGCTGTACATCTTCATCGACACCATCACCGTGATGTACGGCCTCGACGGCAAGCGCGGCCTGGTCAAGACCCGGCTGATGTCGCTCGGCCTCTACCTGGGCGCGCTGGTGATCGGCTCCCTGGTGCTGCCGCTGCTGGTGGCCGGGCCCGGGCTGCTGATCGGCACCTTCCAGAGCTGGGCCGGAGTGATCAACGGCCTGTACTGGCCCGCCGCGATCATCCTGCTGGTGCTCTCCCTCACCACCCTCTACCACGTGGCCGTCCCGGTCTCCACACCCTGGCGCGAGGACATCCCCGGCGCGCTGGTCGCCCTGCTGGTCCTGGTGGTCTGCAGCGTCGCGCTCCGGCTCTACCTGGTCAGCTCGGTCGAGGGCCACTCCGTCTACGGCTCGCTCGCCGCCCCGGTCGCCGTGCTGCTGTGGATCTTCGTGGTGGCGCTGGCCGTGCTCATCGGCGCCGCCATGAACGCCGCGATCGACCGCCGCTGGCCCACCGTCGAGACCGCCGACGCCCGCGCCGAGAACGAGCGGATCGCCGAGGACGTCGCCGTCCAGCGCGGCCGCGAGGCCGCCGCCCGCCGGGCCGTCGAACGCGCCGAACGGGCCCGCCAGTTCGGCCTCGCCGAGGGCCACGACGAGGACCTCTTCGACGAGGACGACGACGAGCCCGTCCCCAGTGAGTACCCGGAGCGCTGGGCCTCCTTCCTCCCGTACGGCGACATCCGGCGCCGGCTCGGCGGCGGCCGGCGCCGCCGGCGCTCCGGGCGGTGAGCGGGCGGCCGGGGCCGCTACCTGTCGGTGGCGCCGTTCTCGGTGCTGTGCGCGCTGCCGTGGGCGTCGCCGTGCGCGCTGTCGTGGGCGTCGCCGGGCGTGCTGCCGTGGGCGCCGTCGTGGGCCCGGGCGCGGACGGCCGACAGCAGGGCGTGCACCAGCGAACCGGCCAGCGCGGCCGGGTCGGCGGTTCCGGTTCCGGTGCTGGTGCCGTTGCCGGTGGTGCCCTCGGTGGTGCTCCCGGCGGCGGGCGGGCGGAGGGTCAGCGTCCCGCCGCGGAAGCGGACGTGCACCAGGCCGCCCGGGGCGCGCAGCGCCAGCACCGCGCAGCCCGGGTGCCGCCGCCACACCTCCTCGGCCGACCCGTCCGGGTGCTCGTCGTACAGGACGTCCGCCAGGTGCCGCACCCGGGCCGGTTCGTCGGTCCGGGCCGCCAGGTGCCGGTCGCACCAGGCCGGGACGCCCGGGCCGGCGTCGAGCCGGACCGTCACCGTCACTGCCACCGGCCGCCCCCGTTCCCCGGGGTGCCGCTGCTCCCGCCGCGGCTTCCGCCGCTGTTCCCGCCTCCGCCCGTGAACAGCGGCGCGGGCGGGGCGAGTACGGGCGCCGCGGCCGGGTGGGCCGGTTCGCCCAGGCCGAGCACCCGGTACAGCAACCGCCGGATCCGGGGCAGGAACGCGCCCGGTTCGGAGGAGATCCGGGCCCCGATCTCCGCGTACGCCTCCCGCCGGTAGACCCCGTCCGCGTACGCGAGCTGCCCGTCCAGCGGGTGCGCCGGGTCCAGCGCCGGGGCGGTGCGCGCCAGTTGGACGCCCGGCGAGTGCGGGTTGACGTCCCGGTGCGGGAACCGGGCCAGCAGGATCCGGGCCCCGGTGAGCGACGCGTACAGCGTCACCGAGCCGTGGTCGCCGATCACGTAGTCGGCGGCCACCAGCAGCGGACGCCAGTCGGTCTGCGGGGCGACCAGCGACACCGCGCCGCCCGACACCCCCTCCACCCAGCGGCGCACCTGCCAGCCGCCGTGCCCGGCCGACACGTTGGGGTGCACCACCAGCGCCGTCCGGAACCGTCCGGCGGGCAGTTCGCGCACCAGCCGGGGCAGCAGCGCGTCCAGGCCGCCGAACACCGAGTTCGGCCCCCAGGTCGAGCAGAGCAGCACCAGCCGTTCCCGCTCGCCCAGGCCCAGCGCCGCCCGGTACTCCGCCCGCCGGGGCAGCGCCGCGACGATCCGGTCGTGGTCCCCGTCGCCGACCACCTCCGCGATCGGCAGCACCTCCGGGCAGGAGCGCTCCAGCACCGCCAGGTCGTCCCGGTGCGCCAGCGCGTACGCCGCCGCGTTCGGGCGGCCCTCCCACAGCAGGTAGTCCCGGCCCAGACCGGAGACCTCCCGCGGGCCGTTGCCGTTGTTGCTGTCGCGCCGCTGTTCCCGGACGCCCGTCACCGAGCTCGCGGGCGGCAGCGCCCGGGCCAGCTTCAGGTGACCGGCCCCGTGCGGCAGCCGCACCAGCGGGCCGCGGACCTGCTCGATCCCCTTCGAACCCGCGGCCAGCACCAGGTCGAACTCGGTGGCCACCGCCTGCTCCCACGGCACCACCGTGCCGCCGAGCCCCGTCAGGAACGCCGCCAACCCCTCGTTGAACGCGTGCGGCGCGACGGTGAACACCACCTGCACCCGCAGGTCCGACGCCAGCAGCTCGCACACCTCGCGCAGCCGCTGCCAGTACACCGTTGTGTGCACGACCGCCAGCACCCGCTTGCGGTCGGGCAGAGTCGCCCAGGACATCGGGCCTCCCCCTCTCTTCCGGCCTCCCACCGGAACGGCGGGCACCGTGCGCCGCCGTCACGGGGAGGGATGTCCGGGCGCGGTGGCGGGACGGCTGGAGAACCCTTGCGCGGCTTGCGGAACCCTTGCGTCCGGGCTTTCCGCCAACTCCCCTTCGCAGTAGGCGAGTTGGGGTTTCGCGGAGGGGGTGGAAAATCGGTGGCGCGGGGGGCGGGCGGGTACTAGCGTGGCGTCCGCCGATCGAGCGCGCCCCAGGGCGGGGTGCGCGAGGCGCGTCCGGAGAGGAAGGAGGTGAGGACCGTGAGGCCCGTCCTCGCAGGTGCCTGCCACCGCGTCCAGAAGTCCAGCGAGTCCACCACCCCCCGGCCCCCGGCCCGCCGTCTCCCGGCGTCGCACCTCCGCTGACGCCCTCCGGCCGGGGCCGCCCGTTCCCCCGAAGGGTCCCGTTGATCACCGTGCAGGCCCCCGCCCGCCCCCTCCCCGTGCCCACTCCTCCTCCCGCGTCCTCCGTTCCCCCCGCGCACCCGCTCGCCGGGCTCGGCTGGACGGACGACCGGGCCGCCGCGTTCGCCCCGTTCGCCGCCGCCGGGCTGCTGCCCGGACGGATCGTCCGGATGGACCGCGGCAGCTGCGAAGTCCTGCTCGTCGACCCCGAGAACGGCGAGCCGGCCGTGCGCCGCGCCGCCACCCGTCCGGTCATGACGGCCGACACCGCGCACAACCCGTGCACCGGTGACTGGGTCGCGTTCGACCCGGCCGCCCGTCCCGCCCCCGCCCTCGCGGCGGTGCTGCCCCGCACCACCGCGATCATCCGCAAGGGCGCCCACAAGCGCTCCGAAGGCCAGGTCCTGGCCGCCAACGTCGACACCGTACTGATCGCCGTCTCGCTCGCCGCGGAACCCGATCCCGGCCGGATCGAGCGCCTGCTCGCCCTCGCCTGGGAGTCCGGGGCCGAACCGCTGATCGTCCTGACCAAGTCCGACCTGGTCCACGACGGCGACTTCGTCCGGGCGGACGTCGAGGCGATCGCACCCGGGGTCGCCGTCCTGACGGTCAGCGCCGAGACCGGCGAGGGGATGGACGGACTGCGGGCCCGGGCCACCGGCTCCTGCGCCCTGATCGGCCAGTCCGGCGCGGGCAAGTCCACCCTCACCAACGCACTCACCGGGACGTCGGCGATGACGGTCCAGCAGGTCCGCTCCGCCGACGAGAAGGGCCGGCACACCACCACCGCCCGCGAACTCGTCCCGCTCCCGTCCGGCGGCGCCGTCATCGACACCCCCGGCCTGCGCGGCGTCGGCCTCTTCGGCGGCGAGGGCATCGACCAAGCCTTCGCCGACATCAGCGCCATCGCCGCCGCATGCCGCTACAGCGACTGCTCCCACCGCACCGAACCCCGCTGCGCCGTCCGCGCCGCCCTCACCGACGGCACCCTCCCCGAGCGCCGCTGGGAGAGCTACCTCAAGCTCCAACGCGAGAACGACTTCATCGCCGCCCGCACCGACGCCCGCCTCCGCGCCGAACGCGCCCGCCACCGCAAGCACCTCACCAAGGCGGCCCGTTCCTACCCCAGGCCCTGACGACCCCAGGCCCCGGGCGCACCGCCCGGGGCCGCCCACGGCGATGTCCGATTCCCGCCAGTCGGTACTCCGGCGATCACGCAGACTGGAAGGCGTGATCGACGACGAGACCAGGTACCGGGCCGTGGACAGCCGGGACGCCCGCTTCGACGGGGTGTTCTTCACGGCGGTACGGACCACCGGCATCTACTGCCGTCCGAGCTGTCCGGCCACCACCCCCAAGCGCACCAACTGCACCTTCTACCCGACCGCGGCCGCCGCCCAGGGCGCGGGCTACCGGGCCTGCCGGCGCTGCCGGCCGGACTCGGTGCCCGGCTCGCCCGAGTGGAACCACCGGGCCGACCTGGTCGGCCGCGCCGTGCGGCTGATCGGGGACGGCGTGGTCGACCGGGAGGGCGTCGCCGGGCTGGCGTCCCGGCTCGGCTACAGCTCCCGGCAGCTCCAGCGGCAGCTGACCGCCGAACTCGGCGCGGGCCCGCTCGCGCTGGCCCGGGCGCAGCGCGCGCAGACCGCCCGCCTCCTCCTGCAGACCACCGAACTGCCGGTCACCGACGTGGCGTTCGCGGCCGGGTTCGCCTCCGTGCGGCAGTTCAACGACACCATCCGCGAGGTGTACGACCGCACCCCGTCCACGCTGCGCACCGAGCACGGCGGCCACCGCCGCACCCCGGCCGCGGGCGGCACGCTCGGCCTGCGGCTGGCCTACCGGGGCGCGATCGACACCGGCCACCTGCTCGACTTCCTCGGCCTGCGGGCCGTCCCGGGCGTCGAGGAGGTCGTCCCGGGTCCGCGCCCCGGCACCCGCAGCTACCGGCGCACCCTGGCCCTCCCGTACGGGCACGGCCTGGCCGAGGTGGACGGGCTCGCCCCCGGCGACCGGCCGGACCGGGGCTGGCTGGACTGCCGGCTGACCCTCACCGACCTGCGCGACCTGACCACGGCCGTGCACCGGCTGCGCGCCCTGTTCGACCTGGACGCCGACCCCGACGCGGTGGACGCCCGGCTCGCCGCCGACCCGCTGCTGGCCCCGCTGGCCGCCGCCCGGCCCGGGCTGCGCTCGCCCGGCCACGTCGACCCGCACGAGCTCGCCGTCCGGGCCGTGCTCGGCCAGCAGGTCACGGTGGCCGCCGCCCGCACCCTGGCCGGGCGGCTCGCCGAGCGGTACGGGACCCCGCTGCCGACCGCCGACGGCGGGCTGCGCCTGCTGTTCCCGACCGCAGCGGCGCTGGCCGCCGCCGACCCGGAGCACCTGGCGATGCCGAACGCCCGCCGCCGGGCCCTGCTCGGCCTGTGCGCGGCGCTCGCCGGCGGCACGGTCCGGCTCGACCCGGGCGTCGACCGCGAGCAGGCCGCCGCCGAGCTGCTCGCGCTGCCCGGCATCGGCCCGTGGACGGTCGGCTACCTGCGGATGCGCGCCCTCGCCGACCCGGACGTGTTCCTCCCCACCGACATCGGCGTCCGCGACGGCCTGCGCGCCCTCGGCGAGGCGGGCGACCCGCGCGCCGCCGCCGAACGCTCCGCCCGCTGGGCGCCCTGGCGCTCCTACGCCCTGCACCACCTGTGGTCGGCCGCGGCCGAACGCCACGCCGCCACTTCCCGTACCCGCGAGACCCGCGAGACCCCCAAGGACCAGCCATGACCACCGAACCCACCGCCGTGTTCACCCCCGCGCTCACCCCCGCGCTCACCCCCGCGCCAGCCACGGTGTTCACCACCATGGAGAGCCCGCTCGGGACACTGCTGCTCAGCGGCGTCCTCGGCCCCGACGGCGGCTGCGCGCTGTCCACCGTCACCGCCCCCGGCCAGAAGGGCGCGCTCGCCGCACCCGCCGCCCACTGGCGACCCGACGCCGAAGCCCTCGCCCCGGCCGTCGACCAGCTCACCGCCTACTTCGCCGGCGCGCGCACCTCCTTCGACCTGCCGCTGGCCCCCGTCGGCACCCCCTTCCGGCAGCGGATCTGGGACGCCTTGGACGACATCCCGTACGGCACCACCCTCACCTACGGCCAACTCGCCGACGTCGCGGGCCAGTCCCCGCGCGCGGTGCGCGCCGTCGGCGGCGCGGTCGGCGCCAACCCGCTGCTGATCATCCGCCCCTGCCACCGCGTGATGGGCGCCAACGGCAGCCTCACCGGCTTCGC
Source organism: Kitasatospora sp. NPDC090308 (assembly GCF_044769485.1). Taxonomy (NCBI): domain Bacteria; kingdom Bacillati; phylum Actinomycetota; class Actinomycetes; order Kitasatosporales; family Streptomycetaceae; genus Kitasatospora; species Kitasatospora sp. NPDC090308. Next base: position 212,644 of record NZ_JBIVXY010000001.1, on the reverse strand, counting down.
CGCGGGCATCGACGCCAAGCGCTGGCTGCTGGCCCACGAGAGCGGCGACCGGCTGTTCTGACCCTCCGTCACCCCTCTTCCGCCTCACCACCGTTCGGCTCGGTCGGGGCCGGTGCGGCGAGTCGCCGGTACGCCTCGTGCGCGGCGGTGAACCGCATCCGGGCGGTGGCCGAGCGCCTCGATCGGATCGGCCGGGTCGCCTCACCACGTCGGTTCCCTCTGGCGGCGGCACCACGGCACCATGGAAACTCGCATTTCAGGAAACAGAACGGCGGCATGGCGGCAGATTCCCTCTCATGCCATGCTCGCCTCCTGCGCGTCCGGGGAACAGGCGACAGGGGGCACTTCTGGTGGAGATCCATCTTCTGGGAACCGTGGACCTGGCGGTTGACGGGGCACCGCTGACGATCCGTTCGCACAAGGTGCGAATACTGCTGGCCGGTCTGGCCCTGGATCTCGGAAAGCCGCTCTCGCCCGCGGTCCTCGCCCACCGCGTCTGGGACGGCGAGCCGCCGATCAGCGTCACGTCCACGCTGCAGAGCTACGTCTCCCGGTTGCGCGGTGTGCTCCGTGAAGCCGGCGCCGGGACCCGGGCGCGACCGGGCTCCCGGGTCGGGATCGTCTCCCAGGCCGGTACGTACACGCTGCGGGCGCGACCGGAACAGGTCGACTGGTACCACTTCCGCACCCTCGCGGGCCGGGCCCGCACCTTCGCCGACGCGGGCGAGGACCGCCGGGCCTGGGGCCTGCTGCGCGAGGCCGAGGAGGTCTGGCGGGGCGAACCGCTCGCCGGCCTGCCCGGTGAGTGGGCGCAGTCCATTCGTGTTCTCATGACCGACCGGAAACTGGCCGTGACCCTCACTCGGATCGAGGTCGAACTCCGCCTCGGCCGGTTCGCCGACACGGTAACGGAATTGATCGCGCTGGCCGCCGACCACCCGTGGAACGAGCGGGTCTCGGCGCTGCTGATGACCGCACTGTACGGCTGTGACCGGAGGGCCGAGGCGTTCGGCGTGTACCACGACGTCCGCAGGCGGCTGCGCGCGGACCTGGGGATCGGGCCCGGCGAGTCACTGAACCGGCTGAACGAGAAACTCCTGCACCAGGTGCCGGTCAGCGAGTTGGTGCCCCGACCGGCCGGCACCGCCACCGGGCCCACCCGGGCGGCGAGGGGGGCCACCCCGCCGGCCGGCGCTGCGCACCGCGCCGTCCGCCCGTCGTCGACGCTCCGAAACGCGCCCGAACTGGTCGGCAGAGATGAAGAGCCGACGGAGATCCTGGCCGCGGCGCGGAACTCCTCCCGTCCCGGTGGCGGCGGTCCCGACCCGCTGCCGGTGGTCGCCGTCTCCGGCATGGGGGGTGCCGGGAAGACCGGGCCGGCGCTGGCCTTGAGGATTCCCGAAGAGCACCGGAGAGCGTCCGAACTACTGAGAAAAGCCGTGCTCGCCTTCCAATCCCTCGGCAGCGTCCGGAACGAGATCGACGCCCGCACCGCAATCGGCCGGTTCCACCGCCTGTCCGGGGATTTCGTCGAGGCGCGACGGCAGTACTCCATCGCGGCCGGCCTGGCCCGGCGGATCGGCGCGGGGTGTGCGGAGGAAGCGGCCCGGGACGGCCTGAGTCGGGTGGAGACCATCATTCGTACCGCTGGCAGGAATCGGGGCAGTGGCGAGCGGGTGTGACGCGCTCTTCGGCGGCGGAGGCGGCGATGGCTTGAGCTGTCACCGCGTCGGGTCGGTGCCCGCGAGGGAGTGGGCGAGGCGGTCGAGGCCGGGGAGGGCGCGCATGACGGCTTCGCGGTCGGTGGGGGCGAGGCTTTCGAGGGCGGTGGCGAGGCGGCGTTCGTGGGCGCTCTGCCAGTCGCGCAGTTGCTGGTGGCCGGCTTCGGTGAGGGCGATCCGGGCGGTGCGGCGGTCACCCGGGTCGGGCTGGCGGTCGACCAGGCCGGCCTCCAGGAGCTTGGAGATGAGGCCGCTGACGGTGTTCGGGGCGAGGCGTTGGCGGGCCGCCAGTTCGCCGACCCGCAGGGGGGAGGCGGCGAGGGTCTGGAGGAGTTCGACCTGGGCCATCGGCAGCGCCTCCCAGGGGAACTCGGATCTGATCGAGCTCCGCAGTGCCCGGCGCAGGCGGGTGATCACGTCGGTGAGCTGCTGGGCCCCGGCGAGCGCGTCGGCGCCCGCGTCCACGGGTCCGGGCGGCTGCGGGACGGGCTGGGGCTGCGAGGACATGGCGGACAGCGTAGCGTCCGGCCACCCGCGCGCCGTCGGGAGTCCACCCGTCGACCGGCCGGAACAGTGCCCTGGCCAGGGAGGGGATGGGAGGGGATGGGAGGGGTGAGGGGGGTGGAGGGAGGGGAAGGGCGGCAAGGAAGCGGGGAAGGGGCCGGGGGGCATTGATCGGTGGTAGAGACGCTCCTTGAGCGATTATGTCGGTAGCAGATATGTTTGCCCCATGGTTGAACCCGTGGCCGCCTCCCGGCTGCTCGACACCCTTCGACTCGCCGAACGCCCCCGCCCCCGGGCCGTCGTCCGCTGGCCGTACGCGCACTGGCTGGCGGTCGGCACCGTCTGCCTGGGCGCGTTCCTGGGGCAGCTCACCGCCAGCGTCACCTCGCTCGTCTTCCCCGCGCTGGAAGGGCACTTCGACGCCGCGTTCGCCGCCGTCGAGTGGGTCTCGCTGGCGTACCTGCTGGTGCTGGTCGCGCTGCTGGCCCCGGTCGGGCGGCTGTCGGACCTGGTCGGCCGCAAGGCGATGTACCTGGGCGGGTTCGCGGTGTTCGCCGCGGCCTCGCTCGGTGCCGGGCTGGCCGGGAACCTGGGTGCCCTGGTGGCCTGCCGGGCCGTGCAGGCGGTCGGCGGCGCGATGATGCAGGCCAACAGCGTCGCCCTGGTCGCCCGCGGCGTCCCCGAGCGGGCGATGCGCACCGCCCTCGGCGTGCAGGCCGCCGCCCAGGCGCTCGGCCTGGCGCTCGGACCGACCCTCGGCGGGCTGCTGGTCGCGCACGCGTCCTGGCGCTGGGCGTTCTGGGTCAACGCGCCGATCGGCGCACTGGGCGTGCTGACCGGCTGGTTCCTGCTGCCGCGCACCTTCCCGGACGGCCGCCGCCCGGCCCGCGCCGCCCGCGAGGGACGGTTCGACCTGGCCGGACTCCTGCTGCTGGCGGCCTCCTCCACCGCGCTGCTGCTCGCGCTGTCCGCCGCCTCCGGCCTGCCGCTGCCCGGCTGGGCGGTGGCCGGGCTGCCGGTCGCAGCCGCCGCCGGGACGCTCGCGCTGGTCCGCCGGGAGCGCCGCGCCGACCGTCCGATCATCCCGCCCGGCCTGGTCAACACCCCCGGCATCCGGGCCGGCCTGCTGGTCGCGCTGAGCGGCTACCTGCTGCTGTTCTGCCCGCTGGTGCTGGAACCCGTCGTGCTGGCCGGACGCGGCACCACCGCCACCGCCGCGGGCGCCGCGATCACCGCGCTGCCCGCCGCGTTCGCCCTCGCCGCGACCGCCGGCGGCGCGCTGCTGCCCCGCCGCTGGAACGACGCGGCCCGCTGCCGCTGCGGCGCGCTCACCGCCGCCACCGGACTGCTCGCCCTGGCCGCGCTGCCCGCCCCCGGCCCGTGGACGACGGCCGCGGCGCTCCTGCTCACCGGCTACGGCCTGGGGCTGCTGCTGCCCGCCAACAACGCCCTGGTGATGCGGGCGATACCCGCGCAGAGCTCGGCCGTCGGCGGCGGGCTGGTCAACATGGTGCGCAGCCTCGGCACCGCACTCGGCACCGCGCTCCCGGTCCTGGCCGTCCACCAGGCCGGGACGGCGGCGGGCAGCCGGGCCGTCCTGCTGCTGCTCGCGGCGGTCGCTGCGCTGGCGGTCCGACTCTGTCGGGGCTGAACGGGGGAGGGGAGGGGGAAGGGGTTGACGAGCAAAGGAGTTGAGGGGCGGCGGCGGGCGGCCGGGCCGTTCTGCTGCTGCTCGCGGCGGTCGCCGCGCTGGCGGTCCGACTCTGCCGGGACTGAGCGGGGAAGGGGAGCGGAGGGGTAGGGGATGAGGGGAGAGGAGGGGCCAGGGGGTTGGAGGGCAACGAGAGCGCGGGGTGGCGGGGAGAACGCCGGAGGGCGCCGCCCGGGATTCCGGCCGGCGCCCTCCGGGGGCGACGTGGTGGCGTTGACGCGGTGCGCCGCGCCGCGCTGCGGTGGCGTCGCGTCGCGTCGCGGTGTCAGGGAGCGGGCTGGGCGCCGCGCTCGGTGAGCATGTCGGTCATCAGCTGGATCTCGGCGTGCTGCGCGTCGACCATGCCCTGGGCGAGCCGCTTCTCCGGGGCGTTGGCCCCCGCGTCCACGTACGCCTGGGCCATCTCCGCGCCCGCCCGGTGGTGCTTGATCATCAGCTGCAGGTAGAACACCTCGGCGTCCCGGCCGCTGAGCGAACGGAGCTTGTCCAGTTCGGTGTTGGTCGCCATGCCGGGCATCAGCGAGCCGTCGTGCGCCTCGTAGGTGTGCCCCATCCAGGTCATCGGCTTGGCGTTGCTGTTCTGCGAGAGGCCCCACTGGTCGAGGAAGCCCATCAGCATGCCGCGCTGGTTGGCCTGGGTGTTGATGATGTCGAACGCGAGGCCGCGCACCGCCTCGTCCTGGGTGCGGTCCCGGACGATGAACGACATGTCGATGGCCTGCTGGTGGTGCATCGCCATGTCGCGGGCGAACCCGGCCTCCGCCGAGTCGGTGCTCGGCGCGGCCGGGGCCGTCGAGGCGGTCGCCGAACTGCCGGACGCCGGGGTGCTGCCGGAGACCAGCGCCGGGACGCCGAGCCCCAGCGCGACCACGGCGGCCAGCGCGGCGGGCCACCAGAACGCCCGCCGGCCGCGACGGGCGGCCGACCGTCGCGGCTCGTACCCGGCGGACGCCTCGTGTGCTTCGTACGCCTCGTCGTCGTCCGGTTCCGGCCCCTCGCCGGTGCGGGCGGCGGTCACATCGCCCCCGAGCTGCAGCTGGCGCCCTGCTCCAGGGTCTGCGGGCCCTGCACGAACTTGGCGAAGAAGGTGTCGATCCGCGGGTCGCTGGCGGAGTCCACGATCAGCTGGTTGCTCCACGCGGTCAGCGTGATGGTGCCCTGCTCGTCCGGGTACGGGCTCATCAGGCTGTACGGGGTGGCCTTGACCTTGTCGCTGAGCGTCTTGATGTCCTCGGGGGTGGCCTTGCCGTTGTAGGTGACCCAGACCGCGCCGTGCTCCAGCGAGTGCACCGCGTTCTCGTTCTTGACCGGCTTGTCGTAGACGTTGCCCATGCAGGTCTGCCAGACCGGGTTGTGGTCACCGCCGACCGGCGGGGTCTGCGGGTACTTCACGTCGGTCTGGACGTGGTTCTGGGTGAACTTGCCGAAGGTCTGGAGGCCCGGGATGTCGGCCTTCGCGGCGTCGTCCTTGGCCTTCTGCGCGGCGTCGGCGGCGGCCGCGGCGGCGGCCTTCTTCTTGTCGTTCTTGTCCTTGGCGTCCAGCGCGAGCCAGGTGCCGCCGCCGATCATGGCGAGCACCAGGGCGGACGAGATGCCGATGGTGAGGAGCTTGTTGCGGCGCTCGCGGCGCTGCTCGACGGCGCGCAGCTCGGCGATCCTGGCCCGGCGGTCGGCCTGCTGGGCGGACTTGCTGCCCGGCTTGGGCTGCTTGCCGGTGGGGTTGGACTGCTTCGAGGCGGAACCCATGGGTGTCTTCCTTGTCCCCGCCGTGGCGAGCACGGCGGTCTGCGGTGGGGTGGGGGCAGCGGAGCCGCCGGCCTCCCCCGCGCGGCGGGGCGGCGGTCGGCGGTGGGTTCCGCTCAGGACCGGTGAACCTGCAGGGCGTGCAGGTCGGGCGCGTGGTGCGATCCCGTCGGCGTGCCGTCGGCCGAGGCGGCGGGCGTCACCGGCGGGGCGACCAGCCGGGGCCGGACGGCCGTGCCGGGCTCCGGCGGCGCGTTCGGCAGGTGCGACTCCGGACCGCAGAAGGGGTGGCTGGAACAGCCGTGACCGGGCACCGGGCCCGGGTTCTCCGCGGTGCACAGGATGAACGTCGCCCCGGGGGCCTCCGCCGCCGGGTCCGCCGCCGGGTGCGGCGCGGGCGGAAGGTGGTGCGACACCGCCGCGGACGCCGCCCCGACCGTCCCGGCGGACGGGCCCGCGACGGGCACCGCCCCCGGCTGCGCGGACGCGCCGTGCGCCTCCTGCCCGGCCGACGGGGAACTCAGCGGCCGCGCGGTCGCGGCGGTCGCCGCGCACGGCAGCAGCGCGAGCAGCGCGGCCAGCAGCAGGGACCACAGCACCGCCGCCGGACGGAGCACCGCGCATGCGGCTCCTCCGGGGCGGGTACGAGATCCTGGCGCGGTCATGCGCACATATTAATCAGCCGATCGGGTGAAGCGATGCCCCCCTTGGGCTCTCATTTTCCGGCCGAACGCCCCACGGCCCCGCCCCCGAAGGCCCTGTTGGGGCCCACCCGCCCCCGTCCCTCGCCCACCCGCGCCACCTGTGGCCGGAACCCCTACCCGGACGTCCGCGCGATCTTCCGAATCCCGGACACCGTCGTCGCACTTCGCGAGAATGGCCTGACGTCCGGCCCCCCTCACGGATCAGGAGCGGTCAGTTGAACGAGCAGGGCCCGCCCCGGCAGCCCCGTCCCGACGACGCCTGGTGGCACACCGTCTACGCGGGCCCCGCCGGCACCCTCCCCGACACCCCCGCCGCGGACGCCGGCACCGGCACCGTCGACGACTGGTTCATCACCGCCGCCGGACTGATCGCCCCGCAACGCCGCCCGGAGGAGGACGCCTCGGCCGGGGAACCGGTCCGGGAACCGGAACCCGCACCGTCCCCGACACCCGCGCAGGCGCAGGTCCCGACACCAGCTCGGGCCCCGGCACCGGCACCGGCCCCGGCCCAGGCGCCGGAGCGTGCGGCCGGGGAGGCGGTGGAGACGGCGGTCGAGGCGCAGCCCGGTCCGCCGCCGCGCAGTTGGGCCGAGGCCGCCTGGCCCGACCTTTCGAAGGAACCGGCCGCCCCCGCGCCGACGCCGACCCTGACGGACCTGCCGACCGCCGGCACGGAGGCGGAAGCGGGGACGCAGCCGACAGCGGAACCGGCCGCGCAACCCGAGCCCGAGCCCCAGTCGCAGCCTGAGCCGCAGCCGGAACCCCAGGCCGCGCCCGAGCCCGTCCCGGCACCCGAACCCGTCCCCGCGCCGGTGCCGGAACCCGCCCCGGCGCCGGAACCCGCACCCGCGTCCGCACCCACCCCCACCCCCCGCCCCGAGCCGACCGTCGTCGCGGAGCACCCGTCGCCGGAGCGGGCCGCGTCCGCGCCCTGGCTGGGGCGTCCGCAGGCGCCGGCGGTGCCGCACGTGGGGGAGCGGCCCCCGACGTACGCGCCCGAGCCGACCAACCTGCCCGCCGCCGATCCGGCGGGGCTGGCCGCGGTGGTGCCCGACACGGCCGTCGACGGGGCCGGGTTCGCGGGCACCACGCTGCGGGCGGTGTCCATCCGCGGCGACTCGGCCCGCTACCGGGGCGAGCCGCGCACCGACGCCCTGCTCACCGTCCGGTTCGGCGAGGGCGAGGAGGCGCTGGTGCTCACCGTGCTGGCCGCGCCCGCCCGCCGGGCCAACGCCCAGTGGGGGTCCGTCGCGGCGGGCGAGGCGGCCCGGCAGCTGGCCGCCGCGATCGGCCGCAGCCGGGCCGAACTCGCCGCCGACCTGCGGGCCGGGGCCCGCGACCGCCTGCGCTACGGCCTCCAGCGGATCGCCCTCCAGGCCGTCGTGCAGCTGCGCAGCGCCGCGGAGACGGCCGCCCACGAGGCGGCGCACGAGGCCGCGCAGCACGGGGAGGGCGACGGGACGTCCGGGCTGCCGCCGGAGGAGACCGCCTCGCTGCACTGCCTGCTGATGTCGGCGGACCCGGCCGCGACCCACCGCGCCGCGTTCGGCACCGGCCCCGGCGGGCTCTACCTGCTGCGCTCCGGGCACTGGATCGACGCCTACGCCGCGCGGCTGCTGCACCACCCCGACGGGCAGCCGCCGCTCCCGCCGGCCGCGCCGCCCACGCCCCGGCCGTTCCGCTTCCGCCTGGTCCCGGCCACCTCCGGCGACATCCTGCTCCTGTGCACGCCGGGCCTGGCCGCGCCGATCGCCGAGGAGCCGGCCGTCGCCCACTTCCTCTCCAGTCACTGGGCGCACCCGCACCCGCCGGGCACCGTCGACTTCCTGCGCCAGATCCAGGTCCGCGCCAAGGGCTACGCGGACGACCGCACCGCGGCCGCGGTCTGGACGGAGTAGACGGGCCGGACGGAGCAACCGGTCCGCGGCCCGGCGCCGGGGGTTCGAGGACGCCCTAGGCGGGCAGCCCCAGCAGGGCGTGCGCCGCGGACCTGGCCTGGGCGAGGGCCCCGTCGCGGGTGGTGGCGGGCAGGCCGATGGCGAGCGGGACGGCGAGGCCGTCGAGCAGGGCGCGCAGTTGGGCCGCGCGGGCGGGGGTGGCGCCGGGGGCGGGGAGGAGTCCGGTGTCGCGGCCCTCGGCGAGCAGGGCGGTGAGGTCGTCCTGCCAGGGGGTCTCGATGTCGAGCTGGCCCTGGCGGAGCTCCGCGGTGCCGGGGGAGCGGCTCCACACCTCGATCCACAGGATCCACCGGGGGTCGCCGGGGCCCTCCGGGAGGTAGAGCTCCAGGTAGCGGTCGAGCCGTTCGAGGACGGGGTCCTCGCGGCGGGCGAGTGCGCGGCCGCGGCGCTCGCCGAGCTGGGCCTCGCTCCAGCGGAGGGTCTCCAGCAGGAGCTGGTCCTTGCTGCCGAAGTAGTAGAGGAGGTGTCCGGCGCTCATGCCGAGCTGTTCGCCGAGGCCGGCCATGGTGAGCCGGGCCAGGCCGTGTTCGGCGATCGCGGCGCGGGCGGCGGCGTAGACCTCTTCGCGGGGGCGCGCCGGGCGGCGGGTGCGCGGCTGCGCCATCCGTACTCCTCGGTGTGTCGCTTGTCGGGGGCCGCTCCGGTGCGGGAGGTCCCGGGACGGGCGCTTCCCCGGCCCGGAGGTCCCCCGTCCCGGGGCCTCCCGCCCGGAAAGCTCCTGGTGCGGAAGCCCCCGTACGGGAAGTCTCCCGCAGGGGAAGTCTCCCGCACGGCGCGCGCGGGGTTCACCAGCCGCCGTGCTCGCGGCTCCCGGCGCTCTCCCGGCGGTCTCCCGGCGGCCGTCGGCGAGTCCGGCGCGGTGGGCGCGGCGGAGCAGGGGGGGGGCGGACCGGGCGGGGCCGAGGCCGGGGGCCGGGCGCAGGAGTCCGGCGGTCGGGTCGTCCGGGTTCTCGAGGGCCGTGGGTCCATCGCACCGCTTCCCGCGGGCGGGCGCCCTTCCGCCGGGCGCCCGCCCGCGGCCGGGGGTCAGGCGCCGGGCGGGCGGCCGTACCGGGTGGCCCAGCGTTCGCCGGGCAGGACGAGGTCGGCGGTCTCGACGGGACGGCCGGTGGCCCGGTCGTAGTGGGTGCGGCGGATGGCGAGGGCGGGCACGCCGGGCAGCAGCGTGAGGGCCTGGGCCTCGGCGCGGGTGAGATTGCGGGCGCTGACCTGTTCGACGGGCTCGCCGACCTCGATGCCGATGCGGGCCATCCGCGCGGCGATGCCGATCCCGGAGTACGGCCCGGCTTCGGGCAGCACGATCAGGGCCTGGCCGGTGACGGCCATCGGCTCCCAGGACTCGGCGAGGTACCCGGGCTCGCCGTCGACCAGGTAGACGTACGAGGTGTGCATCACCGGGTCCTCGGGTGCGATGCCGAGGCGTTCGGCGATCTGCGGGCTGGCGGCCTCGGTGGTGGACTGGCTGCGCCAGGAGGGGGTGACGCCCTGTTCGGCGAGCCCGGTGGTGTCCGGTCCGGCGGCACCGGCGAGGCGGACCAGCGGACGGGGCGGTTCCTGGTCCCGGACGAAGTAGCCGCGCCCCTGTTTGGCGAGCACCACGCCTTCCTGCTCCAGCAGCCGGTACGCGGACTGGCCGACGCCGTGCGAGAAGCCGTACTGGGCCCGCAGGTCGGCCAGGGACGGGAGTTGACTGCCCGGCGGATATTCGCCGGAGGCGATCCGGTCGCGGAGCTGCTCGGCGACCTGGAGATAAGCGGAGGGCCCGCTGCCGGTCATGGAACATCCTCCGAAAGGTGTGTGGTCCAGCCGATCGGTGACACAGTATCCCGGGTGGCACTACTCTACGTGTAGAGCTTTGCCCTATGTGTACTCTGGGGGAGTGGTGCAGATCAGCACGCGCGCGTCCGACCTGCGGACGGCTATCGAACGGGCCTCGGGCGCACAGGCGGACGTGCGATGCGCCGTCGGCAGCACCAGGATCAGCATTCCCTGTCCACCCGACGACGCCCTGACCTGGGGAGAACTGCTCCGGGCCCTGCGCACCGCCGACCGCTGGGGATCGGTCACCGCCGACGGAGAGACCGTCATCTGGGCCCAGATCGAGGAGGAGCCGTGAACGCCGACCAGTCGCAGGCCGGGCCGCAGCCGGGCAGCCCGGACCACCGCTACCGGCCGTGCCGGGAGTGTCCGCGCTGTACAGCTGGGACCGGCCGCGCCCCCGTCCTGGAACGGGACTGCTGGGACGCCTTCCTGACCGACGCCGTCACCGCGATGGCCGAACGCCGCCGGCGCGAGCGCCGCCGGGAGGAGGAGTGGGGCGTGTTCGACCCGCCGCTGCCCTGACGGCGGGCCGACGGGCCGGGGCGAACGAACAGCGGCCGCGGGCCGGAACTCCCCTTCTTCCGAGGGGAGTTCCGGCCCGCGGCCGTTGCAGGTCAGGTCGGGTCAGGTCAGGTCAGGTCAGGTCAGGCTACGGCGGGTCAAGCCCGCGGCTGCTGCTGGGTGATGCAGTGGATGCCGCCGCCGTTGGCGAAGATCTCGCGGGCGTCGACCAGTTCGACGGTGCGGCCCGGGTACGCCTTCTCCAGGATCGCCTTGGCCTGCTCGTCGCGCGGGTCGTCGAACGCGCACAGCACGACCACGCCGTTGGCCACGTAGTGGTTGATGTACGAGTAGTCGACCGGCTCGCCGTCCTCGTCCCACAGCACGGTGGGCGCCGGGAGTTCGATCACCTCCAGGGTGCGGCCCCGGGCGTCGGTGGCGGTGCGCAGCAGGTCGGCGAGCTCCCGGCAGACGGCGTGGTCGGGGTGGGCCGGGTCGGGCTGGGAGTGGACGACCACGGTGCCGGGGCGGACGAAGGCGGCGACGATGTCGATGTGGCCGCGGGTGCCGAACTCGTCGTAGTCGCGGGTCAGTCCGCGCGGCAGCCAGATCGCCCTGCTGGTGCCCAGGTGGGCGTGCAGCTCGGCCTCGACCTGCTCGCGGGTCCAGTCGGCGTTGCGGCCCTCGCCGAGCTGCACGGTGTCGGTGACCAGGACGGTGCCCTCGCCGTCGACGTGGATGCCGCCGCCCTCGTTGACCAGCCGGGAGGCGAAGCGCCGCACGCCGGCCAGGTCGGTGACGTGCTCGGCGACGTCCTGGTCCTTGTCCCAGCGGGCCCAGGACTGCGCGCCCCAGCCGTTGAACACCCAGTCGGCGGCGGCCACTTCGCCGTTCCCGTCGATCAGGAAGGACGGGCCGATGTCGCGCATCCAGGCGTCGTCGAGCGGCCGTTCGACGATCTCCACCTCGGCGGAGAGGTAGGGGCGGGCGGCCTCGGTCTCGCCGGTGTTCACCACCAGGGTGACCGGCTCGTACCGGACGATCGTGTTGGCGACCTCGGCCCAGGCGCGGCGGGCCGCGTCGAGCTGCTCGGCGCCGTCGAAGGTCGGGTTGGCGGTGGGGAAGGCCATCCAGGTGCGCTGGTGCGGGTGCCACTCGGCGGGCATCCGGAAGCCGAGCTCGGCCGGGGTGGGGGCGGGGGAGTCGGTCATGAGGGTGGATTCCTAGGTGGGGGAAGGGTGTTCAGAGGAAGTAGAGGCGGCTGAGCGAGACCGAGTCGGCGGGCGCCGAGCGCAGCGGCTCGCCGTCCAGCGAGACCAGTCCGGTCGCGGAGACGTCGACCCGGCCGAGCCGGCCGTTGCGCAGCATCGAGCGCGGCCCGATGCCACGCGTCCCGCGCACGCCCACCCGCCGCCTGCGGGTGGGCAGTTGGTCGCCGGCCACGTCCAGGTAGGCGGAGTCGGCGGCGGCCTGGGCGACGAACGCCACCGAGAGGTCCGCGGCGGTGGCCCCGTGCGCGCCGAACTGCGGCCCCAGCACCAGGGGTTCGCAGCGGTCGGTGGAGGCGTTCGGGTCGCCGACCACGCCGTACGCGGGGAAGCCGGCCTTCAGGACGAGCTGCGGCTTGGCGCCGAAGTGGTCGGGGCGCCACAGCACCAGGTCGGCCAGCTTGCCGACCTCGATCGACCCGACCTCGTGCGCGAGGCCGTGCGCGATGGCCGGGTTGATGGTCAGCTTGGCGATGTAGCGCAGCACCCGCTCGTTGTCGTCGCCGCCCTCGGCCGTCCCGTACGAGCCGGTGCCGTCCAGCGGGCCGAGTTCGGACTTCATCTTCCCGGCCATCGCGAAGGTGCGGCGCACCGTCTCGCCGGCCCGGCCCATGCCCTGGGCGTCGGAGGAGGTGATGCCGATGACGCCCAGGTCGTGCAGCACGTCCTCGGCGCCCATGGTGCCGGCCCGGATGCGGTCCCGGGCCATCGCGGCGTCGCCGGGCAGGTCGGGCTTGAGGTCGTGGGCGGAGACGATCATGTCGTAGTGCTCGCCCAGCGCGTCCCGGCCGAACGGGAGGGTGGGGTTGGTGGAGGAGCCGATGACGTTCTCCACGCCCGCCATCTTCAGCACGTTCGGCACGTGGCCGCCGCCGCAGCCCTCGATGTGGAAGGCGTGGATGGTCCGGCCCTCCAGCACCGCGAGGGTGTCCTCCACCGACAGGCACTCGTTCAACCCGTCGGTGTGCAGCGCGACCTGGACGTCGTACTCCTCGGCGACCCGCAGCGCGGTGTCCAGCGCCCGGGTGTGCGCGCCCATGTCCTCGTGCACCTTGAAGCCGGAGGCGCCGCCCTCGGCCAGCGCCTCCACCAGCGGGGCCGGGTCGGAGGACGAACCCCGGCCCAGGAAGCCGATGTTGACCGGCCAGGCGTCGAAGGCGTTGAACGCGTGCCGCAGCGCCCAGGGCGAGTTGACGCCCACGCCCCAGACCGGGCCGAACTCCTGCCCGATGATCGTGGTCACGCCGGAGGCCAGTGACGCCTCCATGATGCGCGGGGAGAGCAGGTGGACGTGGGTGTCGACGGCGCCGGCGGTGGCGATCAGGCCCTCGCCCGAGACGATGGTGGTGCCGGTGCCGACCACCACCTCCACGCCGTCCAGGGTGTCCGGGTTGCCGGCCCGGCCGATCCCGGTGATCCGGCCGGCCCGGATGCCGATTGAGGTCTTCCGGATGCCCTGCACCGCGTCGATCACCAGCACGTTGGAGACCACCACGTCGCAGGTCTCCCGGACGGCGGCCGGCTTCAGGTGCAGCCCGTCCCGGGCGGTCTTGCCGAACCCGGCCAGGAACTCGTCGCCCGGGGCCTGCGAGTCCGACTCGACCCGGACGATCAGCCCCGAGTCGCCGAGCCGGACCCGGTCGCCCGCGCGCGGGCCGTGCACCGAGATGTAGTCGTGCGGGGTGATGGCGCTCATGCGGGGTCCTTCCGGCTGGTCGAGGGGGTCACTGGGCGGGCTCGGCGTCGTCGGGACCTGTGCTGTCGAAACCGGCGTCGTCGAGCCCGGCGTCGTCGAACTCCGTCAGGTAGCCCGTGGCCCGGGCCTTCGCGAGCGCCGCCTCCTTCGCGCCCGGCGCGTCCAGCGGGCCGTCCACCAGCCCGGCGAACCCGATCGCCACCCGGGCCCCGCCGATCGGCACCAGGCCGACCTCGACGGTGGCGCCCGGGTCGAAGCGCACCGAGGAGCCGGCCGGCACCGCGAGGTGGGTGCCGTACGCGGCGGCCCGGTCGAAGGCCAGCCGCGGGTTGGACTCGAAGAAGTGGAAGTGCGAGGTCACCGAGATCGGCACCGCGGCGGTGTTGTGCACCGGCAGCAGCAGCGACTCCTCCACCGGGTCGTACCCGGCCCCGGCGCCGGGCAGCGCCGCACCCGGCGCGTCCTCGCCCAGCGAGCCCGCCCCGCGGAACGGGTCGGTGACCACCGCGAGCCGGGTGCCGTCCTCGAACACCGCCTCCACCTGCACCACCGTCACCACGTCCGCGACGCCCGGCAGCACGTCCGCGGCGCTCAGCACGCTGCGGCCGGCCTCGATCGCCTCGGCGAGCCGCCGGCCGTCGCGGGCCGCCTCGCAGACCGTGTCCGCGATCAGCGCCGTCGCCTCGGGGACGTTCAACCGCACGCCCCGCGCCCGGCGGGCGCGGGCCAGTTCGGCCGCGGTGAAGATCAGCAGCCGGTCCCGTTCGGTGGGGGTCAGTCGCACGGTGCCTCGCTTTGCGGGGGTCGCGGGGGTGGCGGGTGTGCCGGGGTGGCGGGGATGAGCCGGTACAGATGTTAGAACGTCGTTCAAACTTAGCACCGCCGACACCCCGGGCACACGGGTGGGAGAACCCGGCGCGCGGACCGGGAGGACGGCGGACCGCGGCGCCCGGGCGGCCCGAGGGGTTTTCCGGGTGCGGAGTGGGCATGAGGAAAGGCGAGGAGCGGCTGCCGGACCGCCGGGGGAGCGGGGGCGGCGCGGTGCGGAGCCACGGCGGGGGGCGTACGAGGTTGATGGACGGTCAGGCGAGGTTCCCGCGGCAGCGGTCGGCGTCGTGGCGGGAGGGGGCCGAGCACCGGGGGCCGGTGCCGGAGGCACCGGCGGCGCACCTGCCCGGGTGCGCGCTGCACCGCCGGCTGCACGCCGCGCTGGATGCGGCGGACCTGCCGGCGGTCGGCGCGGTCCGCCGCCGGCTGCGGGCCGCGCTGGAGCACTGGGGCGTCCCCGCGGAGCTCGCCGACACCGCGGAGCTGCTCGCCTCCGAGCTGGTCACCAACGCGCTGGTGCACACCGGCCGGGGCGCGGTGTTCGACGCGGTGCTGACCGACGCCGCCCGGCTGCGGGTCGAGGTGCAGGACGCCGCCGGCGGCCGGGTGCCCAACCGCCGCGCGGCCTCCGAGACGGCCACCTCGGGGCGCGGCCTGCTGCTGGTGGAGGCGCTGGCGGACGACTGGGGCGTGCAGCTGCGGGCGGACGGGAAGACCACCTGGTTCGAACTGTCCGCGGCCTGAACCGGTCATTCCGGCCCGCCGCCGGAGGCCGCCCGGAGCACCGCACGGACCCGCCCGGAGCACCGCACGGACCCGCCCGGAGCACCGCGCATACGGGGTCCGAGCGCCGCGCGGACGGGGCCGCGGGTGAATATGCCGGACGTGATCGTGTGCGATCCGTACCGTTCGGCCCAGCGGCATTGCCGCCTTGCCGAACATACGAGAGGGTAGTGAGAATGTGTGCCAGGAGGCACGCACCATCATCGCGGCCCGGCCGGCCCGGCAGGGGACACGGGTTCCCCCGCGGCCGCCGGGCAAGGCACACCGGCAGGAGAAGCATGGCCACAGAGCCCGAGGCGCCTGGGCCCGCCCGCCGCACCCCGCCCGCCCAGGCCACCAGGAACGAGACCCCCGCGAACCCGCTGCGCACCGCCCCCGGCCCGTCCGTCGGCCGCCCCGTGCCGTCCTCCGGGCGCGGCCTGCCGACCCGCACCGGCGACTCCAGCCCCGAGTGGCTGGAACCGGCGATGGCCGCCAACGGCATCGGCTCGTTCGACTGGGACATCCGCCGCGACGCGCTGGTCGGCGACCAGCGCGCCTGCGCGATCCTCGGCCTGGTCGGGCAGCCCTTCGACCGCACCTTCGCCTCCTTCCTGGCCCTGCTGCACCCCGAGGACGCGCCCGTGGTGCGCCGCCGGGTCGAGCGCGCCGTCGCCGAGCTCGGCCAGTGCGGCGCCTACTACCGCACCGTCTTCCCCGACGGCGAACTGCACGCCGTGCGCTTCCGCGGCCGGGTGCTCGCCGACGCCTTCGGCCGCCCGTCCCGGATGGTCGGCTTCGTCTGGGACGCCACCGTCGAACTGCACAAGCGCGAGCGCGCCGACGAACTGGCCGTGCTGCGCGAGCAGCGCTCCCGGTTCATCAAGGAGGCCGCCCGGGCGCTCTCCGAGGCCGTCACCGTCCGGGACGTCGCCCGGGTCTTCACCGAACTGCCGCTGCCGGGCCTGGGCCCCGACGGCCTCGCGCTGGCCTCGCTGGAGGCCGGACGGATCGCGCTGCTCGGCTCCACCGGCTACCACAACGGCCTCAGCAACCAGTTCGACCGCATCCCGCTGGCGCCCACCCACCCCGCCGCCGAGGCGATCCGGCAGCGCGCCCCGGTCTTCGTCTCCAGCCGCGAGGAGTACCGCGAGCGCTACCCCGAAGCCTGGGACTGGGCCGAGCGGAGCGGCCGCTCCTCCTGGGCCTTCCTGCCGCTGATCGCCAGCGGCCGCCCCACCGGCATCTGCGTGGTCTCCTTCGACGACGACCGCGAACTCGACGCCGACGAGCGGACCCTGCTCTCCACCCTGGGCGGCCTGGTCGCCCAGTCGCTGGCCCGGGCCCGCCTGCACGACGCCGAGCACGAACTCGCCGCCGGCCTCCAGCGCGTCATGCTGCCCCGCACCGTCCCCGCCGTCCCCGGCGTCAGCACCGCCGTCCGCTACCTCGCGGCCGGCTCCGGCCTCCAGATCGGCGGCGACTGGTACGACGTCGTCCCGCTCCCCGGCGGGCACGTCGGCCTGGTCATCGGCGACGTCCAGGGCCACGACGTGCACGCCGCCGGCATCATGGGCCAGCTGCGGATCGCGCTGCGCGCCTACGCCGCCGAGGGCCACCCGCCCGCCGCGGTGATGGCCCGCGCCTCCCGCTTCCTCGCCGACCTCGACACCGACCACTTCGCCACCTGCACCTACGCCGAGGTCAACGTCGACTACGGCGTGGTCTACGCCGTCCGGGCCGGGCACCTCGACCCGGTGGTGCGCCGCGCCGACGGCACCGCGCACCCCGTCCCGGTCGCCGGCGGCCTGCCGCTGGGCGTCGACCCCGACGAGGAGTACCGGGTCACCCGGTTCAGCCTCGACCCCGGCGAGACGGTCGTGCTCTGCACCGACGGACTGGTCGAGGCCCGCGACATGGACCTCGACACCGGTTTCGCCCGGCTCTGCGAGACCGTCTCCGGCGAGCTCCCCGGCATCGACGAGTCACCCCGCGAACCGCTGGAGGAACTCGCCGACCGGATCGCCTCCCAGGCCGCCGACGGCAGTGAGCGCGAGGACGACATCGCCCTGCTCCTGCTGCGCTGGGACGGCCCCGCGGGCGGGCGCGCCGCCCAGCAGCTGCGCCGCCGGATCGGCCAGGCCGACCTGGCCCGGATCGCCGAACTGCGCGGCGAACTCCGGGACGCGCTGCGGCGCTGGGGCGTGCCCGAACTGATCGACACCGCCGAGCTGCTCTCCTCCGAACTCGTCACCAACGCGATCCGGCACACCGACCGCGACGCGATGTTCACCGCCCGCCTCTACCAGGAGCACGGCCGGGCCCGGCTGCGGGTCGAGGTCGAGGACGAGTCCGACCTCTGGCCGACCCGCCGCACCCCCGGCGAGCAGGCGTCCTCCGGCCGCGGCCTGATGCTGGTCGAGGCGCTCGCCGACACCTGGGGCGTGGAGCCCCGGGGCACCGGCAAGCGGATGTGGTTCGAGCTCAGCAGCTAGCGCAGCCCCGGGGCCCCGGGCGTCAGGTGTCGACGGGCGCCCTCACCCGAACTGCTGCTCCAGGTCCTTGAGCTTCTGCTCCAGCGAGTCGAGCCGCGGCAGGGTCACGGTGTCCTCCTCCGGGGTGAGGTCGATGCTGCGGTGCGCCGCCGGGGTGGCGGGGAGGCCGGCGGGTGCTATGGCGGGCTCCGTCGGGGCGGACGGCGCGGGGGCCGCGGCGGGTTCGAGCTGGCGGGCGGCGCGGTGGCGCCAGCCGGCGCCCGGCTGGCGGCCGATCGCCCGGATCTCGGCCCGCTCCCGGCGGGAGGCCAGCCTGCGGCGCTCGCGGTCCTCGGCCGCCGTCCGCTTGTCGTCGCGGACCTCCTCGACCGCCTCGTCCAGGGTGCGGACGCCCTCCAGCAGCATCAGCGACCAGGCGGCGTACGTCTCGCGCGGGGCGCGCAGCCAGCGGACCACCCGGATCTGCGGCAGCGGGCGGGGCACCAGGCCCTGCTCGCGGAGGGCGGCGACCCGGGTCTGCTTCAGTGCGCGGTCGAACAGGACGGCCGCCGAGAGCGACATTCCGGCGAAGAACTGCGGGGCGCCGTCGTGGCCGAGGCCGCGCGGGGCGTGCACCCAGTTGAACCAGGCGGACGCGGCGGCGAACAGCCACACCAGCAGGCGGGAGCCGAGCGCGGCGTCGCCGTGGCTGGCCTCGCGGACGGCGAGCACCGAGCAGAACATCGCCGCGCCGTCCAGGCCGAACGGGACCAGGTACTCCCAGCCGCCGGACAGGCCCAGGTTCTGGACGCCGAAGCCGACCAGCCCGTGGAAGGAGAGCGCGGCGGCGACCGCGGCGCAGCAGAACAGCAGCAGGTAGGAGGCGCCGCCGTAGAGGGACTCGGTGCGGCGGCGGCGCTCCTCGGCCCGCTCCCAGGAGGAGTCCGGCCCGCTGCCCGCGGTGGTGGCGGAGCCGGTGCGGCTGCGGGCGAAGGCCAGCAGGGCGACGACGGCCACCAGGGCGGCCGTACCGGCGACGGCCCAGCCCAGCGGTATGTCCGACAGTCTCATGACCTGATCCAGCCTCGCTTTCCGGGTCGTGATGGCGGGGACCATCATGGCGGAGAAATTCGGCGATCGAGGCGGGATCGGGGTCATTACCCCGATAGGGGGGAATTTCCCCGGGTCATCCCCCGGAAATGAATGATGGTCAGACCTATTTGGCGCGCGGGCAGCTGACGCAGAGTTCGGTCGGCCGGACGGTGTAGTACAGGCAGCAGCTGACCCTGGTCCGGGCCCGCCCGCCGCCCTCGGCGCGGAAGCCCGGCGTGCCCACGAACGGGGCCGCCGCGGCGTCGCCGGTCAGCAGCGCCTCCAGCGCCGCCACCGCCCGGGGCTCCTCGCCCAGCAGGCCCGCCACGTACCAGAGGCCGTCCACCACGTCGTCGGTCACCAGCCCCCACAGGGTGCGCGGGCCGCGGCGGACCAGGGGGCGGAAGGAGTCCAGGACGGGCGCGAAGTGCTCGGCGAGCGCGGTGCGCAGGGCGGCGTCGAGCGCCCGGCGGTCCGGCACGACCCGCGCGTCGGCGCGGCCCGCGGCCGGGTCGTCGGGCAGGCAGTGGAAACCGGCCGGACGGGCGGTCAGCTCCCCGGTGGTCCGGTTGATCGAGACCCGCGACGGCGGCAGCAGCGGCACCCGGCGCTCCAGCAGCCAGGGCAGCGTGAAGGCCAGCGCGACCGGCCAGGCGTAGCGGTGCAGGCTGAACCCGGCGGTGACGTCCGGCCGGGTCGGCGCGCCGTACAGGTCGAGGCCGAGGCGCTCGTCGAAGGCGACCATCGCCTCCAGCGCCGCCGCGTCCCCGGCCAGCGCCGCGGCGGTGGTCCAGCCGGGGCCGGTGCGCGGGGCGGCGTGGTGGATGCGCAGGTCGGGGAAGACCTGGCCCAGCCGCAGCCAGCTCCCCCGGCAGGGGAGGGCGTCGCGGGCGGCGGGCACGGAGGAGGCGGTGGGGGCGGCGGGGGACTGCTCGACCTGGTACGTGGTCACGCGGGCTCCCTGGGTGGTGCTCCCGGGAGCGGGCCCGGGCACGGCGAGGTGGACCTGCCCGGGCCACTGCTCGCCCCGGACAGGTAAGGCTCACCTTAGCTGATGCCGCGCCGCAGGTCGCTCGGTGCGCCGCCGTCCGGGGGACCGGGCTGCGCCGGGACCTGGGCCAGCCGCCTCGCCAGCCACACCGGCACCCCGCCGAGCGCCTGCACCAGCCGGGCCGCCTCCGCCCGCAGCCGCTCCGCCTCGGCCGGCTCCGACACCTCCGCCAGCGAGGCCAGCGCCGGCGCCACCCCCACCGTGAAACCCAGCTGCTCGCGCAGCCGCAGCGAGGCCGCGAACCCGGCCCGCGCCCGCTCCCGGTCGCCCGTCGCCTGGGCCAGGCCCGCCAGGTGCCGCCAGGTCGAGGAGCGCAGCAGCTCGTCCCCGCGTTCCCGGGCCCCCTCGTGCGCCCGGGCGTACGCGCTGTGCGCCGCCGCCGGGTCGTGCAGCAGGTTCTCCGCGACCAGCCCGCGCCGGAAGTCCAGCAGCGGACGCCCCGGCGCCCGCGGCGCCAGCAGCGCCGAGGTCCGTCCGAGCGCCGCCTGCGCCTCGTCCAGCCGGTCCCGGCGGCCCAGCACGCTCGCCACGTACGCCAGGAACCCCCGGGCGCAGGAGGCCGCCGCCCGCGCCTCGATGCCCGCGACCGACGCCTCCGCCTGGCGCAGCGCGTCCTCCGCCCGCTCCCAGTGGTCCGCGGTGAACAGGCACTGCTCGATCAGGAGCTCCGCCCGCTGGAGCGCCGCGGCCGGGTCCCGCCCGGCCTGCGGGCGCAGCAGGTCGGCCGCCTCCTGCCAGCAGCCGCGCGACCTCAGCCGCCAGACGACGTCCGCCATGCCCCCCGGGGCAGTCCCGTGCACCGACAACGCCACCTCCTTGTGCGCGCCATGCAACGACCCGCCGGCCTCCCCAAGCGCCCGCGCCGTGGCGGCAATTCAACACGCGCCGGAGCTTGTGCACCAGATCACGAGCGCGAGGAAATCCGGAACGGCCCGATCCGGACGGTGGCGTGCCGGTGGGGCCTCAGGACGTCCAGCCGGTCTCCATCAGGGCCTCGGCGGCGCCGTTCGACGGCTGCGGGATGCCCGCCGCGTCCAGCGTGAACAGGGCGACCAGCAGCTGCTCGCCGCGGACCACGGTCTGCCGGGAGTAGCCGGAGACGGTGAACATGGCCGCCGCGACGTCCTCGCCGTGGAGGGTTTCCAGCCACAGGCACTCCACCGCCTTGACGTCGGCGGGCTCGGTCCAGGTGTCCACCCGGGCCACGATCCGCCCGCCCAGCAGGGTGGTGGAGTCCCGCTCCGGGCCCGGCGCCGGCTCCAGGTCGGCGAAGCCCAGCCACTGCAGGTAGCGGGCCGCCGTCAGCACCGCGTCCTGCGGGGTGCGCACCGGCTGCGGGCGGAACGGCGGGCGCAGCGCGCGGGCCGGGCCCGAACCGGCGGCCGGCGGGTCCGCCACCGGGGCCGGGACGGCCGGCGGAACGGCGGTGGTGTACGGGCGGGCGCTCTCCACCGGGCGGACCGAGCGCGGCCCGGTGCCCTGCGGGCGCGGCGCCCGGTCCACCGGCAGCCGGACGGTCGCCCCGCAGTCGCAGGTGAACTCCGGCTGCGGCCACTGGTCGCTGCGCCCGCAGTGCGGGCAGCGCATGTTCAGCCAGGAGTCCTCCCAGGACCGGAACCGCACCTGCACCGGCACCCCGCCGCGCAGCAGCGGCACCCGCAGCTGCGCCCCGCACGGGCACGGCAGGCTCGGCGGCTCGTACCGGCGCTCGGCCCGGCAGGCCGGGCAGCGCAACTGGCTCGCTCCCGACGGCGAACCGGGGGGAAACCCGTTCGGGCCCATCTCGTCGGTGGCGCCGGCGGCGTCCTCGGGCAGCGGCATGTGGTCACCGTCCGTTCGGATCGGGGTGGGAGGGAATCGGCGGGAGGGGAATCGGCGGGAGGGGTGGGTCTCCATCCTGGCCGATCGGCGCCCCGACCGGTACGGAATGAGGTATTCCTCCAGCGGAGTTGAGGTGGGGAAAAGGTGCGCGGACGGTCACGCGCCGGGGGGCGCGCACGACCGCCGTGACCTCCGGGGCGGACGGGCACCGGCGGGAGTGGCGTGGCGTCAGCCGATGCCCCAGCGGACCAGGTCGGCCGGGGTGTCGAGGTCGTCCGGGACGGCCGCGTCCGTGCAGTCGACCAGGGCCACCGGACGGGACGCCAGCAGCGCCCGGGCCCCCGCGTCGCCGGTGGCGGTGGTGCGCAGGGCCGGGAAGTGCGCGGCGCCGATCAGCACCGGGTGCGCCCGGCGCCCGGCGTAGGCGCAGGAGGCGAGGTCCGCGGGCCCCGCGTGCACGGCCAGCAGCCGGCGGACCGCCGCCGCGGTGACGCCCGGCGTGTCCACCAGCAGGACCAGCGCGGCCGTCGCCCCCGGCGGCAGCGCGGCCAGGCCCGCGAGCAGCGAGGAGGCCATGCCGGTGCGCCAGTCGGGATTGTCGACGAGTCGACAGTCGCCGGTGTCCGTCCGGGCCCGCACCTCCCCGGCCGCCGCGCCCAGCACCGCGACCGCGCCGTCGCAGCCGCCCTCCGCCGCCACCGCCAGCGCGTGCTCCAGCAGCGTCCGCCCCCGGTAGGGCAGCAGCGCCTTCGGCCGCCCGCCGAGGCGCGACCCGCCGCCCGCCGCCAGCACCAGGGCCGGCACCCGCAGTTCCGCCATGCCGCCAGTGTGCCCCCCGCCCCCCGCCGCCCCGCCTTGGACGATCCGACAGGCCGCCCCCGCCGCCCGCCCGCCGCTCCCGGCCGTTCCGTCCCTGGACCGGCCCCCGGCCGCCCCCGTTCACTGGCCCCATGGCACCGCGCACCACTGACGTCCCCGCCGCCGCTCCCGCCGGTGCGCCCGCACCGCTGGTCGACCGGCACGGCCGGGTCCACACCGACCTGCGGCTCTCCCTCACCGACCGGTGCAACCTGCGCTGCACCTACTGCATGCCCGCCGAAGGACTCGACTGGCTGCCCCGCGACCAGACCCTCACCGACGCCGAACTGCTGCGCCTGGCCCGGATCGCCGTCCACCGCCTCGGCATCCGCACCCTGCGGCTCACCGGCGGCGAACCCCTGCTGCGCCGCGGCCTGCCCGACCTCCTCGCCCGGCTCGGCGACCTCGGCGCGGAACTCTCGCTCACCACCAACGGCATCGGACTCGCCCGCCGCGCACCGGAGTTGAAGCGGGCCGGCCTGCACCGGGTGAACGTCAGCCTGGACACCCTGCGCCCCGAGCGCTACGCGGCACTCACCCGCCGGGACCGGCTGGCCGACGTGCTCGCCGGGCTGGCCGCCGCCAAGGCCGCCGGGCTGGAACCGGTGAAGGTCAACGCGGTGCCGGTGCGCGGCGTCAACGAGGACGAACTCGTCGACCTGGTCGAGTTCGCCGTCGACGGCGGCTACCGGATGCGGTTCATCGAGTCCATGCCGCTGGACGCCCAGGGCGCCTGGGACCGGGCCGCGATGGTCACGGCGGCCGAGATCCTCGACGTGCTCGCCGCCCGCTGGCGCCTCGTCCCGGTCGGCCGGCCCGGCAACGCGCCCGCCGAGGAGTGGCGGCTGGCCGGCACCGGCCACGTGATCGGCGTGATCGCCTCGGTCACCCGCCCGTTCTGCGGCGGCTGCGACCGGGTCCGGCTCACCGCCGACGGGCAACTGCGCAACTGCCTGTTCGCCACCGAGGAGTCCGACCTGCGCGCCCTGCTGCGCGGCGGCGCCGACGACGCGCGGATCGAACGGGCCTGGCGGGCCTGCGTCGCCGGCAAGCGGCCCGGGCACCGGATCGGCGACGCCGACTTCGTCCGGCCGGAGCGGCCGATGTCCGCGATCGGCGGCTGAGGACGGCTGAGGACGGCAGAGGACGGCAGAGGGGAGGCCGAAGGGCGGTGGGTCCGCGGGTGCGGGCGACGTATTCTCCCAGCCGGAATGCCGGGATCGGGGGGAAAGGAGAGATATGTCATGCGGTGGTCCGGACGGCTTGACCCGGCGGGGCGGGGCTGGTCTCCTGGTGGGCCGTCAGAGTCGCCCAGCCGCAGAGGAATACCGTGCGAGCCCGCCGTACCGCCGTCGTCGCCGTCCTGTTGCTCGCTCCGCTGGCCCTCACCGGGTGCACCAGTGGGAAGAAGGGGTCGAGCGGCGCCACCTCCCCCGGGGCGGTCTCGCAGGGGACCAACCCGCTGCAGAACCCGGACGGCACCAAGCCCGGCCTGGCGCCCGTCACCAGCGACGCCGACCGCAAGGCCGGCCTGGACCTGATCACCCAGGTCAGGACCGCCGACCCCGGGCCGAAGACCGGCTACGACCGGGACCAGTTCGGCCCGGCCTGGACGGACAACGTGGACGGCGTGCCGCTGGGCCACAACAACTGCGGCACCCGGGACGACGTGCTGGCCCGGGACGGGAAGGACGTCGAGCACAAGGACGGCTCGGCCTGCGTGGTCACCGGGATGACCATCTGGGACCCGTACACCGGCAAGACGGTGCAGTGGAACAAGCAGCAGGCGTCGAAGATCCAGATCGACCACGTGATGCCGCTGTCCTACGACTGGCAGCAGGGCGCCGCCAAGTGGGAGAAGGCCAAGCGGGTGCAGATCGCCAACGACCCGCTCAACCTGATCCCCGCCGACGGCTCGCAGAACGCCGCGAAGGGCGACTCCGGCCCGGCCACCTGGCTGCCCGCCAACACCGAGGTGCGCTGCTCGTACGCGATCCGGTGGGCGCAGGTGTCGCTGAAGTACCAGCTGCCGGTGACGCCCGCCGACAAGAAGACCATGCTCGCGCTCTGCGGCGGCTGACGACCGCTGACGGCCGCTGACGCCGGCTGGCGACCGCTGGCGGCGGCGCGGTGGCGCGGGGCGGACGGCCCCGAGGCCGCCCGGGCTCCCCGGGGGAGGGGAACCGGACGGCCTCGGGGGCTGCGCGGGGGAGGGGCGCCGGTCAGAGGCCGGGGCTCTTGGGGGTCGCGGTCAGGTCGTACAGGGTGGTGCCGCCGACGGTCTTGGCGGTGTAGGTGGCCTCCACCCAGGAGCTGATCTCCGCGGAGTAGTTCGAGCCGCCCATGCTGCCGCCGCCCATGCCGCCGCCACCGATGAACCAGTGCACCTTGCCCTCCCGGACCAGCTGCTTGAAGCCGTCCAGGGAGAGCGACGGGTCGCTGCCGTTGAAGCCGCCCAGCGCCATCACCGGTTCGCCGCTGGCGAGTTGGTAGCTGGCCTGGTTCTGCGAGCCGACCGCGGCGGCGACCCAGGTGTACTTGCCGGCGTCCTGCTTGAGCAGGTCGGCCACCTCGGTGGAGACCTGGGCGCCGTTCAGCAGGCCGCCCATGCCGCCCATGCCGCCGCCGCCCGCGCCGCCGAAGCCGCCGCGTCCGGTGCGGCGCTCGCCGTCGGTGCCGGTGCCGGTGCCGGTGCCGCCGCCCGGGAAGCCCGGGAAGGCGCCCGTCCCGCCGTTGCTGCCGGTGCCGGTGCCGGTGCCGTTCTGGGTGCCGCCGGGGAAGGCCGGCATGCCGTTGCTGCTGCCGCCGGTGCCGCCGGTGCCGGTGCCGCCCGGGAAGTTGGGCATGCCGCCGGTGCCGGTGCCGCCGCCCGCCCGGCCGCCGCCGGGGAAACCGGCCCCGCCGCCGGGGAAGCCGCCGCCGCGACCGCCGAAGCCGCCGCTCTGGACGGCCGGGCCCGCGGTGACGATGGAGCCGCTGTGGCCGGTGGAGACGGTGTCGAGGGCGTACGCGGCCGGGCCGGCCAGGGTGGCGGCCAGGGCGGTGAGGCCCGCGACGGTGGCGATCCGGCGGCCGGTGAGGCCGGGGATGCGGCCCGCGAGGAGCAGCGCGATCGCGGCGAGGACGCCGCCGATCAGCACCGCGTCGCGCAGCCACGGCACGAACTGCGCGCTGCGGCCGAGCAGTTGGTGCGCCCACCAGGCGGTGACCGCGACCGTGACGGCCAGCACGGCCGCGTACGGGAGGCGGTGGCGGGCTCGCCACAGGCCGTCGGCGCCCATGCCGACCAGGGCGGCGACCGCCGGGACGAGGGCCACCGTGTAGTACTGGTGGAAGATGCCGGACATGAAGCTGAAGGTCAGCGCGGTGGAGAGCAGCCAGCCGCCCCAGACCAGGAAGCCGATCCGGGCCGAGTCGGTGCGCGGGTGGCGGCGGGTGGCCCAGAGGCCGAAGGCCAGCAGGATCAGCGCGGCGGGCATCAGCCAGGCGATCTGGCCGCCGATGTCGCCGTCGAACAGCCGGGTGACGCCGGTGGAGCCCCACATGCCGCCCCCGCCGCCCGCCCGGCCGCCACCGCCGCCGCCGACCGAGCCGGTCTCGTCGCCGGTGATCCGGCCGAAGCCGTTGTAGCCGAAGGTCAGGGAGAGGAAGGAGTTGTCCTGCGAGCCGCCGATGTACGGGCGGGCGGAGGCCGGCATCAGTTCGACGATCGCCACCCACCAGCCGCCGGCCACCACCATGGCGACGGTGCCGTACAGCAGCTGCCGGAGGCGGCGGCCCGGACCGGTGGGCGCGCACACCAGGTACACCAGGGCGAACGCGGGCAGCACCAGGAACGCCTGGAGCGTCTTGGTGAGGAAGCCCAGGCCGAACATCACGCCGACGAACACCAGCCAGCGGGTGGACGCCGTCTCGGTGGCCCGGACGGTGCCGTACGCGGCCAGGGTGAGCAGCAGCACCAGCAGCGCGTCCGGGTTGTTGAAGCGGAACATCAGCGCCGCGATCGGGGTCAGCGCCAGCGCGGCGCCCGCCACCAGGCCGGCCAGCGGGGCGAAGCGGCGGCGCACCGTGGCGTACACGGCGGCGACCGTGCCGACGCCCATCAGCACCTGCGGGGCCAGCAGGCTGAACGAGCTGAGGCCGAGGAGGCGGGCGGAGAGCGCCATCGGCCACAGCGCCAGCGGCGGCTTGTCGACGGTGATGAAGTTCGCCGAGTCCGAGGACCCGAAGAACATCGCCTTCCAGCTGACCGAACCGGCCTGGACGGCGGCCGAGTAGAAGGCGTTCGCCCAGCCGGAGGCGGTCAGGTTCCAGAAGTACAGCACGGCCGTCGCCAGCAGCAGGCCGAGGAAGGCCGGACGCACCCAGCGCGGGTCGTCCGGGCGCCCGCGCCAGGTGCGGGCGGGCAGCGTGCGCAGCCGGCCGGCCCAGGAGGCCGGTCCCTTCGGGCCGGTGGGCGGCGGCGCGACGGGCGGGAACAGCGTCTCAGCGGGCCGCTCGCGTTCGGCCCCGGCGGGCGGGAGCGGCCCGGCGGAGGGCCACTCGGTCGGCCCGGCCGCGGCGTGGGCCGCGACCGCCGGGGGCGGGTAGTTCGCGGCGTCGGGCCACGGCTCGCTGGTCGGAGGAACGGAACTGGACGTGGTCATGGGCACTACGCTCGGAGGCCCGGCTGAGAGGTTGATGAGAGGCGGCTATGAGGGCGCTCTAAGTCTCCCGGCGGACGGGTGACGTCCGCCTCCGCGCGCGGTGACGGGCCGTCAGCGGAGGGCGGCGGCGGCGGCCCCCGCACCGGCCGGGTCCGGGGTGGGCGGGGCGAGGCGGGTGCCGAGCCAGGCGAGGGCCGGGGGGATCTCGCGGGTCCAGGTGTGGAAGTTGTGGCCGCCGCTGTCCAGGGTGATGGTGGAGAGCCGGGTGGGGGCCTTGAAGGCGGCGACCATCTCCTGGGTGGGCCGGTAGTTCTCCTCGTTGCGGCTGGTGGCCAGCAGCAGCGAGACCGGCGGGGCGGGGTGGTTGCGCAGCCGCCACAGCAGGTCGTTGTCCTGCCTGACCTGCTCGCTGCCGCCGAACAGGTCGCCGGTGGTGGGGTCGTTGTGCACCTCGTAGTAGCCGGACAGCGCGATCGCCGCCCGGTACGAATCGGGCTTGCGCACCGCGAACTTGACGGCGCAGTAGCCGCCGGTGGAGTCGCCGATCACGGCCCGCGCCTCGGGCCGGTCGTCGACCCGGTAGGCGGCGGACATCGCCTTCGGCAGGTCCTCGGTGAAGAAGGTCTCCACCTGGGGCCCGCCGGGCACGTCCATGCACTCGGTGTCCCGGTTGCCGACCAGGGTGGGCCGCATCATCACCAGCACGGTGGGCGGCATCTTCCCGGTCTCGACGGCCTTCAGGGCGGACGCCGGGTACTGGAGCAGCGAGATCAGCTTCTCCGGCGTGCCCGGGTAGCCGGACAGCGCCAGCAGCATCGGGAAGCGGCTGTTCGCGTAGGCGGGCTGGAAGTACTGCGGCGGCAGGTAGACGTACGCGGGGGTGCCGGTCAGCCCGGAGCCGGTCCCGTGGATCTCCACCCGCTGGATCACCCCGGAGCGGTCCTGGGCGGAGCCCTGCGCGGAGTACATCCGCTGCTCGCCGGTGACCGAGACGGCCCGGCCGCCGGGCTGGTGGTCGACCACGGTGCCGGGGCTGCCGTCCAGGCCGAGCAGGTCGCTCCAGGTCGAGTAGAACCCGAAGTAGGAGTTGGCGACCAGGCCCATCGCGACCAGCACCGTGACCTGCGTCCCGAGGAACGCCGCGATCCGGCCGAGCCAGGCCCGCCAGCCCCGCCCGCCGAGCCGGGGCCACAGCCCCATGGTGGCGGCGAACGCGGCGACGGCCACCAGGGTGGCGATGATCTGCAGGGGGAGTCCGGTCAGGCTGGGCACCCGATGATCGTAAGGTACGCCTTCACGGATCTCCCAGCCGGCTCCCAGCCGGTTCACGGTTTCGCCAAGCCCGCCCCAAGCCCGCCCCAACTCACCTGCCGCGCAGGCCCGTCGGCGCTCCCAGCCGGGGCCCGGACGGCGACGGCCCGCCGCACCCACGGGGAAGGTGCGGCGGGCCGTCGGTCCGTGGCGGGCCGGTGCGGCGTCAGCCCAGGCTGTTGTAGAGGGTGTTCAGCAGGGTGGAGTTGTTGTCGTCGTTCTCCAGGGCGAAGGCGAACATGCCGCCCAGGCCCTTGCTCTTGGCGTACGCGGCGCGGGCCTGGATGGCCTTCGGGTCGTCGCCGGTCCAGAAGTTGGTGCCGTCGTAGACCCAGGTGCTCTCGGTCACCGGGTCCCAGTGGGTGTTCTGGGCGGTGAGGGTGAGCTCGCGCCAGCTGGCCAGGCCGGCCTCCTGGCTGCCGGGCTTGGCCGGGGTGGCGCCGGTGGCGTTCTGGTAGAGGCCGTAGTTGCCGCCGGCCTGGACGCCGGTCCAGCCGCGGAAGTAGAACGGGATGCCGAGGATGATCTTGTTGGCCGGGAAGCCGCCCTTGATCCCGTACTCGGGCAGGCCGGTGGTGTACGCGGCCAGCGTGGTGTCCACGTTGTACTTGGCGGTGCCGGGGGCGATCGGCGTGGTCGGGTCGGCCGGGCTGTCGTGCAGCGGGTCCTGGAGGTTGGTCGGACCGGTGGCGTCCCACGAGCCGTGCATGTCGTACGTCATGATGTCGGCGTAGTCCAGGTACGCGCCGATCCGGTCGGTCTCCAGGTACTGGATCTTGTCCTGGCCGGACGGCAGGGCCGCGGTGAGCAGGAACTTCTTGCCGACGGTCTGCCCGTACGCGTCGAGCTGGATGCGGAACTCGGCGAGCAGCGCGGTGAAGTTCTGCTTGTCGGCCGCGGAGTAGTGGTTGCCGGTGTGGCCGCCGGCCGAGCCCGGGTACTCCCAGTCGATGTCGATGCCGTCGAAGATGCCCGCGCCGCTGGCCGCGCCGCCGGCGGCGTCACCCGCGACGTTGGCCGGCAGGTTGCCCTTGAGGAACATGTCGATGCAGGAGGAGACCAGCTTCTTGCGCGAGGCGTCGGTGGCCGCCGCGTCGGAGAAGTACTTGGAGTAGGTCCAGCCGCCCAGCGAGAGGGTGACCCGCAGGTTCGGGTTCTTCGCCTTGAGCTGGCGCAGCTGGTTGAAGTTGCCCTTCAGTGGCTGCTCCCACTCGTCGGTGGAGCCGTCGACCGAGATGGCGCCCGAGTAGTCCATCTGGTAGTCGGCGTACGCGTCGGCCGCGCCGTCGCCCGCGTTCGGGTTGTTCTCGTTCGCGGCGTCCGAGGCCTTGACCGCCTCGAAGCAGTTGAGGTTGGTCGGGTGGATGTTCTCGAACGCGTAGGAGATCACGTCCAGCTTGGCGGCGGCGCCCGAGGTGTCCACGTTCTTCGGGTAGTAGGCGGCGTCGTACACCGACCACTGGTCGAAGTAGGCCGACTTGAGCGGCTTGGCGGCGGGCGCGGCGGCGGTGGTGGCGTTCACCGCGGCGGACTGCTGGGAGGCGTGCCCGGCCTTGTCGTACGCCTGGACGGTGAAGGTGTACGCGGTGTTCGGCAGCAGCGAGGAGACCGCGATGTTCGTGCCCATCGAGGTGCCGACCAGCTGGCCCTTCGACCAGACCTTGTAGCCGACGTAGTTGTCGGTCGAGTCGGTCGAGGCGTTCCACTTCAGCACCACGGCGTTGGAGGTGGTCCTGGTGACCGCCACCCCGCCCGGCACGGTGATCTTGCCGTCGCCGGTCGGGCCGTTGCCGGTGCCGGAGCTGGAGCTCGCGGACGGCGACGGGGAGGCCGAGGTGGACGGGCCGGGCGAGGTGGAGCCCGAGGGGCTCGTGCTCGGGCTCGGGCTCGGCGAGGCGCTCTGCGAGGGGCTGGCGGAGGCGGAGGCGCTCGGGCCGGTGGTGCCGCCGCCCGGGCCGGTCAGCACCAGGTCGTCCGCCTGGTAGGCGCCGGTGCCGTACCAGCCGTGGGTGAACACCGTCACCGAGGTGGTGGACGCGCCGGTGGTGAAGGTGGTGCTCAGCTGGGTGTAGGCGGTGGCGCCCGGCGTCCAGGTGGAGGCGTTCACGCCGGTGCCGGTGGCGCCCAGGTACACGTAGCTGCCCTTGAGGAAGCCGGAGAGGGTGTACTTGGTGTTCGGCTGCACGGTGACGGTCTGCTGGCACTGGCCGGTGTCCGCGGCGGTGGCGTTGCCGCCCAGTGCGTAGGACCCGCCGTGCACGGGGGTGGTGACCACCGAGCCGCCGGTGCAGGACCAGCCGCTCAGGGTGCCGGACTCGAAGTCGCCGTTGGCGAGCAGGTTGACGGTGGCCGCCGAGGCGGAGCCGAGCGAGAGCGCGAGGGCGGTCGAGCCGATCGTCATCGCGGCGGCCACCACGAGGGCGCCGGCGCGACGGCGGGAGGGGGCCCGGCGCGGGGTCGGCTCGGGGGTGGGCGTGACCCGTTCAAGCATGGAGGAACCTCCGGAGAAGTGGGGTTGTCCGGTAGGTGCGGCGGCCGTGGGGACCAGGTGGGAGCCTGCGCGCCCCGGGGTGAGCGCGTCACCTAGATTGGACTGGACCATTCGTCCGGGTCAAGGATTTCGACCCACGAACCGTCAGGAAGCTTTCCGAACAGTCCTTTCGGGGGCTCCGAGCCCGTTCCGCCCCCGGCGTACGCCCCCGGCTCGCAGTTGCACATGACTTGCAATTGCATGCATATAAGCGGAAAGATAATCCAGCTCACCGCCCTCGCGGCACCCTGCTCGGAAGGAAGACCCATGGCAGCGCCCAGCCGTCTGCGCGACCGGCTCACCCGGGAGGAGTGGACCAGGCTGGCCGGCATGGCCGGGTTCGTCCTGCTCCTGCACGTGGTGGGGTGGGTGACCCTGCTCGCGGTGATCGCGCCCAGGCACTACGACGTCGGCGGCCAGGTGTTCGGGGCCGGGATGGGCCTGACGGCCTACACGCTCGGCATGCGGCACGCCTTCGACGCCGACCACATCGCCGCGATCGACAACACCACCCGCAAGCTGATGGGCCAGGGCAAGCGCCCGCTCTCGGTGGGCTTCTGGTTCTCGCTGGGCCACTCGTCGATCGTGTTCGGGCTCTGCGCGCTGCTGGCCTTCGGCATCCGGGCGCTGGCGGGGCAGGTGGAGTCGGACGACTCGACGCTGCACGACGCGACCGGGCTGATCGGCGTCACGGTCTCCGGCACCTTCCTGGTGCTGATCGGCCTGATCAACCTGGGCGCGTTCAACGGCATCCTCAAGGTGTTCCGGCGGATGCGCCAGGGCGACTTCGACGAGGCCGAGCTGGAGCGGCAGCTGGACCGGCGCGGCTTCCTGAACCGCATCCTGGGCCGGGTCACCCGGGCGGTCACCAAGTCGTGGCACATGTACCCGGTGGGGCTGCTGTTCGGGCTGGGCTTCGACACCGCGACCGAGGTCTCGCTGCTGGTGCTGGCGGGCGGCGCCGCCGCGTTCTCGCTGCCCTGGTACGCGCTGCTGGTGCTGCCGGTCCTGTTCGCGGCGGGCATGAGCCTGCTGGACACCATCGACGGCTCGTTCATGAACTTCGCCTACGAGTGGGCGTTCTCCAAGCCGGTCCGGAAGATCTACTACAACCTGACGGTGACCGGCCTGTCGGTCGTGGTGGCACTGGTGATCGGCGTGATCGAGCTGCTCCAGCTGGCGTCCGAGAAGCTGGACATCACCGGCGGCCCGATCGGCTGGATCGGCGCGCTGGACCTCAACCTGGTGGGCTACGTGATCGTCGGCCTGTTCGTGGTGACCTGGGCCGGGGCGCTGGCGTTCTGGAAGTTCGGCCGGGTCGAGCAGAAGTGGGGCGCCGGGCTGCGCGAGCAGGCGTAGCCGCCGGACCGTTCGTACCGGAGGGGTGCCCGGGCGGGCGCCCCTCCGGCGTTCCCGGGGCGGGGAGGTCGTCGCAGGTCGGGAAGTGTTCACGTCGGCGCCCTTGTCGGGTCAACTTCTACGCGCGTATCTTCGGGAACCGGATCTACGCGAGTAGCCCGCCAGGAGCCGGTCGGAACCCGGACCGGCCCCCGGCAGCACGCCTTCTGACGGACCCTCACCACCACCCGGAGCGCCCCGCCGCGCCCGGGCCATGGCCTTGCCACGAAGGAGCCCCGCAACGGTGCCCAGCCCCACTCCCGCCCGCCGTTCCCGCCGCACGCTGCTGCGCGCCGCCGCGACGGCCGCGGTCGCCGCCTCCCTGCTGGCCGTCCCGCTGCCGGGCGCGTTCGCCGCGCCGTCCACCGGCGCGGTGATCGCCGAGGTCTACGGCGGCGGCGGCAACTCCGGCGCGACGCTGAAGAACGACTTCATCGAGCTGGGCAACCCGTCCGGCGCGGCCTTCGGCCTGACCGGCTACAGCGTGCAGTACCTGCCCGGCAGCCCGAGCGCCTCCAGCCAGTGGGGCGTCACCGCGCTGAGCGGGTCGGTCGCCCCCGGCGGCCGCTACCTGGTCGCCGAGGGCGCGGGCGCCGGCGGCACCGCCGACCTGCCGGCCGCCGACGCGAGCGGCAACCTGGCGCTGTCCGCCACCGCCGGCACCGTCGCGCTGGTCAACGGCACCGCCGCGCTGACCTGCAAGACCGCCGCCGACTGCGCCGCCGACCCGCGGATCGTCGACCTGGTGGGCTTCGGCACCGCCGTGGTCCGCGAGGGCAGCCCGGTCACCGGTGCGTCCAACACCGCCTCGGTGGCGCGCGACGCCGCGCTCGCCGACACCGACGACAACGCCAAGGACCTCACGGCCGGCGACCCGACGCCCACCAACTCCAAGGGCGAGACCACCGGCGGCGGCCCCACCACCCCGCCGACCACCCCGCCCGGCACCCCCGGCGACCTGCGCGTCCACGACATCCAGGGCACCACCCGGGTCTCGCCGAAGAACGGCCGGACCGTCACCAACGTGCCCGGCGTCGTCACCGGCGTGCGCGCCTACGGCACCAAGGGCTTCTGGATCCAGGACCCGAACCCGGACGCGGACCCGGCCACCAGCGAGGGCGTGTTCGTCTACACCG
The DNA here is from genome assembly GCF_044769485.1 of Kitasatospora sp. NPDC090308. Lineage (NCBI taxonomy): Bacteria > Bacillati > Actinomycetota > Actinomycetes > Kitasatosporales > Streptomycetaceae > Kitasatospora > Kitasatospora sp. NPDC090308. Next base: position 179,110 of record NZ_JBIVXY010000001.1, on the reverse strand, counting down.
GCTCCGCCGCCCCGACCGTCAAGGTCGGCGACTCGGTGCTGGTCACCGGCAAGGTCAGCGAGTACTACCCGAACAGCTCGGGCGGCTCCCAGTCGGTCACCGAGCTGACCGGCCCGACCACCGCCGTCCTCTCCTCCGGCAACCCGGTGCCCGCGCCCGTCGTGCTGAACGGCGCCGACATCCCGGCCGCCTACGCCCCCGACGCGGCCGGCGGCTCGATCGACGCCCTGCCGCTGGACCCGGCGAAGTACGCCCTCGACCTGTACGAGTCGCTGGAGGGCATGAACGTCCAGGTCGCCGACGTGCCGGTGGTGCAGGCCACCGACACGTACAACGAGCTGTGGGTGGACGCCCTCGCCACCGACCCGCGCACCGCCCGCGGCGGCGTGGTCTACCTCGGCTACGACAAGCCGAACAACGGCCGGATCATGATCCAGTCGCTGCCGCCGCTGACCGAGGTGCCCTTCCCGGTCGCCAACGTCGGCGACCGGCTGACCGGCGCCACCACCGGCCCGCTCGACTACAACCAGTTCGGCGGCTACACCATCGCCGCCAACACCCTGGGCGCGGTCAAGGACAACGGGCTCAAGCCCGAGGTCGCCCAGCAGGGCAAGAAGAACGAACTGACCATCGGCACCTACAACGTCGAGAACCTCGACCCGAGCGACGGCCCGGCGAAGTTCGCCCAGCTCGCCAAGGGCATCGTCACCAACCTGGCCTCGCCCGACATCGTCGCCCTCGAGGAGATCCAGGACGACAACGGCGCGGTCAACGACGGCACCGTGGGCGCCTCCACCACCGTCAAGACCTTCATCGACGCGATCAAGGCGGCCGGCGGCCCGGCCTACGACTGGCGCTCGATCGACCCGGTCGACGGCCAGGACGGCGGCGAGCCCGGCGGCAACATCCGCCAGGTGTTCCTGTTCGACCCGAAGAGGGTCTCCTTCACCGACATCCCCGGCGGCTCCTCCACCACCGCCGTCGACGTCACCGGCAAGAAGAACAGGACCAGCCTCACCGCCTCGCCCGGCCGGATCGACCCCGGCAACGAGGCGTGGGCCTCCAGCCGCAAGCCGCTGGTCGGGCAGTTTGAGTTCAAGGGCAAGCCGGTCTTCGTGATCGCCAACCACTTCAACAGCAAGGGCGGCGACCAGGGCATCGACAGCCGCTTCCAGGCCCCCACCCGCTCCTCCGAGGTGCAGCGGGTCAAGCAGGCCGCCGTCGAGCAGGCGTTCGTCGCCAAGCTGCTCAAGGCCGACCCCAAGGCCCGGATCGTCTCGCTCGGCGACTTCAACGACTACCAGTTCTCGCCCGCGCTGCAGACCCTGACCAAGGACGGCGTGCTGCGCGACCTGGTCAACGAGCTGCCCGCGAACGAGCGCTACTCCTACGTCTACCAGGGCAACTCGCAGGTGCTCGACCACATCCTGGTCAGCCCCGCGCTCAAGCCCGGGAAGACCCACTACGACGTGGTGCACATCAACAGCGAGTTCGCCGCCCAGGCCTCCGACCACGACCCGCAGGTGGTCCGGATCAAGCCCTGACGGCCCCCGGCCCGGCAGCCCCCGCCCGTCCCGGCGGGGGCTGCCGCGTTCCCGGAAGTTACCGGTGGGTTGACCGCGGGGCCCGCAGGCCGGAGGATCATGGCACCCCCCGCGCAGGTCTGGAAGGACGCCCCGCATGGCCCACGACGCCGACGTCATCGTGATCGGAGCGGGCCTCGCCGGCCTGGCCGCCACCGCCGAACTCGCCGACGCCGGACGGAAGGTGCTGCTGCTCGACCAGGAGCCGGCCGGCTCGCTCGGCGGACAGGCGCACTGGTCGTTCGGCGGCCTGTTCCTGGTCGACTCGCCCGAGCAGCGCCGGATGCGGATCAAGGACTCCCGCGACCTCGCCTGGCAGGACTGGCTCGGCACCGCCGGGTTCGACCGCGAGGAGGACGCCTGGCCGCGCCGCTGGGCCGAGGCGTACGTCGACTTCGCGGCCGGCGAGAAGCGCGCCTGGCTGCACGCCCAGGGCCTGCGGCTGTTCCCGGTGGTCGGCTGGGCCGAGCGCGGCGGACTGCTGGCCTCCGGCCCCGGCAACTCCGTCCCGCGCTTCCACATCACCTGGGGCACCGGCCCCGGCATCGTCGAGCCCTTCGCCCGCCGGGTGCGCGAGGCGGTCAGGGCCGGCCGGGTCGAACTGCGCTTCCGGCACCGCGTCACCGGCCTCGCCGCCAGCGCCGGGAGCCTGGACACCGTCACCGGCGAGGTGCTCGCCCCGTCCGCCGTGCAGCGCGGCGAGGCCAGCTCCCGCGAGGTCGCCGGACACTTCGCACTGCGCGCCCAGGCCGTGGTGGTGGCCTCCGGCGGCATCGGCGGCAACCACGACAAGGTCCGCGCCGCCTGGCCCGAACGGCTCGGCACCCCGCCCGCCAAACTGCTCTCCGGCGTCCCCGCGCACGTCGACGGCCTGATGCTGGACGTCGCGGGCGCCGCCGGCGGCCACCTGATCAACGGCGACCGGATGTGGCACTACACCGAGGGCATCGAGAACTGGAACCCGATCTGGGCCAAGCACGGCATCCGGATCCTGCCCGGCCCGTCCTCGCTCTGGCTGGACGCCACCGGCAGGCGGCTGCCCGTCCCGCTCTTCCCCGGCTTCGACACCCTCGGCACCCTCGAACACATCATGCGCACCGGCCACCAGCACACCTGGTTCGTGCTCACCCAGAAGATCATCGAGAAGGAGTTCGCGCTCTCCGGCTCCGAGCAGAACCCCGACCTGACCGGCCGCTCGATCCGCCAGGTGCTCGGCCGCGCGCTGCCCGGCGCCACCGGCCCGGTCGAGGCGTTCAAGCAGCACGGCCCGGACTTCGTGGTCGCCGACACCCTGGAGGAACTCGTCCGCGGCATGAACGAGCGCCAGGGCGACGCCCCCGCCATCGACGGCGCCGAACTGCGCCGCGAGATCGAGGCCCGCGACCGCGAGATCGCCAACCCGTTCAGCAAGGACCTCCAGGTCACCGCGATCCACGGGGCCCGCCGCTACCTCGGCGACAAGCTGATCCGCACCGCGAGCCCGCACCGGCTGCTCGACCCCAAGGCCGGCCCGCTGATCGCCGTCCGGCTCAACATCCTCACCCGCAAGTCCCTCGGCGGCCTCCAGACCGACCTCGACTCCCGCGTCCTGCGCGCCGACGGCACCGTCCTGGACGGCCTCTACGCGGCCGGCGAGGCGGCCGGCTTCGGCGGCGGCGGCATCCACGGCTACCGCTCCCTGGAGGGCACCTTCCTGGGCGGCTGCCTCTTCTCCGGCCGCGCCGCCGGCCGGGCGGCGGCGAAGGCCACCGCCTGAGCCGCCGAAGCGGGTCCGGTGCTGCGACCGCACGGGTTCACCGGGGCGGCGCCGGCGGGCCCTCAGCCGGTCGGATGTCGCGAGACGTTCAGCTCGGCAGGAGACCCGGTGGCAGAACCGCCCAGGGTTGGCAGACTCACCGACCAGGAGGGCGGCAGCCACAGCGGATCGTGCGTCGGGGCAGCACGAACACGGTGCGCCACCGGCGGGCGATGATGCGGCCGGCCTCGGTCGGTGGCAGCCGCGTCCCGGCCATCGCCCAGCTCGTGCAGGCGGACGAGGAAACGGTGCGGGATGCGATCCACCGGTTCAACGAGATCGGCCCGGCCTGCTCGGACCCTCGGTGGGCGGGAGGCCGTGCACCGGTATCCGCGCCGGCGAAACACCAGCGCCCGCCACCCCGGCGTTCTCGCGGCCCAGCGCAAGGAACGCGCGCGCACCCGCAGCGAGAAGGGCCTGCGCTGGGGCGGCCGACCCGCTCTCGCCGCGTGATCGGGCAACCTGGCGAACGCTGCCGGGCACAGCATCACCCCCGCCGCGGCTCCTCCTGCGCTACTTGAGCAGCCGGAAGCCGGGTCGCCCGACCCAGGCCCGCAGGAACTCCGCCGTGCCCAGCACCGTCCACTCGTCGTCCGTGATACCCAGCACCCCCGGGAGGCCGGCGACGACCGCCGCCTGTCCGTCCAGCAGCTCGGCCTTGGCGACACCGCCGATGACGTCCATGACGGCGGCGGTCAGTAGTGCCGTGGCCACGTGGTCGATCCCGCCGTTGCAGCAGGCGCTGACGTTGACGGCGTGGGTCGGCCTGAAGCCGAGGACGGCCTCCACCTCGGGCTCGTCCTCGTGCTCGGCCTCGAAGATGCCCTCGTCACCGACATCCGGCCCCATCAGGTAGACCAGGAAAGGCCGACGCCAGTCCTCGCGCTGCGGATTGAAGCCCACCAGAGCCGCGAGCTCCCCATCCACGGAGGTGTCGCGAAGAAGGGGAAGCGGAAACGGCTTTCGCCAGTCCTCCTCTCGCCCGTCCTCGACACCCAGTCGCTCAGCGGGCACGTTGACGTCGAAGAATCCGGGTCGCTTCTCCTCGAGGTGGGAGGAGAGCCCCGCCATCAACGCGCGGAACTCCTGCAGTGCAGCCGGGGAGACGGGCTCCGCCAACTCGATCACCAGCGTCGGACCAGACATGCCGGAAGCCTAGTGTGCTGGCCCGATCCGCCACCGCTCAATTCCTCCGCACCGCCTCATGCGGAGCGTCATCGCTCTGGCCCGTCGAACCTTCCCGGTCACCGCCTACCGGCCGGTCGTGCCGTCGATCTGCTCGCGCAGGATGTCGGCGTGGCCCGCGTGGCGGGTGGTCTCGCCCGTCATGTGGGCCAGCACCCAGCGCAGTGAGCGCGGCTCCCCGTCCACCGCCGTGGCGGTCGGCCGGGCGGGGTCGGCGACGGCGCGGACGATCGCGTCGCTGTCCGCGCACGCCTGCCGGTAGGCGGCCAGCACCCGGTGGGCGGGCACGTCGTCCGGGACGGCCATGGCGAAGTCCACGTCCCGGTGCTCCGCCAGGCCCGCGACGTGGTGGCCGAACCAGTACCGCTCGCCGTCCGTCAGGTGCTGCACCAGCCCCAGCAGGTTCGTCCCGGTCGGCACCAGGACGCGGCGCAGCTGCTCCTCCGTCAGGTCCTCGGTCTTCTTGAGCACGCACTCCCGGGCGAAGGCCAGGAAGGCGAGCGCGGTGTCGAGCTCACCGCCGTCGGCGCGGGGGACGGGGCGGCGCTGCGTTTCGAAGGCTGTCATGTCCGGGAACCTAGCCGGGCCCGGCCCCCGGACGCACCGGGGTTTCGGGGACGGCCCGCCGATCACCGAGAATGGGGGCGTGAACGCAGGAGCCGCGGTGGCGGAGTTGGACGGGCGGCCGGTGACGGCGGCGCAGTTGCAGGTGCTGGCGCTGACGAACTACGGGCACTTCACCACGATGCTGGTGGAGGACGGCCGGGTGCGCGGCCTCGACCTGCACCTGGAGCGGCTGGAGCGGGACTGCGCGGCGCTGTTCGGGGTGCGGCCGGACCGGGAGCGGGTGCGGGGGTTCGCCCGGCGGGCGGTGCCCGCGGCGGGGGCGGTGGCGGTGCGGGTGACGGTGTTCGACCCGGCGATCGACCTGGGCAGCATCGGCGGGAAGGCCGAGCCGCGGGTGCTGGTGACGGCCCGTCCGGCGGGCAGCGGGGCGCCGGGGCCGATCCGGGTACGGACGGCCCGCTTCGAGCGGGAACTGCCGGAGGTGAAGAGCGTGGCGCTGTTCGGGGCGCTGCGCCAGCGCCGACTGGCCCAGCAGGCCGGGTTCGACGACGCGCTGTTCGTGGACCGGGACGGCGGCGTCACCGAGGGCGGCACCTGGAACGTCGGCTTCCTGCGCGGCGGCGAGGTGCTCTGGCCGCGCGGCGCGTACCTGGCCGGGACGGCGATGGCGCTGCTGCGCGGGGCGTGCGGCGGCGCCGAGGAGCGGGTCGGGCCGGAACTGGCGGGCGTGGACGCGGTGTTCGCGACCAACGCGGCGGTCGGGGTGCGCCCGGTGGCGGCGGTGGACGGGCGGGCCTTCGACACCGCGGGGGTGGCGCGGCTGCGCGGGGCGTACCTGGCGGTGCCGGGGGAGCGGCTGTAGGGATCGCTCATAGGGACTGCTGGACTGCTCTCAGGGACCGGATGCGGGGAGCGGTTGTAGGGACCGGACACGGCGAGCGGGCGGCGGGGAGCGGTCGCACCACCGGCTTTACCCGCGCATGGTCGGATCATGTGCCGTACCAGACCGGCCTGTTGACGCTCGTTCACCGACCGTCCGGGCGGCGGCCACCGGCCACTGACAGTCTCCCGCGCATGGATATCCCCCACATGGGCGTGCCCGCCGAGCTCGCCGCACGCATGAGCATGGCGGAGCAGCACGAGTACCTGCGCAGCAAGCTCTCCCGCCGCACCCTGCTGCGCTCCGGCGCGGTCACGGCCGGCGCGCTGGCCGTCGGCGGGGCGCTGGGCTCCGGTACGGCGTTCGCCGACCCGTCCGTGACGTCCGGCTCCGCGACCGGCGGGGTGGACGGTTCGCTGGTCGCGCCGGTCGGCCGCCACCTGCAGTTCGGCGCCGACGCCGGCACCCAGATGCGGGTGTCCTGGCAGGTGCCGGCGGCGGTGCGCAAGCCGTTCCTGCGCTTCGGCCGCCACCCCTGGGAGCTGAGCCACAAGATCGAGGCCGAGGTGCGCGCGCTGCACACCCCGGCGCTGGTCGACGACGGCACCCCGGTCGACCAGTACTACCTGCACGTGGAGCTGGACCACCTCCAGCCGGGCACCACCTACTACTACGGCGTCGGCCACGAGGGCTTCGACCCGGCCTCGCACCAGGCGATCTCCACCCTGAAGACCTTCACCACCGCGCCGTCCCGCACCGGCCGCCGGGGCCGCCCGTTCGAGCCGTTCACCTTCACCGCCTTCGGCGACCAGGGCGTCTCCGCGCACGCGGCCGGCAACGACAACGTGATCCTGGCGCAGAACCCGGTGTTCCACCTGCACGCGGGCGACATCTGCTACGCCGATCCGGCCGGCCAGGGCCTGGACAGCGACAGGTCCGCGTACGACGCCCGGACCTGGGACGCCTTCCTGGCGCAGACCGAGCCGGTGTCCGCGAAGATCCCGTGGATGGTCTCCTACGGCAACCACGACATGGAGGCGTGGTACTCGCACAACGGGTACGGCGGCGAGGACGCCCGCTTCACCCTGCCGACCGACGGCCCGGACCCGCGCAAGGCCCCCGGCGTCTACTCCTTCACCTACGGCAACGTCGGCGTGATCTCGCTGGACGCCAACGACGTCTCGTACGAGATCCCGGCCAACTTCGGCTACACCAACGGCCGGCAGACCCAGTGGCTGGAGCGCAGGCTGCGCGAGCTGCGGGCCGACGAGACGGTCGACTTCGTGGTGGTCTTCTTCCACCACTGCGCCTTCTCCACCACCCACCAGCACGCCTCCGAGGGCGGGGTCCGGGACGCCTGGGTGCCGCTGTTCGAGAAGTACCGGGTGGACCTGGTCGTCAACGGCCACAACCACGTGTACGAGCGCACCGACGCGATCCTCGGCAACAAGGTCGCCAAGGCGGTGCCGAGCGGCGCGACGCTCGACCCGGCCAAGGACGGCGTGGTCTACGTGACCGCGGGCGCGGCCGGGCGCAGCCTGTACTCCTTCGACGCCCCCGACAGCTACGAGGGCCACGAGAACCACCAGGACGAGGTGGTCACGTACCACTTCGAGAAGGGCGCGGTGCACGTCCCCGAGACGGTGCACTGGTCGCGGGTCCGCTACACCGGCTACTCCTTCGTCAAGGTGGACGTCACCCCGGCCCACCCCGGCGCGAACAGCACGATGAAGGTGACCGCGCTGGCCGAGGACGGCACCCGGATCGACCACTACTCGATCGTCCGCCGCGCGGGCCGCGGCGAGCACGGCCACTGAACCCGGCCGGACGGCGCCCGCCCCGGACCAGGTGCTGCCGGGTCCGGGGCGGGCGCCGTCCAGTGCCGCGACGGGGCGAAGGCGGCCTGACGCGGCACTAGGGTGGCGGGGTGAGCGCCGCCCGTTCGATCCTGCTGTTCGCGCTGGCCGCCGTCCTGGAGATCGGCGGCTGCTGGCTGGTCTGGCAGTCCGTCCGCGAGTCCCGCCCGTGGTGGCTGGCCGGGCTCGGCGTGGTCGCCCTCGGGCTGTACGGCTTCACCGCGGCCCTCCAGCCGGACGCGAACTTCGGCCGGGTGCTGGCCGCGTACGGCGGCGTCTTCGTGGCCGGCTCCCTGCTGTGGGGCGTGGTCCTGGACGGCTTCCGCCCCACCCGCTGGGACGTGGCCGGCGCCCTGGTCTGCCTGGCCGGCGTCGGCCTGATCATGTACGGGCCGCGCCGCTGAGCCCGCCCGGTCGGGTCAGGACGCGACCCAGCGCCAGCCGTTCTTGTCCACGCAGACGATCACCCGGCCGGAGGCGTCGGTGCCCGCCACCCCGTGGTCGGACGCCCGGCAGAACTGGCCCGCCTTGTAGCAGTTGCCCGCGTTGGACAGCGGGTGGCAGCCCGCCGCCTGCTGGGTGTGCGTCGGCTCGGCCGCCGGCGGCTTGCTGGTGGTCCGGGCCGCGGCGGGCTTGGTGGTGGCGGGCGCGGGGGTGGCCGCCTTCGGCGCTGCGGTGGTCGCCGCGACACTCGCCTCGGGCGTCGGCGTCGGCGTCGGCGTCGGGCTCGGGGTGGGGCTGGGGCTGGGCGTGGGGGTCGGCGTCGGCGTGGGCGTCGGCGTGGGGCTGGAACCGGCCGCGGGCGCGCTGCTGCTGTGCGAAGCGACGGGCGCGGGCGTGACCTGGTCGGTCGGCTCGCAGGCGGTGGCGAACAGTGCGGCGGCCAGCAGCGCGCCCGCGGCGGAGGCCCGGCGCAGGCGGAGGGAGAGGGACAACTCGGCTCATCTCGCAGAGACGTTTCGGGACGGGTCGTCATCCTTCCGAGTGTGTGCAACCGGTGCGCTCCGGGTGACGGTTTCGTTACCGATCGGCAACCGGACCGCCGCGCAGCACCCCTCCACGCACGCCCGGACGTGCCGGCTCGGGTCCGCTGGTCGAGACCGGCAGCTGCGAGGTTGCTGATGTCCCATTTGACCAGTGACCAGGTGGCCCCCTAACAAGGCATCTCATTTGGACTTGAAAGCTGCTTGCGTCCCGATCGTGGAGCGCCTGGTGCCCGACGAGCTGTGGGAGCTGTTTCAGTTGGTGGTGCCGGCGGCACCGAGTCGGCCGCAGGGTGGTGGTCGGCGCCGCTACGGGGACCATGAGGTGCTGGCGGCGATCGTCTTCGTCGCCACCTCGGGGTGCACATGGGCCCAACTTCCGCCCTGCTTCAGCCCTTCCGGGCCGACCGCGCACCGCCGCATCACCGAGTGGAGCAGGGCCAGGGTGTGGGCCAAGCCCCACCGCGTAGTCCTCGATGAACTCGGTGCGCGAGGCGCGCTGGACTGGTCGCGGTGCGCGGTCGACTCGGTAAACATGAGGGCCCTGAAAAGGGGGAGCTGACGGGTCCGAATCCTGTCGATCGGGGCAAGAACGGGTCGAAGATCCACCTGCTGACGGGACGTATCGGTCTGCCCCTGTCACTTGCGATCTCCGAAGCCAACGCCCACGACAGCCAGGCTCTGATCCCGCTCGTCGAGGCGATCCCGCCCATCCGCTCGCGGCGCGAACCAAGGTGGCGCAAGCCCGGCAAGCTGCACGGCGACAAAGCCTACGGCCACCGGTTCATCCGCTCTTACCTGCGACGCTGCCAAATCCCCGCCCGCATCGCCCGCCGAGGCGTCCAGTCCTCCCAACGTCTCGGCCGCTACCGTTGGGTCATCGAGCGCGCCGTCGCCCCGCTCGGCGGCTTCCACCGACTGCACTGCCGCTACGAACGCAAAGCCGACCACTTCGCCGCCTTCGCCGCAGCCCTCATCTACCTCCGCAGAATCCCCAAATGAGATTCCTTCCAAGGGGAGTTGAGATCCGGCGCTGGGCGGGCAGCTGGAAGACGGTGAGTCAATGCGCCTTGGCCTCGAAGGCGAACTGGGCTCCGCGGCCCGCCGCAGTGTTCCCGTCGACGCCCCAGCCCCCGTTTCAACCTGGCGGTCTGCTTCTCGCTGAGCCACAGTGCGACAGCGATTTGAAAAATTATGCGATTACTGGCTTGGATAATAAGATATCCGGTCGGCCTGCCGGTCCTCACTGGCAGGTCGACCGGATGTCACCCTAATTTATTCTATTCAGTGCTCTTTCGAGTTGAATCCGTACCGCTTCTCCAGTTCTGTATCTATCGCGTCCAACTCCTCATCGCTTACCTCGGGCGCGTCCCACCCGTGAGATTCCATGTGGTTCAGGAAATCTGCGGGAAGTGCGACGTGATAGGTCTCTACGTAATATGCGAGATTGCTCGGCCAAATCCACGACCCGTCCGTCAAGGTCGCATATTGGCAGATATTTTTAGCCTGATCGTCTAGCAAGTCGTCGACCCAGCCGGGAGAGGCCATTATGACCGCCCCCTGCTTCAGATAGCCCACCGCCATCGGCTCCCAGGAGTGTTTCGTCGGACGTGACGCACTAGAGACGTCTGCTGCCGAAGCATAGAATCCGACCTCCCGCGGCGGCGCGTTGTCGGCCATCACTCATCTCCAGGTTTGGTAGGTTCGAAGGTCTTCCATCGGCCACCGGTCCAAGGCGGCAGGCCCAGCGGGGCTCCATCCTCGCCGATCGTCAAGCGGCCGTTACGATATACGTAAAGATATCCGGTCGGAGCTAGCACATCAACTCCCATCTTATTCGCCAAGTTCTGGGCAAATCTGCCGGACTTGGAGCCGGTCTGGCACGAGCAGAGCCTGATGGGCCCACCGGTGTAGTTCGGATCGTTTTTGATCATCTGGGCAAGCACTCGATGGTTGGTCATCCCAATTCCGCTCTCGGCCGCGTGGAAGGAAGGAGAAACCCCGTTCGGAGACCCGTGGATCCAAACGTCGTGGTATCCCGGTTTGGGCGTGACCTTCAGTACCCTCGAATTCAGGATATCGTCCTTGTGAAAGAAAATTGATGGGCCGCCGCCGCCGGTGGGTCCGGGTTCCGGGGTGGTGGGAGCGGCGGGGTCCGCAGGCTCCTTCTTCAGGCTTACCCCGTCGGAATTTGCCGCCTCCTCCTCTGCCCTGATCTTGGCGGCCTGGCGGCCGGCCAGTTTCTGTTCGGCCGCGATGGTGGCCTCGTCGGCCGCGGCCTCGTTCGGCCTGATGGCCCCGTTCCCCGAGGGCTTCGTCGGGGTCTCCGCCTCCTCGTGGGGGGTGCCGCCCGCCTTGGGGCCGGGCATCATCGGGGTGAGGACACCGCCGCTGCCCCCGGTCATTCCCATGGTGATGCCGGTGCGGTAGTTGGCGTTGTTGATGTGGCAGAAGACGGCCCGCCAGCCCGAGAGGCCGGTGCAGTCCTGGGCGTCCGGGATCTGCCAGTCGCTGCCGCCCCCGCCGCCGCTGTTGGAGCCGCCGCAGGTGGTCTGGTTCAGAAGGTAGTCGGAGACCCGGGCGTCGACGTCGCCGCACGAGGTGTGCTTCACCGGATGCGAGTCCGGGCTGCCGGCTCCGCCGCCGTCCGTCTGGGCCGCGTTGAACAGGCCGGTGGGGTCGCTGCCGCCGACGGGGTTGTCGGAGGAGTAGGTGTACCCGCCCATCTGGTTGGGGTCGCCGGCTTCGAGCATCGGGTCGGCGGTGAGGAAGCGGCCGATGGCGGGGTCGTAGTGGCGGGCTCCGAGGAGGTCGAGGCCGGTGGTGGTGTCGGTGGGTTTGCCGAGGTAGCCGTGGTTGTCGGCCCAGACCGAGGGCTGGGTGCCGCGCGGGTTGCCGTACGGATCGAAGGAGCGCCGGGTGACCGCCAGGGTGCCGGCGTCGACCTGGAGTTGGGCGGTGCCTTGGTGGTTGGCGGGCTGGTAGGTGACGGTGCCGCTGCTGGAGCGGACGACGGTGGTGCCGTCGGGGTTGTGGTAGTAGCGCAGGCCGCTCACGGACCCGGTGGCGCTGTCCAGGGTGAGCTGTTCGGCACCGCCGAACAGGTAGAGGACCGCACCTGTGGGACTGCGCTGGATCAGCAGGTCGCCGTTGCCGTCGTACAGGTAACTGGTGGTCTGGTCGGCGCCGGCGCCGGTCTTGGTGACGATGCCGGAGGTCCGGCCCTCCGCGTTGTAGGTGAATGTCTGGTTCTTGACGGACGCCCCGCTGGTGGCGCGGTCCGTGGTGTTGCCCGCCGCGTCGTAGTGCGGGGTGAGGACGGTGGTGCCGGTCGGGCCGGCCGTGGTGACGGTGGTCGCCGTGTTGGGCTGGTTGGCCTTGGCGGTGCCGTTGCCGGGGTAGGTGCTGGTCTGGGTGACGTCCTTGGCGGTGTTGCCCGTCAGGTCGTGCTGGACCTGCTGGGTGCGGTCGCCGAGCAGGTTGTACTGCCAGGTCTCCCAGTAGGCGGCCGGGCCGCCGAGGGTGGCCGGGGCGGGGGTGGCGGAGTTGCACCGGGCGAGTTGGCCGGCCGTCGGCGTCGTGGTGCCGGCGGTGTCGGTCCAGGCGGTGGTCAGCCGGTCCAAGCCGTCGTAGCCGAAGCACTGGGTGTCGGTGACGGGGGTGCCGGTGCCGTTGGACTGGGCTTCGGAGATGGTGGTGGGGTTGCCCGCCTGGTCGTAGCCGTAGGCGGTGTCGGAGAGCGGCGTGGTGCCGGTCTGCACGCTGACGCGGTTGGTGGTCAGACGGCCGGTGGCGTCGTCGTAGGTCTGCGCGGTGCGGTACTGCTTGCCCGTGTCGCCGTAGGTGGACTGCAGGATCTGGCCGAGCGGGCTGTAGGCGGCGGTGTCCAGGTAGTGGGTGAACCGTCCGGAGCCCGAACTGACCAGCCCGCCTTGGAGGTTGTAGCCGTAGCCGACCGACTCGGCGGAGAGGCCGCCGTCCGCGTTGTAGGTGGTGTGCGCGAGCAGGCCGACGTTGGGCGTGTAGTCGGCGCCGATGGTGTAGGTGTTGGCCAGTTTCCCTTCGGCGGCCGGGACGGTGACGGTGGTTCCGGTCGGCTGGTAGGAGGCGTTGTAGCCGGTCACCGCGGTGGTGTAGGCGCTGCTTCCGGTGCCGGAGCCGCCGACGTAGCGGGTGCTGGAGGTCGGGTAGCCCTTCTGCAGGGTGTCGTAGACGTACCCGGTCAGCTGCTTGGTCGCATCGGTGGTGCTCGGGCCGTCGTAGGTCCCGATCAGCCGGTCGAGGGTGTCGTACTTGTAGGAGACGGTCTGCTGGCGGGCGTCCTTGGTGGTGGCGATCCGGCCCAGCGCGTCGTAGGTGGTGCTGGACGTCCCGGTGTCCGGGTCGCTCTGGGAGGTCTGCCGGCCCAGTAGGTCGTACGTGTAGGTCCAGGCGTTGCCGACGGCGTCGGTGAGGGATGCCACCTGGCCCGAGAACCCGTAGGTGTAGGAGGTGGTGGAGTCACCGGTGCCGATGCCGCCGTGGACGGTGCTGGAGACGGTCCGGCCCCGGGCGTCGGTGACGACGGTGGTGGGGCTGCCGCCGGGCGGCGGGGTGCTGTCGGTGCGGTCCACGCCCGGGTAGGCGGTGGTGGACTGCCAGAGCTTGGCGCCCTTGCTGAACAGCGCACTGGCGGTGGTTCGGCCCAGGCCGTCGTAGGTGGTGACGGTCTGCGAGAGCAGCGTGTTGTCGTTCTCCACGAACAGGGTGCCGCCGGGTGCGGTGCTCGGGTCGGCGTACGGCGCGGTCGAGGAGACCGCCTGGCCGTGCGAGTCGTACCGGGTCGAGGCGATCAGGCGGCCCGCGGAGTTGTCGGCGGTGCTGCTCTGGGTCTGCCGCAACCCGAGGAAGCCGTCGTAGATGTCGACGGAGGTGCTGTACGACTGGTCCTCGCGCAGCGTCCGGGTGGTGACCGTCGCCGGGTCGGGGTGGTCCCCGGTGCCGTGGAGGGCGTACGAGAACGTCCGGTCGGGGGTCTTGCCGTCCGCCTTGTTGCGGCCGGGCAGCCAGATCTGGGTGCGGCGGCCGAGCGCGTCGTAGGTGGAGTCGGTGATCTTCCCGTTGGCGTCGACGGCCTGGGTCGTCAGGCCGCGGGCCGGGGCGTAGGTGCTGGTGGAGGTCCAGCCGGCCGGATTGGTGGTGGAGACGGCGGTGGCGAGGGTGCCCGACGCCGGGGTGTAGGCGCTGGTGGTGGTGTTGCCCGCGAGGTCCCGGGAGGAGGTGACCCGGCCGTAGGCGTCGTAGCTGACGGCCCCGTTGGTCCGGAAGACCGCGTTGCCGGAGGCGTCGTACGAGGTGGCCACCTGACGGGCGGTGATCAGGCCCACGGTGGTGCCGTTGCCGCCGACACTGCCGAACGTTCCGGGGTTGGCGACGGTGCCGTCACCGTCGTAGAACAGCCGTTCGTGCTTGATCGTCGTGCTGTTGCCGGCCTTCGTGGTACAGGGGCCGGAGACGGTCAGCGATTCCTTGGGGAGGCTGAGCACCATCGGGTTGGACGCCGGTGCGGTGGCGTACGAGACGCTGGTGCAGACCTCCTGGCTCGGGTCGGCGATGTCCCCCTTGTCATCGGCCTGGCTCGGTCGGCCCAGGCTGTCGAAGGTCATGTCGGCCCGGGTGGTGCGCCAACTGCCGTCGGCCTTCAGCTCCAGGGTCCGGCTGCTGGCGTTCTGCGGCCGCAGGGCCACCAGGGCGGGCAGGGTGGAGAGGGTGGGCGGCGGGGTCTTGGACGTCCACGCGGCGCGCGTGCGGGTGGCGGTGGTGGTCACCGCGGGTGCCGCCGTCAGTGTCCGGGTGACGGGCGTGCCGCCGGCCTGGGTGTACGTGGTGCTCTCCTGGCTGCTGCCGGCCAGCCAGTTGCTGTCGGTGGTCGCTTCGCCCAGGGAGTTGGCGAGGCTGACGCTCCGCTTGCTGCCGTCGGCCTTGTAGTCGCCGTCCATGCCCTGGAAGTAGGACACGCTGCTCTGGCTGACCGGGTCGGGGGCCGTGCCGGTGGTGGTGGTGACGGTGCGGTAGCCGCGGAAGTCGTTCCAGGTGCGGTACTGGTCGTCCGTCAGGTCGGAGTCGTCGCGGTGCCAGGCCGCGCCGCCGCCGTAGGTGTACTTGGTCACCCGGGACGGGGACCCGGCCGTGGTCAGGTCGTTGTCGCCGACCTCGGCGACCAGCGTCTTGTGGAACCAGTCGGACACCGGGTCCTTCACCCCCGGCGGGTTCCAGTACACCGGGAAGCAGGCCATGGTGTTGCTGTCCGGCGAGGCCGGCATCGCGCCGGCGGTCCGGGAGCACTCGGGGTCGCGGTACTTGACCGTGAGGGACTCGCCGGTCTCGGTCCGGATCGCGGAGATCCTGGGCCGCCACAGCGGGGGCGCGGCCGGGCCGCCGTCGACGCGGTTGTTCATCTCGACGCCGCTGAAGACGACCGGGTCGAGCGGGGCGCTGCCGCTGCCGCCGGCCGAGGTGTCGAGGCCGGTGCGCTGGATCTGGGACAGCCACATGACGGACTGCAGCTGGCCGGTGTCCGCCGGGTCGACGGTCTTGCCGGTGACCGGGTCCATCGCGCCGCCCGCGTCGGAGAACAGGTGCGTCAGTGCGTAGGAGTCGATGTCGGACCAGGTGCTGCCGTTCCTGACCCTGGTGGTGATGGTCTTCAGCCGGACGGTGGACCAGAAGGTCGGTGCGGCGACCTGGCAGACGTTGGAACCGTTGCCGGAAGTCGCCATTCCGGCCGTGCAGTTGAGGTTGTAAGGGACGTCCGGCCAGTTGGTGGCCGTGGTCGCGGACAGGTTGGAGTACTGGCAGACGGTGTCGGAGGTGACGCAGCGCTGGGTGGGGGTGAAGACCACCTTGGCCGCGGGCTCGCGACCGGCCCGGGCGTCCGCGAGCTTGTAGCCGTAGGAGATCTGGGTGGGGTAGCCGCCGCGCACGTACGCGCTCATCGTGCCGCCGCCGCCGGAGTTGGCGACCTGCCCGTAGCCGCGGTTGTAGTAGTTGGTCTCGGTTGCCCAGTCGTAGCGCTGGACGTTGCCGTTGGCATCCACCACGAAGTCGAGGTTGAACCGGTAGCCGGGGTTGGCCGGGCAGAGCGAGTTCTTGCCGGAGCCCGCGCTGTAGCAGGGGTCGCCGGAGTTCGGGTGGTAGACCGGCACGCCCCAGGCGCTGTTGGTCGCGGTGTCCGAGGTGGTGCCCGGCGCGTGGTTGAGGCCCAGGTAGTACTGGGTGCCGTCGGGCGTGGTGACCTTGAAGTACTCGCCGTTCCAGACGCCGTTGGAAGCGCCGGTCAGGTCCTCGATCTTGGTGCCGTCGTCGTTCGGCAGGTGGTAGGCGCCCGAGCTGTCACGGACCAGTTCACCGGAGTGCGAGCCCAGCGAGAGGGTGGCGTTCCAGCCCGCCCAGCACTCGTCGCCGGAGTCGGTGATGCCGTCGGACGAGCAGGGCCGGTAGGAGCGCTCGATGTAGCCCGGGGTGAAGTCCCAGCCGTCGCCGACCCAGGAGGCCTGGGAGTTGCGGGCAGAGGTCTTGCCGTCCACCGACTGCGAGTTGTACGACAGGGCCACGGCGGGCGGGGTGCCGCCGAGGGAGGGCGGCACGCCGATCGAGTAGTTGTAGGTGAACGCGCCCTGGCTCGACCCCCAGTTCCCGGAAGCCGAGAGCGAGGTCGCGGTGTAGCTGCCCTGGGAGCCGCCGGTGTCGGAGACCGCGGCGACGGCCGTGCCGGAGCCGGCCACGGCGTCGAGTCGCATCCCGGTCGCGCCGCCGGCCGGCGCGCTCTCCTGCGCGGGGAGCTGGACGTTCGCGGTCAGCTTGTGGGTGACCGGGTCGTTGACCGTCTCCAGCGGCGTGCGGGTGCGGCACGAGTCGTACTGCGGAGTGGTCAGCGCACAGGCCGGCATCTGCACCAGGCTCAGCCGGGAGGCCCAGCCGCCGCCGTACGCCTGGGCGATGGAGCCGTAGTCGACGGCGACCGAGACGCTGCCGCCGGAGCCGTCGACCGGCTGGAGACCGACCAGCAGGCCGTCCACGTTCGCGGCCTGGGCCTTGGCGCGGTCCGCGGTCTCGACCTTCAGGGAGGTCGCAGCCGGAGCCTTCGACTTCGCCGGTCCGGTCGGGGCGGTGAGCGCCACCGTGCCGGACGGGTCGGCGGAGCCGACCGGCACCGTGGAGGTGGACGCCTTGGGCCAGTTGACGACCGCCGCCTTGTGGGTGCGCAGCTCGCGCGAACCGGCGGCCACACCGTGGTCCGCCTTGTCCGCGGGGGCGGTGGCATTGTGCCCGGCGACCTTCGGCACGGCGGGCAGTGGGTCGGCCGCCCACAGCTTCCCATCGTAGTGGTAGGGGCCGACGGTCGTCGCACCGGCCATCGGAATTATCAATGACATCGCGGCGGCGACCGTCGCGGCGACGGTCAGTCCACGAAATCTCAGTCGGTTGCGCGCCCGCGCGGGACGCCCTCTCCGAGCCAACATAGGGGGGGATGCTCCCATTTTTCTGACGGATTATCACATGACGATGCGCCAGATTTAGGCAGCTGGAAGCGCATGACTGGCGGCGGCGGAACGCTATTGCCATGCCGATCCAATCGCAATACCCTGCCGTGCCGAGCGATGTGGAGAAGGATTCGGGTCGGCGTAACAGATCGTCATGTCCCTCTATTCCATATCGGAATCCGGTGGGCGAATCGGACATGATCGGAAGCTTCGGGACGCCTCTTGGTGACGTAGGACTTTCGATTTGATTCCCCATTTAACTAAAATTTTGCAATTGTCTAGGGGTAGTAGTGCACGCAGTCAACGGAAGACCGTCCCGTAGGCGGTCCCGGCACCGAGCCGTGGCGCTGGTGGCGGCGGCCTGCGCGGTGCTGGTCGGCTTCGCCGCTCCGGCGCTGGCCGACGACCGGCCGTTCGCCGTGGCACCCGGCAACACCACGCCGCCGGCCGCCGGGCAGCAGGACAGCACGCCGAACGGGCCGGTGCAGGTGGCCCGGGCGAAGGCCAAGGCGACCGGGAAGGCGGTGACAGTGGAGGAGCTGACCACCGAGACCAGCCTGACGGTGGCCAACCCGGACGGGACACTGACCCGCACCGACAACGTCCGCCCCGCCCGGGTGCGGAAGGGTGGCGTCTGGACGGCGGTCGACGCCTCGCTCGCCAGGAACGGCGACGGCACCTGGTCGCCGAAGGCCGTGCCGTCGGGTGTCTCGCTGTCGGGCGGCGGCACCGGCCCGCTGGCGACGTTCACCGACGCCAAGGGCCACGACCTGTCGCTGACCCTGCCGTTCGCGCTGCCCGTACCGGTCGTCTCGGGTGCGGGCGCCGACTACCGCAACGTGCTGCCCGGTGTCGACCTCGAGGTGAGCGTCACCGACGAGGGCGCCTTCCACGAGGTGCTGGTCGTCCACGACGCCACCGCCGCGGCGAACCCGGCGCTGCGCACGCTCAAACTGGCCACCGGAGCCAAGGGATTGACGACCAGCGCGGACGCGGACGGCGCCGTGACGGCGGCCGCCGCCGACGGCACCCCGGTGTTCACCTCGCCCGTCCCGGTGATGTGGGACTCCGCCACCAGCGCCACTGCGGCCGGGAAGTCGCGGTCCAGGGTCGCCGGGGCCCCGCAGGCGGCTGCCGCGCCGTCCGGTGTGACGGTGGACGCCGCCGATGCCGAGGCGTCCAGCGCCAAGGGCCCGGGCCACCAGGCGCACGTGTCGGCGATCAAGGTGGCCGCGGACTCCGCCGGCCTCACCCTGAGCCCGGACGCCGCGCAGTTGGACAGCCCGGACACGGTCTGGCCGGTGTACATCGACCCGTACGTGAACCCGGTGACCGGGGGCACCAACCACTACGTGCAGGTCAAGGAGGGCTGCTCCTCCGAGAAGACCTACGACAAGGCGCAGGAGAACGGGGAGGGCGCCGGCTACCAGCAGTACAGCTCGACCTGCTTCGGCCTGTACCGCTCGTTCTACGAGTTCAACACCGGCAACCTGAGCCCGAACATGGTGGTCTCCAAGTCCACCATGACGCTCTACTCGACCCACGGCGCGGACGCCAACTGCAACGCCACCTGGCCCGCGACGCTGAAGCTCACCGGCGGCATCGACGCGAACACGGTCTGGCCCGGCCCGGGGGTGGTCTCCACGATCGGCACCCAGCAGGTCAAGAGCGCCAACGTCAACGTCGGCTGCGGCAACCAGAGCGCCCAGTTCGACGTGACCTCCACCATCAAGCAGTACCAGAACTACCCGAACCTGACGTTCGGCCTGTACGGCAACGAGAGCAAGTCCTCCACCAACTACGGGTTCATGCGCTTCGCCACCAACCCGTACCTCACCACCGTGTTCGACGTCCCGCCGAAGGCGCCGCAGGACCTCGGCACCACCCCGGCCTCGCGGAACCCCGCCTCGGCGGCCTGCGGTTCGGGCAGCCCCGGCTGGATCGGGCTGACCGCGATGAACGGCAACGCCTCGAACATCACCCTGGACGCCACCCTCAGCACGGAGATGTCCGGCGTCAACCTCCAGGCGCACTACCACGTCTGGGACAACATGGTGAACAACGGCTCCGGCGCACCCGCGGACGCCTCCTGGCCGGTCAGCCCGGGCTGGGTCGCCTCAGGCACCACCGTGCACACCCCGATCGGCGGCGCGGTCAGCGACGGCCACCAGTACGGCTGGAACGCCTGGACCCAGGATGGCACCCTCGGCAGCGGCGACTCCGCGTACTGCTACTTCAACGTCGACCTCAGCGCCCCCACTCAGGCCGCCGTCACCCCGTCGGCCGACTTCCCGCCGCTGGGCGGCGGTGCCGCCGCCACCAAGCATGCCGGTGACAGCGCCCACGTCGCGGTCTCCGCCACCGACCCGGTGCCGACCGGCTGCACCCGCGGTTCCTGCATCAACTCCGGCGTCCGGGAGTTCCAGTACTCCCTGGACGCGAACATCCCCGCCGTCGGCGCGACCAGTCTCCCGGCGACCGTCACCAACGGCGTGGCCACCGTCGACATCCCGATCACCGTCCCGAGCAACCAGTGGGGCACCCACACCCTGTACGTCCGCGCGGTCGACAACGCCGGCAACACCCAGGCCACCGCCACCACGTACAGCTTCTACGCCCCCTGGAACCCCACCGCGAAGGTCACCGCCGGCGACCTCACCGGTGACGGCGTCCCCGACCTGCTCGCCACCACCACCGACGGCAACCTCACCCTGATCGGCGGCAACACCGCTCCGGGCACCGCGCCGGACACCGCCTCGACCCCGGCGCAGAGCCCCGACGGCACCGGCTGGGACAACTACCTGATCGCCCACCGCGGCAGCGTCACCCAGCAGGACAAGGACGACCTGTTCGCCTACCAGAAGCAGACCCACACCCTGTACGCGTACCACAACGACGCGACCACGACCCCGACCGGCACCGCCGGACACTTCACCCTGGCCCAGGGCGTGCAGGGCCCGCTCCGCCGCCCGGCGTGCGTGGCCACGACGGCGGGCAACTGCTCCGGCTACAACTCCGCGGACTGGTCCTCGGTCAGCCAACTGGTCTCGGCCGGCCCGCTCTCCATCAACGCCTACAACGCCGCGCACCCCGACCAGAAGGTGGGCCCGGCCGCCGACCTGCTCACCGTCGAGAACGGCAAGCTCTGGTACTACATTTCCGGAGCCGATCCCAGCACCTACTTCGACACCGCGTACCAGATCGGCACCGGCGACTGGAGCATCCTCACCGTGGTCGGTGTCGGCAACGTGGGCGCCGTCACCGCCGGCACCAGCGCCGGGGCCACCTCCACCGGCGGCACCCCGACCCTCTGGGTCCGCAACAACATCACCGGCGCGATCAGCAGCTTCCGACTCACCTTCGACGCCAACGGCATCCCCACCGCCACCATCGCCGCCCCGACCCGGGCCGCCCTGGTCTCCGGCGTCCTGGGCACCGACGGCAAGAACATGTGCCTCGACATCAGCAACGCCAACACCACGGACGGCACCAAGGTCCAGATGTGGACCTGCAACGGCTCCGACGCCCAGAGCTTCACGCTGGGCCGCGACAGCACCGTCCACGCCCTCGGCAAGTGCCTCGACGCCAGCCAGGGCGGCACCGCCAACGGCACCCTCGTCCAGCTCTGGACCTGCAACAACAGCGCCGCCCAGAAGTGGGCCCCCGGCCCGTTCGCCGGCTCCCTGCTCAACCCCAACTCCGGTCGCTGCCTGGCCGATCCGGCGTCGTCGAACACCACCGGCACCCAGGTGGTCCTCTGGGACTGCCTGACCGGCCACGCCGAGCAGAACTGGGCCGCGACCACCACCGGCTCCGCCCTCCCCGCCGCCCAGCCGGTCCTCCCGCTGGGCATCGGCACCAAGGAGTACCCCGCCCTGTCCACCCCGGGTGACGTGGACGGCGACGGCAACCCCGAGCTGTACGCGCTCGCCCCCGACAACCGCATCATGCGCGTCTCGGGTGCCAGCCCGTTCACCGGCCCCCTCGTCGACCGGTGGAAGCTCACCGACGCCAGCGACACCGTCCGCACCAACAACCTCACCCTGAACGGCGGCGCGGCCGTCGCCACCGACGGCGTCCTGGGCCAGGTCCTCTCGCTCAAGGGCGGCACGGCCTACGCCTCCAGCGCCACCACCGGCGTGGACACCAGCAAGAGCTTCACCGTCTCCGCCTGGGTGAACCTGCCGGACCTCCCGACCCAGAACGCCACCGCCGTCTCCCAGGACGGCACCCAGAACTCCGGCTTCTACCTGCAGTACAACAGCACGGTGAAGGGGTGGTGCCTGAACATCATGGCCAACGACACCGCGACCTCCACCGGCAGCGGCTTCACCCCCTGCTCCAGTGCGAACGTCGCAGCCGGCACCTGGACCCACCTGACCGGCTCCTACGACGCCGCCGCCAAGAGCACCAGGCTCTACGTCAACGGCACCCTCTCCGCCTCCACCACCGGACTGGTCAACTGGTCCGCCGGCGGCAACGTCTCCATCGGCTCCGCCCTCTACCACGGCACCCGCACCGACTACTTCCCCGGCCTGATCAGCGACGTCCAGGTCCGCACCGGCGCGATGGCCGACGTCCCCCAGTTCGGCACGTCAGGCACCCTGGGCTACTTCCAGCCGCGGCCCACCGACCGCTGGAAGCTCGCCGACACCACCGACAGCGCCCGCGCCAACGACCTGACCCTCACCGGCGGCGCCACCCTCGGTACCGACAGCGGGCACACCACCCTGAACGGCAACGGCACCGACGGCTACGCCAACAGCACCACCACCAGCCTCGACACCGGCAAGAGCTTCACCGTCTCCGCCTGGGTCAAGCTCACCAGCCTCGCCGCCAACTCCACCTTCGTCTCCCAGTCGGGCACCAAGGCCAACGGGTTGCAGCTCTACTACTCCGCCACCTGGCACGCCTTCGGCTTCGGCAAGGGCTGGGCCGACGACACCACGGGCAACTTCACCTCCGCCTACGGACCCACCACCGGCCCCACCGCACCCGCGGTCGGGGTCTGGTACCACCTCACCGGTGTCTACGACACCACCACCAACCAGGTCAGCCTCTACATCAACGGCACCCAGGCAGCGACCGCGGCCTACGGCGGAACCAGCTGGAACGCCACCGGCCCCCTCCAGATCGGCCGCCGCCTCTACCAGGGCAACTACGGCGAATACCTCAACGGATCCGTCAGCGACGTCCAGACCTACAACACCGTCCTGTCCCCCGCCGCGATCTCCCTGCTGCCCAGTGGGATCCTGGCCGTCGCCCCGGTCCAACTGAGCTGACCGAGCCGGTCCACCGAACGACGGTGCCGCCGCGGAGAGTCCTCTCCGCGGCGGCACCGTCGTTCGGTGGACCGTCGCTCCGACGGTCCGGCAGGGCGAAGCGCCGCCCGCACCCGCGCCGCCGCCCCCGCTACTGGCGGTAGGTGGCCAGGAAGCGGCCGATCCGGTTGATCGCGGTCTCCAGTTCGTCGGCGCGCGGGAGGGTGACGAAGCGGAAGTGGTCGGGGCGGGGCCAGTTGAAGCCGGTGCCCTGGACGATGTGGATCTTCTCGCGGAGCAGCAGGTCGAGGACGAAGCGCTCGTCGTCGACGATCCGGTGCACGGCCGGGTCGAGCTTGGCGAAGGCGTAGAGGGCGCCCTTGGGCTTGACGCAGGAGACGCCGGGGATCTCGTTCAGCGCGCGCCAGGTGACGTCGCGCTGTTCGGTGAGCCGGCCGTTCGGCAGGACCAGGTCGTCGATGGACTGCCGGCCGCCGAGCGCGGCCTGCACGGCGTACTGGGCGGGCACGTTGGGGCACAGCCGCATCGCGGCCAGCATGGTGAGGCCCTCCAGGTAGTCCTTGGCGTGCTCCTTGGGGCCGGAGACCACCAGCCAGCCGCTGCGGAAGCCGGCCACCCGGTAGGACTTGGACAGGCCGTTGAAGGTGAGGGTGACCACGTCGTCGGCGAGGGCGGCCAGGCAGTGGTGCTCGGTGCCGTCGTAGAGGATCTTGTCGTAGATCTCGTCGGCGAAGACCAGCAGGTGGTGGCGGCGGGCCAGGTCGAGGATGCCCTCCAGCAGCTCCTTCGGGTAGACCGCGCCGGTCGGGTTGTTCGGGTTGATCACCACGATCGCCTTGGTGCGGTGGGTGATCTTGGCGGCGATGTCGTCCAGGTCCGGGTACCAGTCGGACTCCTCGTCGCACAGGTAGTGCACCGCCTTGCCGCCGGCGAACCGCACCACCGCCGTCCACAGCGGGAAGTCCGGCGCCGGGACGAGCACCTCGTCGCCGTCGTCCACCAGCGCCTGCACGGCCATCTGGATCAGCTCGGACGCGCCGTTGCCCAGGTACACGTCGTCCACGCCGACGCCCGGGACACCGCGCTGCTGGTAGTACTGCACGACGGCGCGGCGGGCGGGGAGGATGCCGCGCGAGTCGGAGTAGCCGTGCGCGTTGGGCAGGTTGCGGATGATGTCCTGGAGGATCTCCTCCGGCGCCTCGAAGCCGAACGGGGCCGGGTTGCCGGTGTTCAGCCGCAGGACGCTGTGGCCGGCCTCCTCCAGGGCGTTGGCGGTGTCGACGACCGGGCCACGGATCTCGTAGCACACGTCCTTCAGCTTGCTGGACTGGCGAAACTCCATCAGCGGCCTCCCGACCCTCACCGAGCCCCTGCGGCCGGCTTGCTTCGTTCTACCAAGTAAGGACTTGGAAAGTCCAACCTATTGGCTATGCTGACGACATGCCACGCCGAAGCTACGACCAGTACTGCGCCGTCGCCCGCGCCCTGGACGCGGTGGGGGAGCGCTGGAGCCTCCTGATCGTCCGTGAACTCCTCGGCGGACCGCGCCGCTACACCGACCTGCACGCCGACCTGCCCGGCGTCTCCACCGACATCCTCGCCACCCGGCTCAAGCAGCTGGAGGGCGAGGGGCTGGTGGAGCGCCGCCGCCTGGAGCGCCCCGCCAACGCCACCGTCTACGAACTCACCCCCCGCGGTGCCGAACTGCGCCCCGTGGTCGAGGCACTGGCCCACTGGGGCGGCCCCGACCTGGGCGAGCCGCGGCCCACCGACGCCGTCCGCGAGCACTGGTACACCGCCGCCGACTCCTGAGCCCGCCCCGGCGCACCCCCGCCAACTCCTGAGCCTCCCTTGAGGCTTGACCACCCCTTTGCCGGGTACGCTGACGGCATCCGGGCCGCGTCCAGGGCCCGGCGACGGACGGGGGTCCCACCATGCCGCGCCTGCTCGCACTCGCCGCCTCGGCCGCCCGCGCGGCCGCCCGGCCCTTCCGCCACAAGCGCCAGGCGTACGACCACACCGAGGCCCACCGCGCCCAGGTCGACCGGGACGTCGCGGTCTCCCGCCACCACCGCGCCGCCAACCACAGCTGGACGGGCGGCAACTCGGCCAACTAGGAGGCGGGCCGCCGCTGTTCGGCCTCCCGCCGCTGTCCGGCCGTCGGCGGGGCGTGCTTAGCTGGGGCCGTGAACGCCTCTCCCGGTATCCGGATCACCGCCGTCCCGCCGTTCGGGGCGGCGGACGTCGGCGTGCTGCTCTCCGTCGACACCGCCTCCGCCGAGCCCGGCGAGCGGGCCGTCCGAGGGCTCCTGGGCCACGGCCACGAGGGCGAGGAGGGCGTCCACCACCTCCTGCCCCACGACCTGGCCGCCCGCTACGCCCGCGCCGGCGACCGGCTCGCCGTCACCCTGGTCACCACCCGCGCCGTCCTCGTCCGCCGCCTCGCCGAACAGCCCGACCTGCTCGCCGAGTTCGCCGACATACCCACCGAAGGCGGGGACGCGTGGCTGCCGCTGCGGCGCCGCGAACCGGCCACCGACTTCGTCCCCGCCGACCGGGACGGCGAGGCCCGGGCCGTCCTGCTGATCGACCACCCCGGCCCGGTGGCCTCGCCGGAGGCGCTGCCGGCCGGCTTCGAGGCGGGCGAGTCGGGCCTCGCGGTGCTCAACGCCCGGTGGTGACGCGGGCGGGTCGGGCGGTAGGTTCCGGGGGTGGGCGAATCGGAGCTGGAGGGTGCGCGGGCCGGGTTCCGGGCCGGGGCGGCCGGGGTGGGGCTCGGGGCGGTCGTCGCGCTGGCGGTCTGGGGGCTGTCGGCGGTCTTCGGCGACGGTGCGTTCCCGTCGGGCGCGGTGATCGTCGTGGCGATGTCGGCGGTGGGCTTCCTCGGCTCGTTCTGGCAGGCCCGCCCCGGGAACCGGCGGTCGGCCACGCTGATTTCCGTGCTGGTGTTCGTGCTCGTCGCCATGCTGGTGGCCCAGTTGGCCGGCGGCGTCGAACAGGGCTCCGGGCACGGGCCCTCCGGCGGACTGGCCCTCGGCTACCTGGTGGCCGTCCTGGTCGCCGCGACCGCCTTCGGTGCGCTGACCGACCCGCCCGGCGCCGTGGCCGGGGACGGCACCGGTGCCGCGGCCGGGCGCGGTCGGCGCCACCGCCTCGTCGTCCACGGCGCCCTGGCCGTGCTGCTCGTCCTGCTGGCCGGGCTGGTCGCCGTCACCCGGTGAAACGCTGCACGACCCGGTGAAACGCTGCACGGACGCTGCGAGTGGCGTCCGGCCCGGGGTGGGACGACCGTGGCAGGGTGACGGTGGAAGCATGCGGAGGCGAACTGGTGGCCCGGGTCGCCCGGGGCGAGCGGGACGCCTTCGAGGCGCTGTACCGGCACCTGCTCGGTCCGGTCGGGGCGGTGGTGCGGCGGGTGCTGCGCGACCGGGCGCAGAGCGAGGAGGTCGTCCAGGAGGTGTTCCTGGAACTCTGGCGCACCGCCGACCGCTACCGCCCCGACCGCGGCAGCGTGTACGCGTGGGCCCTGACCGCCGCCCACCACCGCGCCGTCGACCGGGTCCGCGCCGCCCGCGCCGGGGCCGAACGCGAGCGCACCGCCGCCTTGCGCGAGTACCGGCCCGCGTACGACAGCGTCGCCACCGAGGCCGAACGCCGGCTGGAGGGCCGCGCCGTGCGCGCGGCCCTGGCCGCCCTCACCCCCGCCCAGCGCGAGGCGCTCGCCCTCGCCTACTGGGGCGGCTGCACCCAGACCCGGATCGCCGCGCTGCTGGACACCCCGCTGGGCACGGTCAAGAGCCGGGTCCGGGACGGCCTGCGGCGGCTGCGGACGGAACTGGAACCGGAACCGGCCTGAGCACCCTCAGTCCGCCCGGCGGGCCGGCCACCAGACCCGGCCGCCGAGGTCGTGCACCAGGGCCGGGACGAGCAGCGAGCGCACCAGCAGGGTGTCGAGCAGGACGCCGAAGGCCACGATGAAGGCGATCTGGGCCAGGAAGGCGAGCGGGATCACCCCGAGGGCGGCGAAGGTCGCGGCCAGCACCACGCCCGCGGAGGTGATGACGCCGCCGGTCGCGGTCAGGCCGCGCAGGACGCCGGCCCGGGTGCCGAGCACCGCGGTCTCCTCGCGGACCCGGGTCATCAGGAAGATGTTGTAGTCCACGCCCAGCGCGACCAGGAACACGAACCCGTACAGCGGGACGGACGGGTCGGTCGCCGAGAACCCGAACACGTGCGGGAACACCAGCGCCGAGACGCCCAGCGTGGCCAGGTAGGAGAGCGCCACCGTCGCCGCCAGCAGCACCGGCGCCAGCACCGAGCGCAGCAGCAGGACCAGCACCACCAGGATGCACAGCAGCACCACCGGCATGATCAGCGTCCGGTCGCGCTCCGCGGTGGCCCGGGTGTCGGCCTGCTGCGCCGAGTAGCCGCCGACCAGCGCGTCGGCCCCGTCCACGGCGTGCACGGCGGTGCGCAGCCGGCCGACGGTGGCGAGCGCGGCGTCGCTGTCGGCCGGGTCGGTGAGCGTCGCGTCCAGCCGGACCAGGCCGTTCGCGGTCACCGGCGGGTCGGTGGGCGCGCCGCCGGTGTACGGGCGCACCGAGGCCACGCCGGGCACCTGCGCGGCCGCCGCCACCGCCCGGGCCTGACCGGCGTTCGTGACGATCACCGCCGGGTTGCCCGAGCCGCCCGGGAAGTGCGCCGACAGCAGGCGCTGCGCGGCGACCGAGGGCTGGGCGGTGGTGAACAGTTCGGACTGCGGCACGCCCCGGGCGTCCAGCAGCGGGGAGCAGGCCGCGAGCGCCGCCAGCACCGCCGCCGTCCCCACCCACAGGGCGCGCGGACGGCGGCCCACCAGGTCGGCGACCCGCTGCCAGACCCGGTGCGAGCCGCCCCGGCCGTCGGCGGCGGGCCGGGCCGGCCAGAACGCGGCCCGGCCGCACAGCGCGAGCACCGCCGGGAGGAAGGTCAGCGCGGACAGCACGGCGCAGGCGATGCCGATCGCGCCGACCGGGCCGAGCGCCCGGTTGTTCGTCAGGTCCGAGAGCAGCAGCACCAGCAGGCCCAGCCCGACCGTCAGGCCCGAGGCGGCGACCGGCTCCGCCGAGCGGCGCAGCGCGGTGCGGGCGGCGGTGAACCGGTCCGGTCCGGTGGCGAGTTCCTCGCGGAAGCGGGCGGACAGCAGCAGCCCGTAGTCGGTGGCCGCGCCGATCACCAGGATCGACAGCAGCCCCTGCACCTGCCCGTCCACCCGCACCACGCCGTGCTGCGCCAGCGCGTACACGATCGCGCAGGCCACGCCGAGCGCGAACACCGCGCCCAGGATCACCAGCACCGGCAGCAGCACCGCCCGGTACACCAGCACCAGGATCAGCAGCACCACCCCGAGCGCCACCCCGAGCAGCAGGCCGTCGATGCCCGCGAACGCCCCCGACAGGTCGGCCAGCACCGCCGCCGGTCCGGCCACCCCGGCCACCGCGTCCGGCACCTGCCCGGCGCGCTCGCGGATCGCCGTGACCGCGACCTTGGTGTCCGGTCCGAGGTCGGAGCGCAGCTGCACCACCGCCTCCAGCGCCCGCCCGTCCTCGGACGGCAGCAGCGGCGACGCCTGCCCGGTGGTGCCGGGCACCTCCGCCGCCGCGGCCAGCGCCTGCCCGGCGGCGGCCCGCAGCGCCTCGTCGACCTGCCCGGACCGCGCCTCCCAGACCAGCACCACCGGCAGCGTCGCCTCGGTCCGGAAGTCCTTCTCCAGCTGCGCGACCCGGGTCGACTCCGCGCTGCGCGGCAGGAACGCCGCCCCGTCGTTGGTCGACACCTCGCCCAGCCTCCCCGCGAACGGCCCGAGCGCGCCGCCGAGCGCCAGCCAGACCAGCAGCAGCACGAGCGGGAGCAGGAAGCGCAGCCGGCGCGGGGCGGACGAGGGCGCGGGGGGTGCGGGCGGGGCGGGAGTCGGCATGACCGGAGAATATCTCAATCATTGAGAGATTTGGGGCACCGAGTCCACGCGGTGTTGACGGCGGTAGCGACGTCCGGAGTGCCCGGCAGGCCCTAGGCTGACGTGGTGTCAGCAGAACCGGCCGAGGCGGGAACGAGCACCGGGGCGGTCGCCCGGCGGCTCGGGGTGTCGCCGACCACCGTCCGCTCCTGGGAACGCCGCTACGGCATCGGCCCGGCCGAACGCGAAGCCGGGCACCACCGGCGCTGGACGCCCCGGGACGTGGCCGTGCTGGAGGCGATGTGCCGCCTCACCGCGCGGGGGGTGCCGCCCGCCGAGGCCGCCCGGCTCGCCCCCGCGCTGGCCGGAACGGCGGACGGCCCGCCGCCGACGGCCCCCGGACCGGCCGGGGCGGTCCGGCCCGAGGTGCGCGGACTGGCCCGCGCGGCCCGCCGCCTGGACAGCCCCGAGGTCGCCCGCATCCTGCACGGCAGCGTCGAACGGCTCGGCGCCGTCACCGCCTGGACGGACGTGATGGCACCCGCGCTGCGCGCCGCCGGACGCCGCTGGGCCCGCAGCGGCGAGCGGTACGTCGAGGTCGAGCACCTGCTCTCCTGGCACGTCTCCAGCGCGCTGCGCCGGGTCGCCGAACCCCCGGCCACCGCCCCCGGGCCGCCCGTGCTGCTGGCCGCGATGCCCGGCGAGCAGCACACCCTCCCGCTGGAGGCGGTGGCCGCCGCCCTCGCCGAACGCGGCCTGCCCTTCCGGGTCTTCGGCGCCGCGGTGCCCGCCGAGGCCCTCGCCGAAGCCGTCCGCCGCACCGGCCCCGCCGCCGTCCTGCTCTGGTCGCAGACCCGCGCCACCGCCGACCCGGTCCCCGTCCGCGCCACCGCCACCACCGCCTGGGGCGGCCGCGGCTCCCGGGTCCGCCCCACCCTCCTCGCCGCCGGCCCCGGCTGGCACCGCACCACCCGCCCGCCCGACGCCCTGGCCCCCCGCGACCTCCCGGGCGCCCTCGCCCTGCTGACGGGCGCGCTGGGCGCGGGTGGAGCGGGGCGGTGAGGGGAACGTCGTTGCCTCCGGCGGGAGTCGGGGTCGGGCGGGGGTGCGGGGCGAAGTGGCCGCTCGCCGTCGGTCCCCGTGTCCGGCCGGGCGGGCCCGCGTTCCGGGTGCGCCGGGCCCCGCCGGGGGTGCTTGTCGCCGTTCCGCCGCGTTGCGGTGCCTGCGCGGCCGGCCGGAAGTGGTCGCGCTAGGGTCGGGGCGGCAGGGTCGGGCGGGCAGGGTGGCAGGTGGGTGGAGGGGTGTGGTGGAGGAGCGGCCGGTGGCGCAGCGGGAGTTCGGGCGGTTGTTGCAGGGGCTGGCGTCCGAGATGAACCTGCTCGGGCACGATTTCGCGGCGGCCTCGGGCCTGCACGCGACGGACGTCCAGGCGTTGCTGGCGGTGTTGCGGGCGGCCGATCCGCCCGGGATCACGCCCGGGGGGCTGCGGGCCGAGCTGGGGTTGACGTCGGGGGCGGTGACCGCGGTGCTGGACCGGTTGGAGCGGGCCGGGCACGTCCACCGGACCAAGGACGCCACCGACCGGCGGCAGGTGCACGTGCACTACCACCCGGACGCGGCCCGGATCGCCGGGGAGTGGTTCGCCCCCGTCGCGGACTGCACCGACCGGGTCCGGGCCGAGTTCGCGCCGGAGCAGGTCGCCACCGTGGTGCGCTTCCTGACCCGGATGACCGAGGAGCTCGCCGAGCTGCGGCAGGCCAGACGGTCCTGACGAGCCAGACGGTCCTGACGAGCCCGGCGGTCCTGACGAGCCCGGCGGTCCTGACGAGCCCGGCGGCCCCGACGAGCCCGGCGGTCCCAAGCCCCCGCCGGACACGCCCGATTCGGGCACTATCGCGGTGTCTGGAACCTTTTGCCGGGTATGGTCGGCGGGCGTCCGAACGTCCGGCAGCCCTCTGGGAGCACCCGCCATGCCGCAGCCCCAACCGGTCCTCTCCACGCTGACCGGGGCCGCCGTGTTCCTAGTGCTCGGGATCGAGGACGGCGGCGAGCAGACCGTCCGCGACCTGCTGCCGGACCTCGGCGGCCTGACCCGCTCGGTCGGCTCCCGGGCCCCGCGCCAGGACGTCAGCCTGGTGCTCGGCATCGGCTCCGACGCCTGGGACCGCCTGTTCGCCGGGCCCCGCCCCGCCCAGCTGCACCCCTTCGTCGAACTCGCCGGGCCCCGGCACCTCGCCCCGGCCACCCCCGGCGACCTGCTGCTGCACGTCCGGGCCGAGCGGATGGACCTCTGCTTCGAGCTGGCCACCCTGATCAGCCGGCGGCTCGGCGACCGGGTCACCGTGCTGGACGAGACCCACGGCTTCCGGTACTTCGACTGCCGCGACCTGATCGGCTTCGTCGACGGCACCGAGAACCCCACCGGGCGGGACGCCGCCGAGGCCGTCCTGATCGGCGACGAGGACCCGGACTTCGCCGGCGGCAGCTACGTCATCGTGCAGAAGTACCTGCACGACATGGCCGGGTGGAACGCGATCAGCGTCGAGCACCAGGAACGGGTGATCGGCCGCACCAAGCTCGACAACGTCGAACTCGACGACGCCGCCAAGCCCGCCGACTCGCACGTCGCGCTGAACACCGTCACCGGCCCCGACGGCGAGGACCGCGACATCTGGCGGCTCAACATGCCGTTCGGCTCCTTCGCCGAGGGCGGCGAGTGCGGCACCTACTTCATCGGCTACGCCCGCGACCCGCAGGTCACCGAGGAGATGCTCCGCAACATGTTCCTGGGCCGCGGCCCCGCCGCCCACGACCGGCTGCTGGACTTCTCCACCGCCGTCACCGGCACCTTCTTCCACGTGCCCAGCGCGGACTTCCTGGACGACCCGCCGCCCGCCCCCGGCGCCCGGGTCGAAGCCCCGGCCGTCCCCGTGCCGGTCCGGGACGGCAGCCTCCGCATCGGCAGTCTGAAAAGGAGCACCGCACCGTGAACAACCTGCACCGCGCCCTGGCGCCCGTCTCCGCCGCCGCCTGGACCGAGATCGAGGAGGAGGCCCGGCGCACCTTCCGGCTGCACCTCGCCGGACGCCGGGTGGTCGACCTGGCCGGACCGGACGGGCCCGAGCTGGCGGCCGTCGGCACCGGGCACCTCGCCGACATCGCCGCCCCCGGCAACGGCGTCCGGGCCCGCGCCCGCGAGTCCCTCCGGGTGGTCGAGCTGCGGGTCCCCTTCACCGTCACCCGGGCCGCGGTGGACGACGTCGAACGCGGCTCCAAGGACTCCGACTGGGACCCGGTCAAGGACGCCGCCCGCACCATCGCCCTCGCCGAGGACCGCACGGTCTTCGAGGGCTACCAGGCCGCCGGCATCACCGGCATCCGCGACGGCTCCTCCCACCACCCCGTCGTACTCCCCGCCGACGTCCGCGAGTACCCCAACGCCGTCAGCCGCGCCCTCACCGTGCTGCGCCTGGCCGGGGTCGGCGGCCCCTACTCGCTGCTGCTCGGCGCCGACACCTTCACCGCCGTCAACGAGACCTCCGACCACGGCTACCCGGTCCACAACCACCTGGCCCGCCTGCTCGACGGCGAGATCATCTGGGCCCCCGCCGTCGAGGGCGCCGTCCTGCTCTCCGCCCGCGGCGGCGACTTCGAGCTCCACCTCGGCGAGGACCTCTCGATCGGCTACCTCTCCCACGACGACACCACCGTCCACCTCTACCTCCAGGAGTCCCTCACCTTCCAGCTCCACACCCCGGAGGCCGCGGTCACCCTCACCTCGGCCTGACCGCCGCCGCCCTCCCCGCCCGTCCGGTACGCCTCGGTAGGGTGGGGCCGCGACGGACGACTCCAGGAGGCGGTGTGCGGCAGTACCGGGCGATGGTGGCGGTGGGCGACTCGTTCACCGAGGGGATGTGCGACGACACCCTGCCCGACGGGCAGTTCCGCGGCTGGGCGGACCGGGTCGCCGCCGTGCTGGCCGCCGAGGCGGGGGCGGACGGCTTCCGGTACGCGAACCTGGCGGTGCGCGGCAAGCTGATCGGCCAGATCCGGGACGAGCAGGTCGACCTGGCCGCGGCGACCGACGCCGACCTGGTGACGCTGGCGGGCGGCCTGAACGACGTGCTCCGGCCGGGCTGCGACATCGCCGAGGTCGAGCGGCAGCTCGGCGCGTGCACCCGCGCGCTGCTCGCCGGGGACCGCACCGTGGTGCTGTTCACCTCCACCGACCCGACCCGGCGGATGGCCGGCAGCCGCCGGCTGCTGCCCGCGATCCTGCGGATGAAGGCGTTCGTCGAGGGCGTGGTGCGGGACCACCCGGACCGGGTGGTGCTGGTCGACCTGTTCTCGGCGCCGGTGTTCGACGACCGCCGGCTCTGGGCCGAGGACCGGCTGCACCTGTCCCCGGAGGGCCACCGCCGGGTCGCGCTGGCGGTGCTGGAGGCGCTCGGCCGCCCGGCCGCCGAGGACTGGCGGGCCCCGCTGGCCGAGCCGGACCCCCGCACCCGCGTCCAGCGGGCCCGCGCCGACGCCCGCTGGCTGGGCACCCACGTCGGCCCGTGGATCGGCCGCCGCCTGCGCGGGCGCTCCTCCGGGGACGGGCGCCCGGCCAAGCGCCCCGAGCTGCTGCCGTACGAGGGCTGACGCCGGGTCAGCCCCGGTCGAGGCGGACGGTGATCCCGACGGTGCCGTCCTTGCCGCGGCGCAGCCGGCTGCCGAGCAGGGTGAGCCGCCCGACCAGCCCGTACTTGCGGGCCAGCAGCTGCCGGTAGCGCTCGGTGGTGGCGGCGTCCGCGATCTCGGCGGTGGCGGGCAGCGGCTTGCCGGTCGGGTTGCCGCGCACGTCGCACGGCCCGACCAGCACCTCGCCGCGCCGCCGGATCCGCTTGACCTTCCACGACCCGGCGGTGGTCCACACCCCCAGCGCGTCGCCGTCCCGGACCACCCACACCGGGGTGGGCACGGCGCTGCCGTCCTTCTTGTAGCTGGTGATCAGCAGGTACTTGCCGGCGGCGAGCCGGTCCAGTGCGGTGTCGGCCATTGCTGGAGTGTACGTCCCCTGGCCGCCTGACAGGCCGTCAGTCCGGCGGTCCGGCAGCCCGCCAGTCCGTCAGGCCGTCGGGACGGGGTCCGGGTCGCCGCGCGGATCGTCCTGCGCGTCGGCGTCGGCGTCGGTCGCGCGGGGCGTGGGCGCGGGCCCGGGCGAGGCGGTGGCCCGCCAGAGCCGGGCGGCGGACCAGAGCGCGGCGGTCAGCAGCAGCCCGTTGCGCAGCAGGATCACCCCGGTCGGCCACCAGCCGCCGGCCTGCATCGCGTCGAAGAACAGCGGGTAGTCGACGGTGGTGACGCCGACCACCGGCAGCAGCAGCAGGGCGACCGGCCACTGCGTGGTGCTCTCCACGGTCAGGCAGACGGCGGCCAGGCCGATCAGCCAGACCAGGTACTGCGGGGAGATCACCCGGCTGGTGACGGTGAACAGCAGCACCGCGGTCAGCGCCGCGTCGTACGGGGTGGCGGCCGTCCAGCGGCGGGCCCGCACCCGCCACAGCAGCAGCCAGGCGAAGGCCGCGGCGCTCAGCAGCAGCGACAGCTGCGAGATCCGGTGCACGTACCGGCCGAGGAACTCGAACGAGCCGTAGTGCTGCTCGACCCGGCCGGACCAGCCGAACTGCCGGGCCACCTGGAGGACGCTGCCGCCCAGCGACTCGATCTCCACGCCGCGCCCGCCCTGGGCGTGCAGGAAGCCGAGGGCGTGGTCGAAGCAGGCGGCGAGGACCAGCAGCAGGGCCAGCGCGGAGAGCGCGGCGGCGGTCCACGCCTGCCGGGTGGTGCGGCCGCGCGGGGTGCCCAGGACGGCCAGCGCGGGCCACACCTTGACCATCGCGCCGATCCCGGCCAGCGCCCCGCCGAGCCGGGGCCGGGCCGGGAGCAGCAGCAGCGCGCCGACCGCGAGCGCGGTGGCGAGCAGGTCGTAGCGCCCGTAGGGCAGGCCGAGCAGCAGCGGCAGGGCCAGCGCCCAGGCCCACGCCCCCCGGACCGAGCGCCCCGGGCCGCGGCCGGCCGCCAGCAGGGCGGCCTGCACGGCGGCGTCGGCCAGCAGCGCCAGCAGCACGAACGCCTGGAGGTAGCTGAGGAACGGCAGCAGGCCCGGCGCGAGCATCGGCAGCGCCGCGCCCGGCGGGTACTGCCAGGTGACGTCGTCGACCGGGAAGGTGCCGGTGCGCAGCACCCGGTACCAGCCGTGGTACAGCCGGTGCACCTCGATGGCGGGTTCGGTCCGGCCGGAGCGGATCAGCCCGACCATCAGCACCCGACCGGCGACCCAGTACGCGGCGAGGGCGAGCACCTCGCGGGGCCAGGTGGCGGGGCGGGTCCAGCGGACCGGCCGGTCGGGTGTCCGGACGGCCGGGGCGGGGGCCTGCGCCACCTGGTCCTCCCATGCGCTGACGGGGGCTCCGGCAGCGGCGCTGACGGAGGATCGCAAAACAGTCGTTCACCTCTCATACCAGACGATTCGGGCGTCCTCCGGGTCGCCCCGGCGCGTGTCCCCCCGCGTCCCCGGAACGCGCCACGCCCGCAGCGGCCACCCGGTCCACCGGAGGTCCGTCGGTCGGACCTGCCAGAATGCACGGGCGACACCGCCCAACCGTCTGAAGGGGTGACCGGCACCGTGACCATGCCCGTCGAACGCAAGATCGCCGAGGAGCTCGGCGTCCGCGAGAACCAGGTGCAGGCCGCCGTCGGCCTGCTCGACGGGGGTGCGACCGTTCCCTTCATCGCCCGCTACCGCAAGGAAGCCACCGGCGCCCTGGACGACACCCAGCTGCGCACCCTGGAGGAGCGGCTGCGCTACCTGCGCGAGCTGGAGGAGCGCCGCACCGCCGTCCTGGAGTCCATCGAGGCCCAGGGCCGGCTGGACGACGCGCTGCGCGCGCAGGTCCTCGCCGCCGACTCCAAGGCCCGGCTGGAGGACATCTACCTCCCGTACAAGCCCAAGCGGCGCACCAAGGCGCAGATCGCCCGCGAGGCCGGCCTCGAACCGCTCGCCGACACCCTGCTCGCCGACCCGGGCCGGGACCCGGCCGCGCTCGCCGCGACCTACCTGAACGAGCAGGTCGCCGACGTGCCCGCCGCCCTGGAGGGCGCCCGGGCCGTCCTGGTCGAGCGCTTCGGCGAGGACGCCGACCTGGTCGGCTCGCTGCGCGAGCGGATGTGGACCCGCGGCCGGCTGGTCGCGAAGGTCCGGGACGGCAAGGAGCAGGACGGCGCCAAGTTCGCCGACTACTTCGACTTCGCCGAGCCGTACACCAAGCTGCCCTCGCACCGCATCCTGGCCATGCTGCGCGGCGAGAAGGAGGAGGTCCTCGACCTCGAACTCTCCCCGTACGACGGCGAGCAGGAGGCCGACCTGCCCGGCGCGAGCGACTACGAGCAGCGGATCGCCGCCCGCTTCGGCATCGCCGACCGCGGCCGCCCCGCCGACAAGTGGCTCACCGACACCGTCCGCTGGGCCTGGCGCACCCGCATCCTGGTCCGGCTCGGCATCGACCTGCGCACCCGGCTGCGCGCCGAGGCCGAGGACGAGGCGGTGCGGGTCTTCGCCGCCAACCTGCGCGACCTGCTGCTCGCCGCCCCCGCCGGGACGCGCGCCACCATGGGCCTCGACCCGGGCTTCCGCACCGGCGTCAAGGTCGCCGTGGTCGACGCCACCGGCAAGGTGGTCGCGCACGAGACGGTCTACCCGCACCAGCCCGCCAACAAGTGGGACGCCGCGCTCGCCACGCTGGCCCGGCTGGCCGCCCAGTACCGGGTGGACCTGGTCGCGATCGGCAACGGCACCGCGTCCCGGGAGACCGACCGGCTGGCCGCCGACCTGATCAAGCGCCACCCCGAGCTGGGCCTGACCAAGGTGATGGTCAGCGAGGCCGGCGCGTCCGTCTACTCCGCCTCCGCGTTCGCCGCCCAGGAGCTCCCCGGGCTGGACGTCTCGATCCGCGGCGCGGTCTCCATCGCCCGCCGCCTCCAGGACCCGCTGGCCGAGCTGGTGAAGATCGACCCCAAGTCGATCGGCGTCGGCCAGTACCAGCACGACCTGAGCGAGCTCAAGCTCTCCCGCTCGCTGGACGCCGTGGTCGAGGACTGCGTCAACGCCGTCGGCGTCGACGTCAACACCGCCTCCGCGCCGCTGCTCACCCGGGTCTCCGGCATCACCGGCACGCTCGCCGACAACATCGTCGCCCACCGGGACGCGAACGGGCCGTTCCGCACCCGCAAGGCGCTCAAGGACGTCGCCCGGCTCGGCCCCAAGGCGTTCGAGCAGTGCGCGGGCTTCCTGCGCATCCCCGACGGCGACGACCCGCTGGACGCCTCGGCCGTCCACCCCGAGGCGTACCCGGTGGTCCGCCGCATCCTCGCCGCCACCGGCGGGCAGCTGCGCGAACTGATCGGCAACGGCCCGGCGCTGCGCGCGCTGCGGCCGGGCGACTTCGCCGACGGGACCTTCGGCGTCCCGACCGTCACCGACATCCTCGGCGAGCTCGACAAGCCCGGCCGCGACCCGCGCCCCGCCTTCCAGACCGCCACCTTCAAGGACGGCGTCGAGAAGCTCTCCGACCTGGAGGTCGGCATGGTGCTGGAGGGCGTGGTCACCAACGTCGCCGCGTTCGGCGCCTTCGTCGACGTCGGCGTCCACCAGGACGGCCTGGTGCACGTCTCCGCGCTGTCGAAGAACTTCGTCAAGGACCCGCGCGAGGTGGTCAAGCCCGGCGACATCGTCCGCGCCAAGGTCACCAGCGTGGACGTCCAGCGCAAGCGGATCGGCCTGACCCTGCGCCTGGACGACGAGACCGCCCCCGGCGCGTCCGGCGGCAGCCGCCGCGAGCAGTCCCCCCGCCGGGACTCCCGGCCCCCGCGCCAGGAGCGCCGCCCCGGCCCCCCGGCCGCCGCCCCCGCCAACTCCGCCATGGCCGACGCCCTCCGCCGCGCGGGCCTGGGCAAGTAGCGGCACCGCCCCGCGCCGGCGGCCGGGCCCCGAGGGGCCGGGCCGCCGGTCAGCCGGTGCGGGACTCGACCGCCAGCGCGACGAGTTCGGACCACCAGGGCTCGCGGTGGTCGCCGAGCAGCCGCAGCGCCTCGTCGGGGGTGACCGGGCGGACCTCGACCACCTGCTCGCCGTCGTCCGGGTTGGTGGGGGCGGAGTCGACCAGGACGTCGGCCCAGCCCCAGAGCCACGCCTTCACCGGGTGCGGCTGCCAGGGCCGGTAGGGCGTGGGCGAGTCGGTGACGGCGAGGTGGTGCCCGATCCAGGTCGGCGGCCCCAGCAGCCGGGCGCCGGCCTCCTCGCGCAGCTCGCGCTCCAGGCAGGACTCGACGCTTTCGGCGGCCTCCCGGGTGCCGCCGGGCAGGAACCAGTGGCCGCGGACGTCCCGGCACAGGACGACCCGGCCCCCGGCGAAGCCGACCAGGTGGATGTTGGTGATGAGTTCGTCCGGCGGCAGGTCGGTGCTGAACTGGGCGTCGATGCCGCCCCACTCCCAGCGCTGCGGCGCGTGCAGGGCCGGGTACCTGGCGGCCAGTTCGGTGCTGTCGCTTGCTCTGCGTGTGGTGTCCGTCATCGATCGATCGTAGTCCCGGCCGGTCCCGAACGGACCCGGACGGTCAACGGAGCGGACGAAACCTCACCCGCCCGTGGCACCCCGTCAACCCGCCGCGCCGGGCGTCCACCTGACCGCCCGTCACCGACCCGCGGGCACGGAACCGGCCCGGCCGACCGCGCGTACTGACCGTGGGGGAGCGCGGCGACCGGGCCGTGTGGGGGTTGGTTCTCAACACCCGCCCGAAAGCGGGTTCTCGACCACCGTGCCGGGGGCGGCCGGACCGCCCCGTGCACCCAAAATGCCCGGCCCGCCGAGGCCCGTCAAGCGTTCCCCGGCCCGCTTGAGCCACCCTTAAGGCTCCCTTCGCCGACACCACCGGTACCGCCCTCCCGCCCCCGCTCCGTGCCCGGTGGGGCGGGCGGCTCCGACCGGACCTCGCTCCACACGCTGTCCTGCACGAGACCGCCGCCGTCGGGGAGGACCGAACGCCGGTGCCCCCAGCGGTCGCCCAGCGCGAGGGCCGCCAGCACCCCGGCCGCGTCCGGCGCCGGCCGGGTCGACCGGAGCTCGACCCGGTACCCGCCCGCGACGGAGGTCAGCCGGGCCTCCTCGCCACCGGCCCGCGTCAGCCGGTCGGCGATCACCCAGGCCCGCCGCCGCGCCTCCTCCTCGGAATCCTCCGGCTGTCCCTCAGGCCGCATCCGACGCCCGCTCCCCACCGCCGTCGCCGTCACCGCACCGCGGACACCGGCAGGCCGGCCAGGTCAGCGGGGAGAGCGGCGCGGGCCCGATCGGCTCGTCGGACGTGCGGAACGAGACCTGGACCCGGGTGCCGTCGGCCCGCGCCGTGTAGACGCGGATCGTCAACTTCGCTCCCGGGTCGGGGCATGGGTGATCGGACATGGTGGTGGACCTCGCAGGGCTCGGGCCGGGCGGGAAGGGGCGTCCACGCCCCCGGAGGGCACCGGACCGACGCGCGCCGGGACCGCGCTCCGCGCGCCGGTCACCGTCCGCGTCCTTCTTCTTCCGGTGTGTCACCAGCATCGGCAGAAACGACTACGCTCACCAGTACTTGCCCGTTGACGGTTCAGGCGAGTTAAGGAGCTTCAGCGGTGAGCGATGATCAAGAAGTTGACGGTGCGTCATCTCCGGCTCTGCGCTTCGGTGAGGAACTCCGCAGGTCGCGGAGGGCGCGCGGATGGTCCCAGCTGGCCCTGGCCGCGCGCATGGGGTACTCGGGCGGGCTGCTCTCGTACGTGGAAAGAGGGAAGAAGCCCGTAACCCTTAACCTCGCGGTCAGGGCCGACCAGGTGTTCGGGACCGGGGAGCGGTTCCAGCAGCTCTGGCGTCAGTACTCGAACGCCAGCCTGCTGGAGGGCTTCGCGGAGTTCGCCGCGGCGGAGGCCCGGTGCCGTCGGCTGCGGACCTTCGAACTCGGCGTGGTGCCCGGCCTGTTCCAGACGCCGGCCTACGCGTCCGCGCTCGCGGCGGCGGCCGTGCAGCGAGGGAGCATCACCCAGGCGCAGGCCGATGCGCGGATCGCCTTCCTGGCGACCCGGCAGGAGCTGCTGGTCCGGACGGACCCGCCCTTCGTGCACGCCGTCCTGGACGAGAGCTGCATCCGGCGTCCGGTGGGCGGCCCGGCGGTCATGGCCGAGCAGTTGGGGCACCTGGAGGAGCTGGCCGGGCGGCCCCGGATCACCCTGCAGATCGCCCCGTTCGACATCGGCGAGCGCGCGCCGTTCACGATGCCGCTGGTGCTGCTCGACCTCCTCGACCGGGTGGTCGTCGGGTACGCGGAATCCCAGGGCCGGGGCCATCTGGAGCGCGGCCGGGACGCGGTTTCGACCTGGTCCAGGGAGTACGATCTGCTCCAGGTGGAGTCCCTGTCTACGGCCGCTTCACTCGCCAGGATCCGGGTTGTCAGGAAGGAACTCTCATGACCGATGTCGACCTGTCCGAGCTGCGCTGGGTGAAGTCCACCTACAGCAATAACGGCGGCAACTGCGTGGAGGTGGCCCCGGCCGGGCTGCCCGGTCGTTTGCCGGTCCGTGACTCGAAGGACCCGCAGGGGCCGGTGCTGGTGTTCCCCGAGGCGGCCTTCGCCGCGTTCGTCGCGGCGGTCAAGTCCGGTGCTTTCGAGGAGCTTTCGTGACCGACGTCGACCTGTCCGAGCTGCGCTGGGTGAAGTCCACCTACAGCGACAACGGCGGCAACTGCGTGGAGGTGGCCCCGACCGGGCTGCCCGGCCACTTGCCGGTCCGTGACTCGAAGGACCCGCAGGGACCGGTGCTGGTGTTCCCCGAGGCGG
The DNA here is from genome assembly GCF_044769485.1 of Kitasatospora sp. NPDC090308. Classification (NCBI taxonomy): domain Bacteria; kingdom Bacillati; phylum Actinomycetota; class Actinomycetes; order Kitasatosporales; family Streptomycetaceae; genus Kitasatospora; species Kitasatospora sp. NPDC090308. The sequence goes on along the minus strand of NZ_JBIVXY010000001.1, from coordinate 138,615 downwards.
CCTTCGCCGCGTTCGTCGCGGCGGTCAAGTCCGGTGGTCTCGGCGAGGTCTGAGTCTGCGTCAGTGCGGTGAAGCCCCGCGGGCCCGAAGTGTCGGGCGCGCGGGGCTTCTGCCTGCCCGGAGGGGCGGGGTGTCAGGCGCGGGCCAGGTTCTTGCCGGCGGTGGCGGCGGCGTCCAGGGCCCGGGTGTGGTACTCGGCGGCCAGGTCGCGCAGGCTCTCCATCGCCGGGTTGGCGGCGGCCATGGTCAGTTCGCGGCGGACGGTGGTCAGGTCGGCGCCCCAGACGTCGCGCAGGATGCGCTCGACGTAGGGGGTGGAGTGGTCCCAGCCCTCGCGGGGGGTGCCGGCGGCGAAGCCGCCGCCGAACGAGGCGACCAGGAGGACCGGCTTGTCCTTGAGCAGTTCGGTGGTCGGGCCGGCCGCGGCGATGACCAGGTCGACCCAGGTCTTGAAGTGCTGGGAGACGCCCCAGTTGTAGAGCGGCACGGCGATGATCGCGGCGTCGGCGGCGCGCAGCTCCTCGGCCAGCGAGGCGCCGAGCGCGGCGGCCTCCCGCTGCTCGGGGGTGTGCTGGTCCGCGGGGGTGAACGCGGCCAGGGTGGCGTGCGTCCAGGCGTCGCCGGGCAGCGGGTCGGTGCCCAGGTTGCGCCGGGTGACGGTGCCCTCGGGGTGGGCGGCGGTCCACTCGGTCTCGGCGGCGGTGGCCAGCTCGGCGCTGGTCGAGGTGCCGGGCAGGATGCTGGCGTCCAGGCGGAACAGGTGCATGACAGTACTCCTCGGTTCGCACCCCGCCGGGAGGGCGGTGGCGCGGGCGGGCGGGTGCGACAGGGCGCAGGTGCGGGCCCGGAGGCGCCGCACTCGACGTAAACGGACTTTACCCCGTTTCTCTCGCCGGGTAAATTGGCGGCATGGACAGCCCCCTGGTCCCCTTCGGGAAACCCCCCACCGAACGCGCGGACGCGGCCCGCAACCGCGAGGTGCTGCTCTGCACCGCCCGCGCGATGATCGCCGAACTCGGGGCGGACCACCTGACCATGGACGGCCTCGCCGAACGCGCCGGGCTGGGCAAGGGCACCGTCTTCCGCCGCTTCGGCACCCGGGCCGGGATCTTCCGCGCCCTGCTCGACGCCGAGGAGCAGCGCTTCCAGTGCCAGGTGCTGTCCGGCCCGCCCCCGCTCGGCCCCGGCGGCGACCCGGTCGACCGGCTGATCGCCTACGGCCGCGCCCGCACCCGCTTCCTGCTGGAGCGCCACCACATCGCCCGCGCCGCCTTCGAGCGCAAGGGCCCCGTCCCGCCCGCCGTCGGCCCCAACTTCTCCCGCCCGCACATCCGGATGCTGCTCGCCCAGGCCGCCCTCGGCCTCCCCGACCTCGACACCCTCGCCCTCCAGCTCGCCAGCGCCCTGGAGGGCCCCCCGCTGCTCTTCCTGGTCGCCGACCTGCCCCCCACCGCCCCGGCCGCCGGCCGCTGCGCGGAGGAGGACCTCGGGGCCCTGCTCGCGGACGGCTGGCAGACGCTGATCGAACGGCTCGCCCACCGCTGAGCGCTGGCGGGGGCGCGGGTCCGCTCCCGGAACGCCGGAGGGGACGGCCCGCCGGGCCGTCCCCTCGTCGCGCGCGCCGGCGGGCGCTCAGGCCCCGGTCAGCCAGATCATCTTGCGTCCGGTCTCGGCCGGGGCGGTCGGGACCGCCGGCTCGATCCGGTCCAGGACGTAGCCGAGCTTGCGCGGCACGGCGGCACTGGCGGCGTTCGACTCGTCGCAGTGGATCTCGGCGCGGGTGATGCCCGGCAGGGCGAGGGCGGCCGAGGTGAGCGCGCGGGCGGCGGCGGTGGCCAGGCCGCGGCCGGTGTGCTCGTGGTGCACCCAGTAGCCGATCTCCAGCGCGCCCGGGCCGATCCGGCCGTGCAGGCCGAAGCCGCCGACGACCGCGGCCGGGTCCGCGTCCAGGCCGAGCAGGTACATGAAGTCGGTGCCCTGCTCCCAGGCCGCCTCGCCGGCCACCGAGAGCTGCTCGCTCTCCGCGAGGGTCGGCGCCTGCCGGGCCCAGGGCATCCACGGACGCAGGTGGTCCAGGTTGGCGATCACCGCGGCGTTCAGCCCGGCGGCGTCCGCCACCCGGCGGCGGCGCAGGTGCGCGCCGCCGCCGAGGGGCAGCAGCTCGGGCGGGCGGCCCGCGGTGAGCGGTCGCGCAACGTTGTCAGGTGCGTCGGTGGAGTGACTCATGGACGGAGTATGCGCCATCCGGCAACGCGCCGACCAGCGGATATCCCCTCCGCCACCCGGGCGCACCACCCCGGCGGGCGGCGGCTCAGAGCCGCACCAGCACCTCGTCCAGCGGCTTGCGGACCAGGTCCGGCACCCGGGCGTCCTCGGCCGGGTAGCCGACCGGGATGACGTACGCGGCGCGCTCCTCCGGCGGGCGGTCGCACACCTCGTTGAGGAAGCGCATCGGGCTGGGCGTGTGGGTCAGCGTGGCCAGGCCCGCCTGGTGCAGGGCCGCGAGCAGGAAGCCGACCGCGATGCCCACCGACTCCTTGGTGTAGTACGGGCGCGGCGAGTTCGGGCCCTTGTGCACCTCGAACACCACAATCACAGCGGGCGCGTCCTCCAGGAACGGCTTGCGCCAGTCGGTGCCGATCGGGGCCAGCGCCGCCAGCCACTCCTCGGACGCCCGGTGCGCGTAGAACTCCCGCTCCTCCGCCTCCGCGGCCTCCCGCAGCCGCCGCTTGCGCTCCGGATCGGTGACCACCACGAACCGCCACGGCTGCACGTGCGCGCCGCTCGGCGCGGTCGCCGCCGTCCGGACCGCCCACTCCAGCACCCCCTCGGGCAGCGGGCGGCTCGCGTAGTCGCGCACGGTGCGGCGCCGGGCCATCACCTGGTGGAAGGCCCGGCAGCGGTCGGCCGCCTCGTGGGCGGGCACGTTCATCGGGTGCAGCGACGCCGTCGGGTGGGACGGTGCCGGGGCGGAAGCTCGGTCAACCATGCGCGCCAGCACAGCACACGGCGCACCCGGGCGGAAGACGCCGCCGGGCCCCGGCAAGAACCGGCCCAAAGCGACCGGGCACGGCCCCCGGCCCCCGGCCCCCGGCGCAGCCCCCGGTCCCGGGCGCAGCGCCTGGCCCCCGGCGCAGCGCCGGGCTCGCCTCAGGCTTCGGAGACCTTCCCGTCCGCGACCACCAGCCGCCGGTTCACCTGCACGGTGTCCAGCATCCGGCGGTCGTGGGTGACCAGCAGCAGGGTGCCGGTGTACGAGGCCAGCGCCGACTCCAACTGCTCGATCGCCGGCAGGTCCAGGTGGTTGGTCGGCTCGTCCAGCACCAGCAGGTTCACCCCGCGGGCCTGGAGCAGGGCCAGCGCCGCCCTGGTCCGCTCGCCCGGGGAGAGCGTCGCGGCCGGGCGCAGCACGTGCACCGCCTTCAGGCCGAACTTGGCCAGCAGGGTGCGGACCTCCTCCGGGGCGAGGTCCGGCACGGCGGCGGCGAACGCCTCCAGCAGCGGACGTCCGGCGTCGCCGCCGAACAGGTGCCCGCGGGCCTGCTCCACCTCGCCGACCAGCACGCCCGAGCCGAGCGCCGCACTGCCCGCGTCCAGCTCCAGCCGGCCCAGCAGCGCCGCCAGCAGCGTCGACTTGCCCGCGCCGTTCGCACCGGTGATCGCCACCCGGTCCGCCCAGTCGATCTGGAGGTCCACCGGCCCGAACGCGAAGTCCCCGCGCCGGACGGCGGCCTGCCGGAGCGTCGCCACCACCGAGCCGGAGCGCGGCGCGGCGGCGATCTCCATCCGCAGCTCCCACTCCTTGCGGGGCTCCTCCACCACGTCCAGGCGCTCGATCATCCGCTGGGTCTGCCGGGCCTTCGCGGCCTGCTTCTCGGTCGACTCGGCGCGCTGCGCCCGGGCCTTCTTGTCGTTGTCGCCGCCCTTGCGCCGGGCGTTGCGGACGCCGTGCTCCATCCAGTTGCGCTGCATCTGGGCCCGCGCCTCCAGACCCGCCTTGGTGTCCGCGAACTCCTCGTACTGCTCGCGGGCGTGCCGGCGGGAGATCGCCCGCTCCTCCAGGTACGCGTCGTAGCCGCCGCCGTACACGTTCACCTGCTGCTGGTGCAGGTCCAGCTCCAGCACCTTGGTCACGGTGCGGGCCAGGAACTCGCGGTCGTGGCTGATCAGCACGGTGCCCGCGCGCAGGCCCTTCACGAACGCCTCCAGGCGCTCCAGGCCGTCCAGGTCCAGGTCGTTGGTGGGCTCGTCCAGCAGGAACACGTCGTAGCGCGACAGCAGCAGCGAGGCCAGGCCCGCGCGGGCCGCCTGGCCGCCGGACAGCGCCGTCATCGGCAGGTCCAGCGAGACCTTCAGGCCGAGCTGGTCGGCGACCTCCTCGGCCCGCTCCTCCAGGTCCGCGCCGCCCAGCTCCAGCCAGCGGTCCAGGCTCACCGCGTACGCGTCGTCCGCGCCCGGCCGGCCCTCCACCAGGCCCTCGGTGGCCTCGTCCAGCGCCGCCTGGGCCGCCGCGACGCCGGTGCGGCGGGCCAGGAAGTCGCGCACCGACTCGCCCTCCCGGCGCTCCGGCTCCTGCGGCAGGTGCCCGACGTTCGCGGTCGGCGGGCTGAGCTTGAGCGAGCCGCCCTCCGGGGCGTCCAGCCCGGCCAGCAGCCGCAGCAGGGTCGACTTCCCGGCGCCGTTCACCCCGACCAGGCCGATCACGTCCCCGGGGGCGACGACCAGGTCCAGCCCGGAGAACAGCGTGCGCTCGCCGTGGCCGGCGGCGAGGTCCTTGACGACGAGAGTGGCAGTCATGATGCCCCGATTCTAGGCCGCCGCCCGGAGCGCCCCGGACGGCCGGGCCGGGGTGCCCGGGATCCCATCGGACCGGTTGCCGCCGCAGGACGGCATGACGCGGAGCACGCCTGATGAGAAGCTGTTCGCCACGATGGTTCACGCGCTGGTCGGTGGACACACCTGGCGTGCGTTGCCGCCCTGCTTCGGGGTCTCCACGTCCACCGCCTACCGCCGCTTCCTCATCCGGTCGAGTGCCGGCGTCCGGGGCCGGCTGCACGAGCTGGCCCTGGACCGCTTGGACGACGCCGACCCGTTGGATATCTCCCGTATGGTGCTTGACTTCTCCCATGGCAGGACCGGAAAGGGGAAAAAATCGCAGGTGCGAGCCCATGCGGACCGGGAAACCTGGCTTCCAGAACGCACATTTTTTCGGGCGCTGGCGGACTGTCCCTCGTCATTGCAGTTACCACTGATAACATCTGCGACGGGAAATCACTGAAGCTCCTCGTCGAGCCATGTTGGATGAGACAGGGCGCCCGGTGCGGCCGCTATCGTAAATCCGGAGGACCTTACGCCGACAAAGCCTAAGATGTCCCGTTGCAGGAGCTTCTTGCGGCGCAGCGTCGCGGTCCGGTCCCGCGACGAACTACCGGTCCGGCTCTCTTCGGCGGCCAGGGCACCGAGCTCCCGGCCCAGCAGCCGGTGCGCGGCCACCAGCGCCGCACCAGGCTCTCGCGCCGCTGACAGCCTCTGTCCCGTCTCCGCCTCGAGGGTGGTCACCTGCTTGCCGGACAGGCCGGTTTCCTTCCCGCGCCGCCTACTGGCGGCCCTCCGGCCCTCTGCCGCCGGAGCGGCGACAGGAGCAGCGCTGAGGCACTCCTCGTCTCCACTCCCGGAGACGGTGCCGCCGGTTCAACGAGCCGGAGCGGGGCGGGACACGGACCTGGGGCAGCGGCTGGCAGGCCGGGCTACGCGGTGTCGCCTTCCCAGTCCCAGCGGAGCGGGTCGCCGGGGCGCGGCTCGTAGCGGGCGCGGCCTCCGGCGCCGTAGTGGCCCAGCGGTGCGATCAGCGCGGCCCCGCACTCCAACTCGTCCGGGGCCCAGCCGGTGACGTCGACCAGCTGGCCGTCCAGCGGGCCGCCCACCAGCTCCCGGTACTCGTGTCCCGGCTCGGGGCCGGGGTCCTCGCCGGGCTCGGCGCCGTAGACCCGGCCGCGCAGCAGCTGCTCGTCCCCCTCGTCCATCCTGTCAGCGTGGCACCGCCAGCCGACAGCGCGCGGGTGTTCAGCGCCACTGGTAGCTGGCGTCCGACATCTCTGGCAGCAGCACCGGGGCTTCGGCCGTGGGCGGGGCCTGGGCTGGGACGGCGTCGACCAGGTGGTCGCCGACGTCCGGGTAGAGGTGCCAGCCGGCCAGATCGGCCGGGGCCAGCCAGAGCACTTCGGTGGTGTCCTCGGTGTCGAACTCGACCAGGGCGACGTCCTTGGCAAGCAGCCGGGACAGATGGACAACGTGGACCAGGTGGCGGCGCCGAAACAGCCGGCCCTCTCCCGGGCATCGGGTTTCCTGGTGCTGCTCGAACCGCAGCGGTAGCTCGCGCAGAAGCCATGCCAGGCGGCCGGGTTGTGCACCTGCCCGGCCGCCTGGGACTTCACCGTAGGGCGCTCAGACCATGAGAGGTGCTCGCGTTGGTCGATGCGAAGCAGGCACAGCTTCGCGCTCTGATACAGGCATCAGAGCAGCCGACCCGACCACGTCTTACTTTTTACGGACGGAGGAGGCCGTTACGTTAGCCCCGAAAACAGTTACCGCAAACCAAATGGCCGCCTGGACCCCAGAGTTCTCAACAATATTTGAAACCCTGGCAAGGAGAGCGATCGCCACCCCCAGGATAGTCCATCCAATAAATCCGATCCAAAATTTCTTGCTGCTCAACATTGCAATTCCAAACTCCAGGCGGCGGGCACTGGAAGGCTATCCAGCGCCCGCCGTTTTCTATGGGTCTAAATCAAGGTCAGAACATTCCCCTACCGAGCCTCGAAACCCACCCTAGCCTACTGAAGCCACCAGCGGCACCCGCAAGGGAGAACCATCCGATGTTTTTCACGTAGTCCTTTGAGTTCCACTCGTTCTTTCGGCCGAACAGGAAGCGGGCGCTGTAGTCAATACTTCCGATTGATGCTCCGATAATGGCACCTCCGATTACGCACCCTATGCCGCCGGTAGCCGCACAGACGCCAGCCGTGAGAAGCGCCCCGCCGACGACTGCTGTCACGCGGATAGCCCGACGCGCCCACTTCTTCCAGCCCCATTTTCCATCGAGGTCATAACACCCCAGTGGGTCGCCGCTGCAGTAGTCGTAAGCGTTGGCATTACCGCCGCGCACTGGGTCGATCGAAATAAAGCGTCCGGTGGTCGAATTATAAAGGCGCACCCCCATCAGGGTAAGGCCACTGGGGGTGTCGGCAGAGCGCTGCTTGGCTCCGATCCAGCCGTAGCGGGTAGTTGCCTGGCCGGTGCGGGGCTGGCCGTACTCGTCGAAGTCGAGGACGGTGGGGGCGCTGCCGTTGAGGGGCAGTTGCAGGGTCACGTCGCCGTGCAGGTTGGCGAGTTGGAGAGTGACCGAGCCGGTGTTGGCGGTGGTGGCGCCGAGGTCGCCGGTGGTGCCAGTGATGTTGCGGATGTAGTTGCCCGCGTTATCCACAGTCCAGCGGGGGTTGTCGCTGTCGGAGCCGTAGTGGTTGGTCTTGGTGAGGTTGGTGGTCCAGGTTCCGGAGTTGTTGGTCTCGGTGGTCCAGGAGCGGAAGCGCTGGTTGGAGTCGAGGGTCCAGGTCTGGCGGTTGGTGCCGGTGGTCTGCTGCTGGACGAGGTCGCTGGTGTAGTAGGCGACGGTGGAGCCGGGCAGCGCGGTGGTGCGGCCGAAGGCGTCGTAGGTGTAACCGGAGTTCACCAGGCGGTCGGCGCTGTCGTAGGTGGTGGTCTGGGTGGTGGCTCCGGTGGTGGTGCAGTCGGCGCCGCGGGCGGCGACGGCGGTGGCGAGGGTGGTGCGGTTGGTGTTGTTGTCGAAGCCGTAGCCGCGGGTGGTGCAGACGGCGTCGGGCGAGGTGTCCTGGACGGCGGTGAGGCGGCCTGTCTTGTCGTAGGCGTAGGTCTGGGCCGTGGTGACGCCGGGGGTGCCGGTGTGGGTGGCCCACTGGCCCTGGACGGTCTCGGTGATGCCGTCGGAGACCAGCACGGTGCCGTCACTGTCGCGGGTGTAGGTGCGGCCCACGGTGGTGCCGGAGGGGTCGCGGCGGTCGGCCATCGTGTAGCCGCCGGGCATGCCCTGGGTGACGGCGGTGCCGTCGGCGTCGTAGCGGGCGGTGAAGGTGCCGGCGACTGAGTCGGTGACCGAGGTGGTCAGGCCGCGCGGGTCGATGGCGGTGTCGTAGGTGTAGGTGGTGGTGGACGGGACGCTGTCGGTGACCTTGGTGGGCCGGTCGAGGGCGTCGTACTCGGTGGTGGTGGTCGCGCCGTCGGCGTCAGTGTAGGAGGTCAGGCGGCCGAGCGCGTCGTACGCCTTGGTGATCGTGCCGCCGCTGGTGGAGGTCTGCTTGGTGACCTTGCCGGTGACCGGGTCGTAGGTGGTGGTGACGGCCGGGACGGCGATGCCGAGGCCGCCGGTGACGGTGGTGGTCACCGGTCGTCCGGCCGCGTCGGGGGTGATGGTGGTGGTGCGGGTGACGCCGTTGGCGGTCTCGTCGGTCTGCGTGGTCTGGCCGAACAGCCCGTACTGGACGGTCTTGACGGGCAGTTGGACCGGGTTGGTGCCGCCGCCGGTGATGTCGCCGGCCGGGCCGGTCTGGCAGAGCTGGTCGGCCCACTCGGGGCGGCCGGCGCAGGTGCCGGTGCCGGCGGCGGACCAGTAGGTGGTGCGGGTGGTGCCCGCGTCCGTGCCGGTCGACTTGGGCAGTTGCTTGGAGGTGACGCGGCCTTGGGTGTCGTAGCCGGTAGTGGTGGTGAGGTTCAGGCCGCCGGCGTCCTGGATCTGCTGGGTGGCGACACCGAGGGCCCAGTCGAAGACGGACTTGTCGGTGCGGGTCTCGGCGAAGACCTCGGGCCAGGCGCGCAGGGCGCCGCCGGTGACGGTGGTGGTGACCTGGTCCTTGACCTTGGCGGTGCCGTCGGTGGGGCGGCCCTCGTCGTAGGTCTTCACGGTGCGGGTGCGGGCGACGGTCTGGGTGCCGGCCTTGGCGACCGTCGCCCCGCCCGAGATCACGTCGGCGGCGAGGGTGATGCGGTGCAGCGGGCCGGAGTTCTCCGTCTCGCGCTGGCCGTCGGCGCTGTACACGCTGGTGGTGGACAGCAGGCGGGCGCGTTCGCCGCTGGGCAGGTTGTTGATGCCGAGGTCGGCGAGCTGGGCCTTGGCCGTGCCGGTGGTGCCGAGGGCGAGTTCGCGGTTGGCGGCGGTCAGCGTGCGGACGCCGTTGCCCCACTTGTCGTACTCGGTGGTGGTGAGGCGGTGGCCGGGGGCGGCGGTGTTGACCTGGCGGCCGGAGGCGTTGAGGTAGTTGACGGTGGCCCGGGTGTAGTCGCCCGCGTTCAGGTCGGTGCCGCTGTTGGAGGCGGGGACCTGGTCGGCGGGGAAGACCGCGGTGGCGTCGGTGGGCAGGTCGCTCTGGCCCCAGGTGGCGCCGACGGTGACCGACAGGTCTTCGGGGGCCTTGCTGCCGGAGGTGGGCACGCCGTACACGATCGTGGTGATGGCGGTGCCGTTGACGGTGGCGGTGGTGCCGGGGGTGAGGGTGTTGGTCCACACCTTGGTGAGCATGCCCTCGCCCGCGGCCGGGTTGGCCGCGATGTTGCCGTAGGCCATGTGGTAGCCGCCGTTCATGCCGGGCGGCAGGACCGCGTACAGCGCGCCGTCGGAGGCGGCGCCTTCGACGTACGAGTACTGGGTCTTGGCGCTCGTGCCCAGGCGCGGGTCCCAGGTCTGGCGCAGTCGGCCCGCCAGGTCGTAGCGGTAGGTGGCGACGTCGGTGGCGGTGGCGGCCGTCGCGCCGGGGGCGGTGGCCCACAGTTTGATGGTGGAGAGCTGGCCGGTGAAGTCGCCGAAGTCGGTGCCGTTGGTGTTGCCGGTGGCGGTGGTGGCGGTGGCGTAGACGAACTGCAGGACGCGGCAGCCCTTGGTGGACGGGGCGGCCGTGCAGGCGGCCGCGGTGGCGGCGGAGGTCGGCGCGATCATGTACTTCGGCCGGGCCAGGGTCTTGCCGCCCACCACGGTCTTCTCGGAGACCACGGTGGTGGTGGAGTTGGCCATGCCGTCCAGCAGGCTGGACGTCACGGTCCAGGTGGTGGCGGCCGGGTCGACCTTGGCGAAGGTGGTGACGGTGCCGTCGGTGTCGGAGAGGGTGAAGTCGCCGGAGGCGAAGGAGCCGCGCAGGGTCAGTGCCTCGCTGCCCGGCTCGGGCACCCAGCCGTTGCCGGCCGTGTTGGCGGTGAAGCCGATGGTGTCGCCCTCGGCGAGGACCACGTCCAGCGAGGTGTTCGAGGTCTTGCGGATCTCGGTGTAACCGGACTGGGAGACCTCGGAGGCCACGCCGGAGGTCCAGTTGGGGCCGAAGATCGGCGCCTGGCCGTCCTTGTTCGCCGGGGCCTTCGGGTCGCGCGAGGAGTGCGTGCGGCCCACGGTCAGGCCGAAGAACGAGGCGTCGGTGGCCGAGACGGTGAGGTCGCCGGTGAGCAGGTTGAGCGTGCCGGGACCGATCTGCTGGGTCGCAGCTCCCGTCGCCTTGCGGTCGACGACGGCCTTGATGCCCTCGGAGGAGACGGCGGCGTTGTTCGGGCCGGTGAAGTCGGCGCGGACCTGCACGGTGCCGTCGGGGTTGACGGTGCTGGTGGCGTTCCAGGTCAGCGACGGGCTCTTGCCGCTGCTCAGCGCGACGGGCCAACTGACCGCGCTGCCCGCGTTGGTGACGTCGGAGGCCGGGATCGTGGTCCAGGCGTCGGCGTCGGAGCGGCGCCAGGAGAAGCTGACCGCGTTGTACTTGGCGGCGTCGGCCTCGGCGACCAGCGGGAGGCGGGCGGCGGTGCGGGTGCCGTCGTTGGGCGCGGTCACGCCGCCGGCCCCGACCCGGAAGGTGTAGGTGACGGGTTCGGACTTGTTCTCGGCCTTGTCGACGGCGCGGACCTGCAGGGTCTGCGTGCCGGCCTTGTCCGGGGTGATGGTCAGGTTGACCGGGGCGGTGGAGCCCCCGGTGGCGACCTTGGTCCAGGTGGCGCCGTCGAGCGTCCACTCCAGGGCGCTCTGGTCACCGGCGGGCGGGGTCAGGGTGAACACGCCGGACTGCCCGGCGCCCTTGACCCACTGCCCGGAGGGGTAGTCGGTCGAGGTGATCGCGGACGGCGCGGAGGGCGCGGCGGTGTCGACGGTGAAGTACGCCCACGGCGACCACGTGGTGTTGTAGTGCAGGCCGTCGTAGGGCGAGGTGCGGAACCGGTAGGTCTTGCCGTTGGTCAGCAGCCCCGCGGGGACGGTCACCGAGGCGGGCTGGCCCGAGGCGACGTACGGGGAGACCAGTACGTTGCCGACCTGCGCGCCGCTGTCGTTGTCGAAGACCTGGAAGGTGCCGTCGACCTTGTCGTTGTTCGGGTCGACGAAGGTGTCGCGCAGCGTCGGGGTGGTGGAGTTGACCCACCAGGTCCCGTTGCCGTCCTTGTAGAAGGGGGAGCCGGCCTGCTGGTCGGTGCCGGTGCGCGGGCGGTAGTTGTAGGTGACCGTCAGCTTGGGCACGTTCGAGCCGGCCTCGGAGGAGTTGACCTCCTTCCAGTACTTGGTGCTGCTCTCGTCCGGGGCGCGCAGGCCCATGCCGGACGTGGGGTTCTTCGCCGAGGTCCAGCTCTGCACGAGGTTGGTGACGTCGGCGTTGATCCAGCCGTCGTTCTGGCAGCCGGTGCGGCCCGCGGTCTCCGTCGACGTCGCCTGCTTGGAGTTCCAGGAGGGTTGCAGGGTCCACCGTGAGGCGGTGGAGGCGAGCGAGGTGTCGTAGACGTCCCAGGCGTAGCCGGCGCAGTCGCTGTTGCCGGACTGGAAGTTCCACAGCGACACGGTCGCGTTGGTGATCAGCGCGTCCGCGATCGGCGCGGTGTTCCAGTTGATGAACGCGCGGGCCTCGCGGGAGGAGCCGTCGGCGTTCTTGGTGCCGGGGTTGCCCCAGTACAGCTCGGTGTCCGCCGACCAGTCGACGCTCTCGCCCTTCTGCACCCGGGTGTCGAACACGTTGCCCAGCGCGATCGTCGAGGGGTCGACGGTGACCGGGTACCGGGTCTTCGGGTCGGCGAGGAACGCCGCGTCGGGAGTGAACACCAGGTCGATGCTGTCGCCGTGCTGGACGACCTTCAGGTCGACCTTCGCCCGGTTGGCGTGCTCGCGCGAGCCCTCCGCGATGACGGCGGAGTCCCACATCACCGGCGCGGGCAGCACGGCCCGCTTCTCACCGGTCTTCTTGTCGGTGAACAGCACGCTGCCGTCCGCCTGCGCCTCGGCCTTGAGCCCCTTGGCCTTCATCGGCATCGTGTAGGAGTAACCGGCCGCCGTCGGGCGCTGCTTGAGGACGGTGTACTGCTCGAAGCCGGTGCGGGTGGCCTCCACCACCAGGTCGGCCGCGCCGTCGCTGATCGCGTCCTCGTAGGTGGCCTTCGTGCCGTCCAGCTCGGGTGCGGGCAGGCCGCCCTTCCACTGCAGCTCGACCTGCTGATCGCCCTCGCCGAGGGTCACCAGGGTGCGGTCCTCGCCCTTGCCGGACTGCGAGTCGGCGAGCGAGCGTGCCCGGGTGCCGCCCGGGGCGGCCAGCTTCAGCGCGCCCGGGTGCGCCTTGGGCGCGACCGAGCCGTCCGGCTGCCGCTGCAGCGTCAGGTCGACGTCCGTCCACCGGCCGTCGCGCTGGAAGCGCACCGGCCCGGCGAACAGCTCGCTGGTCAGCGAGCCGTCCTTGTTCACCCACGTCGTCGACGTCTCGGTCCGCTCGGACAGCGCCTCCACCCGCTGCCCGGACAGCCGGGCCGCGACCCGCGCCGACGGGATGTCAGCAGCCTCGGTGGCCCACTTGGTGCCCTGCGCCTGACCGGACTTGTCCGGCTTCGGCGCGGCCAGCGCGTCCTCCGTCCCCGCCAACAGTGACACCGACACGGCGAGCGCCAGTACGGCGCTCACCCCCCGGGCGCCCGGGGGCACCAGCCGCCCGCGGCGCCTTGATATGTGTTCGCGCACATCCACTCCCTGCGATCGCCCCACCACTGAAGCGGGGGCGCGTGGATCGTATGCGGGTCATGAATCGGGCATATGACGAACAGTCATGCCAATGTCCCGCAAGCGGCTCGCGGGAGGTTCGAAGGATTTATGAAACCGAAACATGGATGGTCCGGCGAGAGGATGTGCGCGAAAGGTGAAGGGATGGAATCAGGCCGGAATGCTGGATACCGGTCTTCTCGACCGGGGCCCCTTGGTCCTTGATCGGCTCCGTCGAGCCTGTCGTGGCGGGTTTCGAGGCGACCCCGGGGGCCTGGATCCCGAGGTGCGCGTCAGCTGTGAATCCTCTGCGGTCGGAGCGGGTTGGTATCTGACCGGCCATCAGGTCAAGAGTGCCCCAAAGAGCGGACACACCCGGACAAAGCTCACTGCTTCCCCCCAAGCTGGCTGGAACGAACCGCTCCCAGGGTGATATGCATACCGGCAGTCGCTCTCCGCGTCCCCGCGGACACTCCGCCCATGAGGAATCCCCGTGCCGAACACCCCCCTCCACCGGGGGCGCAGCACCGTGCTGTCCGCCGCCTGCCTGACCGCCGCTGCCGCCCTGGCGCTCAGTGCGTGCGCGAAGCCAGCTGACGATCCGCGCAGTGGGTCGGCCGGCGAGGCGGTCGGCGCAGTGCAGGCGGCTTCGCCGTCGGCGACCGACAGCCTCTCTGCCTCCGCATCGCCCTCGGCGTCCACCTCGGCTTCGGCGTCCGCCTCGGCTTCCGGGTCCGCGTCGGCCTCGGCCTCGGCCTCGGCCTCGGCTTCCGGGTCCGCGTCACCGTCCGGTTCGGCCGCCGCCTCGGCCTCGGCGCCCGGCGCCTCCAAGCCCGCCGCCGCGGCGGGCGGCGCACCGGCCGGTACCTCCAGCGGGAGCGTGTTCACCGGCCTGGCGTTCGACACCTGCACCGCCCCGCCGCTGGCCACCATGAACGCCTGGCGCGGCACCTCCCCCTACGGGGCGATCGCCGTCTACGTCGGCGGCAAGAACCGCGGCTGCGCGCAGCCGCAGCTGACCGCGTCCTGGGTGGGCGCGGTGGCCGGCTCGGGCTGGAAGCTGGTGCCGCTGTACGTCGGCGCGCAGCCGCCGTGCCAGACCGGCTCCAGCCCCGAGAAGATCACCGCCGACACCGCCGTCTCGCTCGGCGCGGCGGACGGCGCGGACGCGGTGGCCAAGGCGTCGGCGCTGGGCATGCGCGCCGGCAGCACGCTCTACCTGGACGTGGAGGCCTACAACACCGCCGACACGGCCTGCGCGGACGCGGTCCTCGCCTACACCCAGTCCTTCGACCGGGCGGTCAAGGCGCGCTCCTACCGGCCCGGTTTCTACGGATTCGCCTCCTCCAGCGCCGCCGGCATCGCCAGGGCCGCCGAAGCCGGCGCCGCCGACCTGCCCGAAGCCCTGTGGTACGCCAAGTACGACGGCGTCGCCGACACCACCGGCAGCTTCCCCTACAGCGGCGGCCTCTTCGGCGGACACCGCCGCGCCCACCAGTACCAGGTCAACCAGAAGGAGACCTACGGCGGCGTCACCCTGACCGTCGACCGCAACGCCTGGGACGCCCCCGTCGCCGTCACCGGCTGACCACCACCCGACACGGTGCCGCACCCGGCCCTCCTCCGCCGGAGGCCCGGGTGCGGTGCCGTACCGCACGATCCATTCCGGACGCTGCGTCGGCTCTCCGACCGCACGGGCGGCGGCACCTGCGGCACCTGCGGCACCTGCGGCGTCCCGGCCGTCGACCGGCATGACCGTGCGTTCCTTCCGGTGGGCGGTGCGGAGCGAGGCGAACCACGCCCGCTGCTCGACCTGAAGGAACGACAGCCACTGCTTCCGGGCCCGCCGCGCGAACGTGTCGTGCTCGGCACTCGGTCGCACCGGCGCTCCGGCCGGGACCGGTTCGGCCGCGAAGGCGAAGCCGATGACCCGCGGTCACCCTCCGGCCGCCGACCGGTGGCCCGCCGTCAGCGGCCGCAGTGCCTCGGCGGGCCGGAGCCCGGCCTCCTCGGCGAGCTCCCGCAGCGCGGTGGCGGGCGGACGCCCTCGCGGGAGGCACCGCCCTCCTGGTGCTCTTCCGCCGCCGCCGGGCCGCCGGCCGGCACGGCCGCACCCACCGCTGACCCCGGCGGCCCGGCGGGGCCCGACGCGCCGGCCGGGCCGCCCCGGCTCAGGCGGGCTGCCAGAGCTCGATCCGGTTGCCCTCCGGGTCGGTCACCCAGCCGAACCGGCCGACGCCCGGCATCTCCTGCACCTCCCCGGCCACCGCCACGCCCGCGGCGCGCAGTTGGGCCAGCATCGCGTCCAGGTCGCGGACCCGGACGTTCAGCATCACCTGCTGCGCGGGGGAGCCGAAGTAGTCGGTGCCGGACTCGAAGGCGGCGAACACCGTCGGGCCCGGGGCCTGCTCCCACCGGCCGTGCCCGTCGGCGGGCAGGCCCAGGACGTCGCGGTACCAGGCGGTCAGCGCCGCCGGGTCGGTGGCGCGCAGGAAGTACCCGCCGATGCCGAGGACTCGTTCCATGGCGCCCATCCTGGCAGCCGCCACCGACACTCGGGGGCGGGGGACCCGGGGGCCCGGGACTTAATTCCGTTGCGGCGGGCGCGCGGGGGTCCGTACCCTCGGAGGCGTCACATCCCCGCACGTCTGGAGAAGGCCGTTGCTCGTCTGAGGTCATGAGACACCGCGCCACGCCACACCCGTGTCCTTCCCGGGTCGATCGGCGTGCGGGCGCGCGTGCGACCTCGGCAGGGCGGCGATCCACTGCTCCCGTGCGGGTTCCCGGTTTCCCGTGACGGCTGCCCGTCTCCCCGTGCCGGTCCTCCTCGCACCCGCGTCCCCGGTGTCTCCCGTGTTGCTCCCCTTCCCACGGCAACCTCCAGGAGGCCCTCATGGCGCAACCCACCACCTCGATCCTCTGCACCGACCTCGGCTTCGAGTGGCCCGACGGCCGCCCGGTGCTGAGCGGTTTCCACCTCGCCGTCGGCCCCGGCCGCACCGGGCTGGTCGGCCTCAACGGGGCCGGCAAGTCCACGCTGCTGCGGCTGATCGCCGGGGAGCTCGCCCCCGCCGCCGGCACCGTCCGGGTCGCGGGCGAACTCGCCTACCTGCCACAGGACCTGACGGTCGTCGCCGGGCAGCGGGTCGACGAGACGCTCGGCATCCGGGCCAAGCGCGAGGCCCTGCACGCCATCGAGTCCGGAGACGTGGCCGAGCGCCACTTCACCACCATCGGCGACGACTGGGACGTCGAGGAGCGCGCCCGCGCCACCCTCGACCGCCTCGGCCTCGCCGGGCTCGACCTCGACCGCACCAGCGGCGAGCTCTCCGGCGGCCAGGCCGTCCTGCTGCACCTCGCCGCCCTGCTGCTGCGCCGCCCCGACGTCCTGCTGCTCGACGAGCCCACCAACAACCTGGACACCCATGCCCGGGCCCGGCTGTACGACGCGGTGGCCGCCTTCCCCGGCGTGCTGCTGCTGGTCAGCCACGACCGCGAGCTGCTGGAGCGGGTCGACCAGATCGCCGACCTGCGGGACGGCGAAGTCACCTGGTACGGCGGCAACTTCAGCGCCTACCAGGGGGCCCTGGAGACCGAGCAGGAGGCCGCCGAGCGCCTGGTCCGCAACGCCGAGGCCGACGTCAAGCGGCAGCGGCGGGATCTGGTCGAGGCCACCCAGCGGCTCGCCAAGTCCGCCGCCTACGGCAAGCAGCGCTCGGTGCGGCGCAACGACCCCAAGGCGCTGGCCGACAAGCTCCAGGGCAAGGGCGAGGAGACCGCCGGCCGCCTGCGCGGCATGCACACCGAACGGCTCAACGAGGCCAAGGAGCGGCTGGCCACCGCCGAGGAAGCGGTCCGGGACGACGCCGAGATCCGGATCGACCTGCCCCGCACCGCCGTCCCCGCCGGGCGCACCGTCCTCACCCTGGAGGGCGTCCGGCTGGCCCACGGCGGCGGCGGCCGGATCGACCTGGAGCTGCGCGGCCCCGAGCGGATCGCCCTGATCGGCCGCAACGGCTCCGGCAAGAGCACGCTGCTGCGCACCGTCGCCGGTGAACTCGCCCCCGCCGAGGGCATGGTCACCACCCCGGTCCAACTGCGCCACCTCCCCCAGCGCCTCGACCTGCTGGACGACGGGGCCACCGTCTTCCGGAACGTCAGGGCGCACGCCCCCGCCGCCACCGACAACGAGGTCCGGGCCCGGCTGGCCCGCTTCCTGTTCCGCGGCGCCCGCGCCGACCAGCCGGCCGGCACCCTCTCCGGCGGCGAGCGCTTCCGCGCCACCCTCGCCGCCCTGCTGCTCGCCGACCCGCCCCCGCAGCTCCTGCTGCTCGACGAGCCCACCAACAACCTCGACCTGGCCAGCGTCCGCCAGCTCACCCAGGCCCTGTCCGGCTACCGCGGCGCCCTGCTCGTCGCCAGCCACGACCACCCCTTCCTCCGGGAGATCGGCATCACCCGCTGGCTGGAGTGGGACGGGGGTGAGCTGCGCCCGACCGACCCGCGCTGACCCGTCGCCGTCCCGCCCGCCGTCCCGGTCCCATCGCCGTACCGGTCCCGGTCCCGTCGCCGCACCGGTCCCGGCCCCGTCCCGCCGTCCCGGCCCCGTCCGGCCGGGGTGTCCGCACCGTGGGACGAGTCGGCCCGGTCGGTGGACGGGAGGGCAGGATCGGGGCGGTCCTGTTGTCGCTGTCCCGCTGGAGTGTGCGCCGTGGCGCTGGTCGAGATCCCCGGTTCGAAGTCGGTCACGGCGCGTGCGCTGTTCCTGGCCGCGGCGGCGGACGGGGTGACCACCCTGGTGCGGCCGCTGGTGTCCGACGACACCGAGGGGTTCGCCGAGGGGCTGCGCGCGCTCGGGTACCGGGTGGAGCGCGACGAGCGGGAGTGGCGGATCACCGGGCGCCCGCAGGGGCCGGCGGCCGACGGGGCGAGGGTGTTCTGCCGGGACGGCGCGACCACCGCGCGCTTCCTGCCGACGCTGGCCGCCGCCGGGCACGGCACCTTCCACTTCGACGCGTCCGAGCAGATGCGCCGCCGCCCGCTCGGCCCGCTCACCACCGCGCTGCGCGACCTCGGCGTCGACCTGGAGCACCACGGCGCCGAGGGCCACCACCCGCTGAGCGTCCGGGCGGCGGGCGTCGAGGGCGGCGAGGTGGTGCTCGACGCCGGGCTGTCCTCGCAGTACCTGACGGCCCTGCTGCTGCTCGGCCCGCTCACCCGCACCGGCCTGCGGATCCGGGTCACCGACCTGGTCTCCGCGCCGTACGTCGAGATCACCCTGGCGATGATGCGCGGCTTCGGCGTCGAGGTGGCCCGCGCGGGGAACGTGTTCGAGGTGCCGCCGGGCGGCTACACCGCCGCCCGGTACCCGGTCGAGCCGGACGCCTCCACCGCCTCGTACTTCTTCGCCGCCGCCGCGCTGACCGGCCGCGAGGTGACCGTCCCCGGCCTGGGCCGCGACGCGCTCCAGGGCGACCTGCGCTTCGTCGAGGTGCTGGAGCGGCTCGGCGCGAAGGTCGAGATCGGGGCGGACGCCACCACCGTCACCGGCGGCACCCTCACCGGCGGCACCGTCCGCATGCGGGACATCTCCGACACCATGCCGACGCTGGCCGCCATCGCCCCGTTCGCCTCCGGCCCGATCCGGATCGAGGACGTCTACAACACCCGGATCAAGGAGTGCGACCGCCTCGACGCCTGCGCGGAGAACCTGCGCCGCCAGGGCATCGACGTCGCCACCGGCCGGGACTGGATCGAGATCCGCCCCGGCACCCCGGAGCCGGTCGAGATCGCCACCCGGGGCGACCACCGGATCGTGATGTCCTTCGCCGTCGCCGGGCTGCGCACCCCGGGCACGACCTTCGACGACCCGGGGTGCGTGCGCAAGACCTTCCCCGGCTTCCACGAGGCGTTCGCCGCCTGGGCGGCCCGGGCGGCGGACTGAGCCGCCCGGGGCGCTGATCCGTCGGAGCGGATCAGTCCTTCACCGCGCCGCCCAGCCCGGACACCATGTGCCGCTGGACCAGCACGAAGAAGACCAGCACCGGGACGGTCATCAGGGTCGAGGCGGCCATGATGCCGCCCCAGTCGTTCTCGTCCGGCTTGAAGAACACCATCAGCGCGGCCGGGAGCGTCTGGTGGTCGGTGTCCAGGATCAGCGTCTTGGCGAACACGAAGTCGTTCCACGCGGTGATGAAGGAGAACACGCTGGTCGCCGCCAGCCCGGGGGCGACCAGCGGGAACAGGATCCGCCACAGGATGGTGAACCGGCTCGCGCCGTCGATCCGGGCCGCCTCCTCCAGCGACTCGGGCACCGCGGCGACGAAGCCGCGCAGCATCCACACCGCGAACGGCAGCGAGAACGCCAGGTTCACCAGCATCAGCGAGCCCAGCGAGGAGAGGCCGAAGCCCGGCGCGACCGAGCCGATGTCGCGCACCAGGAAGAACAGCGGGATGGTCAGCGCCTCCACCGGCACCATCTGCGCCACCAGGAACATGATCAGGATGGTGGTCCGGAACCGGAACCTGAACCGGGACAGCGCCACCGCCGCCAGGAAGGCGATCGCGGCGGACACCACCACCACGACCACCGCCACCAGCATGCTGTTCACGAAGTACCGCCCGAACCCGGACACCCCCAGCGCGTTGCGGAAGTTCTCCAGCGTCGGCGCGAACGTCCACGGCCGCGGGTGCGCCGAGGTGATCTCGCCCTTCGGCTTCAACGCCGACAGCACCATCCAGTACAGCGGGAACACCGTCAGCAGGGCGAGCACCACGGCGGCCGCGTTGGCCCCCTGCCGCAGCACCCGGTTGTCGCGGCGCTTGATCGAGAAGGTCTTGCCGGTCACAGTTCCTCCCCGGAGCGGCGCAGGCTGCGGACGTAGACGGCGGTGACGGCCAGCAGGATGACGGTCATCAGGACGCCGATGGCCGCGCCGAGGCTGTAGTTCTCCGCGACGAAGGCCTTCTGGTAGGCGTAGACGTTGAGGACCAGGTTCTGGCCGGCGATGCCGCCGCCGCCGGTCATCACGTAGATCTGGGTGAAGACCTTGAAGTCCCAGATGATCGACTGGATCACCACGATCACCAGCAGCGGGCGCAGCATCGGCAGCATGATCTTGCGGAAGATCGTGGTGGTGCCGGCGCCGTCCAGGCGGGCGGCCTCCAGGACGGAGTCCGGGATGGCCTGGATGCCCGCGTAGAGGGTGATCATCACGAACGGGAAGCTGTGCCAGACCACGACCACGGCGACCATGGCGAAGGCCGACCACTTGTCGTACATCCAGTTGTGGCCCTGGGTGCCGAGGACTTCGTTGACCAGGCCGGAGTTGGTGTCCAGCAGGAACATCCACACCGTGGAGCCGGTCATCGCGGGGGCGGCCCAGGCGCCCAGGGCGCCGAACATCAGCATCAGCCGCGGCCACCGGCCGACCCGGGTCAGCAGCACCGCGCAGGTCGCGCCGACCGCCAGGGTGGCCAGGACGCAGAACGCGGCGAACGCCAGGGTCTGGGCGAGCACCGACCAGAACTGCGCGTCGCCCAGCACGTCGGCGTAGTTGGAGAGCCCGACGAACTCGGTCGGCACCCCGCCGGAGGCCTGCGGCTGGCCGAACCTGAGCACCGAGAGCAGGCCCAGCTGGTACAGCGGGTAGCCGAACAGCGGGATCAGCACCAGGGCGGCCGGCAGCAGCAGCCAGAGCGGGACGGGTGTCCGGGCCAGTGGCCCGGGGCGGCGGCGGGCCCCGGCGGGGGCGCCGCCCGCCGGGCGGAGCGGGGTGGGGTCCCCGTGGTCCGCCCGGGCGGTGACGGTCGTGGCAGGCATCGACAACTTCCGGTTCCTCTGCGGGCCGACGGCTACTTGCCGCTGAACGAGGTGTTCATCGCGGCGGCGGCCTCCTCGGTGGCGGCGGCCACGTCGGACTTGCCGGTGATGACCTTCTGCAGCATGGTCGGCACCACGTTCTGGGCGTCGATCCGGGCCCAGGCGGCGTCCTTCGGGACGAACTTGGTGCCCGCCTCGATGGTGTCGGTGAACGGCTTGAGCCACGGCTGCTTCTGCACCACCTCGGCGCGCGCGGAGGACAGCGTCGGCAGGTTGCCCATCGCGTCGAACAGCGCCAGCTGGTTCTTCTCGGAGGCCAGTTCCTTCATGAAGTCGACCGCCAGCGAACGGTGCTGGGTGGACTTCATGACGCCCAGGTCGTTGCCGCCGGAGAACGCCGGGGCGATCTTCCCGGCCGTGGTGCCCGGCAGCGGCACGATCGCGTACTTGCCGGCCGCCGCGCCCGCCTCCACCGCGCTGCGCGAGGAGTTCGGCAGGATCGCCATGCCGGCCTTGCCCGCCGCGAACGCCTCGACGGTCTTGCCGCCGGTCAGGTCGGCGCACTGCTGGGCCGGGCAGATCGCGTCCGTGAACAGGTCGGTGTACTGCTTCACGCCGGCCTGCGACTGCGCCGAGTCGATCGCCGAGGTGTACGCCGAGCCGCTCCGCGCCGCCAGGTCGCCGCCGTTGGCCCACACGAACGGCAGCGCGCCGAAGGTGTACTTGCCGCCGACCGCGATGCCCAGCAGGTCGCCGTGCGCGGCCCGGACCTTCTGCGCCGCCGACTTCAGCTCGTCGTACGTGGTCGGCGCCGACAGGCCCAGCTCGGTGAACACGTCGGTGCGGTAGTACAGCGCCCGCACGCCCAGCCACCAGGGCAGGCCGTACGTCTTGCCGTCGACCACGGCGGTGTCCTTCAGGTCCTGCGGCAGGTCCTTGCCCTCGGCCCAGTCCGCCAGGTCGGAGGTGATGTCGGCGAGGCCGCCCGAGGCGGTGTAGCCGAACAGGTCGGTGTTGCCGAACTCCACCACGTCCGGGGCCGAGGAGGGGTCGTTGAACGCGCCCTTCATCTTCTCGGCGCGCGGACCGGCGTCGGTCGGGATGTACGAGACCTCGACCTCGACGCCCGCGTGCTTGGCCTTGAAGTCGGCGACGGCCTGCGCCACCACCTGCTCCTTCGGAGCCCGGTTCGCCTCGTCGTACAGCCAGACCTTCACGGTGCCGGTCTGCTTGTCCTCCGAGGACGCGGTCTTCGCGGTGCCCGGCGCACAGGCCGTGGCCACGGTGCCGGCCAGCAGGGCAAGGGTGGCACCACGGGCCAGCTTCTTCATGCTCAACTCATCTCCTCGCCGCAGCGGGACGCACCTGCGCGCCCCGGGACGAACCGGGACATGCAGTGGGGGATCGGTGTGAGCGGGACGTTAGGAACTCGCCGGGCACGGCGACAAGAGCAGAGCGCGAAAGTTCTGCACTGCAAAACGATGTGCTGCGGAACTGGCACCGCGCCCGGGCGCGCCGTAGCGTCACACCCCATGACCAGCACCGCCGCCGAGAACCGGACCCCCGAGGGCCGGCCGGAACGCAACCAGTCCGCGTCGCTGCGCCGCGCCCTCGCGGTGCTCGAACACGTCCGGGACCACGCGGCGGCCGGCACCGACCTCAGCCTGACCGCGCTCGCCGACGGCCTGGAGATGTCCAAGTCCACCGTGCTGCGCCTCGCCGCCCCGCTGGTCGACGCCCAGCTCCTCGCCCGCGACCGCGACACCGGCCACTTCCGGCTCGGCCCCGGCGCCCTCCAGCTCGGCCAGGCGTACCTCGCCACCCTCGACCTGCGCACCGCCGCCTCCGAGGAGGCCCACCAGCTGATGCGCGAGGTCGGCGGCACCGTCCACCTGTGCGTCCCCGACGCGCCGTACGTGGTCTACGTCGACAAGGTCGAGAACGAGACCGCCGTCCGGATGGCCTCCCGGATCGGCAGCCGCGCCCCGATGTACTGCACCGCCGTCGGCAAGGCCATGCTCGCCTGGATGCCCGAGGACGCCTTCGCCACCGTCGTCGCCGACGGCCTCCCCGCCATCACCACCCGCACCCTCACCTCGGCCGCCGCCCTGCGCGCCGAACTCACCCGCATCCGCACCCGCGGCTACGCCGTCGACGACCGCGAGAACGAACCCGAGGTCCGCTGCATCGCCGCCCCGGTCTTCGACCACAACAACACCGTCATCGGCGCCATCTCCACCTCCGCCCTCACCTCCCGCATCACCGCCGCCCGCGCCCGCGAACTGGGCCCGGTCGTCGCCGCCACCGCCGCCCGCGTCTCGAAACGCATGGGCGCGACCCGCTGACGCGCGCCGCCGCGCGGGCTCAGACGGTGTCGGTGCCGGGCGCGGGGGCGGGCTCGCGGCGGAGCCTGGTGCCGAGGCGGTCGAGGCCGATGACGAGGGCGCCGAGGACGGCGAACTCGACGACGAGCTGGACCATCTGGAGGCCGACCCAGGCGTAGCCCTTCTCGGTGGGGTCGAGGAAGAAGTAGGGGTAGCGGACCGGGAAGTCGGGGAAGAGGACGGCCCGGGTCTCGGTGAGGACGGCGTAGCCGAGGGGGTAGGAGAGCCAGAGCGGGAGGTCGCGCCAGCGGGAGGCGTTGCGGGGGGAGAACACCAGCCACTCGACCAGCACCATGACCGGGGTGGTGTAGTGCAGGAAGAAGCTGGACCAGTGCTGGAGCCGGTCGGGGCCGGAGAGCAGGCCGGGGAGCGGGTTCTCGCCGTGGTTGAGCAGGACGTGCGCGACGATGCCGGTGATGGTGATGTACAGGACGGCGGCGCCGCGCAGGCGGGGGGCCGGGGCGTCGGCGGTGCCGCGCCGGGCCGTCCAGTAGACCGCGGCCAGGAAGTAGCCGAGCACGATCACGTTGCTCTGGATGGTGAAGTACACCAGGGAGCTGTTGCTGAGGAAGATCCCCAGGAACGCGGACAGGACGATGGCGCTGCGCCACCAGGCGGCGGGACGGGTCCAGACGGTCATGCGGTCACCGGACGTTCGTTTCGGTGGTGCCCCCCGTGGGCACGACAGATCGCCGCACTCTACCCGCCGGTTCCGCGGTCGGAAAAGATCACCGGTCGGGGCGGGTGCGGCGGTCGGGGACGGCCCGGCGGGAGCGGTCAGGGCGTGCGGAAGCCGCGGAAGACCACGTCGGCGCGGCGGGCGAAGCCGAGCCGTCCGTACAGGGCGAGCGCGCCGGTGTTGGCGGCGGCCACGTGCAGGAAGGGGCGTTCGCCGCGGGCGGTGATCCGGGCGGCGAGTTCGCCGACCAGGTGGGCGGCCAGGCCCCGGCCGCGGGCCCCGGGGGCGGTGCAGACGGCGGAGACCTCGGTGAAGCCGGGCGGGTGGAGGCGTTCGCCGGCCATGGCGAGCAGCGTGCCGTCCCGGTCGCGGACGCCCAGGTAGGTGCCGAGTTCGCGGGTGCGGGGCCGGAACGGGCCGGGGCGGGTGCGCTCCACCAGGTCGAGCATCTCGGGCACGTCGGCGGCGCCCAGCTCGACCGCCCGCAGACCGCCGGGCAGCGCCGGACGGACCTGCTCCACCTGCACCAACTGGTGGCCCTCCAGGACGAATTCGGGCTCCCAGTGGGCGGGCGGCAGGGCCGGGCAGCTGAACAGGTCGGCGAACTCGCCGGCCCCCAGCAGCCCGACCAGGTCGTCCCAGGCCCCCGGGCCGGGCCGCGCCCCGACGCTGCTGAAGCTCGCCACCTCGGGGTCGTACCGCACCGCCTCCCCGCACCGCCGCGCCAGGTGCGCGTGCGCCCCGCCCAGCGAGTGGCCCACGGGGTCGTCCAGTGCGGCGGTGTCGAGGTCGAGTTCACGCATGGGGTTCCGGCCCTCCCGGTCGATCGGTCCGTCCATGATCCCGCACCGCCGGGCGCGGCGGCCGGGCCGGGCTCTTGTTACCGGCCGGTCACGTCCCTATCATCGCCACTGTGACAGCTTCACTGTCAAACCTGGGAGGCGGTCGACGATGACCTCCGCAACACCCCCCGCGGCCTCCGCGGCACCCCCCTCCGGCCCCCTGGCGGGCGTCCGGGTGCTGGAGCTCGCGGGCATCGGTCCGGGCCCGTTCGCCGCGATGCTGCTCGCCGACCTGGGGGCGGACGTGGTGCGGGTCGACCGCCCCGGCGGGCAGACGCTCGGACCGGACCCGGCCCGGGACCTGACCAACCGCAACAAGCGCTCGGTGCTGGTCGACCTGAAGTCCGCCGGAGGCCCGGCCACCGTGCTGGCCCTCGCCGCCCGGGCCGACCTGCTGGTCGAGGGCTGGCGCCCCGGCGTGGCCGAGCGGCTCGGCATCGGCCCGCGGGACTGCCTGGCCCGCAACCCGGCGCTGGTGTACGGCCGGATGACCGGCTGGGGGCAGGACGGCCCGCTGGCGCAGCGCGCCGGGCACGACGTCACCTACCTGGCCACCTCCGGCCTGCTCGGCCTGATCGGCCCGGCGGACGGCCCCCCGGCGATCCCGGCGAACCTGCTGGGCGACTACGCGGGCGGTTCGCTCTACCTGGTGGTCGGCCTGCTCGCCGCGCTGCACCACGCCCGCGCCACCGGCACCGGCCAGGTGGTCGACGCCGCGATCGTGGACGGCGCCGCGCACCTGTCCACCATGCTCTGGGGCCTGCTGGACGCGGGCCTGTGGCAGGACCGCCGCGGCGTCAACCTGCTGGACGGCGGCGCCCCCTGGTACGGCACGTACGCGACCTCCGACGGCCGCTGGATGGCCGTCGGCCCGCTGGAGCCGCGCTTCTACGCCGAGTTCGCCCGCCTGCTGGAGCTGGACGCGGACCTCCCCGACCAGTACGACCTGGCCCGCTGGCCCGAGCTGCGCGCCGCCCTCGCCGCCCGCTTCGCCACCCGCACCCAGGCCGAGTGGACCGCCCGCTTCGAGGGCCACGACGCCTGCGTGGCCCCGGTGCTGACGCTCGGTGAGGCCGCCGCGCACCCGCACCTGGCCGCCCGCGGCAGCTACACCGAGCACGGCGGTACCCGCCAGCCCGCCCCCGCCCCGCGCTTCTCCGCCACCCCCGGCGCGCTGCGCACCCCGCCCGCCCGGCCCGGCGAGCACACCGCCGAGGTGGCCCGCGACTGGGCCGTCCCCGGCCTCGACCCCCCTGCCACGCAAGACTCCTGAAGGGAACGTCCGTGCAGCGCGAGCTCTACACCGAGGAGCACGAGGACTTCCGCACCACCGTCCGGGCCTTCCTGGCCCGGGAGGTCGTCCCGCACCACGCCCGCTGGGAGCGGCAGGGCGTCGTCGACCGCTCCGCCTGGCTGGCCGCCGGGAAGGCCGGGCTGCTCGGCCTGGCCGTGGACGAGCGCCACGGCGGCGGGGGCAGCCCGGACTTCCGGTTCGCCGCCGTGCTGGCCGAGGAGTTCGTCCGGGCCGGGGCCAGCGGCCTGGCCGTCGGCCTGCACAACGACATCATCGGCCCGTACCTGACCGGCCTGGCCACCGAGGAGCAGCAGGAGCGCTGGCTGCCCGGCTTCTGCTCCGGCGAGCTGGTCACCGCGATCGCGATGACCGAGCCCGACACCGGCTCCGACCTCCAGGCGATCCGCACCACCGCGGTGGACGCGGGCGACCACTACCTGCTCAACGGCGCGAAGACCTTCATCTCCAACGGCATCCTCGCCGACCTGGTCGTGGTGGTCGCCCGGACCACCGCCGAGGGCGGCGCGCACGGCCTGAGCCTGCTGGTGGTGGAACGCGGCATGCCGGGCTTCGAACGCGGCCGCAACCTCGACAAGATCGGCCAGAAGGCCCAGGACACCGCCGAGCTGTTCTTCCACGACGTGCGCGTCCCGAAGGCCAACCTGCTCGGCGAGGAGCACCAGGGCTTCCTGTACCTGATGCGCAACCTGGCCCAGGAGCGGCTGGCCATCGCGGTCGCCGCGATCGCCGCCGCCGAGCAGCTGCTGGAGGAGACCACGGCGTACGTGAAGCAGCGCACCGCGTTCGGCCGGCCGCTGGCCAAGCTCCAGCACGTCCGGTTCGAGATCGCCGAGCTGGCCACCGAGTGCGCCGTCACCCGGGCCTTCGTGGACCGCTGCGTGAGCGAGCACAACAGGTACGCGCTGACCCCGGTGGACGCCTCGATGGCCAAGTGGTGGGCCACCGAACTCCAGAAGCGCACCGCCGACCGCTGCCTGCAACTGCACGGCGGTTCCGGCTACATGAGCGACAGCGCGGTCGCCCGGGCGTTCACCGACGGGCGCGTCCAGACCATCTACGGCGGCACCACGGAGATCATGAAGGAGATCATCGGCCGCTCGCTGCTCGCCTGACCCCGGTCACCCGCCCGGTCCGAAACCGTCCGCACCCCCTCTGAGAGGCATCCCCACCGTGACCACCGAAGCGTACGTCTACGACGCGATCCGCACCCCGCGCGGACGCGGCAAGCAGACCGGTTCCCTGCACGGCACCAAGCCGATCGACCTGGTGGTCGGCCTGATCCACGAGCTGCGGCGCCGGTTCCCGTCCCTGGACCCGGCGGCGATCGACGACATCGTGCTCGGCGTGGTCAGCCCGGTCGGCGACCAGGGCTCCGACATCGCCCGGGTCGCGGCGATCGCCGCCGGGCTGCCCGACACGGTCGCGGGCGTGCAGGAGAACCGCTTCTGCGCGTCCGGCCTGGAGGCCGTCAACCTGGCGGCGGCGAAGGTCCGTTCGGGCTGGGAGGACCTGATCCTGGCCGGCGGCGTCGAGTCGATGTCCCGGGTCGCGATGGGCTCCGACGGCGGCGCCTGGTTCGCCGACCCGATGACCGCGTACGAGACCGGCTTCGTCCCGCAGGGCATCGGCGCCGACCTGATCGCCACCGTCGAGGGCTTCACCCGCACCGACGTGGACGCGTTCGCCGCCGAGTCGCAGGCCCGGGCCGCGAAGGCGCAGGCCGACGGGCTGTTCGACCGCTCGGTGGTGCCGGTGCTGGACCGCAACGGGCTGGTGGTGCTCGGCCGCGACGAGTTCATCCGCCCCGGCACCACGGTGGAGTCGCTGGCCGGGCTCAAGCCCTCCTTCGCGGACATCGGCGACCTCGGCGGCTTCGACGCCGTCGCGCTCCAGAAGTACCACTGGGTGGAGTCCATCGACCACGTCCACCACGCCGGCAACTCCTCCGGCATCGTGGACGGCGCCGCCCTGGTCGCGATCGGCTCGCGCGAGATCGGCGAGCGCCACGGCCTCACCCCGCGGGCCCGGATCGTCTCCGCCGCGGTCTCCGGCTCCGAACCCACCATCATGCTCACCGGCCCGGCCCCCGCCACCCGCAAGGCGCTCGCCAAGGCCGGACTGAGCGCCGCCGACATCGACCTGGTCGAGATCAACGAGGCGTTCGCCGCCGTCGCGCTGCGCTTCATGCGCGAACTCGGCTTCCGGCACGACCAGGTGAACGTCAACGGCGGCGCGATCGCGCTCGGCCACCCGCTCGGCGCGACCGGCGCGATGCTGATCGGCACCCTGATCGACGAGCTGGAGCGCCGCGACCTGCGCTACGGCCTGGCCACGCTGTGCGTCGGCGGCGGCATGGGCATCGCCACCGTCATCGAACGCGTCACCGCCTGACCACCCGTCCACTCACGTACTCACCCAAGGACTTCCACGACATGACCGACGTGAGCAGCCCCATCCGCTGGGAGCAGGACCAGGACGGCGTGGTCACCCTCGTCCTCGACGACCCCGCCCAGTCCGCCAACACCATGAACGCCGGCTTCACCGACGCGCTCGAAGCCACCGTCGAACGGCTCGCCGCCACCGAGGAGTTGGCCGGCGTCATCATCACCTCCGCGAAGAAGACCTTCTTCGCCGGCGGCGACCTCAAGCTGCTCTCCGCCGTCGGCCCGGCCGACGCCGAGCAGGTCTTCGCCAACTCGATGCGGATCAAGCGCGCGCTGCGCCGGCTGGAGACGCTCGGCCGGCCGGTGGTCGCCGCGATCAACGGCGCCGCGCTCGGCGGCGGCCTGGAGATCGCGCTGGCCTGCCACCACCGGATCGCGCTGGACGCCCCCGGCAGCAAGATCGGCCTGCCCGAGGTCACCCTCGGCCTGCTGCCCGGCGGCGGCGGAGTGGTGCGCACCGTGCGGATGCTCGGCATCGCCGACGCCCTGCTCAAGGTGCTGCTCCAGGGGCAGCAGTACCGCCCGGCGCAGGCCCTGGAGCACGGCCTGGTGCACGAACTCGCCTCCGACGCGGCGGAGATGGACGCCAAGGCGCGCGCGTTCATCGCCGCCCACCCGACCAGCCTCCAGCCCTGGGACGCCAAGGGGTACAAGATCCCCGGCGGCACCCCCCGCACCCCGGCGTTCGCCGCCAACCTGCCCGCCTTCCCGGCCAACCTGCGCAAGCAGCTGAACGGCGCGCCCTACCCCGCGCCGCGCAACATCCTGGCGGCGGCCGTGGAGAGCTCCCAGGTCGACGTGGACACCGCGTTCGCGATCGAGGCCCGGTACTTCACCGAACTCGCCTGCGGGCCCACCTCGAAGAACATGATCCAGGCGTTCTTCTTCGACCTCCAGGCCGTCAACTCCGGTGCCTCCCGCCCGAGTTCGGTGCCCACCCGGAAGGCGGCGAAGGTCGCGGTGCTGGGCGCGGGCATGATGGGCGCGGGCATCGCGTACTCCTGCGCCAAGGCCGGCCTGGAGGTCCTGCTCAAGGACGTCACCGCGGCGGCCGCCGAGCGCGGCAAGGCGTACAGCGCGGGCCTGCTGGACAAGCAGGTGGCCCGCGGCCGGATGACCGCCGACGAACGCGAGGCGTTCCTGGCCCGGATCACCCCCACCGCGGACGCCGCCGACCTGGCCGGCTGCGACACCGTCATCGAGGCGGTCTTCGAGCAGCCCGAGCTCAAGCACAAGGTCTTCCAGGAGGTCCAGCACCTGGTCGCCCCCGACGCGCTGCTCTGCTCCAACACCTCCACCCTGCCGATCGGCCTGCTCGCCGAGGGCGTCGACCGGCCCGCCGACTTCATCGGCCTGCACTTCTTCTCGCCGGTCGACAAGATGCCGCTGGTGGAGATCATCCGCGGCCCCGAGACCGGCGACGAGGCGCTGGCCCGCGCCTTCGACCTGGTCCGGCAGATCCGCAAGACCCCGATCGTGGTCAACGACTCCCGCGGCTTCTTCACCTCCCGGGTCATCGGCCAGTTCCTCAACGAGGGCGTCGCGATGATCGGCGAGGGCCTCGACCCG
Organism: Kitasatospora sp. NPDC090308; assembly: GCF_044769485.1. Classification (NCBI taxonomy): domain Bacteria; kingdom Bacillati; phylum Actinomycetota; class Actinomycetes; order Kitasatosporales; family Streptomycetaceae; genus Kitasatospora; species Kitasatospora sp. NPDC090308. The sequence goes on along the minus strand of NZ_JBIVXY010000001.1, from coordinate 108,515 downwards.
TCCTCCGTCGAACAGGCCGCCGCCCAGGCCGGCTACCCCGCCAAGGTCCTCGCGCTGCTGGACGAGCTCACCCTCACCCTGCCGCGCAAGATCCGCAACGAGACCCGCCGCGCCGTCGAGGAGGCCGGCGGCAGCTGGACCACCCAGCCCGGCGAGGAGGTCATGGACCGGATGCTGGACGAGTTCGGCCGCCCCGGCCGCAGCGGCGGCGCCGGCTTCTACGACTACGTCGACGGCCGCCGCACCCGGCTCTGGCCCGGCCTGCGCGAGCATTTCGGCAAGGACGAGCCCGGTGCGGGGATCCCGTTCGAGGACATGAAGGAGCGGATGCTGTTCGCCGAGGCCATCGACTCGATCCGCTGCCTGGACGAGAACGTCCTCACCTCCGTCCCCGACGCCAACATCGGCTCCATCCTCGGCATCGGCTTCCCCGCCTGGACCGGCGGCGTCCTCCAGTACGTCAACGGCTACCCCGGCGGCCCGGCCGGCTTCACCGCCCGCGCCCGCGAACTCGCCGCCGCCTACGGCGACCGCTTCACCCCGCCCGCCTCCCTGGTCGCCCTCGCCGAGAGCGGCGGCCGCTACTGACCCTCCGCCCGGCCCGCCCCCTCCACCGGGGGGCGGGCCAGTTCCTCGGCCAGGGAGCGCTGGAACGCCGTCACCAGGGCCTGCAGCACCATCGGCTGGATGCGGTCGGTCAGCTCCCGCATCCGTTCCAGTTCGCCGGGGGGCGGGTCGCTCTCCCGGTACGGGCGCCAGACGGTGTCGCGGAACAGACGGTGCAGGTCGTGGGCGGTGGCCCGGCTGTGCAGGCGGACCACGGCGCGGGCGGCCAGCAGGGTCTCCAGCGGGATCGGCACGTCCAGCACCCGCACGCCCAGCGGGAGCAGGCCCGGGTCGACCTTGAACACGTCCGGGTCGGCGGTGCGGTGCAGGGCGCCCATCGCCGCCAGCGAGTCGAGGTCCGCGTCCGACAGGGCCCGGCCGGTGCGGCGCTCCAACTGGGCCCGGTCGGCCTCCTCGGCCGACTCCGGGGTCCAGGAGGCGACCAGCGCCCGGTGGATCGCCAGATCCAACTCGCCGATGTCCTGGGGGAGTTGGGCCAGATAGCGTTCGATCGCGGCCAGCGTCAGCCCCTGCCGCTGCAACTCCTCGATCAGCTCCAGCCGCCCCAGGTGCTCCGCCCCGTACCAGCCCACCCGGCGCGCCCCCAGCTCCGGCGGCGGCAGCAGCCCCTTGGCGCCGTAGAACCGCAGCGTGCGCACCGTCACCCCGGCCCGGTCCGCCAGTTCCTCCACCGTCCACCGCGGCCCGTCCGCCAACGCCCCACACCCCTCGCCGCCACTGTGACACCGACAGTGTCCCACCCGCCTCCACCGCCGCACCAGGACCGGCCGGTCAGCAACCCGGCCCGGTCGAGTCGGTGATCCGGTACTGCTCGCGCTTGACGTTCAGCGTCCCGCCCGTGCGGACGTCCCATAGCGCGGCCCAGTCCCCGGCGGCCGGGAACACCAGGTACGGGTGCTCCGCCACCGGCGCGGCCCCGTCCCAGCCGGCCTCGCCGACCGGGCGCAGGCAGACCAGGCGCGGGGCGACGCCGAAGTACGGCGCGGGCCGGCGACCCGCCCGGGCCTGCTGCCGGGCGACGTCGGCGGCGTGCGCGGCGGGCACGATGACCTGCGTCTGGTACAGCACGACCGCCCCCGCGAAGGCGACCAGCAGCAGCAGCGCCGCCACCGACACCCCGCCCAGCGTCCGGAAGGCGTGCAGGTGCCGGGCGTAGCCGAGCAGCGACACCGCGACCAGCGGGCCCGCCACCACCACCAGCGCCTTGGCGTCGGCGATCACCTGCCAGAGCGCCGGAATCTGGGTGTCCTCCCGGTTCAGGCCGAAGCCGTCCAGGTAGAAGGCGTGCAGCGAGAAGCCGAACCCGGGCAGCCCGACCAGCACGATCGGCAGCAGCGCCGGGACCAGCCAGGCGGCGGTGGCCTGCCAGGTCAGGCCGCGCAGCAGCAGCCGCAGCCCGTTGCCGCACAGCAGCAGGCCGACCGAGGCCAGGGCGGTGGGCCAGAGCCGGGCCGACGACGCCCCGGCCAGCGCGGCCAGCGCGGCGAGGACCGGCGCCCCGACGGCCCCGGCCGCGCAGGCCGCTGGAATGCCGGGTGCGGAACGGGCCGTCCAGTGCGGCGCGTGGACGACCACCGCCGCGAGCAGGGCGCCCACCGGCGCGACGAGCAGCAGGACCGCCGCCCAGGCCGCCGGACCGGCGTGCAGGCCGCCGAGCGCCAGCCCGGCCAGCAGCACCGCGAACACCCCCGCGGCGAGCAGCGGGACCACCGTCCGGGTCGGCAGCGGAACGGCCCCGGTGCGGCCGGTGCGGACCAGTTCCGGGCCGACCGGGTGCGGCTCGCCGTCCGCCGGGGGCAGCGCGACGCCCGGCAGGGCCCGGACCGCCTCGGCCGCGGCCCGGTCCCGGACGTCGGGGCCCGGGGACAGGAACACCTCGCGCCCGGTGTCGAACAGCCCGGTGCGGGCCAGCAACGGACGCCACCGGGCCGGCCCGGGGACCGGCCGCCGGACGGCGTACCGCCCGCGCGGCGGCTCCTGGCGGTGGACCGGCTCCTGGAGCCGCAGGTCGGCCTCCGCCGGGCTCTGCCCGACCAGCCGGGCGAGGGTGAGCCGCACCGCGAGGGCCGCCCCGGCCCGGGCGCCGGTGACCCCGGCCTCCACCAGCCAGCGGGCCCGGCGCGGCCCGTCCTCGTCCAGCACCGTGACCACCCAGCCGTGGGCCTCCAGCCCCGCGCGCAGCCTGGCCCGGCCGCCGGCCGTGCCGGTCACCTCCAGGTCGAGCCGGAACCAGTGGTCGTACGCGGTCATGCCCCGCCCCTCCCCGTCGGGCCCGATCAGCGCGGGGAGCCTACCCCGGGGCCGGACCGCGCGGGAGCCCGGCCCGGCGTCCGGACCGGGCGGGCGGCGCTGGTCAGCCCAGCGGGAGCAGCTCGGCGTGGTGGCGCCTGGTGACCTCGGGGTGGGCCCGGCTGTAGCCCTTCAGTTCGTTGACGCCGAACTCGGCGTGCAGTGGATTCGAAGGGTCCTGGGTGACGCCGGGGGCGTGGTGGGCGTGCGGGAAGTCGAGCGGGGTGATGTGGGCGTCCAGCCGGGGGTTGTAGAAGAACGGGACGGAGAAGCGCTCGCGGGCCCCGGGCGGGGAGACCACCCGGTGCGAGGTGGCCTTGAGGTAGCCGTCGGTGGCGACCTCGAGCAGTTCGCCGAGGTTGACGACGAAGGCGCCGTCCAGCGGGGGGACGTCCAGGAAGGTGCCGTCGGGACGCTCGACCTGGAGGCCGCCGACGGTGTCCTGGAGCAGCAGGGTGATGAAGCCGTAGTCCTTGTGGGTGCCGACGCCCTGCGGCGGGCCGTCGGGGGCGCTGCCCGGGTAGCGGACCAGCTTGAGCCGCAGGTGCGGGTGCGGGGCGAAGGCGTCGTCGTAGAAGTCGGGGCGGGCGCCGATCGAGGCGAGCAGGGCGTGCAGCAGGCGGCGGGCGACGCCGTCGAGGCGGTCGATCCAGTGCAGGGTGGCGGTGCGCAGCTCGGGCAGCGCGGCGGGCCACTGGTTGGGGCCCTCCAGCCACCAGTACGCGGGCTCGCCCGGGGCCGGGACGTGCGGCGGCAGCTCGGGGCCGATGTCCAGCTGGTCGCGCCAGTCGCGGCGGCCGCCGGTGCGCTCGTCGCCGGTGCGGGTGTAGCCGCGGAAGTGCGGCGAGTTCAGGTTGCTGACCGCCAGCCGGTCGGCCTCGGGCAGGGCGAAGAAGGCCCGCATCGCGGAGGTCAGCGCGGCGGTCTCGGCGGGGGTGACGCCGTGCCCGGTGAGCTGGAAGAAGCCGACACCGGTCGCCGCCGCGCGCAGGTCGCGGTGCAGGCGCTCCCGGTCGGCGGGGGAGCCGTCGGCGAGCGAGAGGTCGATGACGGGGAGGGAGGTGGGGTGCTGCTGCGTCATGGGGGTGCGTCCGCGGTGGTGAAGACCCCGGCGGGGGACGGCGGGTCGCGCCGGACGGGCCGGGGGAGACGGGGCCCGCGCGTCCAGGTGGGAGGGCGGGGCCGGGAGAGAGGGGTCGAGCAGGGGTGGGGTCAGCCGGAGCGTCGACAGGACATGCTCGTGACGCGGAGCAGGTCCACGTGGCGACGACTGACGAGTAGGAGCACCCCACCAGGCTACAACCCCCGCCCGGGAGGCTCCGGGCGGTGCCTCCGGAGCCCCCGGTGCCCCCGGTGCCCCCGGTGCCCGGGGCCGCGCGGGGCCGGGCACCGGGGCTCCTACCGCGCCGGGCCGGTCGGTGCCCGGTACCGCGCGGTGCCGGTCAGTACCCGGTGGCGCCGTCGATCCGCTCGCGCAGCAGGTCCGCGTGCCCGTTGTGGCGGGCGTACTCGGCCAGCAGGTGCACCAGGACGCGGCGCAGCGAGACCGGCTGCCCGGTCGCCTTGTGGGTGCCGGTGGCGTCCAGCGAGGGGGCGTCGGCGACGATCCGGCGGGAGACCTCCACCTGGGCGCGCCAGGTGGCGAGGGCCTGCTCGAAGTCCCCGTCGAGGTGCTCGAAGTCCTGGTCCGGGTCGTCGTCCGAGTAGTACACCAGCGGGCGGGACTCGTCCCCGGCGAACTGGATCTGCAGCCACCACTGCTCGACCCCGGCCAGGTGCCGCACCAGCCCGTGCAGCGTCAGCCCGGACGGCGGCACCAGGAACTCGGACAGCCGCTCGGCCGGGACGCCCGCGCACTTGAGCGCGAAGGTCTCGCGGTGGAACTCCAGGTAGGCGAGCAGGATCTCCCGCTCGTCGCCGACCAGCGGCGGATCGCCCCGGCCCGCGGTGTCGGACCAGGCGGGGGAGAAGTTCTGCGGCGAGGTGGTGGGTTCACTCATCGGGCCAGCCTGCCAGCCGCCACCGACACCGACAGCGGGCGGCCCGGACCCGGCGTGGCGCGGCCCGGTGACGTCCCGTCAGTGCGAGACGGCGAGTTGGACGGCGTGGTGGCGCGGGGTGTCGATCTCGTCCAGCAGGGCGACGGCCAGGTCGGCGTGCGAGATCCGGCCGGTGCCCGTGACGGTGCCGACCGCGCTGGTGTACCGGCCGGTGGCCCCGGCGTCCGCGGCCAGGTCCATCGGCGGGACGACCATCAGCCAGTCCACGCCGCCCGCCCCGGCGGCCAGCAGCTCGAACTCGGCGACGTGGCCCTGCGAGAACGCCCGGTACTCGTCCGGGAACTGCGGATCGTCCATGATCCGCACGCCCGGCGCCGTCTCCAGCGTGGTGGCGATCCCCAGCACCAGCAGCCGGCCCACCCTCGCCCGGCCCAGACCGGCCAGCAGGGCCCGCGCCGCGGCCGTGTAGTGCTCGACCGACGGGACGTCGAGGCGCGCCGTGGCGTTGACCGCCGCGTCGTGCCCGGCCGCCGCCGCGGCGACGTCCGCCGCGTCGGTCGCGTCGCCGCGCACCACCGCCACGCCCGCCGCCCCGGCCAGCTCCGGGTGCTCCGCGGGGTCGCGCACCACCGCCGTCACCGCGTGCCCGCGCCGCACCGCCTCCGCGACGGCCGCCCGGCCGACCCGCCCGCCCGCGCCGAAAACCACGATCTTCCCCATGCGTCCTCCTCGATCCGCGCTGTCGCCGCAGAGGCTAGGACGGGGACCCCCGGTTACCGCAACGGAACCGGCCCCCACGGCGGTTATCGTCGGAGCATGGCCATTCCCCCGGACGCCGCCGTGTTCGACCCGCACTGCGCGCACCGCTCGCCGATCCGGATCGGCGACAAGTGGTCCGCCCTGGTGCTGCGCTGCCTCCAGGACGGGCCGCACCGCTTCACCGCACTCAAGGCCCGGCTGCGCGGCGTCAGCCCCAAGGTGCTCACCGAGACGCTCCGCGCGATGGAGCGCGACCGCTGGCTCACCCGCACCGACCACGGCGGCAACCCGCCGCACGTCGAGTACGCCCTCACCGACCTCGGCACCTCCCTGATCGGCGTCCTGGACACCGTCTGCGACTGGGCCCGGACCCACCACGGCGGGAACTGACCGGCCGCCGCCCGCACCCGCGCGGCCCGCGGCGGACCGGCCTCCTTGACCCTGACCCGCGGGGCAGGGATTACCGTTCCGGCACTTTCCGACCGCCCGCCCGGCCGTCCGCCGGGCCCTCCCCGAGGAGCCGTCATGAGTGTGCCCGAAACCGTCCGGGAGGTCCGGCTGGCCCGTCTCCCGCAGGGCCGTCCGGTCGCCGCCGACCTGGTCGTGGTGGAGACGCCCGCGCCGGAGCCCGGAGCGGACCGAGTGCTGCTGCGCAACCGGTGGTTCGTGCTCTTCCCCGGCCTGGCGACGCTGCTCGGCGACACCCCGCCGGGGACGCCGTTCCCCGGGATCGGACCGGGGGAGACGCTGTTCGGACCGGCCGTCGGGGAGGTGGTCGAAGCCCCGGCGGGCAGCGGGCTGCGGCCCGGCGACCTGGTCGCGCACGTGCAGGGCTGGCGGGAGTACGCGGTGGCGGACCCGGCGGCGCTCACCCCGCTGGGCGGTCGACTGCCCGACCCGGCGGCCCACCTGTCGCCCGGCGCGGTCGGGTACGGGGCGCTGACCCGGACCGCGCCCGTCCGCCCCGGCGACACCGTGCTGGTCACCGGCGCGGCCGGAGCCGTCGGCACGCTGGCCGGCCAGACCGCCCGACTGCTCGGCGCGGGCACCGTCCTGGGGACCACCGGCTCCCCGGCCAAGGCCGAGCGGCTGCGCGAACTCGGCTACGACGCCGTGCTCGTGGACGAACGCACGCCCGGCCCGGAGCGGGCCGAACGCTTCGCCCGGCAACTCGCCGAGGCCGCCCCCGACGGCATCGACCTCCTGCTCGACACCGTCGGCGGACACCAGGCCGAGGCCGCTCTCGCCGCCGCCCGCCCCGGAGCCCGCGCCGCCCTGATCGGCGTCCTCTCCCACCAGCTCGACGGCACCCCCGGGAGCAGCGCCCCGCTGCGCCTGGACGCCTTCCCGCTCATCCTCAAGGGCGTCCGGTTGGCCGGTTACGCGAACGACGGACACGCCGCCGCGGAAGCCGAGTGGCTGCCCCGCTTCGGCGAGTGGCTGCGCACCGGCGCCATCACCTTCCCGCACACCCGGATCACCGGCCTGGACCGGGCCCCGCAGGCGTTCCAGGAGATGATCGAGGGCCGGTACTTCGGCGCGGTCCTGGTGGAACTGGGATAGGGGAAGCCGCAGGCCCGGTGCCAGGGCCGCAGCCGGGGACGCGGCGCCCGGCCGCCCGGCCGCCCGGCTGCCCGGCCGCCCGGGAGGACGAGGCCGGGAGACCGGATGCAGGTCGCCGACCCGGCGCGACCCGGCGCGGCTGGGCGGGCCGGGAGCTGTGGCGGGCGGCGGGCGGTGCGCGGGCCGACGTCCGGCCGCTGTCGGCCGGGCCGCTCGCGCAGCTCTTGCCCTCGTCCCCCCGGCCCGTCGCCGACCCGATCCGGTGCCTGAGCCGGGCGGTCCGGCCGCCGCGCCGTGGTGGGCCGTCCGCGTCCCTGCCCGCTGTCGGGCTCCGGCCCGGCCCGGCACGGTGCCTGAGCCGGGGGCGCGGACTCCGCGCGGCGGCCGGTGGTGCGCCGGGTGTCGTGCGGGTCGCCGTCCCCCGCGGGGTGCGCCGCCGTTCGGTCCGCCGCCGTTCGGTCCGCCGCCGTTCCGTCCGCCGCCGTCCCGTCCGCCTTCGCCGTCGAGCGCGGGTGGCGGGAACAACCGTCCGGTGGCGGCGGTTTGACGGGGTGGCACGGGGAGGAAGGACGCGCGGGGATGCGGATCGGGGACGCGGCGGCGGCCGCCGGAGCGACGCCCAGGGCGTTGCGGCTGTACGAGGAGCGCGGCCTGATGCCGTCGCCGGCCCGGACGGCCGGGGGGCAGCGGGACTACGACGGGACGGACGTGGCCCGGGTCCGGGTGATCCGGGGGCTGCTCGCGCTCGGGCTGACCATCGAGGACCTGCGCGGCCACGCCGAGTCCTTCGACCTGCTGGTCGCCGACCCGTCCCGGCGGTGCGGGAGCGCTTCCGGCGGGCCGGTCGTCCGGCGGCGGATCGCCGCGCTGGACGAGGAGATCGCCCGGCTCACCCGGCTGCGGGCCGCGCTGGCCCGGGCGGTGGAACAGCCGCTGCCGAGCTGAGAGACGAAACGGGGCGGGCCGGGGGCGGTCAGGGCGCGTGGTGCCGGGCGAGCTGGAGGGCCTCCCGGCGGAGCCGCCCGTCGCCGGTGCGGTCGGCCGCGGCGAGCAGGTGGCGGGGGAGGTCGGCCCGGAGGTCGGGGCGGTGTGCCAGCAGCCCGTACACCGACCAGAGCAGGTGCTCGCGGGTGAGCGGTTCGGTGTGGTGCGGGGGGTACCAGACGTCGTCGAAGCGCGGGCGCAGGGCGGGGTCGGTGAGCAGGGTGAGCAGCCGGTCGAGGTGGCGGACCGGCAGGTCGGGGTCGTGGGCGGCGGAGCCGTGCACGGCGGCGACGTACAGCGCCGGGTGGTCCTCGGTGAGCGTCTCGGAGAGGACGGCGCGGGCGCCGGTGGTGCCGGTGGGGGCGAGGGCGAGCAGCAGGGAGAGCCGGACGGACGGGTCGGCCTCGGTGCGCCACAGGCCGAGCAGGCAGCCCGGGTCGGGGGCGAGCGGGAGGGCGGCGCGGCGGACCGCCGGGTCCGGGTCGGTGAGCAGCGGCAGGGCGTGCGAGCGGTGGCGTTCGGGCAGTTCGGGGGCGGCCCGCAGCAGGCGGGCGAGCAGGGCGGTGAGCGGGGCGCGGGCGGCGCCGGTGGCCGGGTCGGCGGCCAGGGCGAGCAGGAACGGCAGGGCGACGGGGGTCGCGGACGGGACGGGACGGCCCGGTTCGGGGACCAGGCAGTGCAGCAGTTCGCAGTCCTCGGGGCGGGCGCCGCCGGGCCCGGGGGCGGCCAGCCGGTGCAGCACCCGCGGCACCATCGTCGCGGGGCTGGACCAGTGCGCGGTCTCCAGCCCCGTCCAGCGCTCGGTGTCCAGCTCGGCCAGCGACAGCTGTATGGCCATGCTCATTCCCCCGTACCCGGTACCGTCCGTACCCGCGTTGTCGTGCCCCGTGCAGACCGGCTGTCATTCTCGGCCGGGGCCGGGACGCTGTCGCGGGGGAAGACCTGCCTGGGATGAAAACTTTGCCGAGGCGATGCGGGGGAGTGACCGGAGGGGCGGTGGCGGGTGACGGAGGGGATCGGCGCGGTGGCCGACCGTCGCCGCCGCCCGCGCGAACGCACGCGGCGGCGACGGTCGGTGACGGCCTGTCAGCTGACGCCGGACCCGACGTACGCGGCGAGGTGGCGCCCGGTCAGCGTGCCGCCGTCGGCGACCAGCGCGGCGGGGGTGCCCTCGAAGACGATCCGGCCGCCGTCGTGGCCCGCGCCCGGGCCGAGGTCGATGATCCAGTCGCCGTGCGCCATCACCGCCTGGTGGTGCTCGACCACGATCACCGACTTGCCGGAGTCGACCAGCCGGTCGAGCAGGCCGAGCAGTTGCTCGACGTCGGCCGGGTGCAGTCCGGCGGTCGGCTCGTCCAGCACGTACACGCCGCCCTTCTCGGCCATCTGCGCGGCCAGCTTGAGGCGTTGGCGCTCGCCGCCGGAGAGCGTGGTGAGCGGCTGGCCGAGCGTCAGGTAGCCGAGGCCGACGTCGGACAGCCGCTTCAGGACGGTGTGCGCGGCCGGGGTGCGGGCCTCGCCGGTGCCGAAGAACCGCTCGGCCGCGTCGACGGACATCGCCAGCACCTCGGCGATGTTCCGGCCGCCGAGCCGGTACTCCAGCACCGCGGCCTGGAACCGCCGGCCCTCGCACTCCTCGCAGACCGTCGCCACCCCGGCCATCATCCCCAGGTCGGTGTAGACCACGCCCGCGCCGTTGCAACTCGGGCAGGCCCCTTCGGAGTTGGCGCTGAACAGCGCGGGCTTGACCCCGTTCGCCTTCGCGAACGCCTTGCGGATCGGCTCCAGCAGGCCCGAGTACGTCGCCGGGTTGGAGCGCCGCGAGCCCCGGATCGGGCTCTGGTCGATCGCCACCACGCCCTCCGGCACCCCGCCGGCCAGCGCCGCGCCGTGCACCAGCGAACCGTGCACCAGCGAGCTCTTCCCGGAGCCCGCCACGCCGGTGACCACCACCAGCACGCCCAGCGGCACGTCCACGTCCACCGTGCGCAGGTTGTGCGCGTCCGCGCCGCGGATCTCCAACACGCCGGTGGGGGTGCGCACTTCGGGCTTGAGCGCGGCCCGGTCGTCGAAGTGCCGGCCGGTGACGGTGCCGCTGGCGCGCAGCCCGTCCACGCTGCCCTCGAAGCACACCTCGCCGCCCGCCGCCCCGGCGCCCGGCCCGAGGTCGACCACGTGGTCGGCGATCGCGATGGTCTCCGGCTTGTGCTCCACCACCAGCACCGTGTTGCCCTTGTCGCGCAGCTGCCGCAGCAGCCCGTTCATCCGCTGGATGTCGTGCGGGTGCAGGCCGGTGGTCGGCTCGTCGAAGACGTACGTGACGTCGGTCAGCGAGGAGCCCAGGTGCCGGATCATCTTCACCCGCTGCGCCTCGCCGCCGGAGAGCGTCCCGGCGGGGCGGTCCAGCGAGAGGTAGCCGAGGCCGATCGCGGTGAACGAGTCCAGCAGTTGGCGCAGCGACTCCAACAGCGGGCGCACCGTCGGCTCGTCCAACTCCCGTACCCAGTCGGCGAGGTCGCTGATCTGGAGGGCGCAGGCGTCGGCGATCGAGCGGCCCCTGATCTTCGCGGACCTGGCGCCCTCGCTCAGCCGGGTGCCCGCGCACTCCGGGCAGGTGGTGAAGGCGACCGCCCGGTCCACGAACTCGCGGATGTGCGGTTGCAGGGCGGCCCGGTCCTTGGCCAGCATCGACTTCCGGACCCGCAGCACCAGGCCCTCGTAGGTCATGTTGATGCCGGCGATCTTCATCCGGGTCGGCTCCCGGTACAGGAAGTCGTGCCGCTCCTGCTCGGTGTACGCGTCGATCGCCTTGCCCGGGTCGACCAGGCCGGACTCGCTGTACAGCCGGTAGTTCCAGCCGCCGGGCTTGTAGCCGGGGACGGTCAGCGCGCCCTCGTCCAGCGACTTCGACCCGTCGTACAGCTGCCGCAGGTCGATGTCCGAGACACTGCCCCGCCCCTCGCAGCGCGGACACATCCCGCCGGCCCGCCCGAACGTCCGCTGCTCGGCCTTCGCCCCCTCGCCGCGCTCCACCGTGACCGCCCCCGCGCCGTGCACCGTCGGCACGTTGAAGGAGAACGCGGGCGGCGGGCCGACGTACGGGTCGCCGAGCCGGCTGAACAGGATGCGCAGCATCGCGTTGGCGTCCGTCGCGGTGCCCACCGTCGAGCGCGGGTCGGCGCCCATCCGCTGCTGGTCGACGATGATCGCCGTGGTCAGGCCGTCCAGCACGTCCACCTCGGGGCGGCTCAGCGAGGGCATGAAGCCCTGGACGAAGGCGCTGTACGTCTCGTTGATCAGCCGCTGCGACTCCGCCGCGACCGTCCCGAACACCAGCGAGCTCTTGCCCGAACCCGACACCCCGGTGAACACCGTCAGCCTGCGCTTGGGCAGTTCGACGCTGACGTCCTTGAGGTTGTTCACCCGGGCCCCGTGCACCCGGATCAGGTCGTGCCGGTCCGCCGGGTGCCGCCCGCCGTCGTGCCCGTCCTGGCCGCCGACCTGCCCGTCCCCGCCGTCCGGCCGCGCCGCGCCGCTCATCGTCCTCGTCCCTCCGTCCGGCGGTGCCCCTGGCGACGCCGCCGCCCCGATCCAACCATCCGGAACCGACGGGCACCGGTTCTCGTCCCCATCAAGCGCGGGTAAAGTGACCGGCCGAACCACCGGGAGGCGCCCCATGCGGACACAGAAGCGGACACCGGGCCGGAGACGGCCGACCCGACCGGTGGTCCCGGGAGCCCCGGTGGCCGCCGCGGCCGTGCTCGCCGCGCTGGCCCTGCTCGGCACCGCCGCCGCCCCGGCCACCGCCGCCGACCCGAGCGCCGCGCCCACCGCTGCCGCCGCTGCCACCGCTGCCGCCTCCGCGCCCGCCCCCGCCGCCGGGCAGTTGCCCGCCGAGGCGTCCCAGGCCGAGCGGCTGGCCGCCGAACTGCGCAGGGACCCGGTCTACATCTCCGCCGACCTGCCGCGCCAGGTGCCGCGTTCGCTCGCCCCGCAGTTCGCCGCCGTCGCGCGGCGCACCGGCGTGCCCACCTACGTCCTGGTGCTGCCGAACGCCGACCGGACCCTGCTCGCCCAGGTGCACGACCGGCTGGGCGCCGACGGCCTGTACGTGCTGGTGGAGGAGTACGGCGCCCTGACCGTCTCCGCGTTCGGCGTCGACCTCCCCGCCGCCGCCGACGCCGCCCGGATCGCCAACCGCGTCACCCCGTACGACGCCGGGCCGCTCGCCGGGTTCACCGCCTTCACCGACCGGGTGGTCCGGGACGAGGACCAGGTCGCCGCCGAGGCGCGCGCGACGGAACGCCGCCACGACGACTACCCCCGGTTGTACATCTCCGCCACCGACCGGCAGAACCAGAACCTGCTGCTCGGCCTGGCCGTCGTGGTCCTCCCCGGCCTGCTGCTCGCCCTCGGCCTGCGCCTCTCCCGCCGCCGCCCCCTCCGGACCGGCGCACCGGGCCGGCGGTCCGGGGCCGTCGACCTGGGCAAGAAGCCCGCCAAGGGCACCGCGAAGGGCCCCGCCAAGGGTCTGACGAAGAGCCCCGCGAAGGGTCCGGCCAAGGGCTCCGCGCAGCGGCCCGCCTCCGCCCGCGCCGCCTCCGCCCGCGCCGCCGAGCCGCTGCGCCGCGGCGTCCTCGCGGCGACCCTGCTGGCCACGGTGGCCGCCGTGCTCGGCGTGGTGCTCGCCGCGCCCGCGGTCTTCCCGCAGACCATCGACGACCCCGACCTCACCGTCACCCGGGCCGACCTGGAGGCCCGCACCACCGAGGCCGCCGCCGCGCTCACCGCCGACGGCGTCTACCAGGACGCCTCCGCCCCGACCGCGCTGACGCCCGCCCAACTCGCGGCCGTCCGGCAGCGGGTGGCCGACCTCGCGGCCAAGACCCCGGTGTACCTGCTGTTCACCCCCTCCGACTCCGACGACGAGAGCGAGGGCGACGGCGCCGTCCTGCTCGCCCAGGTGCACCAGCGCACCGGCCGGGACGGCGTGTACGTGCAGATCGACCCGGTCCGCGGCTACTTCGAACTCACCGAGTACGGCCCCGTCGGCACGGACGCCCCCAGCCGGTTCCGCCGCGCCGACCTGCGCTACCCCGACCGCAGCACCGCCTCCGACGACCTGCGCCTCCCGGACCGGCTGAACAGCGTCCTGGACACGGTGGCCGCCGCCCGACCCACCGGCGAGCGGGCGTCCGGCGACGGCCGCTCCGAACTGCCCGAACTGCGCAGCAACAAGCTGCCGCCGCTGTTCGGCAACGACTTCGGCGGCGGCATCGTGCTCGGCGTCCTGCTGTACGGCGTCCTGCTGCTGCTCGCCTGGGCCGCGATCGCCGTCACCCGGGCCGTGCTCCGCTCCCGGCGCGTCCTGGCCGCCGCCCCGGCCGCCCCGCAGCACGCCCCCGGTCCCCGGCGCACCGCCGCCCAGCCGTCCACCCGCCAACTGCGCGCCTGGGCCGACGAGGACGTCCGCGCCCTCGCCGTCCGGCTGGCCGCCGTCGACCAGGACGCGCCCGGCCGGGCCCGCGCCTGGGACTGCCTGGACGCCGCCGAACTCCTGGTCGGCGCGGACGGGTTGCGCACCGCCGACCCGTCCGACCTGGCCGCCGCCACCGCCCTCGCCCGGGCCGGGTTCGACGCCCTGCACGGCCGCCGGGGCCCGCTGCTGTGCCGGCTCAACCCGCTGCACGGCACGGCCGACGGCGGCCGGGTCCCGTCCTGGTTCCCCGCCGTCGACCTGGGCCCCGGCTCCGCCCAGCTCTGCTCCGACTGCCGGGACGCCCTCCGCAGCGGTGGCGCCACCCGCGACGCCGCCGAGCTGGCCGCCCGCCGCGCCGAGGCCGACCGGCTGCTGCTGCGCCCGCCAGGCCCGGACGACCGCACCCGCACCGCCTGGGACCTGGCCGGGCAGGTCCTGCCGTCCGCGCGCGAGGGCCTCGACGCACTCATCCTCAGGGCCAGGGAGTCCGCCAGTGTCCAGTGACCGCCGCACCCCGTCGACCGCCGCGACCGCGTCGACCGCCGTGACCGCGCCGACTCCGCCGACCGTGCCCACCGGGCGGGCGGCCTCCCGCCTACCGGCCTCCCGCCTGCTGGCCGCCCTGCTGCTGGCCTGCGCCGCCCTGCTCGGCACCGGGACCGGCGCCCCCGCCCGGGCCGACGCCACCCCCGCCACCACGGCGACCGGCGCGAGCATCGCCGAGGCGCTGAAGACCTCCCCGGTGTACGTCGACCCGGCCTTCGCCGCCGCCGTCACCCCCGCCCAGCAGCAGCAGCTCACCGAGCAGATCGCCGCGACCGGACTGCCCGTCAAGGTCGTGCTGGTGCCGCTCCAGAAGGGCGACGCCTTCGACGGCAGCGCCAAGGCGATGGCCGCCGTGGTGCAGGAACGCCTCGGCCGGTCGCCGCTGATCATGGTCACCAGCGACGACTACGGCAGCTGGCTGAACGGCTTCGAGTGGCCCGCCGACACCCACCAGGTCCGGGACTCGGCCAACGCCGTCGGCCTGCTCAAGGAACTCAAGGACGCCGGACTGGCGGCCAAGGTCGGCCGGGTGATCGACCTGGTCGCCACCGGCAAGGGCACCGAGGTCTACAAGGCCGAGGCGGACCGGGTCGACCGCGAGTACTCGGCCCGCCCGCACACCGACGACACGCCCGGCGCGTCCTCCTCCTCGTCCGCCACCGGCCCGTTCGCGCTCGCCGCGGCGCTGGTGCTCGCCCTGGTGGTCGGCGCCGCCCTGGTCGCCCGCAGCCGCCGCCGGCCCCGGCACACCGCGTTCACCTTCCCCGACGCGGTGTTCGCCGCCGACCGGGCCGCCGACGAGGCCGGGCTGCGCCGCCAGGCCGCCGACGAGGTGCTCGCCCTCGGCGCGGCCCTGGACGAGGCCGACGGCTCCACCCCCGGCCTGGGCCGCGCCCTGGACGCCTACGACGCGGCCGGCCGGGTCCTGGACGGCGCCGACGGCATCCCCGACCTGGCCGGCGTGCTCGCCCTGGCCGCCGAGGGCCGCGCCGCGCTCGCCCCCGAACCCCGGCTGCCGCTGTGCTTCTTCGACCCCCGGCACGGCACCGCCGCCCGCCGCACCACCTGGCGCCCGCTCGGCCGCCGCGAACGCGTCGACGTCGCCGTCTGCGCGGACTGCGGCCAGGCCCTCAAGACCCGCCGCTCCCCGCAGGTGCTCGCCGTCCGCGACCAGGGCCGCACCGTCCCCTACTTCGAGGTCCCCGCCGACCGCAGCCTCTGGGCCGCCACCGGCTACGGCTCCCTGCTCTCCGGCCCCGACGACACCCTCGCCGCCCGCGTCGGCACCGGCGAGTTCACCCGCGCCGCCCACCGGCAGCGCTCCACCGAACCCCACCAGGACTGACCCCCCACGACCCTCACCCGGGCGGCCCCCACGGCCCGCCACCGTCCGCCCCCGCCGGGCCGGGCACGGCCTCGGCCGCCACCCCCTGCCCCGCCAACCGCCCGCACAGCCAGGCCGCCTCCGCGGGCGTCCCGGCCAACCCGTCCCCGGCCAGCCGCCCCAGCACCTCGACGGCCTGCGACAACGTCACCGGCCAGGCCGCACGCACCACCCGCAGCGCCGCGCCCCGACCCGCCCCCGGATCGACCAACCGCACCAGCACCGGCCCGTACCGCTCCAA
Organism: Kitasatospora sp. NPDC090308; assembly: GCF_044769485.1. NCBI lineage: Bacteria > Bacillati > Actinomycetota > Actinomycetes > Kitasatosporales > Streptomycetaceae > Kitasatospora > Kitasatospora sp. NPDC090308. The sequence goes on along the minus strand of NZ_JBIVXY010000001.1, from coordinate 92,643 downwards.
CAGCGGCCCACGGACCCAGCCCGGCGCGTCCCCCTCCCCGAAACCCAGGCAGCCGCCGCCCCCGCACCCCGCACACCGCAACTCGGCGTCCCAGCACAGCCGCCCACCCCGAACGGACTGCCCCACCTCCCGCCACGCCCGCGCCCCGCACCCGCACGCCACCGCCACCTCAGCACCCCAGCCCAGCATCCCGGCTCCCTCCGCCCGCACCGGTATTTTCCCCCGCCGGGAACGCGCCACCGAGAGAGGGCCACCGATGGAACTGACCGACCGTCCTGGTCGTCACCGGCGCGGGCCGCGGCACCGGCCGCGCACTCGCCCTGTGCGCCGGACGGCTGGGAGCCCGCGCGCTGCTGTCCGCACGGAGCGCGGAGACAGCGCGGAAGACCGCTGATCGCGCTCTACCCGCCAGACTTCACCGACGCCGATCCGCTCGCCCCGTCCTGGAGCACCGCCGCCCGCACCGCCGCCGGCCCGCTGACCGCCCGGTCGGTGACCGACTGCGTCCTGTTCGCGATCTCCCAGCCCCGGGACTGCTTCATCCGTTCCTCCAGTTCGAGCAGCTGTGACGGTGACACCACCCGGCCAGGAGCTGTCCGGCCGATCACTGGGTGAGTAGTCTCGGCTGGTGATCGATCACGGCATTGCTCTGCCCTACTACCGCCTTCACATCGTGCCTGCGGTTGTGGCGTTGGCCAGTCCGACATGGCAGCGAGAGGTGTGGCCGGATCCGGAGCAGTTCGAGGATCTCGACCACACGGTGCACGTGCTTTTCGACGACTTCTGCGATGCGAACAATCCGCTGCCGTGGTTGGGGCGGTCCCTTCGTACCGAGCAGGAGGTCGAGCTGATGTCCCGTCTCGGCGCTGCGTACAGCGCAGTGCAGGACTCGGTCGGCGCTGATGCCCGCGATGAGGTCTATCTGGATTCCCCTGGCTGGCCTGCTGTGGTCGCGGCGGCAGCTCGACTGGCCCAAGTGCTGGTGTCCAACGACCATGCGGCTCTGACCGGGCTGCATGATGCCGGCTACCGCTGGCCGCTCGGCACCGACTCGGCTACGACGACCACTACCAGGGACGTCGAATCATGAGCGCAACCGGACGACGACGGCCGCCGCGATGACGGTGCCGAGGAGGACGTTGCCGCGCTTGTCGTAACGGATGGCCACCGCACGATGGTTCTTCACCTTGTTGATGGCCCGCTCCACGGTGTTGCGCTTCTTGTACCGATCCTCGTCAAAGGACAGCGACTTCTGGACGGACACCGTGTGGATCACCGACTCCACCCCAGTGGCCCGCGGCATGTCGCGCCCGACCGTGCAACGTTCGAACCTGGCGGGCCGATTACGGCTACTGCGCCTCCCACTCCCGGTTCTTCCGGGGTCTGAGCCTGTACCTGCTCCGCACGCCGACGGGCATGCCGATCATGTGGGCGCCGGCCGACCCGAAGATCGGTGAGCGGGAAGTCGTGGCCGCGATGCTCGAGGTCGATGCCGAGTCGGTCGCCCGACGGGAAGGCATCCTGCTCATCACGGACAAGGGCTTTCGCCTCGAAGACGTTCGAGCGGGAGCTCGCCGAGTTCGGCATCGAGTTACTGCGACCCTCGCGCAAGCGTGAGCAGAAGCGCTACGGCGAACCGGTGCCCAAGAAGGTCCGCCAACTGATCGAGTCGATCAACGACACCCTCAAAGGACAGCTCGATCTGGAACAACACGGCAGACGGACCTTCGAGGGCGTCGCGGACCGGGCCGCCCAGCGCGTCCTCGCGCTGGCCGCCGGAATCTGGCACAGCAACGAGATCGGAGTCCCGGTCTCCCGCTCAATGATCGCTTTTGATCACTGATCACATCGGACGCATTCCTCCAGGAGGGCCGAAAGCCCCCTGCGGGAGGGGGCTCGGTGGGGCGGGGTGCTGTCAGATCGAGCCGAGCTCGCCCGCGCTGACGGCGGCGGTGAAGGCGTGCCAGGCGTCGACGGACACCAGGAGGGTTTCGCCGGTCGGGTTCTTGCTGTCGCGGATGGCGATCACGCCGTGGGAGGCGGCGTACGCCTCCGCGATCTCGATGCAGTCGCCCTGGCCCTGCGCGTCGGAGTAGCTGGACTTCCGCCACTCGGTGAGGGACAGGCGGGACGCAGTGCTCATGTTAGGAGTTCCTCCATTGTGCATCGGAGCCACGGCTTCGACTCCTCCGGTGACAGGGCTGCCGCCTGGAGACGAGTGTAGGCCAGAGCGGTGTCCTGCACCTCGGCTGTGGAATCCAGGAGTTGACCCGTGCCGTAGCCCTCCGCGTACACGACGCGCGGCGCGTCGAGGAAGTCGAGCAACGTGATCGAACTTCCCACTCCGTGCGCCCCGGCCGAGAACGGGAGCACCTGCACGGTGGCGTGCGGGCCGTCCGCCAGCTTCAGCACATGTTCGATCTGCCGCGCCATGACCGCCGGGCCGCCGACCTGCCGCCGGATGACGCTCTCGTCCAGTACGACCCAGATGAAAGGCGGGTTGTCACCGCACAGAAGGGACTGCCGCGCCGCTCGGGTGGACCAGACGCGCTCGATCTCCTCGGAGTCGGCGCGCGGCAGCCCCAGCCGTAGTGCGGCCAGACCGTACTCCTCGGTCTGCCACAGGCCGGGAAACAGGTTGGCGGCGTACTTCCACACCTGGGAGGCGAGCGGTTCGAGTTCCATGAACCGGCGCGACCAGTCCGGGAAAGCCTCCAAATAGGAGAGCTTGTACAGGTGTCCGAAAATCCCCCCGACGCCGAAGAATTCGTCGAGTTCCTTCGGAAGCTCTCGCGGAATCGGACGAACGGCCGTTTCCACGTCGGCGAGGACCGTCTTGGCGTGCATGAGTTCCGCGGCCAGGTCGGCGAGCGAGAGCCCCCGCTCCTTGCGCATCCGGCGGAGGTGGAATCCGAACAAGTCACGTACGGAGCGCTCCGGGTGGAGCGTCCTCTCCTGGGCTGCCATGGCTCCCCAATCTCCGCATTCCGCGTGCGGACGTGTCCAGCCTTCTCAGCCTAGCGCCGAACAGTGACGCTTGGAGTGCGGAAAGTGACCCTCGCCGAGGGCAATTGCACCATGGAGCAACAATCATGACGATCACTCAGTCCCAGCCGGACGAGCCGGCGGCGGATGACCAGTCCCGCGAACTCCCTTGCTCCTCATCAAGGTTGACGATCCGGGTCTACCGGGTGCGGGACGACGGCACCCGGGTGCAGGTCTCGTACCGCACGTGCGACGAGACGTTCTGCCTACCCCTGGTCTCGGCGCTGATCTGGCCGCCCTGCGGGTGCCCGCGCTGCGCCGTCGCGGCCACCGACGGGGCGCCGGACGCGGCCTGAACGCCCTTGCCGGACACGCGGAACGAGACATCGGAGGAAGCACGTGCGGTACACCGGCGAGCCGTCGGCGGGGGACGACGTCCCGGAGGAGGACGAGGACGCCCGGGGCCGGGCGTGGGAGATCGCCGAGCGGTTGGCCCGGGCCGGTGGCGGGGAGGCGCGGTTGACCGGGACCGGGAGCTGCTACCGGGTCGAACTGCGCCTGAACGGCCCCGCGCCGGACGAGTACGGGGTGCTGGAGGCCCTCGCGCTGGGCGACCGTTGGGGGCACCGGTACTCGTCCCCGGCGCGCAACGGCGGCGTCGCGCGGGAGACCGTGTGGAGCGAGGTGCGGCGGGTGCGGCCCGCGTCCCCGCCGCCGGGGCGGGTTTGAGGCGGGCGCGGCCCTCGCGGGGTGGTTCGGCGGGGTGGTTCGGCGGGGTGGTTCACGGGGCGACGTACGACACGGCCTGCATCATGCCGAGGTCCTCGTGGTGCAGTTGGTGGCAGTGGGCGAGGGCGCGGCCGGTGAAGTCCTCGTAGCGGACCAGGAAGGTCACCTCGTCGCCGGGGTGCCCGCCGGCCAGGCCGACGGTGTCGTGCCAGACCGGCGGGTCGAGGCGGACGCCGTTGCGGTGGGTCACCAGGAACGGGTTGGTGTGCAGGTGGAAGGGGTGGTTGAAGCCGGGGGAGGTCTCGCCGGTGCGGACGGTCCAGCGTTCGGTGCGGCCCAGCGGCAGTACGTGGTTGACGTAGCCGGGGTCGTACAGGCCGTACGCCGGGTCGCGGCGCAGGTCGCCGCCGGGGTGCGCGGGCGGGGTCGGGTGGCTGCCCAGGACGCGGAAGGCGTCCGGGAACGGCTGCGGGAGGACGCCGGGGTCGGCGTGGAAGACCACCTCCCGGCCGGGGCCGGTGACCTCCCGTTCGTCGAGGAACGGGCGGCCCGGCGGCAGCGCGGTCGGCAGGCCCATCGGCGGGTCGACCGGCTCGCCCGCGACCTCGACGGTCAGCAGCGGCCGGTTCACCCGCTCCGCGCGCAGCTCGTACCGCCCGGGCGCCCCGCCCCGGACCAGGACGTCGACCCGGTTGCCCATCGCCAGCTCCACCGTCCGCGCGGCCACCGGCGCGGGCAGTGTCACCCCGTCCTGGGCGATCCGGTGCATGGTCAACGTGCCGTGTTCGCCGACGAGTTGCAGGGTGAGCGCGGTGAACGCGGTGGCCCCGACCAGCCGCCACCGCTGCACCTCGCCCGGCCGCAGCGCCAGCACCGGGCCGACCGCGCCGTTGACGGTGAACACCGACGGCACCCCGGACAGCCAGGTGTTCGAGGTGAACGCGGGCACCCGCCCGTCGCGCAGCTTCAGCTCGTTGACGCAGACCACCAGGTCCGCGGCGGCCCGGATCTCCGGCACCTCGTCGACGTCGCCCTCCACCACGATCACCCCCGCCAGGCCCCCCGCGAGCTGTTCGGCGGTGGAGCCGTGCAGGTGCGGGTGGTACCAGTACGTCCCGGCGGGGTGGTCGGCCGGGACGTGCACGGCGCTGGTGTAGCGCGGCTCCGGGTCGCCCTCGGCGGCGCGCGGCGCGAACTCCCGCAGCACGTTGTCGGCGTGCCCGGACGGGGAGACGTGCATCCCGTGGGTGTGCAGGTTGAAGCTGTTGGGGCGGTGCGGCATCCGTGCGCCGTGGGCGCGGGCGTCCCCGGTGCCGGGCGCGGCCGGGTTCGGCGGCAGCCCGTTGACGTGGGTGAGCAGCAGGGTGTCCCCGGCCCGCACCCGCAGCGTCGGGCCCGGGAACGCCCCGTTGTAGGCGCGGGTGGTGATCCGCCCGTGGCCCGGCACGTCGATCCCGGCGAACCGGACGTCCAGCACCTGCTCCAGCACCGACGGCACCCGCCCCGGCGTCGGCCGCCGGTGCGCCGTCACGGGCTGCGGGAAGCCCCCCGCCGGCGCCGTGCCCGCTGCCGCCGCTCGTGCCCCGCCGCCCGCCACCGCCGTGAGACCGGCGACGGCGGCCGTCCTGAGCACCGTCCGCCGACTGATCCCGTCACTGTCTCCCATAACCGGGCAATCTAGGTCAAAACATCTCAACCGTCCGGGCCGCCGCACCGTACGGCCGCCGTTCGAACATCGTTGCTACGATCGGCCCATGACCATGGACGCGCGGATCGAGAAAGCCCAACTCCGCTACGAACAGGCCGTGTTCGGTGGAAGGACTGACGTCCTGTCAGCGGCCGACCGGGACCTCGACGCGGTCGAGGCCGACCTCGCGCTGGCCCGCGGCCGGGTGGCCCACGCCCGCTTCCTGGAACAGCGGGTCGCGGACGAGCGGGAGCTGGAGCTGTTCGAACGCGCGGCCGGGCTGTACCGGGCCCTCGGCGACACCCGCGGCGAGGGCGAGGCCCGGTTCTGGATCGGCGCCTTCCACCAGGTCGTCCGGGACGACACCGCCACCGCCCTGCCCGCCTTCGAACACGCCCTCGCCCTCGCCACCGCCGCCGGGGACCGGCTGACCGTCTCCTACGCCCGCCGCCACCTCGGCATCGCCGCCCACCTGTCCGGCCGGCTCGACGAGGCCCGCACCCACCTGGAGGAATCCACCCGCCTGCGCCGCGAGTTGGGCTTCCTCCCCGGCGTCGCCGCGAACCTCGTCGGCCTGGCCCACCTCGCCGCCCGGCAGGGCCGCCCGGACGACGCCGCCGCCCACCTCCGGGAAGCCGCCGACCTGACCGACGCCCCCGCCGCCCGCGGCGTCCGCCGCTGGGTGAACCAGGCCCGCGCGGAACTCGCCACCGAGTAGCGGCCGGTGGCGGGCGGTGGTGGGCGGTGGTGGGCGACGGCGGAAAAGCGGTTGCCCCGGTCGGTAGGGTGCGGATGGACCAGAGGAGAAGCATGCCCAGCCGCCGCGTCGCCGCGCTCGCCCTCGGTGCGACCGCCCTGCTCGCCCTCGCGGGCTGCACCGGCACCACCGCCACCACCGCCGCCACGGCCACCACGTTTGCCGCCACGACTGCCGCTGCCGCCGCCACGACCGCCGTCGCTGCCGCCGAGCCCCCCGGGGCCGCGTGCGGGGCGGCGCCCAGCCCCACCCGGAGCTGGCTCGGCGGCTGGTCGACGTCGCTGCCGGAGGAGATCCGCTGCCTGCCGCACGTCGCCGACGGCTCCTACCTGCGCCAGCCCTCCGGTTCGGACGACGTCCCCGGGGAGGGGAACGCCGTCATGATCGACGTCGAGCCCGGCACCACCCGCGCGCAGACCCTGGCCCTGTGCCGGCGCGTCACCGCGCTCGGCTACGGCCTCGACGGCCCGAACGAGGTGGTCTTCCTCCAGGTCGGCGGCGGTGAGGAGACCGGCTCGTACGTCTCGATGCCCGGTCAGGAGCCCTGCTTCCCGCGCCGCTGACCGCTCACCCCCCCCGCTGACCCGCTCACCCTCGCTGACCCGCTCACCCCCGCCGGGGCGGACGCCCCTCGCCGGGCGGCCCGGCGAACGCCTGGGCGATCGGCAGCCAGGCCCGGGCGGCCTCGCCCTCCGCGGTCAGTGCCAGGTCGTCGCGGTGGCGGCGCTGGGTGACCAGCAGGCAGAAGTCCAGCGCCGGGCCGCTCACCCGGTCGGCCGCGTCCGCCGCGCCCCAGCACCACGACTCGCCGCCGGGGGAGCGCAGTTCGAACCGGAACGGGACGTCCGGCGCGGGCCGCCCGTGCGCGGCGAACGCGAAGCCGACGGTCCGGACCCCCAGGTGCGCGACGTGCCGCAGCCGGTCGGTCGGGACGCGCTCCACCCCGAGCGCGTCCGCGACGTCCTGCCCGTGCGCCCAGGTCTCCATCAGCCGCGCCGTCAGCATCGACCGCGCCTTCATCGGCGGCCCGAACCACGGCACCCGCACGTCCGGCGGCACCTCCGCCAGCGCCGCCGCCACCTCCGCCCGCCCCGCCCGCCAGCGCTCCAGCAGTGCCGCCGGGTCCTCCCCGACCCCCTCGGCGGCCCCCCGGTCCACCGCCGCCGCCCCGTCCGCGAACTCCCGCCCCAGCGCCGCCGCGAACCCCGCCGGGTCCCGCACCGCCAGCAACGTCCACCGGTCCGTCCAGGCCAGGTGCGCCACCTGGTGCGCCACCGTCCACCCCGCCGCCGGAGTCCCCGCCGCGAACTCGGTGGGCCCCGACCCGCCCACCAGCGCCTCCAGTTCCGCCCCCTCCGCGATCAGATCCGCCACCAGCCGGTCCACCGGCCCCACCCCTTCCCGCCCGACAACCCGACCCCCCACCCCTACCCCCGAACCCCACCCCGCCACCACCCCACCGAGTCCCGCCCAGACCCACCGAGACCCCGCCCGGTGGCAGCCTCCCGTGCCTCCGCTCCTCGCCCCCGGCCCCGCGCAGCGGCGCTCGCGTCCCTGGCTCGTGGCGGCTTCCCGCGTCTTCGCTTCCCGTCCCGTGGCCCCGGGCCCCGCGCAGCGGTCCTCCGCCCTCCCCTCGCCCCATGGCGGCCTCCCGTGCCTCTGCTCCTCGCCCCCGGCCCCGCGCAGCGGCGCTCGCGTCCCTGGCTTCGCGGCGGCCTCCCGCGTCGTCGCTTCCCATCCCGTCGCCCTCGGGCCCCGCGCAGCGGTCCTCCGCCTTCCCCTCGCCCCGTGGCGGCCTCCCGGGCCTCCGCCCGCTCACATGGTCTGATGAAACGTCGGATTCGCGGTGCGGAGAGCGAGGCTGGTCGGGCATGCAGATCGCGGTCATCGGGGCGAACGGCGGGATCGGTCGGTGCGTGGTGACCGAGGCGCTGGCCCGGGGCCACCGGGTGACCGCGGTGGTGCGGCGGCCGGAGGAGTACCAGGGGCTGGCGATCAGGGTGGAGCGCGGGGACGTGCTGGACCCGGCGGACGTCGCGCGGGTCGCGCAGGGGCAGGAGGCGGTGGTGAGCGCGGTCGGCGGCGGGGACGGTCCGGGCCGGGGGCGGCTGGTGGAACCGGCCGCGCACGCGCTGGTCGCGGGGCTGCGGCAGCTCGCGGACGCGGCCCCGCGCCTGCTGGTGGTCGGCAGCGCGGGCAGCCTCACCACCGGGTCCGGCGCCCCGCTGTGGGACGACCCGTCCGTGCCGCCGCGCCAGTTCGAGCTGATGCGCGCCCACGGCCGGGCGCTGGACTACCTGCGCACCGTCCGCGACCTGGACTGGACGGTGCTCAGCCCGCCGCAGAGCCTGCTCCCGGGCGAGCGCACCGGCCGCTACCGCTCCGGCACCGACGCGCTGGTCACGGCCCCGGACGGCCTCTCCACCGTCTCGCTGCCGGACCTCGCGGTCGCCCTGGTCGACGAGCTCGAACGCCCCGCCCACCGCGGCGAGCGCTTCACCTGCGGCTACTGACCACCGTCCGGGCCCACGCCGGTCCCGCCCACCCGCCACCGGCCGGCGCGCCACCGGCCGGCGCGCCCACGCAGAGGCTGCGCTGCGGCCCGCGGTGCGCGCCGGCGTCCTGGAGAACGGCGCACTGGAACGCCCCGATCAGCAGCGCCGAGGGCAGCGCCACGAACAGCAGGCCGCGCCCGGCGCTGATCGGCCGACTGGTCTCCCGCAGCGTCCGGTGGGCCAGCCGGACGGCCCAGACCACGGCGGCCAGGTTGAGCAGCAGCCCGCCCCAGGCCAGCAGCATGGCGTACGAGGGGACGCCGGGGCCGCTCAGGCAGTGCCGCAGCAGCTCCTGCACGTTCCCCTCGGCGTGCAGGGCCGGCCAGCTGCCGGCCCAGCCGGCGGCCATCGCGGCCAGGCAGTACCTGGCCCGGCCCGGGCATCCCGCTCCCGCCATCCCGTCCGTCCTCCCGTTCCGCGGTCCGGCGGTCGCCGGTCCGGCCGCGGCCGACCGGTCGCCGGTCCGTCCGCGGTCCACCGGTCTCCGACCGCCGTCCCGGGTGCATTCTGCCGAACGGGACGGAAAGGACGCGTAAGGACCAGCCGTGGCGGGGGAGGGCGGGGCCCGGTCAGCCGAGCTGGATCGACCGTTTGGCCAGGCCCATCCAGAAGCCGTCGATGACGCTGCGCTGCTCGCCGAGGTCGGCCTCGCCGGCGCCGAGGGTGACGAAGAGCGGGGCGAAGTGCTCGGTGCGGGGGTGGGCGAGCCGTCCGGCGGGGGCCTTGTGCTCGAAGTCGAGCAGTGCGTCGAGGTCGCGGGCGTCCAGGGCGCGGCGGCCCCAGTCGTCGAACTCGGCCATCACGGAGGTGATCCGGCCGTCGGGGGAGAGGGCGCGCAGGTTGTGGGTGAAGAAGCCGGAGCCGACGATCAGCACGCCCTCGTCGCGCAGCGGGGCGAGCTTGCGGCCGATCTCCATCAGCCGCCGCGGGTCCAGGGTGGGCAGCGAGACCTGGAGGACGGGGACGTCCGCGTCGGGGTACATCTCGACCAGCGGGACGTACGCGCCGTGGTCCAGCCCGCGGTCCGGCACGTCCTGCACGGGGGTGCCGGGGGCGCGCAGCAGCTTGCGGACGGACTCGGCGAGCTCGGGCGCGCCGGGGGCGGCGTACCGGACCTGGTAGTAGTGCTCGGGGAAGCCCCAGAAGTCGTACACCAGCGGGAGGGTGCGCACCGCGCCGATCGCCAGCGGGGCCTCCTCCCAGTGCGCCGAGACCATCAGGATCGCCTTGGGGCGGGGCAGGTCGGCGGACCAGGCGGCGAGTTCGCCGGGCCAGACCGGGTCGTCGGCGAGCGGGGGCGCGCCGTGCGAGAGGTAGAGCGCGGGCATGCGCTCGGTGGTGGGGGTGCTCATGGGTCCGTCCTCCTGCTGCCGGGGCCGCGCTGCCGTTCGCTGTCGGCGGTGTGGTGCGGAACCGGGTGGTCCCGAACCGGGTAGTTCAAATTTGAACCTTGCGCTCCCGAAGGTACACCCGAGTTCGAATTTGAACAACCGGAGTAGACTGCGGGGCATGGACGATCCCCGCTGGCTCAACGAGACCGAGATGGCCGCCTGGCGCGGGTTCGTCGCCGCCACCAACCTGGTCGCCCGCCGACTGGAGCGCCAGCTCAAGGAGGACGCGGGGCTCTCCCACACCCAGTACGAGATCCTGGTGCAGCTCTCCGCCGCCCCCGGCGGCTCGCTCCGGATGACCGACCTGGCCGACCGCCTGGTCACCTCCAAGAGCGGCCTCACCTACCAGGTCACCCAACTGGAGAAAGCCGGACTGGTCGGCCGCCGCTCCTGTCCCAGCGACGTCCGCGGCGTCTTCGCCGAAATCACCGACCAGGGCTGGACCGCCCTGCGGGCCGCCGCCCCGGGCCACGTCGCCGCCGTCCGCGAAGCGCTCATCGACGTCCTCACCCCCGACCAGCTCGCCGCCCTGGCCGACATCCTCCACACCGTCGGCGACCGCCTGCGCGCCGCCGACTCCTGAGCCCTGGCCCCTGGTCCCGAGTCGGGCGGTCATCCTCGATCGACCCGGGCCGCCGATGCTTTGTTGACGCCGTTACACCGTCATGGTGTCATCTCTTCATGCTCTACAAGACGCCCGTGCTGCATGACATCGACGAAGCCGTCCTCGCCGAGATCGACGACATGCGCGGGCGGCTGCGACTGCACCTGCGCACCTCGCGCCGCTGGGAGGGCCAACTGCGGCGCAACCTCACCGCCCGGGCGATCGCCGGGTCGAACACGATCGAGGGCTACGCGGCGAGCGTCTCGGACGTCGAGGACATCATGGTCGGAGAGGCTCCGATCGAGGCGAACGACACCGTCGCCGCCGAGATCGAGGGCTACCGGCAGGCGATGACCTACATCCAGCGACTGGCCGAAGCCGGGGACGACTTCTCCTTCAGCAAGGAACTGCTCAACGCCCTGCACTTCATGATGCAGGGCCACCACCTGCTCAAGCGCCCGGGCTGGTGGCGCACCGGCCCGGTCTACGTCACCTCGGCGGAGGACCCCACCATCGCCGCCTACACCGCGCCCGACGCCGACTCGGTCCCCGCGCTCACGGCGGAGTTGGCCGCCTGGCTCAACGAGGGGGACCTGGACGAGCCGGGGCTGGTCCGGGCCTCGATGGCCCACCTCAACCTGGTCGCGATCCACCCCTGGGCGGACGGCAACGGCCGGATGTCCCGTGCGCTGCACACCCTGGTGCTGGCCCGGGAAGGCGTGGTGGCGCCGGAGTTCTCCAGCATCGAGGAGTGGCTGGGCCGGGCCCGCAACACCTACCGCTACTACGACGTCCTCGCCGAGGTCGGCGGACCGGTGTGGACCCCGGAACGCGACACCCTGGCCTGGATCCGCTTCTGCCTGAGGGCCCACCACCAACAGGCCCAAGCCGTCGAACGACAGGTGGAGACCACCCGTGAAGTGTGGACCGCCCTGGACGACGTCATCGAGCGGCGCGGCTGGCCCGACCGCATGCTCTACGCCCTCTACCCGGCGGCCATGGGCAACCGGGTCCGCCGAGCCACCTACCAGGCGGACGCCGACCTGAGTGAGCAGCAGGCCCAGCGCGACATCCGCGAACTCGTCCGGGCCGGCTGGCTCACCGCGAAGGGCGAGGCCCAGGGGCGCTACTACACCGCGGGCACCGACCTGCCCGAGGAGATCACAAGCGGGGCGCGCCGGCCTCGGCCGCTGCGCGAGCCCTACCAGGAGAACTGATCCGTCCGACCTCGGCGGGACCGAGGGCGGGCGGACGAGAGGGGCCCCCGGAGGCGCGGTGCTCCGGGGGCCCCTGTTCGGGTCTTCGGTGGTGCGGGAACTTCCCTGCGGGGACGGTCAGTTCTGGTCGGCCTTCTGGGCCGCGACGCCGGCGTGGACCTCGGTCATGTCGAGCTTCCGGGCCTGGCCGATCAGGTCCTCCAGGGCGGCTTCGGGGAGCGCGCCGGGCTGGGCGAAGACGAGGACGCCCTCGCGGATGATCGCCAGGGTCGGAATCGACCGGATGTCGAACGCCGCGGCGAGCTCCTGCTGGGCCTCGGTGTCGACCTTCGCGAAGGTGAGGTCCGCGTGCTTGTCCGACGCCCGCTCGAAGACCGGTGCGAACTGGCGGCACGGGCCGCACCAGGCCGCCCAGAAATCGATCAGGACGAACGCCTTGCCGTCCTCGCCCTGGACCACCTCGTCGAAGTTGTCCTTGGTCAATTCCACCGTGCTCATCGTCGCCACCTGCCTCTCGCCGTCCTGGCCCCGCCGATCGGGTCCGTCGCCCCGCACAACTCCGCTGCCTGCGGAACTATTCCGGGCGTCGGGGAGGGGCCCGGAGAGGAGGGGAGGGGGTGCGGCGCTGGCGCCCGAGCCGCACCCCCGTCACGGTTATCGACACCGGGCGCCCCGGACTTGAGGGTCGGGGGCGGTGCGGCGGCACACTGGAGGTGAGGAGGCCACGCGGGCCCGGGGAGCTGCCCGCCGCGGGGCGCGTGGACAGTGGCGATGAACCGGATTCCCCTGCTCTGCCCGCGCTGCGGCCGACCGCAGCAGATCATCCACCCCGACGACCCCGGCCACCCGGTGCGCGTGGTGCACACCGACACCGGCCGCGAGGAGTGCGCGCCCGAGGCGCCGGACGGCCCGGCCCCCGCGGAACCCCTGCCGTGACGGGCTCCCCTGGCCGGTCCGGTCCGCCCGGCGCACCCTGGAAGGACCGGACCGGTTCGAACACCCCGTACCCACCCGGGAGGTGGCGGCCATGATGAGGACCCTGGTCGGATGGCACATCGAGATGGAGTTCCAGGAGGACGGCGACCGCACCAAGGCGGCCGCGCTGGTCCGCCTCTCCGACGGCACCGAGCTGCGCGGGCACGGCTTCTCCACCCGGCACCACGACGACAGCCCGCAACTGCGGGTCGGCGAGGAGGTCGCCGGGGCCCGCGCGCTCAACGACCTCGCCATGCAGCTGCTCACCAAGGCGCACGAGGAGGTCAGCCGGCCGACCGCCGACCCGATGGCCCCGCTGATGTGGCGCGAGGTGACCTGAGGCGGCGTGCGACGACACGGGGTGACGCGGGGCGGGCCGCGAACCGCCCGTGACGCGGCCCGGCCGGGTCAGAGTTCGGCCAGCGGCACCGCCGGGTCGGCCAGCCGCTCCGGGTCCACCGGCCGCCCGGAGCGGACCAGTTCGCGGATCGGGTCGGTGACGTCCCAGACGTTGACGTTCATGCCCGCCAGCACCTTCCCGCCGGAGAGCCAGAACGCGATGAACTCCCGCCCTGCCACGTCCCCCCGGAACACCACCCGGTCGTAGCCGCCGGGCTCCGCGTGGCCGGTGTACTCCATGCCCAGGTCGTACTGGTCGGTGAAGAAGTACGGGACGCGGTCGTACACCGCGGACTTGCCGAGCATCGAGGCGGCGGCCACCGCGGGCTGGTTGAGCGCGTTCGCCCAGTGCTCGACCCGGATCGGCCTGCCGAACAGCGGGTGGAAGGCGTTGGCCACGTCGCCCGCCGCGAACACGTCGGGGTGCGAGGTGGCCAGGTGCTGGTCGGTGCGCACGCCGTCGTCGACGGTCAGCCCGGCGTTCTCGGCCAGCGCCGTGTTCGGGCTGATGCCGACGCCGACCAGCAGCACGTCCGCCGGGACGGTGCCGCCGTCGCCGAGCCGGACGCCGTCCGCGCGCAGCTCCGCGACCTCGACGCCCAGCCGCAGGTCGACGCCGTGCGCCCGGTGCAGGTCGGCGAAGACCTGCGCGGCCTCCCGGCCCAGCACCCGCAGCAGCGGCAGTTCGGCGGCCTCCAGCACGGTGACCTCGGCCCCGGCGGTGCGGGCCGCGGCGGCGGCCTCCAGGCCGATCCAGCCCGCGCCGACCACCACCACCCGCGCCCCGGGGCGGAACACGGCCCTCAGGCCCTCGCTGTCGCCGATCCGGCGCAGCGTCCGCACGAAGTCCCCGTCGCCGCCCGGCACCGGCAGCGTGCGCGGGGCCGAACCGGTGGCCAGCAGCAGCTTGGAGAACGGCAGCCGCTCGCCGCCCTCCAGCGTGACGGTGTGCCCGGCCGGGTCGACCCCGGTGGCCGCGGTGCCCAGCCGCAGCATCACCCCGTGCCGCTCGTACCAGTCGGCGGGGTGGACGTAGACCTTCTCCTTCTCCTCCTTGCCGAGCAGGTACCCCTTGGACAGCGGCGGCCGCTCGTACGGCCGCTCGGACTCGTCGCCGACCAGGGTGACCGGCCCCTGGTAGCCCTCCGCGCGCAGCGCCTCGGCGGCCTTCGCCCCGGCCAGGCTCGCCCCGACGATCACGATCCCGGTGTCCATGCCCACGTCCTTCCCGCAGTGGTGTTCCCGTGCCCCCGTCCTGCCCGACCTTGGCACCGGCACGCGTCCGACCGGGGGACCCGCGCCGGTCGGTCCGGTGCGGCGGCCGGGATTCGCCCGCGAGGCGGACCACGATCCGGCGGGGCCGTCGGCCTAGGCTGGGCGGGTCCGGCCGTCCGGCCGGCGGAGCGGCGAAGGGAGCCCGCGGGATGGTGGAGCGAACGGCCACGGTGCGCTGCGTGCCCGCGGTGCCGTGCTGGGTCGGCCTGACGGTCCGGGACCTGCCGGCCGCGCGGGACTTCTACGGGCCGCTGCTGGGCTGGGAGTTCACCCCCGGGCCGGACCGCTGGGGCAGCTACCTGCGCGCGCTGGCCGACGGCGTCGAGGTCGCCGGGCTGAGCGAGCTCGGCACCGACTGGGAGCGCCCGGTCGCCTGGACCACCTACTTCGGCATCGAGAGCGCCGACCGGGCCGCCGACGGCGTCCGCGAGCGCGGCGGCACCCTCGCGGTCGGCCCGCTCGCCTTCGACGCGGGCCGGGTCGCGCTGGCCGCCGACCCGTTCGGCGCGACCTTCGGCATCTGGGAGGGCGAACCCGTCGACCTCCGGCCCGGCGACGCCCCCTGGGCCGCCCGGCCCGGCGCCCCCGCCTGGATCGAGCTGCGCACCGCCGACCCGTTCGCCGCCGCGCTGTTCTACGGCGAGGTGTTCCGCTGGGACGACCGCGACCCGGCGCACTTCGAGGTCCGCTACGAGCACGAGCGGGTGGTGCTGCGCTCCGAGGGCCGCAGCGTCGCCGCGCTGCGCGCCGCGCGGGACCTCTCGCCGCACTGGGAGGTGTTCTTCTCGGTCGCCGACACCGACGCCGCCGCCCGCCGGGCCGTCGACCTCGGCGGCCGGGTGCTGGACGGCCCGGCCGACTCCCCGTACGGCCGGGTGGCCCGGCTGGCGGACGCCGAGGGCGGGCACTTCTCGGTCCTCGGCCCCGGCTAGGCCCTGTCCGGGCCCCCGCGGTCAGTCGCCCCGGCCGCCGTGCAGGACCGGGGCGAACAGGCGGTGCATCGCCTCCGGCAGCTCCTCCGGGTGGGCGACGGGGCGGTGGAACTCGAAGCGGGCGTCCAGGGCGCTGCCGGAGCCGAGCAGGCGCACCCGCAGGCCGCGCCGGTCCAGGGCGACGGGGCGGACCTCGCGCAGCCGGTCGGCGGGGTGCCAGCCGGCCGGCGGGCCGTCGGGGCGGTCCAGGGCGCGGGCGCCGAGTTCGCGCAGCTGGTCGGTGTGGGCGGTGGCCAGGTGCTGGAGCAGGCAGGCTTCCTCGGCGGCCACCGGGTCGGGCTCGGCGGCGGCCAGCCCGTCCGGGTCGAGGCAGCACTCGGAGCCCCACAGGTCGTCCAGCGCCAGGTGGTCGGGCTCCAGCCGGAGCAGCACGCCGGCCTCGCCGCGGTGCCCGTGGCGGGGGAACAGCGCGGCCGGGTCCTCGCCGGGGGAGCGGGAGAGCAGGCCCTGGACCTGGAGGCGGCCGCGGATGCGGTGCGGGACGGCGACGGGGGCCACGTCCACGCAGTCGAGTTCGGCGGTGAGCGGGCCGCGGGCCAGGGCGGTGATCCGGTGCAGGGCCGACTCGCGGCCGACCAGCACGGCCACCGATCCGTCCGGCCGCAGCGCGCAGGCGACCTGCGGGGGCAGGCCGGGACGGGCGGTGAGGTCGGCGCCGCGGACGTCCAGCACGGCGGAGGAGGCGAACTCCAGCAGGGTGCGGGCGCGTTCGTGGGCGGACGGGCGGCGGTCGGGCTGGGGCAGCACGGGGAGCCTCCTTGGCGATTAGGTAAGGCTAACCTAATCACCAGGAGGGCGGGAGGTCCAGTGGCGCGCGGTCAGTCGCCGATCCGGTCGGCCGGCGCGCCCAGCATCCGCAGCACCAGCTGCCCGTACCGCCGCCCCAGCTCCTCGGGGGACTCGCTGCTGCGCTCGGTGTACCAGCGCGAGACGTCGATGCCCAGCGAGGTGACCGCGCGGGCCGCCGTGCGCTGGTCCGGGACGCGGAACAGGCCCCGCGCCACCCCGTCCGCGATGATCCGCAGCACCGCCTCCTCGATCCGGATGCGCAGCTCGGCGACGGCCGCGAAGTCCTCCTCGGGCAGCGCGTGCAGCTCGTGGTTGACGATCCGGCCGACGGTGTGGCCGCGGGCGTGCCAGACCGTGAAGGACTCCGCCAGCGCCCGCATCCGCTCCACCGGGTCGGACCCGGCGGCCTCGGCCCGCTCCACCAGCTCCAGGGTGGCCCGGTGGCCGGTGCGGGAGATCTCGGCGAGCAGCGCCGCCTTCGACGGGTAGTGGATGTACAGCGCGGCCGGGCTCATCCCGGCGGCCGTGGCGATGTCCCGGGTGGTGGTGGCGTGGTAGCCGCGGCGGGCGAAGGAGTCCACGGCGGCCAGCAGCAGCCGCCGGGCGGCCTCGGTGCGCTCCCCGGGCCAGAGCGCGGCGGTCGCTGGGTCGGTCATGGGGGTCATCCTCCCAGACGGTCGGGCGCGGGTCGGCGGGTCGGGCTGTTGACAGTGTCGCCCGCCGCCAAGATGCTAAGCAAGCGCTTAGTCAACGCGGGGGCCCGGAGCGCCCGCAGATCCGAGAGGTACGGCGATGACAGTGTCGTTCGAGGGCAAGGTGGCCGTGGTCACCGGCGCGAGCCGGGGCATCGGGTTCGGCGTCGCGCGGGAACTGGTCCGGCGCGGGGCGAAGGTCTGCCTCACCGCCCGCACCGAGGAGACCCTGGACGAGGCCGTCCAGGCCCTCGGCGGGCCCGCGCACGCGATCGCCGTCGCCGGGAAGTCCGACGACGCCGCGCACCAGGAGGAGACCGTCGCCACCGTCCTGGACACCTACGGCCGCCTCGACCTGCTGGTCAACAACACCGGCATCAACCCCGTCTACGGCCCGGTCCTGGACACCGACCCCGCCGCCGCGGCCAAGATCCTCGCCGTCAACGTGCTCGCCCCGCTGGCCTGGACCCGCCGCGCCCACGCCGCCTGGATGGCCGAGCACGGCGGCGCGGTCGTCAACGTCGCCTCCATCGCCGGCCTCCGCGCCTCCAACGGCATCGGCATGTACGGCGTCTCCAAGGCCGCGCTGATCCGCCTCACCATGGAACTCGCCTCCGAACTCGGCCCCGGCGTCCGGATCAACGCCGTCGCCCCCGCCGTGGTCAAGACCAAGTTCGCCGAGGCGCTCTACGAGGGCCGGGAGGAGAAGGTCGCCCGCGCCTACCCGCTCGGCCGCCTCGGCCTGCCCGAGGACGTGGCCGGCGCCGTCTGCTTCCTGCTCTCCGAGGACGCCGGCTGGATCACCGGCCAGACCCTGGTCGTCGACGGCGGCGTCACCCTCGGCGGCGGGCTGTGACCGGCACCGACGCGACCGGTGCCGACGCGACCGGCCCCGACGCGACCGGCCCCGGCCCCGGCGCGGAGTTCGAGGGCGTCGGCGCGGTCGTCACCGGCGCCGGGCACGGCATCGGCGCGGCCCTCGCCCGGGCGCTGGCCGCCGCCGGCGCCCGGGTGGTGGTCAACGACCTCGACGCCGACGCCGCCCGCGCCGTCGCCGCCGAGACCGGCGGGCACGCCGTCCCCGGCGACGCGGCCGGCGAGGACGGCGTCGCCGCCCTGATCGACGCCGCCCGCGCCCACCTCGGCGCCGTCGACCTGTACTGCGCCAACGCGGGCGTCGCCACCACCGGCGGCCCCGACGCCACCCCCGACGCCTGGGAGACGGCCTGGCAGGTCAACGTGCTCGGCCACGTCCGGGCCAGCCGCCTGCTGCTGCCCGACTGGCTGGAGCGCGGCACCGGCCGCTTCCTGGCCACCGTCTCCGCCGCCGGACTGCTCACCATGCTCGGCTCCGCCCCGTACGCCGTCACCAAGCACGGCGCGCTGGCCTACGCCGAGTGGCTGTCCGCGACCTACCGGCACCGCGGCGTCCGGGTGCACGCGCTCTGCCCGCAGGGGGTGCGCACCCGGATGCTGGACGGCACCGGCACCCACGGGCAGGTGCTGCTCGAACCCACCGCGATCGAACCCGCCGAGGCCGCCGCGGCGGCCCTGCGCGGCATGGCGGCCGGGGAGTTCCTGATCCTGCCGCACCCGGAGACCGCCGACCACTACGCGGCCCGCGCCACCACCCCCGACCGCTGGCTGCACGGCATGAACCGGCTCCAGCAGCAGATCGAGACACTCCAGGAGAACTGATGCGAGCCTGGCAGATCACCGAACTCGGCGCGCCCCGCGACGTGATGAAGCTGGTCGAGGACGCCGACCCGCCCGTCCCCGGCCCCGGACAGCTCCTGGTCAGGGTCCGGGCCGCGGCCGTCAACTTCCCCGACGCGCTGATGGCCGCCGGCCTCTACCAGGTCCGCCCGCCGCTGCCGTTCACCCCCGGCGTGGAACTCTGCGGCGAGGTCGCCGAGGGCCCGCGCACCGGCGAACGCCTGATCGGCACCGCCGAGTTGCCCGCCGGGGCGTTCGCCGAGCAGGCCCTGATGAACGCCGCCACCGCGCTGCCCGCCCCCGGCCACCTGGACGACGCCGAGGCCGCCGGCTTCCACATCGCCTACCAGACCGCCTGGTTCGCCCTGCACCGCCGCGCCCGCCTGGCCCCCGGCGAGACCCTGCTGGTGCACGCCGCGGCGGGTGGCGTCGGCAGCGCCGCCGTCCAACTCGGCAAGGCCGCCGGGGCGTTCGTCGTCGCCGTGGTCGGCGGGCCGGAGAAGGCCGCGGTGGCCAGGGAGTTGGGCGCCGACCTGGTCGTCGACCGCCGCGCCGGGGACTTCGTCGCCGCCGTCAAGGACGCCACCGGCGGGCGCGGCGCGGACGTGGTCTTCGACCCGGTCGGCGGCCCCGCCTTCACCGGCTCCACCCGGTGCGTCGCCTTCGAGGGCCGGATCGTGCTGGTCGGCTTCGCCTCCGGCGAGATCCCCGCCCCGGCCCTCGGCCACGCCCTGGTCAAGAACTACTCGCTGCTCGGCCTGCACTGGGGCCGCTACGTCACCGAGGACCCCGCCGCCGTCCGGGACTGCCACGCCGCGCTCACCGCGCTGGCCCCCCGCCCGCTGGTCTCCGCCCGCCTCCCGCTGGACGCCGCCGCCACCGCCGTCCACGACGTCGCCTCCGGCACCACCACGGGCCGCCTCGCGATCATCCCCTGACGGGCCCCTGAGCGGGGGCCCGTCAGCGGGTCTCCGACTCCCTCGTCCTCAGCGGTACTTCCTCAGCTCGCGGCGGGCGAGCGAGCGCTTGTGGACCTCGTCCGGGCCGTCGGCCAGGCGCAGGGTGCGGTTGCCGGACCAGAGCTGGGCGAGCGGGGTGTCCTGGCTGACGCCGGCCGCGCCGTGGGCCTGGACGGCCTTGTCGAGGATCCACTCGACGGTGGACGGGACGGCGATCTTGATCGCCTGGATCTCGGTGTGGGCGCCGCGGTTGCCGACGGTGTCCATCAGCCAGGCGGTCTTCAGGACCAGCAGCCGGGCCTGCTCGATGCGGACCCGGGCCTCGGCGATCCAGTCCTGGACGACGCCCTGGTCGGCGAGCGGACGGCCGAAGGCGACCCGGGAGTCGACCCGACGGCAGGTGAGTTCGAGGGCGCGTTCGGCGATCCCGAGGGCGCGCATGCAGTGGTGGATGCGGCCGGGGCCGAGCCGGGCCTGGGCGATGGCGAAGCCGCCGCCCTCCTCGCCGATCAGGTTCGCGGCGGGGACGCGGACGTCCTCGAACAGGATCTCGGCGTGGCCGCCGTGGTCGGCGTCCTCGTAGCCGAACACCCGCATGCCGCGCAGCACCCGCACGCCCGGGGTGTCGCGCGGGACGAGGACCATCGACTGCTGGCGGTGGGTCTCGGCGGCGGGGTCGGTCTTGCCCATCACGATGAAGATCCCGCAGTCCGGGTTCATCGCCCCGGTGATGTACCACTTGCGGCCGTTGACGACGTACTCGTCGCCGTCGCGCTCGATCCGGGTGGTGATGTTGGTGGCGTCCGAGGAGGCCACGTCCGGTTCGGTCATCGCGAAGGCGGAGCGGGTGGTGCCGTCGAGCAGCGGTCGCAGCCAGCGTTCGCGCTGCTCGGGGGAGCCGAACTGGGCGAGCAGCTCCATGTTGCCGGTGTCGGGGGCCGCGCAGTTGAGCGCGGGCGGGGCCAGCAGGATGGAGCGGCCGGTGAGTTCGGCCAGCGGCGCGTACTGGAGGTTGGTCAGCCCGGCGCCCAGTTCCCCGGGCAGGAACAGGTTCCACAGGCCGCGGGACTTCGCGGCGGCCCGCAACTCGCCGATCACCGGCGGGATCGACCACGGCTCGCGCTCCGGGTCGTCGAGCTGCCCGGCCAGCACCGGTTCGGCGGGGTAGACGAACTCGTCCATGAAGGAGCCGAGTTCACCGAGCAGCTCGGTCGTCCTGGCGTCGTACCCGAAATCCATTCCTCAGCCCTCCAGCGATTCGAGCCCGAACTCCACGAACAGCGGCACGAGTTCGCCGACCCGGTCGAAGCCCGCGCCGACGGTGCCGCCCTGGGTGTAGCGGAAGTGGATGCCCTCCAGCACGACCGCCAGCTTGAACGAGGCGAAGGCGACGTACCAGCCGAGCCCGGCGACGTCCCGGCCGGAGCCCTCCGCGTAGCGGCGGACCAGCTCGGCGGTGGACGGGAAGCCGGGGGCGAGGGCCGCGCCGGGGAGCAACCCGTCGAAGCGGCGGGCCAGTTCGGTGTACATCACCAGCAGGCCCAGGTCGGTGAGCGGGTCGCCGACGGTGGACATCTCCCA
This sequence comes from Kitasatospora sp. NPDC090308, assembly GCF_044769485.1. Classification (NCBI taxonomy): domain Bacteria; kingdom Bacillati; phylum Actinomycetota; class Actinomycetes; order Kitasatosporales; family Streptomycetaceae; genus Kitasatospora; species Kitasatospora sp. NPDC090308. Next base: position 71,340 of record NZ_JBIVXY010000001.1, on the reverse strand, counting down.
GTCCAGGACGGCGGTGATCCGGTCCTCGCCGTCCACCAGGACGTTGTCCAGCCGGTAGTCGCCGTGCACCAGCGCCGGGGCGGGGGAGGGCGGCAGGGTCTCGGCGAGGCGGCGGTGCAGCTCGTCCACGCCCGGCACCTCGCGGCTCCGGGAGGCGTCCAACTGCTTTCCCCAGCGCCGCAGTTGGCGCTCCAGGAAGCCCTCGGGACGGCCGAAGCCGGCCAGGCCCGCGGCCTCCGGGTCCAGCGCGTGCAGGGCGACCAGGGTCTCCACCAGCCGCACGCCCAGGGCGTGCACCCGGTCCTCGCCGAGCGCGGCCAGCGCCTTCGCGTCCCGGTGCGCGGTGCCGGGCACGTACTCCATCAGGTAGAACGGCGCGCCGATCACCCCGGTGTCCTCGACCAGCAGCACCGGCCGCGGCACCGGCACCGCCGTCCCGGCCAGCGCGCCCAGCACCCGGTACTCGCGGGCCATGTCGTGCGCGGTGGCCAGCACGTGCCCGAGCGGCGGGCGGCGCAGCACCCAGCGGGAGGCGCCGTCCTCGACCAGGTACGTCAGGTTGGACCGCCCGCCCTCGAACAGCCGCGCCGTGAGCGGCCCCGCGACGGGCGCCGGCAGCGCGGTGTCCAGGTGGGCGCGCAGCCTCTCCAGGTCCAGTCCGGGCGGAGCAGCGGTGGTCATCGGGGCACCTCGCAGGGGTCGGGACGTACTGACTAAGCGCTTGCTTAGGATCGGCCCGGCGGCGACACTTGTCAACGAGCGACCGCGGAACCGGCCACGGACGCGGTCGCGGGGGGGGGGGGGGGGGGGGGGGGGGGGGGGGGGGGGGGGGGGGGGGGGGGCCCCCCCCCCCCCCCCCCCCGCCCCCCCCCCCCCCCCCCCCCCCCCCCCCCCCCGCCGGCCGGGGGGGGCGGGCCGCGGGGCCGGCTCTGCGGCCGGTCGCGAAACGCCCGCCCGGAACGGCGTCCCGGGCGGGCGGTCCGAACCGCGGACTCAGCCCGGCTGCGACCCCGCCTCGCCCGCCGGGGCGCCGCCACCGGCCGGATCGCCACCGGCGGGGGCGGCCCCCGAGCCGTCGGCCGGGGCCTGGGCGGCCGGGGCCTGGGCGGCCGGGGTCTGGGCGGCCGGGGTCTGGGCGGCCGGGGCGGGTGTCTGCGCGGCCGGGGTCTGGGCGCCGGGGTCCGCCGGGGGTGTCGTCGGGGACGCCGTCGGGTCGGCGGTCGCGTCCGGTGCGGGCGTGGCCCCCGCGCCCGCGCCGGCCCCCGCGCTCGCGCTCGCACCCGGGCTCGGGACCGCACCCCCCGCGCCGCGCAGCGTGGCGATGTCGACGCCGACCGGGTCGCCCAGCGAGGTGACGGCGTAGAAGGGGCCCTGCGGGCCCGCCACCGTGTGCCCGGCGGTCTCGCCCGGCCCGTGGTCGCCGGTGTAGCGGTACAGCGGGTGGCCCTTGTACAGCACCTGGGCCGTCCCGTCCGGCAGCGCCGCCGCGCCCAGCAGCCCGTCGTCCACGCCGGGTCCGGCCGACGGGAAACCCGGGGTGGTCACCGGCGGCCAGGACTTCGCGCACTCGTCCAGGCAGGTCGCGTGCACCGAGGTGTCGGCGCCGTACAGGTACAGGGTGCGGCCCTGGTCGTCCACCAGGAGCGGGCCCAGGCTGCCCACCCGGGCCAGCGCCACCCGGGTGCCCACCGTGGTGGCGAACGCCGACACCGACGGTCCCGCGTCGGCGACCGGCGCCGCGGTGGCGGGCGAGGACTCGGCGGCCGGCGGGGCGCTCGGGTCCGGGGACGCCGAGCACCCCGCGGCCGAGAGGACGGACAGCGACAGCACCACGGCCACGGCGGCCCAGCGGGTGCGGCACCTGCGGCAGGCGGGGCGGCGGGTACGGGACAGCGGGGCGGCGGCAGCACGGCGGGTACGGGGCATCGGGGCTCCAGGGGACGGCGCGGCACTGGAGACCATCCACCCCCGCCGACCGCCGCCCGGCCACTCCAGAGCCGGGCCGCTCCGCACCAGGAGGGACCCCGTTGCCCCGGAAGGCCCACCCCGGGCCCGTCCCCCGCCCGCTCCCCGCGCCCGATTCGCCCCTCGCCCGGGCAGGCGGAGACTGGAGGGGTACCACTCGCCCGAGGGGGCGCCCATGACCACCCAGTCGGCCGGAACCGGCAGTACCGGCGGCATCGACAGCACCGGCGGCACCGGCACCGGCAGCGCGATCCGGGTCCGGGGGCTCGGCAAGCGCTTCAAGGACTTCGTCGCCCTGGACGGCGTCGACTTCGCCGTCCCGCCCGGCACCGTGTTCGGCCTACTCGGACCGAACGGCGCGGGCAAGACCACCACGATCCGCATCCTGACCACCATCATCCGGCCCACCTCCGGCCGTGCCGAGGTGCTCGGCACCGACGTGGCCGCCCACCCCGCCGCCGTCCGCCGCCTGATCGGACTCGCCGGGCAGTACGCCGCCGTCGACCCCAACCTGACCGCCCGGGAGAACCTCCGTCTGATCGGCCGCCTCACCCAGCTGCCCCGCCACCGCCGCGACCCGCGCGCCGCGGACCTGCTGGCCCGCTTCGACCTCGAACGGGCCGCCGACCGGCCGGTGCGCACCTACTCCGGCGGGATGCGCCGCCGGCTCGACGTGGCCGCCGCACTCGTCCCCGAACCGCCCGTGCTGTTCCTCGACGAGCCCACCACCGGCCTCGACCCGCAGAGCCGCACCGCGCTCTGGGAGCTGATCCGCGAACTCGTCGCCGAGGGCACCACCGTCCTGCTCACCACCCAGTACCTGGAGGAGGCCGACCGGCTCGCCCAGCGGGTCGCCGTCCTCGCCGAGGGTCGGGTGGTCGCCGACGACAGCCCGCACAACCTCAAGTCCCGCCTCGGCACCACCGTCCTCGAACTCGGCATGGGCGAGGACCCGCGCGCCACCCGCGCCGCCGCCCTGCTCACCGACCGCCTCCGGTACACCCCCGAACGCGACGGCGCGGTGCTGCGCCTGCCCAGCGCGGACGGCTCGCTGCTGCTGATGGACGTCCTGCACGCGCTCGAATCCGAACGGCTCACCCCGCGCACCATCGCCGTCCGCGAGTCCAGCCTCGACGACGTCTACCTCGCCCTCACCGGCCACCGCACCGGGACCGGCCCGCCCGCCGCGCCCCCCGCCGCATCCTCCGCCGCAGGAGACCCGCCGTCATGACCGTCGCCGCCCCCCTGGAACCGCCGCTGCTCGACCGCCTGCTCGCCCCCGTCCGGGACGGGCTGGCCGTCGCCGGGCGCAACCTGATCGCGCTGCGCCGGGTGCCGCGGCTGCTGATCTTCTCGACCGTGCAGCCGATCGTCTTCGTGCTGATGTTCCGGTACGTGTTCGGCGGGGTGGTCGGCGCGGTCCTGCACGGCGTCTCGTACGTCGACTACCTGATGCCCGGGGTGTTCGTCCAGGTCGTCGCGTTCGGCGCGGTCAACACCGCGATCGGCCTGGCCGGCGACCTGCAGACCGGGCTGATGGAGCGCTTCCGCTCGCTGCCGATGGCCCGCTCCGCGGTGCTCTCCGGGCGGACCACCGCCGACCTGGCCCGGAACGTGTTCGTGGTGGCGCTGATGACCGGCGTCGGCTTCCTGGTCGGCTTCCGGATCCACAACGGCGTCCTGGCGTTCCTGGCCGGCGCGCTGCTGGTGCTGGCCTTCGGGCTCGCGATGTCCTGGGTCTTCGCCGTCGTCGGCCTGGCCGTCGGCGACCCGGAGACCGCGACCGCCGCCGCCTTCCCCGTCCTGGCCCCGCTGGTCTTCGCGTCCTCCGCGTTCGTCCCGACCTCGACCATGCCCGGCTGGCTCCAGGTCTTCGCCAACCACCAGCCCGTCACCATCACCGCCGGGGCCGTCCGCGCCCTGATGGTCGGCGGCCCGCTCGGCACCCAGGTCTGGCAGGCCCTCGCCTGGGACGCCGGGATCATCGCCGTGTTCGCCCCGCTCGGCGTCTGGCTCTACCGCCGGGCGGTCTGAGCGGCGTCCCGCGACAGGTCCGCCCGGCCGGTCCGTCGGGCCGCTCCGGGGGCGGGGCGCGTTCCTCGACGGTGATCGGCCCGATCGCGCCGTCCGGCGTCCCCCGTGCGCGGGGGCACGCGCGGTGGCGGGTGGCGGGCGGGTCGTCAGCCGTCCGTCCGCTCGTGCAGCCAGGCGGTCGCGGACTCCTTGAGGTCGCGCTCCAGCTCGCTGCCCCTGGTCGCGAAGACCCGGCCCACCGGGTAGCCGGTGGCCTCCAGCAGGTAGGCGAGGGCCGCGTACTCCCGCGGGTGCCGGTCGAGTGCCCGCGGGTCGATGTCGACGGGGCCGGCCGGGAAGGTGAACGAGGCGAAGTCGTAGACGCTCCTGCGGTCGCCGATCCGCCACACCCCGTCCCGCTTCTCCAGGCGGTCGACGAACCGGTTGTGGCCCTCGCAGCCGAGCCGGAGGTCGGTGTTCTCGCCGATGATGACGGCGTTCGTCTCGCTGACGGCGCGGGTGCCGTCCGCGGAGAAGGCCACCACGGGCGCGGTGATCAGGTGCTTGGTGCGGAAGGCGGAGGCCCCCATCCGGGCGGACGCGTCGACGAACTCGTGCGCCGGCCCCTCGAACCAGGTGATCTCGATCCGGCCGTCGGGGTGGAAGAGGCCCTTCAGCCGCTCCCAGTCGCCCAGGTCGCGGTGGATCCACCCGGTCATGAGGTCGGCGATGTCCTGTCGGTCCTGGAGTGTCGCGTTCATGCGTCCAGTCTTCGTTCCGCAGAGCGATGGGTCCAACCGAAAGATACGATCGAACGATCGCTGGGAGCGATGGAGCGATGGGAGCGACGGAGGGGAGGACGGACCGTGGAACTGCGGCACCTGCGCTACTTCACCGCCGTCGCCGACGAACGGCACTTCGGCCGGGCCGCCGCCCGGCTGAACGTCACCCAGTCCACCCTCAGCGCCCAGGTGCAGGCCCTGGAGCGCGAGGTGGGCGGGCGGCTGTTCACCAGGACCAGCCGGAGCGTCGAGCTGACCGAGGCCGGCGCACTGCTGCTCCCCGCGGCCCGCCGCACCCTGGCGCAGGCCGACCGGGCCCTGCGGGCCGCCCGGCAGTCCGTGCGCGGCGAGACGGGGACGGTGCGGATCGGCTTCTCCGGCGTCGCCGTCCTCCAGGGCGTCCTCCCCGACGACCTGCACGACTTCCGCCTGGCCCACCCCCGGGTCGGACTCGCCCTGACCGAACTCCCGCCCGCCGCCCAGGTCCAGGCGGTGCGCGACGGCACGCTCGACCTCGGCTACTGCCCCGACCTCGCCCTCGGCGACGCCGACGGCCTGCGGGTCACCCGCCGCGCGCCCACCCCGCTCTCCGTCGCCCTGCGCTCCGACCACGAACTGGCCTCCGCCCCCGCCGTGACCGCCGCCGCGCTGGCCGCCCACGACCTCATCGTCTTCGCCGGCCGCGAGGAGGACGAGACCGTCCTGTCCCGGATCCGGCCCGCCGCCGAGGAGGACCGCGCCCGGGTCCGCGTGGTCGGCAGCACCCTCGGCGTCCTCGCCCTCGCCTCGGCCGGCGCGGGCGTGGCCCTCGTCCCCGCCGCCACCGAACGGATCACCCTGCCCGGCCTCACCTACCGCCCCCTGCACGGAACCGCACCGGGGCCGGACCTGCTGGTCATCGGCCGCCCCGACGAGACCTCCGGAGCGGTCCGCGCCTACCTCCGCGCCCTCCCCGCCCCCTGACCCGCCACGACCGCTTCACGCCGTCCGCCCCCACACCGTCCGGTCCCCGCCCCGCCACCCCACCAGGTCCGGATCGTCCAGGTCCGGCTCCGCGACCCCCGCCCGCCGGATCAGCTCCACCACCTCCTCCGGCCCGGTCGCCCGCCCCACCGTCCGCCCGTAGATCTCCACCCGCCGGTACGACCGCCCCCCGCGGGTCGGCGGGCGGACCACGACCGGCGGGTGGAATATGTCTCCGGACTCGCTCATACCCCCAGTGTCCCGCGCCCCACGCGCAACGGCTCCTCGGCGTCACTCCACGTCGCCGGGCGGCTGCGGAGGGTGGCTCCCCGGGCCCGTCGACCGATCCGCCGACCCGGTCCGGGTCAGCGGGCCAGCAGGTTGACGGCGGTGCGGAAGAGCGGGGGGAGGGTGGCGGCGAGGGGGACGATGCGGGGGCCAAGCCAGGGGTGGTGGCGGGTGGTCAGGAGGGCGGAGGTGAGGAGGCGGTAGGGGCGGGTGGCGCGGTGCCAGGCGCGTTCGTAGGCGGCGGGGCGGCCGGTGGTGAGGCAGTGGACGGCGGCCTCGGCGGAGGCCAGGGCGAGGGCGACGCCCTCGCCGGTGAGGGCGTCCAGGTAGCCGGCCGCGTCGCCGACCAGCAGGACCCGGCCGTGCACCCGGGCCCCGGCCCGCTGCCGCAGGGGGCCCGCGCCCCGGACCGGGCCGGCCGGTGCGTCGCCGAGTCGGTCCAGCAGGGCCGGGAAGGAGGCGAGTTGGCGGTCGAACGGGAGGCGGGCGGTGCCGAGCACGGCGACCCCGACCGTCCCGTCCGCGACCGGCGTGACGTACGCCTCGGCGTGCCGCGACCAGTGCACCTCGACCAGGTCGCTCCACGGCCGGACCGCGAAGTGTCGCCGCTGCCCGTACCGGGCCGGGTGCCGGCCGGGGGCGGGCAGGTGCAGGCCGAGCGCGCGGCGGACGGGGGAGTGCAGGCCGTCCGCCGCGACCAGGTGGCGGGCGGTCAACCCGCCGACGGTGACCGAGTGCTGGCCCAGGTGCAGTCCGTCGGCCCGGGCGGTGAGGCGGTGGACGCCGAGCTGTTCGGCGCGGGCGGCGAGCGCGGCGTGCAGGGCGGTGCGGCGCACGCCCAGGCCGTGCCCGGTGCGGAAGCGGGCCTCGGCGGTGCGGGCGCCGTCCGCGGACAGGTAGCGGATGCCCGCGAACGGGCGGCCCCCGACCTCGACGCCCAGCCGCTCCAGGGCCCGCACCGCGCCCGGCATCAGGCCCTCGCCGCACGCCTTGTCGATCGGCGTCGGCCGCGGCTCCAGGACGGTGGTGACCAGCCCCGCGCGGGCGGCGTGGATCGCGGTGGCCAGCCCGGCCGGGCCGCCGCCGACCACCAGCAGGTCGATCACCCGGCCACCCGGCAGCGGGTCAGCGCGGCGTCCTCGCAGCGCAGCCGGGTGGCCAGCAGCCAGGCGTCCAGCACCGTGAAGCAGAGCGCGGTGGCCCACGCGGTGTGCACCAGCGGCAGCGCGAAGCCCTCGACCACCACCGCGAGGTAGTTGGGGTGCCGCAGCCACCGGTACGGGCCGCCGGAGACCAGCGGCAGGCCCGGCACCACGATCACCCGGGTGTTCCAGCGCGGCCCCAGCGTCCGGATGCACCACCAGCGCAGCCCCTGCGCGCCCAGCGCCAGCGCCAGCATCGGCCAGCCCAGCGCGGGCAGGAACGGCCGCCCCGCGTACCGGACTTCGAGCAGGCAGCCGGCCAGCAGCGCGGTGTGCAGCACCACCATCGCCGGGTAGTGCCCCCGCCCGTACTCGACGCCGCCCCGGGCCAGGCTCCAGACGGCGTTGCGGCGGGCGACCAGCAGTTCCGCCAGCCGCTCCACGGCGACCAGCGCGATCAGGACGGTGTAGGGGATCATCTTCGACTACCAGCGCAGGAGGACGAGTTCGGAGGCGAAGCCGGGCCCGAGCGCCAGCATCAGCCCGTACGAGCCGGGCGGCGGCGGACCGGCCGCGAGCACGTCCCGCAGGATGTGCAGCACGGACGCCGAGGAGAGGTTGCCGCAGCGCGCCAGCGAGGCCCGGCTCGGGGCCAGCGCGGTGGCGGGCAGGCCGAGTTCCTCCTCCAGCACGTCCAGCACCCGGGGGCCGCCCGGGTGGCAGATCCAGGCCGTCACGTCGCCCGGCTTGAGGTCGTGCGCGGCCAGGAAGGACGCCACCTCCTCGCCCACGTGCAGCCGTACCAGCTCCGGGAGTTCGGCGCCCAGCAGGATGCCGAACCCCGAGTCGCCGACCTCCCAGCCGAGCAGCCGCTCGGTGCCCGGGTACAGTCGGCTGCGGGTCGCCACCACCTCGGGCCCCGTGCGGCCGAGCGCGGCACCGGCCGCGTCGCCGACCGCGACCAGCGCGCCCGCGCCGTCCCCGAACAGCGCCGTGGCCAGCAGGTTCGCCGCCGAGGTGTCGGCGCGCCGGAGCGTCAGCGAGCACAGCTCGGTGGCCAGCAGCAGCGCCACCCCGTCCGGACGGCCCGCCAGCAGGTCGTCCACCGCCGCGACCCCCGCCGCCCCGCCCGCGCAGCCCAGCCCGAACAGCGGCAGCCGCCGGACGTCCTCGCGTAGCCCCAGCCGGGACGCCAACCGGGCCTCCAGGGACGGGACCGCGATGCCCGTGACCGTGGTGGAGACCACGAAGTCGACCCGCTGGGAGGGGATCTCGGCCTCGTCCAGGGCCCGCGCGGCGGCCTGCTCGGCGAGCTCGGCGGCTGCCGTCAGCCAGGCGTCGTTGGCCCGGCCGAAACCGCCCAGCTCCGGATAGCGCTCCAACGGGAACGCCAGGTGCCGGAACTCCACCCCCGCCCCCGCGAAGAACCGCTCCGCCAACGCCCCCGCCTGCCCGGCGCCCGGGCGCAGCGCCGCCACCGCCCCGGCCAACTCCCGCTGCCCGTAGCGGTGGGCCGGGAGCACTCCGTGCACAGCCGCGATCCGCGTCACCGGCCCAGAATAGGGAAGATTCGGGGAGAACCGGTCAATTCGCCCGGCCGGGCGCGTCCCGGCCGGTGACGGAGCGTCAACCCCGGGCCGTCGCCGTCGCCGTCGCCGTCGCCGTCGACGGGCGGTGCGGGCCGGCGGGCGGGTGCGGGGGCTGTTCCCCTGGACGGGGGCGGGGACGGGGGAGCGGCACTTCAGTCGGTGCGCCGAGCCGTGGTGGACGGGGGGCGCCCCCTACGTGATGCCCGCGCGGACGGCCGCGCGGGCCGGTGGAGACGCCGGGCGTCACAGGCGCAGGGTGTTCCAGCCTCGGGTGATCTCCGCCCGGACGTCGGTCGGCTGACCGGCGGTCAGCAGGGAGAGGAGGGCGGCGCCATCGGCCGGGCGGTCGGCCGGATCGGGGGTGAGGGCGCGGGTGACGGTGGCGGCCAGGGCCGGGTCCAGGGCGTGGACGGCGGCGAGGGCGGACGGTTCGGGGCCGGTGTCGACGATCCGGCGGATCACCCCGCCGGTGCTGGTCGCCGCGAACGGGCTGGCCCCGTGCGCCGCGCAGACCACGCAGCAGGCCCAGGCCCAGACGTCCGCCGCAGTGCCGACCCGTTCCTCGCCGAACTGCTCGGGGGCCATGTAGGTGAGCGTGCCCGGCCCGGCGCCCGTCATGGTCAGGCGGGTGCCGTCGACCAGCGCGGCGATGCCGAAGTCGAGCAGCCGCGGGCCGGCCGAGGTCAGCATGATGTTGGCGGGCTTGAGGTCCCGGTGCACCAGTCCGAGCCGGTGCACGCCCGAGAGCGCCACGGCCAGCGCCAGCGCGAGCGCCCGCAGGGCCTCCGGGGAGCGCAGCGGGCCGAGTTCGCGCAGGTGCGCGTCGAGCGGGCGGCCGTCCAGCAGCTCCATGGCCAGGAACGGGCGACCCGCGTCCACGCCGGTGTCCAGCACCCGGGCGGTGTACGCGCCCGGCACCATCGCCAGCACCTCGGACTCCCGCTGGAAGCGGCGCAGCAGGTCGGGGTCGTCCAGCAGCTCCAGGTTGATCGTCTTGAGCGCGACCTGGGTCGCCGCGCCCTCCCGCCGGGCCAGGTAGACGGTGCCCATCCCGCCCGCGCCGATCCGGCCCAGCAGCTGGTACCCGCCGATGCTGCGCGGCTCGTGCCCGTTCAGCGGCTGGTGCGGGACGGGGGAGTGGACGGGGGCGGGGGCGGGGGAGTGGACGGGGGCAAGGGCGGGGACGGGGACGGGCGGGGTGTACGCGGTCGCGGGGGCCGTCACGGGCGTGGCGGGTGCGGCTTCGGGGCGCGGGGGGAACGGGACGGCGGCGGCCGGTTCGGCCGGTTCGGCCGGTCCGGTCGGACCGGCCGGTGCGGACAGCGCCGGCAGGCTGCGGGCGGAGAGCAGCGCGACCGCCTGGAACACCGCCCCGGCGGCCAGCACGCCCATCGGCAGCACGAGCACCCCGGCGACGGCGAACAGGCCCAGCCGGAGCAGGCTCCGGCCCCGGACCCGCCCGTCCGCGGCCACCGCGGTCGGCATCCCGGCGGTGAGCAGCGCCCGCCGGGCCAGGTGGGCGAGCAGCAGCCAGAGCGCCAGCAGCACCGCTCCGACGACCAGCACCCGCACCCGCACATCGGCGGAGGCCAGCCCGAGGGCGATCGCCATCTGCCGTGAATCCGCGAACGCCACCGGGCTGCGCAGCAGGTCGAAGCCGTAGTTGGGCCCGGCGAACATCGCCGCCTCCAGCCCGGCCGCGAACACCGCGCACGCCACCACCTCGGCCACCGTCGCCCCGGTGCCCACCGGCGCCGGACCGGACACCGCGGCCGCCGCCCGGCCCCGGGCCTCCCGCTGAGCGCGGCGCAGCAGCGGCAGCGACAGCAGCCGGGCGGCCAGCGCGAGCAGGACGACCACCAACAGGTCGACGGCGAGTTCGCCGTAGTCGGAGGCCCAGTTCGAGGCCGCCTCCGCGAGCGGTGCGGCGATCGGCAGGGCAACGGTGAAACCGGGGTTCCCCACCGTCGGTTCCTCCTTCCGTGGGCGGTCCTGAGCGGATCTGAATGGACCTGAGCGGTCGTGGGCGGACCTGAGTGGTCGTGGGCGGCCGTGAACGGGTCGGGGGAGTATACGGTCCGCCGGGCCGCGGCGGGCGGGTGAACTGCCTTTCCCGAATGGGATCTTGACGATTCGTCCATGTCCTCGGCGGCGATCCGCCGCGCACCGCCTAGCCTGGCCGGTGTGAGCAGCGCAGCGGTGGTGACCAGGGCCCGGATCGGGGCGCTGCTGCGCGCCTGCCACCCCGCGCCCTCCGCCGCCGTGACCGCCCTGGCCGCCGCGATGGCCGCGGCGGCCGGGCGCGGCGCGCTCGGCACGGTGCTCACCGCCGGTGCGGTCGCGGCCGGGCAGCTGTCGATCGGCTGGAGCAACGACCTGATCGACCGGCGGCGGGACGCGGACGCGGGGCGGCCCGACAAGCCGCTCGCCGCGGCGGAGGTGACGGCGGGGCAGGTCGCCGGGGCCACCCGTTGGGCGGTGGTGTGCTGCGTGCTGCTCTCGGCGGCCTGCGGGGTCGCCGCGGCGGCGGTCCACCTGGTGGCGGTGGCCGCGGGCTGGGCGTACAACCTGCGGCTGAAGGCGACCGCCTGGTCCTGGCTCCCGTACGCGGTGGCCTTCGCGCTGCTGCCGGCGTTCGTGACGCTCGCCCTGCCCGGACGGCCCTGGCCCGCCCCCGAGGTGCTCGGTGCGGGCGCGCTGCTCGGTGTCGCCGGGCACTTCGCCAACGTGCTGCCCGACCTGGTCGCGGACCGCGCCGCCGGCATCCGCGGCCTGCCCCAGCGGCTGGGCCGCCGCGCCTCGGCGGCCGTCGCCGTCCTCGCCGCGACCGCCGCCGCCCTGCTGCTCGCCCCCGGCTGGCCCGCCCTGGCCGTCACCGCCCCGCCCGCCCTGGCCACCCTGCTCGCCCCGCCCCGCAGCCGCGCCCCCTTCCTGGCGGTGATCGCGGCGGCGGCGCTGGCGCTCGGCCTGCTGCTGCTCGGGGGCGGGCTGCGCGGCTGAGCCCGCGGGCGCCGGGCGGGGCTGTCGGTGGCGGGTGGCAGGATGGCGCGCCGGACCCGGCCATCGGAGGAAGACAGTGCGACAGCGACTCAACCTGATCCTGCTCGGGGTGCGCGACGTCGCCGCCTCGGTGGCGTTCTACCAGGAGCTGGGCTGGCGGCGGTCCGCGGCGGGCTCGGACGGGTTCGCGCTGTTCGAACTGGGCGGCGTCGCGGTCGGGTTCCAGTCCCGGGCGGACTTCGCGGCCGACGCCGGGCTGCCCGACCGGGGGCCGGGCGGCTTCGCCGGCTTCGCCCTGGCGTACGTGGCCCGCAGCGCCGACGAGGTGTACCGGGTCATGGCCAGGGCCGCCGAGCTGGGCGCCGCCGTCACCCGCCCGGCCGGCCCGAACCCCTGGGGGCACAGCGGGTACTTCACCGACCCCGACGGCCACCTGTTCGAGGTGCTGTACGAGGACGGCTGGATCTTCGACGAGCACGACGACCTGGTGCTCTGACCGCGCCGGGCCGCGCCGGGCCGTCCCGGACCGCCCGCGCCGCGCCGGGCGGTCAGGCCGAGAAGCCGCCGTCCACCGCGATCACCGCGCCGGTGACGTACCCGGCCTCGGGCCCGGCCAGGTGGGCGACGGTGGCGGCGATCTCGGCGGGGGCGGCGTAGCGGCCGAGGGCGGTGAGGCCGCTGATCGCGCTGGCGCCGGGGCCGTCGGCGGGGTTGGCGTCGGTGTCGGTCGGACCGGGGTGGACCAGGTTGACGGTGATGCCGCGCGGGCCGAGTTCGCGGGCCAGGCCCTTGGTCAGGCCGACCAGGGCGGTCTTGGTCATCGCGTACAGGGCGAGGCCGGGGAAGGGGACCCGGTCGGCGATGTTGCTGCCGATGCCGATGATCCGGCCGCCCTCGGGCAGGTGCGCCGCGGCGGCCCGGGCCAGCAGGAACGGGGCGCGGACGTTGACGGCCAGGACGGCGTCGAGCTGCGCCGTGCCGACCCCGTCCAGCGGGCCGGAGGGGAAGGCGGCCGCGTTGCTGACCAGCACGTCCAGTCGGCCGAGCGTGCGCACGGTGCGTGCCACCGCGCCGGTCAGGGCCGCCTCGTCCGCGCTGTCGGCCCGGATCGCCAGGGCCCGGCGGCCCAGTCCCTCGATCTTCCGGGCCACCTGTTCGGCCCGTTCGGCGTCCTGGCGGTAGGTCAGGGCGACGTCGGCGCCCTCCGCGGCGAGCCGCAGCGCGATGGCGGCGCCGATGCCCCGGCTGCCGCCGGTCACCAGGGCGACGTGTCCTTCGAGTCGGTTGCTGTCCATGGCGTCGAGCTTCGTCCGGGCGGGCGCCGGGCGCTGGCGGCAATCGGTCGGTGCGTTCCCCCGCGTTCAGGGGCGCGGGCGCGGTCCGCGCAGCAGGGTCTCGGCGTCCTGGTCGAGGAGCAGGCCGGCCACCGCGCGGCCGAGCTTCTCGGGGCCGGCCGGGGTGCCGGAGAGACGGGCCTCGATCTGCCGGGTGCCGCAGGGGGAGGTGATCTGGCCGTGCAGGGTGAGGACGCCGTCGGCGGTGGTGGCGAGGGCGCCGACCGGGACGGAGCAGCCGCCGTGGAGTTCGGCGAGCATGGCGCGTTCGGCGCGGACCTCGGCGTCGGTGCCGGGGTCGCCGGTGCCGGCGAGCAGTTCGCGGGCCCGGGCGTCGTCGGCGCGGACCTGGATGCCGAGGGCGCCCTGCCCGGGGCTGGGCGGGAAGCGGTCGAGCGGGAGGAACTCGGCGGCCTCCCCGGCGCGGCCGAGCCGGTGCAGGCCGGCCGCGGCCACGACGACCGCGTCCAGGGTGCGCAGCCGGGCCAGCCGGGTCGGGACGTTGCCGCGGATCCGCTCGGGGGCCAGGTCGGGCCGCACGTGCAGGAGTTGGGCGATCCGACGGGCGGCGGAGGTGCCGACCCGGGCGCCGGCCGGGAGGTCGGCGAGGGCGGCCCCGCACAGGGCGTCCCGGACGTCGGCGCGCGGCGGGGAGGGGAGCAGCACCAGGCCGTCGGGGTCGGCGGTGGGCAGGTCCTTGAGGGAGTGGACGACCACGTCGACCTCGCCGCCGAGCAGGGCGGCGGCCTGCCGTCCGGCGAACGCGGCGCCGCCGCCGCGTTCGGAGACCTCGCGCAGGTCGGACCTCCGGTCGAGGTCGCCGTCCTCCAGGATCACCCGGTGGCGGAACACGACGTCCGGGAAGCGCTCGCGCAGCGGGGCGAGGAACTCCTTGACCTGGGCCCGCGCCAGCTGGCTGGCGCGCGACCCCACCACCAGTTCGACCATCGTCGACTCCCGTCCGGAACGCTCACTCTGACGGCATGTTAGCGCCGCGCGAGCGGTCCGGTTTCCGACCGAACGTCGGGAAGCGCCGGGGCGGGAGGCGGGGGACGGGCCCGTCCGAGGGGTGGGACGGGGGCGGCGGGGGGCGGGGTGCCGGCGCTAAGGTGCCTGACATGACCCTGCTGGTGAGCCGCCGCCATGTCGACCATGGCCGTGCCACCACGACGGGGTGTCGCCGCGTCGGCTGACGCGGCCCGTTCCCCTCCCTCCTGCCGAGGGCCGCTCACGCACTCCGCCGAGCGGCTCCGCGCCTTCCTGCCCCGGTGCCGTCCGGCGTCCTTTCCTTCCGCTCCCGGCGGAACACGTCCGACTCCCGGAACAGGACCTGCCATGCGCTCACGACTGCTGCTCCCCGCCCTCGCCCTGGCCGCCGCGCTCGCCGCCACCGCCTTCGGGCCGCTGCCGCCGCAGAACCCGGCGACCGCCCCGAACGGCAACGCCGGGATGCACGGCGACTCGGCGTCCAGCGACACCACCCCGTACGCCGGGCCCGGCACCGGCGCCGTCAACTGGAGCCGCACCGCGCTCGCCTCGGCCTGCCCGACCGTCACCGTCGGCCGGGACGGCTACCCCGTCGCGCTCTGCACCACGATCTTCGGCCAGACCCCGACCGTGCACCTGCTCGACCCGGCCAACGGCAAGGACCTCGCCTCGCTGGAGCTGCCCAAGGGCGCGCTGTTCGGCGGCGTGTACGCCTACCTGGACCAGGACGACCGGCTGGTGGGCGTCGACGGCAACGACAACCTGCTCCGGATCGGCCACCACCGGGCGGGCAGCGGCTGGCAGTTGACCGTCGACCAGAGCACCCCGCTGGCCGGCGCCGTCCCGTCCGGCGACAACATCGTCGGCCTCAGCCCCGGCTGGGACGGCAAGGTCTGGTTCGCCACCGGCGGCGGCGTGATCGGCACCGCCGACACCGCCACCGGCGCGGTGCGCACCCTGGCCACCGGCGAGGGCGTCGCCAACAGCATCTCCACCGTCCCCGGCCACACCGCCGTCGCCACCGACCACGCCCTCTACCTGCTCGGCCAGGCCGCCGACGGCACGCCCGTCGTGCAGTGGCGCGCCCCCTACGACCGCGGCCCCGGCCGCAAGCCCGGCCAGCTCAGCTGGGGCACCGGCGCCACGCCCAGCTTCTTCGGGCCCGGCACCGGCACCGAGTACGTCACCCTCACCGACAACGCCGCCCCGCACGAGAACCTGCTGGTCTACAAGGTCGACGCCGGACCGGCGCCGGTCTGCGCCACGCCGGTGCTCACCAAGTGGGCCGCCAGCGGCACCGAGGACGCGGTGATCGCCTCCGGCCGCAGCGTGTTCGTCACCAACACCTACGGCTACCCGTACCCGGCGCTGCCCGAGGGCGCGCCCGCCAGCGTCCCGTCCTCGGCCTCCTACCAGGGCGGCCTGGCCCGGGTCGACCTGAACGAGAGCGGCACCGGCTGCGCCACCGTCTGGGAGAGCGACGTCAAGTCGGCGGCGCTGCCCCGGCTCTCGCTCGGCGACAACCTGATCTACACCGCCACCGTCAGCGGCCCGACCGACTCGATCGGCGCGCAGACCTTCGCCACCTACGCGCACGCCGTCATCGACCCGGCCACCGGCGCCAAGCTCACCAGCACCGCCTTCGGCATCGGACTGCTGTACAACCCGCTCCAGATGACCGGCACCACCGCGCCCGACGGCACCCTCTACCAGGGCACCGAGACCGGCGTGCTGCGCATCACCCGCAAGTAGGGAACGCCGGAAGGGCCCCGGGGGAAGCTCCCCCGGGGCCCTTCGCACGCCCGTCCGGAATTTCCCCCGCCGCCGGGAAGCGCGCCCTACCCGCCGGGAAGCCCGGCTTCCTAGATTCCTCGACGCGACGACGCCGCGACGACGCCGCGATGCCGACACGACAACCGGCCCTGGACGAAACCGAGTTCAACCGAGTTCCCGAGGGGGAGAATGTGGCTGACCTAGAGGTGGGCGTACTGGCGATCGGCGCCGGCCCGGCGAACCTGGCCCTCGCCGCCGCGATCGAGGAGAGCGGATCGGCCGAACTGGCCGAGCGCACCCTGCTGCTGGAGCAGGCCCCGGACATCAAGTGGCAGCGCGACCTGCTGATGCCCTGGGCCCGCAGCCAGGTGTCCTTCCTGAAGGACCTGGTGACGCTGCGCGACCCGCGCAGCCGCTTCTCGTTCCTCAACTTCCTGCACCAGCACGACCGGCTCGACCAGTTCATCAACCTGGGCACCTTCCACCCGCACCGCTGGGAGTTCTCCGACTACCTCCAGTGGGTGGCCCGCTCGCTGGAGAAGGTGCGCATCCGCTACGACGCCCGGGTCACCGCCACCGAGCCGCGCCACGACGCCGACGGCCGGCTGATCGGCTGGCAGGTCACCCTCGCCGACGGCGACACCGTCCGCTGCCGCGACCTGGTCGTCGGCGCCGGGCGCGACATGCACATCCCGGAGGTCTTCGCCGACCTGCCCGCCGAGAAGCTCATCCACAGCGCCCGCTTCCGCAGCCGGATCAACGCCGTCGACAAGGACGCCCCGCTGCGCACCGTGGTGGTCGGCGGCGCGCAGAGCGCCGCCGAGATGTTCATGGCGCTGTACGAGAACCTGCCGAACTCCACCGTCACCATGCTGGTCCGCTCGATCGGCCTGCAGAACTACCAGACCAGCAAGTTCGTCAACGAGCTGTTCTACCCGTCCTTCGTCGACGAGTTCTTCGACGCCCCCGCCGAGACCCGCGCCCAGCTCCTCGACGAGATGCGGTTCACCAACTACGCGGCCCTCGCCCCGCCGTTCCTGGACGAGCTGTACATGCTGCTCTACCGGGAGAAGATGATCGGCACCGGCCGGGCCGAGGTCCGGGCGATGACCGAGGTGCTCGCCGCCCGCGAGGAGGACGGCGAGGTGGTCCTCGACCTGCGCGACCGGCGCACCGGCAAGGTCACCGAGATGCGCTGCGACCTGGTCCTGCTCGGCACCGGCTACGACAGCCGGATGCCTTCCCTGGTCAGGGAGTTGACCGGCAAGACCGGCCTGTCCGACGTCACCGTCAGCCGCGACTACCGGGTCGACCTGGGCACCGGCACCGACGCCGCGCTCTACCTCCAGGGCGTCAACGAGGCCACCCACGGCATCGCCGACTCGCTGATCAGCGTGCTCGCCCACCGGGCCCGCGACATCACCGGCGACCTGCTGGAGCGCCACGGCCTCGCCCCGGCCGGTGCCCGCTGATGGCCGCGCTGCTGGTGATCGCCCCCGGCCCCACCGCCAACGGGGACCTGCACCTGGGCCACCTGGCCGGGCCGTTCCTCTCCGCCGACGTCTGCGCCCGCTACGCCCGCGCCACCGGCCGCGACAGCCTGTTCGGCACCGGCGTCCACTTCACCCAGAACTACATCGTCACCACCGCCCGCCGGCTCGGCGAGGCCCCCGAGGAACTGCGGCTGCGCGCCGCCGAACAGGTCGAGGCCACCCTGGCCGCGGCCGGCATCGTCCCCGACGGCTTCGTCCGCTTCGACGAGCGCTACCTGAAGACCGTCCGCACCTTCTTCGAGCGGCTGCACGGCGAGGGGCACCTGCGGCTGCGCAAGGTGCGCTTCCCGTACCTGCCGGCCACCGGCGAGTACCTCACCGACGCCTACGTCCGCGGCGGCTGCCCGGTCTGCCTGGCCGAGGGCTGCGCCGGGCTGTGCGAGAACTGCGGCCACTGGATCGCCTCCGGCGAACTGCTCGGCCCGCGCTCCACCCGGCACCCCGAACTCCCGGTCGAACTGCGGGAGAAGGAGGTCCTGGTCCTGCCGCTGGAGGAGCACCGGGCCGCCCTCGCCAGCCACTTCGCCCGGCTCGCCCCCACCATGCGGCCCCGGCTCGCCCAACTGGTCGAGGAGCTGATGGCCCGCCGGCTGCCCGACTACCCGATCACCCTGCCCATCGACTGGGGCATCCCCGCCCCGTTCGCCGAGACCCCCGGCCAGGTGCTGTACTCCGACACCGAGACGGTCGCCTGGAGCCTGCACGCCATCGCGCTGGCCGCCGAGTCGCGCGGCGAGGTGCCCGGCGACGAGGAACGGCACTGGGCGCTGGAGGCCGGGCCCGAAGTGGTCTACTTCTTCGGCTCCGACGCCAGCTTCGCCTTCGCGCTGGCCGGCACCGCCATGCTGCTGGCCCTCGGCGGGCTCGCCCTGCCCGCGCACTTCGTCACCAACGAGTTCTACGAGCTCGACAGCGACAAGTTCTCCACCAGCCGCGGCCACGTCGTCACCGGACGCCAGCTCACCGCCGAAGTCCCGCGCGACCTGGCCCGCTACTACCTGGCCGTCACCGGACCGGACTTCCAGCGCACCAACTTCACCCGCGCCGCCATGGACCGGGTCTGCGGCCAGCGCCTGGTCGAACCCTGGAACCGGGTCGCCGCCAAGGCCGAGGCGTACCTCGACCGCGGCCCGCTGCCGGTCAGCGACCGCTCCCGGCACGCCGCCGCCCTGATCGCCGAACGCTTCGCGGCCGCCCTGCGCCCGCGCCGCTTCAGCCTCAGCGCCGCCGCGTTCACCCTCACCGAACAGCTCGGCCGGCTCGACCGCTGGGAGGTCACCGACGCCGACGCGGGCGACTTCTGGCACGAACTCGACCTGTTCCTGCGCTGCGCCGCCCCGCTGCTGGTCGACCTCGGCGCCGAGGCCCTGCCCGACCCCGCCATCCCCGCCGAACCGTCCGCCACCACCGCCCTGCCCCGCGCCCTGCCCCGGCTGGCGACCCGCGTGCGCGGCGGCGGACGGTGAGCACCGCCGCCGCCCGGGCGGACAGCGGCACCAGCGGCAGCGCGGACAGCGGCAGCACGGGCAGCGGCACCACCGGCAGCGCCGCCGCGCACGTGCTGGTGGTCGGCGCGGGCGTCACCGGGCTGCTCACCGCCGTCGCCTGCGCCCGGGCCGGGCACCGGGTCACCGTGCTGGAGCGCGGCCCGCTGCCCAACCCCGACGCCACCTCGCACGACCAGCACCGCGCCCTCCGCACCCTGCTGCCCGGCGACCCCGACGGCACCGCCCGCCGGCTCGCCGCGCACCGCCACTGGGAGGACCTGGAGACCCTGCTCGGCACCGCGATGTACCGCCGGGTCGGGGTCCTCACCGCCCACCCCGCGGACCGCCTCGACGAACTGCTCGCCGCGGCCGAGCAGGCGGGCGTCCCGGTCGACCTGCCCGCGCCGGACGACCTCCCGCCGCTGGGCCTGCCGCCCGGCACCGTCGGGGTGCGCGAGCGCACCGGCGGCGTGCTGCTCGCCAACCGGGTGCTGCGCGCCGCCGTCCGCTGGCTGACCGCCCGGCCGGGGGTGGCGCTGCGCCCGCACAGCACCGTCCGCTCGGTGTTCACCGGCTCCGGGCGGATCGTGCTGGACACCGGCGAGGTGCTCCGCGGCGACCTGGCCCTGCTGGCCGGCGGCCCGTGGACGCGCCGGCTCGCCGACAGCCCCGTCACCCTGTACCGGCAGACCATGCTCTACCTGGGCCGGCCGGCCGGCGGCGACCGCTGGGACGCCGCCCCCACCGCGGGCGGCCTCGGCCGCGAGGGCCGCGGCTGGGTGCTGCCGCCCGGCGCGGGCACCCTGCTCAAGCTCAGCTCCGACACGGTGTGCCGCCCAGTGGCGGACACCGACAGCGGCGGCGAGGACCAGCGCCCGTACCTGGATCGGCTGGCCGCCGAGGGCGTCCTGCCCGACCTGGAGCGCTACCCCGTGGCGGGCGTCCGGGTCTGCCACTACACCGCGGACGCCGCCACCGGCGGCCCGCTGCTGGCCCGGGTCTCCCCGGGCCTGTGGACCCGCGCCGCCTGCGGCGGCAGCGGGTTCTCCACCGCTCCGCTGGTCGCGGAGCGCATCGCCGAGGCAGTGAGGGAGGCGGCATGACCGACGAAGGGCCACCGATCGGGGTCCTCGACACGCTCCGGGCCACCCCGGCCACCGTCCGCTACCTGCTCGGCGGCGTCCTGGTCAACCAGCTCGGCGCGTTCGTCCAGACCTTCCTGGTGCTGTACCTGACGCACCGGGGGATGTCCGACGGCACCGCGGGCCTGGCGCTGGCCGCCTACAGCCTGGGCACCGTGTTCGGCACCGTGCTCGGCGGGGAGATCACCCACCGGCTCGGGGCGCGCACCGCGATCGTCGCGGCGATGGCCTGCTCCGCGCCGCTGGTCGCGGTGCTGCCGCTGCTGGCCCGGCCCGGGCGGGTCCCGGTGCTGCTGGTGGCGATCGCGCTGGCCGGGCTGTGCGCCCAGGCGTACCGGCCGGCCGCCTCGGTGCTGCTCAGCGACCTGATGCCGGAGCGCTACCAGGTGATGGCGTTCTCGATGATGCGGATCGCGCTGAACACCGGCGCGGCGCTCGCCCCGCTGATCGCCGCGGGCGTGATCCTGCTCGACTGGGACCTGCTGTTCTGGCTGGACGGCGCCACCACCCTGGTCTACGCGCTGCTCGCCCACCGGCTGCTGCCCCGGCACCAGGTGCCCGAGCCGACCCCGCAGGCGAAGGCCGAGCGGCGCTCCGGCGGCCGGGCGGCGTACGCGGCGATGCTCCGGGACCGGGCGTACCTGGCCTACCTGGCCGCGGTGGTGCTCGGGACGGTCGCCTACGTGCAGTCCTCGATCTCGCTGCCGCTGGAGATCGTCCACGACGGCTACCCGACCTGGCTGTACAGCGCGGTGCTGACCGCCTCCTCGCTGGTGCTGATCACCTGCGAGCTGAAGATCACCGCGTACATCACCCGCATCCCCACCCACCTGGCGGTCGGCGTCGGCCACCTGGTCAACTCGCTCGGCCTGGCCGCCTACGGGCTGGCCGTGCACTCCGGGGCGTTCGTGCTGTTCGGCGCGGTGCTCGCGGTCAGCGGCCTGATGATCGCCGGGCCCAGCATGTTCGCCCACCCGGCGACCTTCCCGGCCGCGGCCAAGGCCCGCTACCTGGCCACCATGCAGGCCGCGGCCGGGCTGGCCTCGGCGGTCGGACCGCTGTTCGGCGTCTGGGCCTGGACCAGGCTGCACGCCGGGTTCTGGGTGCTGATGGCGCTGGTCAACGGCCTGGCCGGGGTGCTCGCGCTGCTCGGCATCAAGCACCGGGCGGGCCCGGCGGACGCCGAGCGGCGGGACACCGACCCGGAACCCGTGGAGGAGACCGTATGAACGCCCGCCCCACCCCCGCCGGCCCGGTGCTGATCGTCGGCTACGTGGCCTTCGCGGTGCCCGCCGTGGCCGCCTTCCAGGAGACCGGCTCGGTGGTCTACGTCGAGGAGCCGGACGTCGCCCGCAAGCGGCACCTCGCCGCGGCCGTCGAAGGCATCGACTACGCCCGCGGGCTGATCGAGTGGGAGTACCACCTGCCGGGCCGGGCGGACGCCTTCTTCGCCGCCCACCCCGGGCTCGACCCGGTCGCGGTGATCCCCGCCGTCGAGTACGCGGTGCCGTTCGCGGCCCGGCTCGCCGAACGCTACGGACTGCCCGGGGCCGGTCTGGGCGCGGCCCAACTGCTGCGCGACAAGCACCAGTTGCGGGTGGTCGCGGCTGCCGCCGGGATCGCCAACCCGGCCAGCGAGCCGGTCTCCGACGCCGCCGAACTGGCCGGCTTCCTGGCCCGGCACCCCGGCCCGGCGGTGCTCAAGCCCGCCAACCGGCAGGCCTCGGTCGGCACCCTGGTGGTGCGCGGGCCGGAGGAGGTCGAGGCGGCCTGGGCGTTCGGGCAGGCCCAGGACGAGGGCGTGTTCGTCCCGGACCGGCCGATCGCGGCCGCCATGCTGGCCGAGGAGTACGTCCGGGGGCCGGAGTTCAGCGTCGAGATGCTGGTCTCCGGCGGGCGCCCGGTGTTCGCCAACACCACCGGCAAGCTGCTCTACCCCGGCCGGTACCCGATCGAGGCCGGGCACACCGTCCCGGCCGAACTGCCGCCGGACACCTGCGAACTCCTGGCCGCCGAGACCGAACGGCTGGCCGCCGCCGTCGGCTTCGGCACCGGCGTGCTGCACTGCGAGTGGATCCTCGCCGACGGCGTCCCGGTGCTGGTCGAGTGCGCCGGACGGCTGCCCGGCGACTCGATCACCGACCTGATCGAGGCCGCCTACCCGGTCGACCTCACCCGCGCCTACTACGCGCTGATGCGCGGCGACGACCCCGGCCCGCTGCCCGCCAAGGCCGAACGGGCCACCGCCGCCGCCTTCCTGGCCCCCGACCGGCCCGGCACCGTCACCGCCGTGCACGGCCTGGACGCGGCCGCCGCCGCCGAGGGCGTGCAACTGGCCGTGGTCGGCATCGCCCCCGGCCACCGCGCCGCCGGACTGCGCAGCTCCTGGGACCGGGTCGGCATCGTCACCGCCCTCGCCGACACCCCCGCCGAGGCCCGCCGGCTGGCCGACGAGGCCGCCGCACTGGTCCGGTTCGACCTCGACTCCCACGCAGAGGAGGAAGCATGACGGAACGTCAGGAAGCAACACCCGGCACGCTGCTGGTGATCGGCAGCGGACTGAAGGAGTACCGCGAGTACCTGGTCGGCCCGATGAGCCGCCGGGCCCGCGCCGCCGGACTGGAACTGCTGCTGGTCAACAACCTGCGGCCGACCTGGCAGCGCGAGTACTTCGACGAGATCGTGGTCGCCGACGTCTTCGACACCGCCACCATGAACGCCACCGTCCGGGAGATCGCCGCCCGCCGGAACATCGTCGGCCTGCTCTGCTGGGACGAGCCGCTGGTGCTGGACGCCGGCCTGCTGGCCGCCGAACTCGGCGTCCCCGGCCTGTCCGAGCGCGGCGTGCGCGGCGTGCGCGACAAGGACCGCACCCGCACCGTGCTCACCGCCGCCGGACTGCGCCAGCCCGGCTTCGCGCTCACCACCGACCTGGCGGAGGCCCGCGCCGCCGCCGCCCGGATCGGCTACCCGGTGGTGCTCAAGCCGCGCGCCATGGGCGCCAGCATCGGCGTGGTCTTCGCCGCCGACGAGGGCGAGCTCGACGCGGCGTTCGACACCGCGCTGTCCGCCAGCCGGGTCGACCCCGGGCCGTACCGGGCCAGCGTGATCGTCGAGGAGTACGCGGGCGGCCCGGAGATCAGCGTGGACGGCGCCGTCCACCGGGGCGAGTACCTGCCGCTGTTCCTGGCCCGCAAGTACAGCAGCGACGAGCCGTACTTCGAGGAGGTCGGCCACATCGTCGACGCCGCCGACCCGCTGCTCGCCGACCCCGCGCTGCTGGCCGTGCTGGCCGACGCGCACCGGGCGCTGGGCGTCGAGGACGGCATCACCCACACCGAGCTGCGGCTCACCCCGCGCGGACCGCTGATCATCGAGGTCAACGGCCGGCTCGGCGGCGACCTGATCCCGCTGCTGGGCCGGATCGCCACCGGCATCGAGCCCGGCGAGGTGCTGTTCGACGTCGCGGTCGGCCGCCGCCCGCGGACCGCCCCGAGCCGCGCCGCGGTGGCCGGCATCCGCTTCGGCTGCCCCGAACAGGACTGCCGGCTGGAGGAGTTGACCCTCCCGAAGCCCGGTGACGCGCCCGGCCTGCTGCACGCCGCGCCGATGGCCCCGACCGGCACCGTGCTGCGGCTGCCCCCCGGCGGCTACCTGGCCCGGCACTCCTTCGTGGTCTGCGAGGCCGACAGCCTCGCCGCCTGCGAGCAGCGCCTGGCCGCCGCCGCCGAACTGGTCGAGGCCCGGGTCTCCGAGGTCGGCCCGGCCGACCCGCGGGCCCCGTTCGCGATGCCCGCCGGGCTGCTGGACGTGGACCGGTGAGCGCCGCCGCGGCCCTGGACGCCGCCGAGATCCTGCGCCGGGCCAAGGAGTTGGCGCCGGTGCTGCGGGAGAAGGCCCCGGAGATCGAGGCCCACCGCACCCTGCCCGCCGAGGTGGTCGAACTGCTGCGCGCCACCGGCGTGTTCCGGATGTGCTTCGCCCGCGCCTGGGGCGGCCCGGAACTCACCTCGATCGAGCAGCTGGAGGTGGTGGAGGCGCTCGCGTACGGCGACGCCTCGGCCGCCTGGTGCGCGGTGATCGGCGCCAACAGCGGCCTGCTGGCCAACTTCCTGCACCAGTCCGTGGTCAAGGACGTCTACCCCGACCTGGACCTGATCACCGCGGGCGTGCTCGCCCCGGCCGG
This sequence comes from Kitasatospora sp. NPDC090308, assembly GCF_044769485.1. Classification (NCBI taxonomy): domain Bacteria; kingdom Bacillati; phylum Actinomycetota; class Actinomycetes; order Kitasatosporales; family Streptomycetaceae; genus Kitasatospora; species Kitasatospora sp. NPDC090308. The sequence continues at coordinate 47,136 of NZ_JBIVXY010000001.1, read as the reverse complement.
CCGGGCCGAGCGGGTCCCCGGCGGCTTCCGGCTCAGCGGGCGCTGGTCGTTCGGCTCCGGGATCAAGCACAGCGACTGGGTGACCTCCGGGGCCTTCCTGTTCCAGGACGGCGAGCCCTGGGCCGAGCCCGGCAGCCCGCACGCGCACGACTCCCGGCAGTTCCTGGTGCCCCGCTCCGCCGTCGAGGTGGTCGAGAACTGGGACACCACCGGCCTGCGCGGGACCGGCAGTTGCGACTACACGATGGACGGGGTGTTCGTCCCCGAGGAGCACACCTTCACCTTCTGGGAGGTGCGCGGCACCCCGGGCCCGCTCGCCCAGCCCGACTCCTTCATGCGCGCCCTGTGCGGCGTCCCGCTCGGGGTGGCCCGCGCCGCGCTCGACCACGCCCGCGAGACGGCCACCGCCCGCTACGACCGGATGGCCGGCCGCAGCTGGGCCGACAGCTGGCGGGTGCAGACCGAACTTGCGCGCTGCGAGGCCGAGTTCCACGCCGCCCGGGAGGGCGTGTACGGGGCGGCCCGGCGGCAGTGGGAGGTGCTGGCGGCCGGCGGCACCCTGGACGACCTCACCCCCACCGAGCGGGCCGCCTCCCCGCTCGCCTGGCTGCACGCCTTCCGCACCTCCCGGGCCGTCGTGGTCCGGCTCTACGACCTGCTGCAGACCTGGTCGATCAACCGCTCCTCGCCGATGGACCGCTGGCTGCGCGACACCGCCGTGATGTGCCAGAACCTCACCGCCCAGGACGCGGTGCTGGAGTCGGTCGGCGCCTACCTGCTCGGCCGGCCGCCGCTGTTCCGGATCAGCCTCGGCCTCTCCACCTGACCCGACGCCCCCACCCCCGACAGAGAAGGAGAAGTGACGCGATGACATCGGAGATCCTGCGCCGGGCCAAGGAGCTGGCGCCGGTGCTGCGGGAGCGGGCCCCGGAGATCGAGGCCCACCGCACCCTGCCCGCCGAGGTGGTCGAACTGCTGCGCTCCACCGGCGTGTTCGGCATGTGCTACGGCCCCGAGTGGGGCGGCCCCGGGCTCACCTCGATGGAGCAGACCGAGGTGGTGGAGGCGCTCGCGTACGGCGACGCCTCGGCCGCCTGGTGCGCGGTGATCGGCGCCAACACCGGCATCTACGCCAACTTCCTGGACCAGACCGTCGCCAAGGAGGTCTTCCCGCGCCTGGACCTGGTGGTGGCCGGGCTGCTCCAGCCCGCCGGCCGGGCCGAGCGGGTCCCCGGCGGCTTCCGGCTCAGCGGGCGCTGGTCGTTCGGCTCCGGCGTCAAGCACGCCGACTGGGTGACCTCCGGCGCCTTCCTCTACCAGGACGGCGAGCCCTGGGCCGAGCCCGGCAGCAAGCACCGGCACGACTCCCGGCAGTTCCTGGTGCCCCGCTCCGCCGTCGAGGTGGTCGACAACTGGGACACCACCGGCCTGTGCGGCAGCGGCAGTTGCGACTACACGATGGACGACGTGTTCGTCCCCGAGGAGCACACCTACACCTTCGCCACCCCGCAGGGCCGCCCCGGCCCGCTCGCCCAGCCGGACTCCTTCACCCGGGCGATGTGCGGCGTCCCGCTCGGGGTGGCCCGCGCCGCCCTCGACCACGCCCGCGAGGTCGCCACCACCCGCTACGACCGGATGGCCGGCCGCAGCTGGGCCGACAGCTGGCGGGTGCAGACCGAACTCGCCCGGCTGGAGGCCGAGTTCAACGCCACCCGGGAGGGCGTGTACGGCGCGATGCGCCGGCAGTGGGCGGTGCTGGCGGCCGGCGGCACCCTGGACGACCTCACCCCGACCGAGCGGGCCGCCTCCCCGCTGTCCTGGCTGCACGCCTTCCGCAGCTCGCGCGACGTGGTCGCCCGGCTCTACGACCTGCTGCAGACCTGGTCGATCAACCGCTCCTCGCCGATGGACCGCTGGCTGCGCGACACCACCGTGCTCGTCCAGCACCTGGTCGCCCAGGACCGCATCCTGCAGTCCGCCGGGGCCTACCTGCTGGGCTCCGAGCCGGAGTTCGGCATCAGCCTCGGCCTGGTCTGAGCCCCGCCGTAACCGAGCCCCCGCCGCGGACCAGCCCGCGCCGCAGCCGAGCCCGCGCCGCAGTTGCGCCCCCCGCCGCCAACCCCCAAGGGAGGGAACCCCGATGAGCAGACTCGTCCTGCTGGTCAACCCGAACAAGGTGCATCCGCCGATCGCGCCGTACGCCCTCGACGTGCTCACCACCGCGCTGGAGGACGACGGCTTCGAGGTGGAGGTGCTCGACCTGACCTTCCGCCGCGACGACTGGAAAGCCTGCCTGCACGAGTACTTCGCCGAACGCTCCCCGATGCTGGTCGGGGTGACCGTCCGCAACACCGACACCGTGTACGCCTTCGAGCAGCGCCCGTTCGTCGGCGAGCACCGGGAGATCATCACCGAGATCCGCCGGCACACCGACGCGCCCGTGGTCGGCGGCGGGATCGGCTTCTCCACCATGCCGTTCGCGCTGGTCGAGTACTTCGGCATCGACTACGGCGTGAAGGGCCCCGGCGAGAAGATCCTCTGCGAGCTGGCCGCCGCGATCGCCGAGGGCCGCGACACCGCCGGCATCCCCGGCCTGATCCGCAACACCGCGCGCGGCGCCGTCCGGGTGCCGCCCGCCGTCCTCACCGTCCGCCACGGCAAGCCCCAACCCGCCGAGGCCACCGGGCAGTTCGAGCCCCGGGTCTGGCAGGTCGACCGGCTCTCGGTGTACCGGCGGCGCTCCGGCGTGCCGCGCCGGGTCGACAACCTGGAGTACTACCGGCGCGGCGGCCTGGGCTCGATCCTGACCAAGAACGGCTGCGCCTACCGCTGCTCGCACTGCGTCGAGCCCGACGCCAAGGGCACCCGCTACGGGCAGCGCGAACTCGCCTCGGTGGTCGACGAGATGGAGTCGCTGGCGGCCCAGGGCATCCTGGACCAGCACACCACCGACAGCGAGTTCAACCTGTCCATCGCGCACGCCAAGAACCTGCTGCGGGAGGTGGTCCGGCGCCGGCACGCCGACCCGGACAACCCGCTCAACCAGCTGCGGCTCTGGGTCTACTGCCAGCCCAGCCCGTTCGACGAGGAGTTCGCCGACCTGCTGGCCGCGGCCGGCTGCCGGGGCGTCAACGTGGGCAGCGACCACATCCGCCCCGAGGTGCTCAGCGGCTGGAAGGTCACCGAGAAGGGCGGCACCTACTACACCTTCGCCGACACCGAGCGGCTGGTGCGGCTGTGCCACGAGCGCGGCATCCTCACCATGGTCGAGGCGCTGTTCGGCATGCCGGGGGAGACCCCCGAGACGGTCCGCGCCTGCGTGGACGCCTTCATGGCGCTGGACGCCACCGTCACCGGCTTCTCGCTCGGCCTGCGGCTGTTCCCGTACACCCCGATGGGCATCGACATCGCCGAGCGGTGCGCGGGCGTGCGCACCGTCCCCGGCCTGCAGTCCAACACCGCGGACGGCCCGATCGTGCTCAAGCCGCTGCGGATGTGCGCCTCCCCGGCCGAGTACGAGCGGCAGTTCATGTTCGACGAGCACGGCAACTTCCGGCTGGTCTGCTACTTCTCGCCGGACCTGCTGCCCGACCCGGCCCGGGCCGCGGACCCGGCCGAGCGCTGGCACGGCGCGGTCACCGACCTGTGGGCGCTGATCGACCCGGCCGACCACCACCGGGTGATGCTGCCCACCGTCGAGGGGATGAGCGAGCACGACAACAACTACGCCGACAACCCCTTCCTCACCAGCCTGGGCGGGCTCGGCTACACCGGCGCCTTCTGGTCGCACTGGCGCGGCCGCGAGGAGATCATGCGCAAGGCCCGGGAAGCCGCCGCCCAATCGTCACATCTGCCAACTCCTGTATGACATTGCGCACTTGAGGTGCCGGTTTGATCGGATCATGATGAGATAACGGAATCATCACTACCCGTGATCATCCGCTGCCGTACCGCTGCCCTACCGCCGCCGCAGGACCGCCGCACTGCCGCACTGCCGCACCGCCGCTGCCACGCCGCGCACCACCCGCCGCACCACCACACGCCGCGAGGGGACGATGAACCAGCACGGGACCACCGCACCGCTGACCGTGCTGCTCGCGGACGCCCAGCCCGCCGTCCGCCAGGGCGTCCGCTCCATGGTGGAGTCCGGCGGCGGCGCGGCGGTGGTCGGCGAGGCCGGCACCACCGGCGAAGTGCTCGCCGCGACCTCCCGGCACCGGCCCGACGTGCTGGTCCTCGACCCGCAGATGGACGAAGGCACCGGCATGCGGATGATCAGCCAGGTGCTGCGGCTCACCCCCGAGACCGGCGTCCTGGTGTTCAGCCCCCTCGACGACGACAAGGCCGTCGCCGCCGCCTTCCACGCCGGCGCCCGCGGCTACCTGGTCAAACGCGCCACCGCCGACCAGATCGTCCGCGGCATCCACGCCGTCGGCGCGGGCGAGGCCATCCTCGACCGCGCCATCGCGGCCCGGCTCGGCACCCTGATCGGCGTCGGCCCGCGCCCGCGCAGCTACCCGTTCCCGCAGCTCAGCGACCGCGAACGCGAGGTCCTCGAACACCTCGCCGCCGGGCGCTCCAACACCTTCATCGCCCGGGAACTCGCCCTCGCCTCCAAGACGGTCAGCAACCGGATCTCCGGCATCCTCGGCAAGCTCGGCGTCGCCGACCGCGCCCAGGCCCTGGTCCTCGCCCGCGACGCCGGCCTCGGCCACGCCGCCGCGGCCCGCTGACCCGCGCTCCCCCCACCTCCGCCCCTTTGCCACCGCCTCCGCCGAACGGAGCCCCGCCATGCCCGAGAACGGCCCGCCGCCCGGCCTGGTGATCCGCCGCCAGGAACCCCGGCAGCTCGAACGCGCCCACGGACTCGACCTGAAACTCCTGCACCCCTGGGGCGAGTTGACCACCCCCTTCCACGGCGCCTGGTGCGTGCTGCGCCCCGGCGACCTCACCGACACCCACCAGCACACCGAACGCGAACTCTTCATCTGCATGAGCGGCCGCGGCGAGGTCCGCACCGCCGACGGCAGCCACCCCATCGCCGCCGGCGACCTCGTCCTGCTCCCCGCCGACACCGACCACGCCGTCGCCAACCCGCACGACAGCGACTTCGCCTACTACGCCATCTGGTGGCAGGCGTGAACCCCCGCCACCCCGCCCCGCTCGACTACGACGGCCGCCGCTTCCACGCCCCCGACGGCGACCGCCGCACCGTCGCCGTCTACCACCAGCAGGGCGACCTGGTCTGGGGCGAGGTCACCGGCGGAACCATCCAGCGCGGCTGGACCGCCGGCACCCGCCAGCCCGACGGCACCCTCGCCATGGGCTACACCTTCGTCCTCACCGACGGCCAGATCGTCTGCGGACGCACCCACAACACCCCCACCCTCACCCCCGACGGCCGCATCCGCCTGCACGAGACCTGGGAGCGCTACGGCCCCACCCCCGGCACCGGCACCTCCACCATCGAGGAGATCGCCCCGTGACCGCCGACTGGGCGCTGCTCGACAAGCACACCACCGGCCCGCTGCTGCGCCCCGGGGACGGCGCCTTCCACGAGTCCTCCGCGGCCTTCAACGAACGCTGGGCCGACCGCGCGCCCACCGCCGTGCTGCGGGCCGCCGGCCCGCCGGACGTGCTGCGGGCCATCGACTGGGCCCGCGACCACGCGGTGCCGATCGTGCCGCGCGGCGGCGGGCACTCGTACGCCGGGAACTCCGTCAACTCCGGCCTGGTGGTGGACCTGCGGGCCCTGGACGCGATCACCGTCGACCCGGCGACCGGGCGGGTCACCGTCGGCGGCGGCGTGCTGACCGGCGCGCTGTACGCCGCGCTGCGCCCGCACGGCCTCGCGCTGCCGCTCGGCAACGGCGCCGGGGTGGGGATCGCCGGGCTGGCGCTCGGCGGCGGCTCCGCCGCCACCTCCCGCCGGTTCGGACTGACCGCCGACACGCTGCGCGCCACCACCCTGGCCACCGCCGACGGCACCGTCCTGACCTGCGACGCGGACCGCAACGAGGACCTGTACTGGGCCTGCCGGGGCGGTGGCGGCGGCAACTTCGGGATCAACCTCGACCTGACCTTCCAGGCCGTCGAGGCACCCGCCGCGTCCACCTGCCTGCTGCTCTGGGAGGCCGAGCACGCCGAGCACGTGCTGCACGCCGTCCAGGAACTGATGCTCACCGCGCCCGAGGAGACCTCGCTGCGGCTGGGCGTCGCCACCTCCGGCGGCCGGACCCTGGTCTCCACCGTCGGCCTGCACCTGGGCCCGGCCGCCGAGCTGCGCGAGCTGCTCGCCCCGGCGTTCGCCGCCGGGCCGCCGCTGCGCGCGGAGATCGCCGACCGGGCCTTCTGGGACGCGATGGACTACCTGCGGCACGAGACCAGCGGCGGCGCGTTCGCCGTCCGCACCCACTTCGCGGCCCGCCCGCTGCCGCCCGCCGCGCTGGCCGCCGCACTGGCGCACCTGGCCGCCGCGCCGCCCGGCGGCAACGCCGACGGCTGCGGGTTCGCGCTGTTCGGCTGGGGCGGGGCGATCAACCGGGTCGACCCGGCGGCCACCGCCTTCGTCCACCGCGACGCGCAGTACCTGGTCAGCCTGGACACCTCCTGGCTGCCGGGCGAGGACCCGGCCCCGCACCTGGACTGGCTGGCCGGACTCGACCGCCTGATCGCCGCGCACGCGACCGGCGGCGCCTACCTGAACTTCACCGATCCGGACCTGCGGGGCTGGCGCGACGCCTACTACGGTGCCAACTACCCCCGGCTGGTGGCCACCAAGCAGCGCCACGACCCGGACCGGCTGTTCGCCTTCCCGCAGTCCATCGGCAGTTGAAACCGCACGCGTGAAACCGCACGTGCGGAACCGCACGTGCCCGCGCACGGAACGCCCCCGACCGACCGTCGGCCGTTCCGTCCCGCCCCGGAAGGAGACACCACCGTGTCGCCGCGAACCGCGACCCCGCGCCACTACCTGATGTGCCGGCCCGCGCACTTCACCGTCGACTACTCCATCAACCCGTGGATGGACCCGGCCAAGCCCACCGACACCGGCACCGCGCTGGCCCAGTGGGACCAGCTGCACGCGCTGTTCCGGCGCCTGGGCCACACCGTGGAGCTGATCGAGCCGCTGCCCGGCCTGCCCGACATGGTGTTCGCCGCCAACGGCGCCACCACGCTCGACGGCCGGGTGCTCGGCGCCCGCTTCCGCCACCCCGAACGGGCCGCCGAGGGCCCCGCGTACGCCGACTGGTTCCGCGAGCGCGGCTGGCGGGTCAAGGACGCCGAGCGGACCAACGAGGGCGAGGGCGACCTGCTGGTGGCCGGCGAGCGCATCCTGGCCGGCACCGGCTTCCGCACCGAGACCGCCGCGCACGCCGAGGCCCGCGAGTTCCTCGGCCGCGAGGTGGTCACCCTGCGGCTGGTCGACCCCCGCTACTACCACCTGGACACCGCGCTCGCGGTGCTCAGCGACACCGAGATCATGTACCACCCGCCAGCCTTCGACGCCGCCTCCCGGGCGGTCCTGGAGCGCCTCTACCCCGACGCGCTGCTGGCCGACGCCGACGACGCCCGGGTGTTCGGCCTGAACGCGGTCTCCGACGGCGCGCACGTCGTCCTCCCGGAGGCCGCCGTCGGCCTGGCCGAGCGGCTGCGCGAACGCGGCTTCACCCCGATCGGCGTCGACCTGACCGAACTGCTCCGGGCCGGCGGCGCGGTCAAGTGCTGCACCCTGGAGCTGCGCCGCTGACGGCACGGCGGAGGGCCCGGACCGCCGGTGCGGTCCGGGCCCTCCGTCAGCTCACCCTCACGCCAGGTCGAAGCGGTCCAGCTCCATGACCTTCGTCCAGGCGGCGGCGAAGTCCTTGACGAACTTCTCCTCGGCGTCGTCCGAGGCGTACACCTCGGCCAGCGCCCGCAGCTCCGAGTTGGAGCCGAACACCAGGTCGGCCCGGGTGCCGGTCCACTTCACCGCGCCGGAGGCGTCCCGGCCCTCGTACACCGTGTTGTCGGAGGCGACCGGGGCCCAGACGGTGCCCAGGTCCAGCAGGTTGACGAAGAAGTCGTTGGACAGCGTGCCCGGGCGCTCGGTGAGCACGCCGTGCTGCGAGCCGCCGGTGTTGGCGCCCAGCACCCGCAGGCCGCCGACCAGGACGGTCAGCTCGGGGGCGGACAGGTTCAGCAGGTTGGCGCGGTCCACCAGCAGGTACTCGGCCGGCAGCCGGGTGCCCTTGCCCTGGTAGTTGCGGAACCCGTCGGCCTGCGGCTCCAGCGCGGCGAACGACTCGACGTCGGTCTTCTCCTGGGTGGCGTCCACCCGGCCCGGGCGGAAGCCCACCTCGACCTCGACGCCGCCCTCCTTCGCGGCCCGCTCGACCGCCGCGGTGCCGCCCAGCACGATCAGGTCGGCCAGCGAGACCTGCTTGCCGCCCCGCGCGTTGAACTCCTGCTGCACGCCCTCCAGCACCCGCAGCACCTGCGCCAGCTGCTCCGGGTCGTTGACCTCCCAGCCGCGCTGCGGCTCCAGCCGGACCCGGGCGCCGTTCGCGCCGCCGCGCTTGTCGCTGCCGCGGAAGGACGCCGCCGAGGCCCACGCGGTGGACACCAGCTGGGCGGTGGTCAGGCCGGAGTCCAGCAGCTTCGCCTTGAGCGCCGCCACGTCCGCCGCGTCGATCGGCTCGCCCTGGGCGGCCGGCAGCGGGTCCTGCCAGAGCAGCTCCTCGGACGGGACCTCCGGGCCGAGGTAGCGGACGACCGGGCCCAGGTCGCGGTGGGTCAGCTTGTACCAGGCCCGGGCGAAGGCGTCCGCGAACGCCGCCGGGTCGTTCAGGAAGCGGCGGGAGATCTGCTCGTACACCGGGTCGAAGCGCAGCGCCAGGTCGGTGGTGAGCATCTGCGGGGCGTGCTTCTTCGCCGGGTCGAAGGCGTCCGGCACGGTGCCCGCGCCGGCGCCGTCCTTCGGCTTCCACTGGTGCGCGCCGGCCGGGGACTTGGTCAGCTCCCACTCGTGGCCGAACAGGATCTCGAAGAAGGAGTTGTCCCAGGCGGTGGGGGTGTTGGTCCAGGTCACCTCCAGGCCGGAGGTGATCGCGTCGGCGCCCTTGCCGGAGCCGTAGCTGCTCTTCCAGCCCAGGCCCTGCTCCTCCAGCGCCGCGCCCTCGGGGTCGTCGCCGACGTTGTCCGCCGGGCCCGCGCCGTGGGTCTTGCCGAAGGTGTGGCCGCCGGCGATCAGCGCGACGGTCTCCTCGTCGTTCATCGCCATCCGGCGGAAGGTCTCGCGGATGTCGCGGGCCGCCGCGACCGGGTCCGGGTTGCCGTTGGGGCCCTCCGGGTTGACGTAGATCAGGCCCATCTGGACGGCGCCCAGCGGCTCCTCCAGGTGGCGGTCCCCGGTGTAGCGCTCGTCACCCAGCCAGGTGGTCTCCGGGCCCCAGTACACGTCCTCGTCGGCCTCCCAGACGTCCGCCCGGCCGCCGCCGAAGCCGAAGGTCTCGAAGCCCATCGACTCCAGCGCCACGTTGCCCGACAGGATCAGCAGGTCGGCCCAGGACAGCGCCTGGCCGTACTTCTGCTTCACCGGCCAGAGCAGGCGGCGGGCCTTGTCCAGGTTGGCGTTGTCCGGCCAGGAGTTGAGCGGGGCGAAGCGCTGCTGGCCGGCGCCCGCGCCGCCGCGGCCGTCGGTGATCCGGTAGGTGCCGGCGCTGTGCCAGGCCATCCGGATGATCAGCGGGCCGTAGTGGCCGAAGTCGGCCGGCCACCAGTCCTGCGAGGTGGTCAGCACCGTCTCGATGTCGCGCTTGACGGCCGGCAGGTCGAGCGAGGCGAAGGCCGCCGGGTAGTCGAAGTCCGCGCCCAGCGGGTTCGCCACCGCCGGGTTCTTCGCCAGGATCTTCAGGTTCAGCCGGCGCGGCCACCACTGCTGGTTGCCGCCGCCCTGGGTCGGATGGGCGGCCCGGCCGTGCGCGACCGGGCAGCCGCCCGCACCCTCGGACTTGGGGTCGGTGACGATGGCGTCGTCGTTCTCGGGCATGGGGATGTCCCTCCGGGTCGGGCGGATCACGTTCTGCGACGGGCACCTTGGCTGTTCGCCGGAACAGATCCTAAGATAGACGAAGTCTAAGTCAAGAACATGGTCAATCGGGTGGTGGTCCCGCTCGAATCGGGTGTCCGGCGACACCCGCTGTACAGTTCGGGCGAATGTTGAGCTGATTGGGTGAACGAGATGAGTGACCTGCTGGAACGACTGCGGGCCCGCGGCTGGCGGCTGACCTCCCAGCGCCGGGTGGTCGCCGAGGTGCTCGACGGCGACCACGTCCACCTCACCGCGGACGAGGTGCACGCCCGCGCCGCCGACCGCCTCCCCGAGATCTCCCGGGCCACCGTCTACAACACGCTCGGCGAACTGGTCACCCTCGGTGAGGTCCTCGAGGTCGCCACCGACGGCCGCGCCAAGCGCTACGACCCCAACGCCCACCAGCCCCACCAGCACCTGGTCTGCTCCGGCTGCGGCACCGTCCGCGACGTCCACCCCACCGGCGACCCGCTCGCCGCCCTCCCCACCGCCGAACGCTTCGGTTTCACCGTCGCCACCGCCGAGGTCACCTACCGCGGCCTCTGCCCCGACTGCACCTGACCCCGCCCCCGGACGCCCGCCCGGGCCCGCCCGTCCGCAGTTCGGCGGGCGCCCTCTCCACGGGCGGCCTCTCCACGGGCACCGTCCCGGCGGACGGCCGGTTCAGCGGACGCCGCGGATGCGCTGGACCAGGACCGCGCCGAGGGCGCTGAGCACCGCCGTGGTGCCGAACAGGGCCGGGTAGCCGCCCAGGTGGGTGACCAGCAGGGCGGCGATCGCCGGGCCGAGCACGTGGGGGAGCGCCGCCGCCACGTTGATCACGCCCAGGTCCTTGCCGTAGGTCTCCGGGTCCGGCAGGACCTCGGTGATCAGCGCCTGGTCGACCGAGACGTACACGCCGTAGCCGAGCCCGAACAGCGCCGCCGCGACGATCGCCACCGGCCAGGTCGGCACCGCCGCCAGCAGTCCGGCGCCCACCGCGATGACCAGGCCGGCCGCCGTCACCGGGGCCTTGCGGCGGCCGATCCGGTCCGAGACCACGCCGCCCGCGAAGGCCGCCAGCACGATGCCCACCGAGTACAGGCCGACCAGCACCAGCAGGCCCTGCTCGGCCCTGCGGCCCGGGAAGAGCGTCTCGTAGTGGATCCGGTCGCGCAGGAAGTACAGCAGGTAGAGGGTGCCGGTGGCGTTGCCGAGCTGGATCAGCAACCGGGTCAGCCAGGCCAGCGCGAAGTCCGGGTGGCGGCGCGGGCTGATCAGGAAGGAGCGCAGCAGGGCGCGCGGCCCGATCCGGCCGCCCGCCGCCGGGCTCCGCTCCGCCGCTGCCTTGGCCGGTGCCTCGCGCAGGGAGCGCAGGAAGGGCAGCTGGGCCGCCAGCAGCAGGACGAGCAGCACCAGGTAACCGGCCGCGTCGTCCGCCAGGCCGGTCACCGCGGCGGTGCCGACCAGCACCGCCAGCGGCTGGGTCGCCCCCACCCAGGCGCTCACCACGGCCCGCTGGGAGACCGGCACCCGGGCCGGCACCACCGCGACCAGCGCGGCCTGCGCCGCGCTCAGGCCCAGCTGGACCATCACCCAGCCCGCCATCAGCCCGGCCACCGTGTGCTGCCCGGCGAGCAGCCCGAGGCCCGCCGCGCCCAGCAGGCTGCCGCCCGCCAGCCACGGCCCGCGCCGACCGAACCGCGAGGTGGTCCGGTCGGACAGCGCGCCCACCAGCGGGTTGGCGACCAGGGCGACCAGGGCGCCGACCCCGGTCACCAGGGCCAGCGAGGCTTCCTTGTGGCCGGGGGAGAACACCTCCAGCTGCCGGGCCAGCAGCACCTGGACGGGCGTGTACAGGGCGGCCCACAGGCCCAGCGAGGCGAGCGCGATGCCCGCGACGAAGCCGCGGCCCACCCGCTCCGGCGACGGCGCGGAGCCCGCTGCGGCGGGAGCGGAGCCCACCGCGGCGGACCCGGCGTCGGCTGCGGCGGGAGCGGCGGCGGGGACGTCGTCGGCGGGGACGTCGGTACGGTGTCCGGTCACAGCAGTGTCTTCGCCACGGTGTGGAACTCCGGTGTCCAGGAGGTCGGTCGGAGGGTCTCGCGGTCGATCCGCACGTGCACCCGGCGGCCCTCGGCGTGCACCGTGCCGCCGTCGGCGGACAGCACCCGGAAGCCGTACTCGGCGGTGCTGTCGGTGAGCCGGGAGATCCAGAAGTGCACGCCGACCTCGCCGATGCCGCGGATCGGGCTGCGGTAGGAGATCGCGAACTCGGCGACCGCGAGGAACACGTCCGGCCGGCTGTAGCGGCCGTCGGTGAAGGTGAAGCCCTCGCGGGCCCAGAACACCGTCAGCGCGTGCTCCAGCAGCACCGGGTAGCGGGAGTTGTGGACGAACCCCATCGCGTCGAGGTCGTCGAAGTGCACGAAGACCGGTTCGGTCCGGCCGCGCGGCGGACCGGCGCTCTCCGGGGTCCCCGGGTCCTGCTGAGTGGGCATCGCGTCTCCCTGGACGGCGGCGGAACGGCGGCGGCGGAACGGCGGCGGAACGGCGGTGGCGGAGCGACGGCGGCGGGGAAGGCGCCCCGGGTCAGGCCCGGACGGCCTCGACGACCGACACCGTGCCCGGCGTCGGGACGGTCCGGGTCCGGCGCAGGCCGGTGGCCGCCAGCAGGGCGTCGAACTCCGGCTCGGTGCGCTCCTTGCCGTCGAAGATGGTCATCATGGCGATGTCGTAGAGCTTGCCGGGGTGCGGGTCGTTGCCGGCCGGGACCACCGCGTCGACGATCAGCAGCCGGGCGTGCTCCGGCATCGCCGCCCGCACCGCGCGCAGGATGCGCAGGCAGTGCTCGTCGTCCCAGTCGTGCAGCACCCGCTTGAGCACGTACAGGTCGCCGCCGCCCGGGGCGGTGCTGAAGAAGTCGCCCTCGGCGGTCTCCCAGCGGCCCGCGATCGCCGGGTCGTCCAGCTCGTGCCCGGCCAGCACCGACGCCTGCTCGTACAGCACGCCGCGCAGGCCCGGATTGCGGCTCAGCACGGTGCGCAGGAAGCCGCCGGGGCCGCCGCCGACGTCCACCACGGTGCCCTCGGCCGGGAACTCGTAGCTGTCGGCGATGCCGCCCTGCTCGATCACCGACAGGTCGGCGATGCCCCGGTTGAAGGTCTCGGCGTCCTCGGGGACGGCGGCCAGGTGGTCGAAGAGCGGGGCGCCGAAGATCCCGTCGAAGGCGGTGCGGCCGTCCCGGACGGTCTGCTCCAGGCGGCCGGTGGACTCCCAGTACATCCGGTCGGTCAGCAGCAGCGCGGTGCTGCGCACCGAGTACGGGACGTCGGAGCGCAGCACGTGCGCGGCCGGGGTCAGGTGAAAGGCGCCCGCCTCGTCCTCGCGGAACAGGCCGCGGGTGGCCAGGAAGCGCAGCACCCGGTACAGCGACGGGGCGTCCGCGCCGACCGTCTTGGCCAGCTGCTCGGCGCTCTGCGGGCCGGACAGCAGCAGGTCGGGCAGGCCCAGCCGGACCGCGACCCGCAGCGCGGCCGGGTACAGGTAGCCGAGCGAGTCGCCGAGCACCTGGCGGACCGCGGCACCGATCTCCTCGGGCTGGGGGGGACGGACCTCGTTCACGGGCTCCTCCGGACTGCTCGCACGGGCGGCGGACAACCGGCCGCCGCACGTCAGACGACCGGCCGACATCGTGCCAGCAGCGTCTGACCGGGGGCTGACCGCAGGCTGACCGCACCCCCGCCACCCCGGGGGTCAGGACGCGGTCAGCCTCCGGTCAGGGTCGGTCGCGATGATGTCCGGACCATCGAACGGGGGGCCGACATGGCGGAGTCGACGCGGCGGGACGGGGCCGGGAGCCTGCTGGAGTGGCGCCGGGGCCGCACCTGGTACCGGGTGGTCGGGGGCCACCCCGGCGACCTCCCCGGTGACGGCGACGGCGGCGGCCGGGCGCCGCTGGTGCTCTGCCACGGCGGCCCCGGCATGACCCACGACTACCTGGTGCCGCTCGCCGAGGCGCTCGCCGCCGCCGGCCGGCCCTGCGTGCTCTACGACCAGTACGGCGTCGGCCGCTCCGGGCACCGCCCCGAGGCGCCCGCCGGGTTCTGGACCCCCGAGCTGTTCGTCGAGGAACTGCACGCCCTGGCCGACGCGTTGGGCCTGTCCGGCGGCTTCCACCTGCTCGGCCACTCCTGGGGCGGCATGCTCGCCCTGGAGACCGCGCTGACCCGGCCCGCCGGCCTGCGCGCGCTGGTCCTGGCCGACACCTTCGCCTCCTCGCCCGCCTACGTCCGCGGCGTCGCCGGGCTGCTGGCCCGGCTGCCCGCCGAGCAGCGCGAGGTGCTGGCGCGGCACGAGGCGGGCGAGCCGGTCGACCCGGCCGCGTACGGGGAGGCGATGACCGCGTTCTACCGGCGGCACGTCTACCGGGCCGGGCCCGCGCCCGAGGCGCTGCGCCGCACCATGGCCGCGATGGCCGAGGACCCCACGGTGTACCGGACGATGATGGGGGAGAGCGAGTTCAGCATGACCGGCAGCCTGCGGGACTGGGACTTCACCGACCGGCTGGCCGCGGTCGACCTGCCCGCGCTGGTGGTCTCCGGCCGGTACGACCAGGTCGTCCCGGAGGCCGCCGACGCGCTCTACCGGGGCCTGCCGCGCGCCTGGCGGCTGGAGTTCGGCGCCTCCGGCCACCTGCCGCACCTGGAAGAGCCGGCCGCTTTCCGGGCCGCGGTGGAGGTGTTCCTGGCCCAGGTCGAGGGAACACCCACCCCGTGATCGACTCCGCACCCGCCCTGCCCGTCGTCGGGCTGTTCGGCGCCAACCTGGGCCCGTTCGCCGACCCGGCCACGGCCACCCGCCTCGCCCGCCGCGCCGAGCGGCTCGGCTACGAGTCGCTGTGGGCCGCCGACCACGTCGTGCTGCCGGCCCCGCGCACCCCCGAGTCGCCGCTGGAGCCCGACCAGCCGCTGCTCGAACCCCTGGTGGCGCTCACCCACCTCGCCGCCCGCACCGAGCGGATCCGGCTCGGCACCGGCTGCATCGTGCTGCCGCAGCGCAACCCGCTGGTGCTGGCCAAGCAGCTCGCCTCGCTCGACGTGGTCAGCGACGGCCGCCTGCTGTTCGGCACCGCCGTCGGCTACCTGGAGCCCGAACTGCGCGCCCTCGGCGTCCCGGTGCGCGAACGCGGCGCCCAGATGGACGAGTACCTGCGGGCCGTCCGCTCGCTCTGGGAGGACGAACACCCGTCCCAGCACGGCAAGTTCGTCGACTTCGCGGGCGTCGACGCGCACCCCCGCCCCCGGCAGCGCCCGGTGCCGCTGCTGGTCGGCGGCCACAGCCGGGCCGCGCACCGGCGGGCCGCCCGGTACGGCGACGAGTGGTTCGGCTTCCGGCTGAGCCCGGCCGCCACCGCCGAGCAGCTGCGCTCGCTGGCCGGGGCCGCCGCCGAGGTCGGCCGCCAGGGCCCGCCGCTGCGGATCACCGTCGCCCCCTCCCGGCCGCTCGACCCGGACACCGTCCGCGCCTACGCCGAACTCGGCGTGCACCGGCTGGTGGTGATCACCCCGTACAACCCGGAGACCGCGCTGCTGGAGGAGCTGGTCGAGCGCAACGCCCCGGAGCTGATCGGGGCCCGCCCGCACTGACGCGCCACCGACGACGGGGGCGGACCGGCAGCCGCCGGTCCGCCCCCCACTTTTCCGACGGTCCGTCAGTTCGCCGCGCCCACCCACCCGGTGCCGTGCTCGGCCGCGATGAACTCGGCCGCCCGCTCGCCCACCAGCAGCGCCGGGGCGTGCGTGTTGCCGGTGGTCACCGTCGGGAAGACCGAGGCGTCGGCGACCCGGAGGCCCGCCACCCCGTGCACCCGCAGCCGCGGGTCGACCACCGCGTCCGCGTCCACGCCCATCCGGCAGGTGCCGACCTGGTGGTGGTAGGTGCCGACGGTGCGCCGGACGTGCTCGCGCAGCTCCGCGCCGGAGCCCGCCGGGCCGGGGTACAGCTCGCGCGCCCCCCACTCGGTGCGCAGCGGTTCCGCGTTGCCCAGCTCGCGGCAGAGCTCGACCGCGGCGACCAGCCGGTCCACGTCCGCCGCGGTGCTCAACACGCCCGGGTCGATGAGCAGTTCGTCCTCCGGCTCGGCGCCGGTCAGTCGGATCGAGCCGCGCCCGGCCGGCCGGACCAGGCCCGCCTGGAGGGTGAAGCCGGTCGGCGGGCCGGACATGCCGGGCAGGTACATCGGGACGGGGAAGTGCAGCGGCTGGAGGTCGGGGCCGGGCAGGCCCGGGCCGCTGTGCCAGAACAGGTGCGTCTGGGCCGGGCCCAGCCCCTCGGAGGGGCGGCCCGGGTCGCGCTCGGTGGAGAACAGCACCGGCACCAGCAGGTGGTCGTGCAGGTTCCGGCCGACCCCGGGCAGGGCCGCCGCCACCTCCACCCCGACCGCCTTCAGCTCGGCCGGGTCGCCGATGCCGGAGAGCATCAGCAGCCGGGGCGACTCGATCGCGCCCGCGCTGACCACCACCTCGGCGTCCGCGGTGGCCGACTCCAACCGGCCCTCGCGCACCCACTCCACGCCGGTGCAGCGCCCGTCCCGGAGCAGCAGCCGCCGGGCCCGCGCCCCCGTCAGCACCTCGGGCCCGGGCACCCCCGGGCGGCGCAGGTACGCGGCGGCGGCGCTGAACCGGCGGCCCTGCGCGATGGTGAACTGGATCTGCGAAATGCCGTGCGGGCGGCCGTCGTTGTAGTTCTCCTGCCGCTCGACGCCGATGCTCCCGGCGGCCTCCAGGAAGGCCAGGTGCACCGGGTCGGGCCGGTAGTCGGTGAGCACCGGCACCGGGCCGCCCGCGCCGCGCAGCCCGTCCCCGCCGGTGTCGTAGTCCTCGATCCGGCGGAACACCGGCAGCACGTCCGCCCAGGACCAGCCGGCGTTGCCGAGGTACGCCCAGTGGTCGTAGTCGAGCGCCGCGCCGCGGGCCCAGATCATGGCGTTGAGCGAGCTCGACCCGCCCAGCACCCGGCCGCGCGGCCAGTGCAGCTGCCGGTCGGCCGCCCCCGGCTGGGCGGCGGTGCGGTACGCCCAGTCCTCCGGGCCGAACCACAGCTCGCCGAAGCGCCGCGGGTCGTGGATCGCCGGGTTGGTGTCGGCGCCGCCCGCCTCCAGCAGCAGGACCCGGGCGCCCGCCTCGGCGCAGCGGGCGGCGACCGCGCAGCCGGCCGAGCCGGCGCCGACCACGATGACGTCGTACCTGTTGTCGGTCCTGTCGTTGACCAAGGTCTCGCTCACGGTCCCATTTCCGTTGTGTGTGAGGGGCGGTCGGGCCCGGTCGGCAGGGCGGTCGGTCGGGCCCGGTCGGAGGGGCGGTCAGGCCCGGCCGACCACCAGGACCGCGTTCTGGCCGCCGAACCCGAAGGAGTTGCTCACCGCCAGGCCGACCTGCTGCGGACGCGGCGCCCCGGCCACCAGGTCCAGCTTGATCTCCGGGTCGGGCTGCTCCAGGTTCGCCGTCGGCGGCACCGTCGCGTGCTCCACGGTGAGCACCGTCAGCGCGGCCTCCACCGCGCCGGCCGCGCCCAGCGAGTGGCCCAGCACGCCCTTGACCGAGGTGACGGACGCGCCGGTGCCGATCACCCGCTCCAGCAGCCGGGCCTCGGCGACGTCGTTCAGCGGCGTCGAGGTGCCGTGCGCGTTGACGTGGTCGACCTCGTCCGGCGCGGCGCCCGCGTCGGCGAGCGCCGAGGTCAGCGCCCGGCCCTGGCCGACGCCCTCCGGGTCGGGGGCGGTCATGTGGTGGGCGTCCGCCGAGCCGCCGAAGCCCAGCAGCCGGGCCCGGACCCGGGCGCCGCGGGCGCGGGCGTCCGCCTCCCGCTCCAGCACCAGGATGCCGCTGCCCTCGCCGATCACGAAGCCGTCCCGGTCCTGGCTGAACGGACGCGAGGCGGCCGCCGGGTCGTCGGTGCGGCGGGACAGCGCGCCCATCTGGGCGAAGCCGGTGACGATCAGCGGGGAGATCCCGGCCTCGCTGCCGCCGGCGATCACCACGTCGCAACTGCCGTCGCGCAGCAGGCCCATGGCGATGCCGACGGCGGTCGAGCCGGAGGCGCAGGCGGTCGCGGTCACCAGGTTGGGGCCGGTCGCGCCGAACTCCATCGCCAGGTGGCCGGCCACCATGTTCGGCACCAGCATCGGGATCAGCAGCGCGGAGACCGTGGTCGGCCCGTCCTCGAGCATCCGGCGGTGCTGCTTCTCCCAGGTGGAGACGCCGCCGAGCCCGCAGCCGATCACCACGCCGACCCGGGCGGCGTCCCAGCTCCCGGTGTCCAGCCCGCTGTCCAGGACCGCCTCGCGGGCGGCCGTGACGGCGAGCTGGGTGAACCGGTCGTGCATCAGCGAGCTGCGCCGCCCCACGTGCTTGGCCGGTTCGAAGCCCGGCACGGCGCACGAGATGTCCACGGGCAGCCCGGCCAGCGCGGGGTCGCGCCGGGCGGCGGAGACCCCCGCCAGCACGCCCTGCCAGCTCGCCGCGGCACCGATCCCGGCCGGAGTGACCAGGCCGAGACCGGTGACCGCGACCGGGGTGCCGGTCATGACGCCTTCGCGGCGGCGACCTGCTCCTCGATCGCCTCGGCGGCCCGGCCGATGGTGTCCCGGGGGGTGGCGACGTCGTCGGAGATCTGCACCCCGACCTCCTTCTGCACCACCAGCAGCAGCTCGACCAGGAACAGCGAGTCCATCTCCAGGTCCTCGAAGGTGACGTCGGGCCGGATCTCCGAGCGCTCCACCTGGAACTGGTCGACCATCAGGTCGGCGAGGGTGTCGTACATCGTGGCCATGGTGGCTCCTTCGTCGTCGCGGGATGCGGAACGTGCGGGTGGAGAACGGGAACTGACGGGACGTCAGGACACGAAGCGGTCCGGTCCGGGCCAGGTGAGGGTGGCGGAGCCCCAGGTGAGGCCGCCGCCGAAGGCGGTCAGCAGGACGCGGTCGCCGGGCTTGAGCAGGCCGGCGCCGCGGGCGTCGTCCAGGGCGAGCGGGATCGAGGCCGCCGAGGTGTTGCCGACCTCGGCGATGTTGCCGACCGAGCGCTCGCGCGGCACCCCGAGGTCGTCGGCGAGCCGGTCCAGGATGCGCCGGTTGGCCTGGTGGCCGACCATCCAGTCCAGGCCGGACAGCTCCCAGCCGGCCCGGTCCAGCACGGTGCGCGAGGAGCGCGACATCCGCTCCACCGCGTGCCGGAAGACCGCCTTGCCGTCCATCGTGAAGTACGCCCGCCCCGGCTCCGGGGCGGCCGTGGACAGGTGCTGCTCGGAGCCGCCGCCGCGGACGGTGATCAGGTCGTACCCGTCCCCGTCGCTGCCCAGGTCGAACGCGCCCAGCGCGCCCGGCTCGTCCGGGTGGCCGGCCCGCAGCACCACCGCGCCCGCGCCGTCGCCGAAGATCACCGAGGTGGTCCGGTCGGCCGGGTCGAGGATGCTGGAGAAGGTGTCCGCGCCGATCACCAGGACCCGCTCGGCGATGCCCGCGGCGATCAGGCCGCTCGCCGAGGCCAGCGCGTACACGAAGCCGGTGCAGACCGCCGCCACGTCGTACGCGGCGACCGGGCCCAGGCCCAGCCGGGCCGCCACCAGCGGGGCGGTGGCCGGGCAGCTGCGGTCCGGGGTGGTGGTGGCGACCACCACCGCGTCCACCCCCGGCCGGTCCTCGGGGGCGCAGCTGGCCAGCGCCCGCCGGCCCGCGCCGACCGCCAGGTCGGAGGTCGCGGTGTCCGGGTCGGCCCAGTGGCGGCCGCCGATGCCGGTGCGCGAGCGGATCCACTCGTCGGAGGTGTCCAGCACCCCGGCGAGCTCGTCGTTGCCGACCCGGCGCGCGGGCAGGCAGCTGCCGATCCCGCAGAGCACGGCCGCCGGTGTCGCCGGGGTCACCGGGGGCCGCCGGGCGGGCGGGGGCGGTTCGAGGTCATGGCAGTACGCTCCTTTGGCGGAAGTCGCGGAAGACGCGGAAGTCGCGGCGGCACCGGGCGGTTCGGGGCACCGCGCGGGCGCCGGCGGGCACCGGTGGCCGGTGGAGCAGGTCGGTCCGGTGCGGCTGGTCGGATCGGTGGAGCGGGTCAGGTCGGTGGAGCCGGTCGGGCCGGCGCCGGCCGGTCGGGCCGGTGGAGCGGGTCAGCCCGCCGCGGCCACCGGGACGCGGAAGCCGGCCGGGCCGAGCAGCGCCGGGTCCTGGGAGAGGATCTCGGCGTAGCGGCGCTGCATGGCGTCGCCCGGCCGCAGGCCGAAGTCCTCGTCCAGCCGCAGCCGGGTGCGGTGGTAGGCGGTCAGTGCCTCGCTCTGCCGGCCGGAGCGGTACAGCGCCACCATGAGCAGTTCGCAGAACCGCTCGTGGGCGGGCCGGGCCGCGGTCAGCCGGCGCAGTTCGGCGACCGCCTGCCGGACGTCGCCGACCGCGAGCAGCGCCTCGGCCAGGTCCTCCTGGGCGGTCAGCCGCCGCTCCTCGAAGAGCGTCGCCGCCGAGCGGCAGCGCAGGCCGTCGCCGACGTCCACCAGGGCCGGGCCGCGCCACAGGTGGAGGCCGGAGCGGAGCAGCCCGAGGGCCCGGCCGGGCTCCGCGGCGAGCGCCGCCGAGCCCTGCGCGGTGAGCGCGAGGAAGCGGTTGGCGTCCACGCAGTCGCGGTCCAGGTCGAGCAGGTAGCCGTGCGGGACGGAGCGCAGCGCCGTCCCGCCGGTGCGCTCGCGGGCCGGGCCCTCCAGCACCCGGCGCAGCCGGGTGGCGGCGGCCTGGAGCGCGTTCGGGACACCGGCCGGGGGCCGGCCGGACCAGAGTTCCTCGGCCAGTTCCTGCTGCGGGACCACCCGGCCGATATTCAGGGCCAGGACGGCCAGGAGTGTGCGGACCCGGTTCGCGGGAATTGTTCGTTCAATGCCGCCGGTGGTGACGGACACGGCACCGAGGAGATTGATCTGCACGGTTCCCCCGAATCGCAAATCGAACGGACCGGAAGGATGCTCGCCCGGGATTCGACGCGGTGTCAAGCCCGGTCCTCCCGAGGCAGGGTGGAACCCAGGGTCGTCCCAGGGGTCCCCAGGGTTTTCCCCCGGTGTGTTCGAACGGAGCCCGATGCAAGACTCGAGCGGCCAGATGGCCTGGTCCGCCCGTGGGTGACCGGACACGGAAGCCGAGGGCGGGAACGAGATCGGGGAGACCGATGACAGGCGGATCCGCCTCCGGCGCCGAGCGCCCGGTGCCGCGCATCGACCACGTGATGGTCCTGGTCGGCGAGGACGTGCTGACGGCCGTCGATTCGAACAGCTTCGTCGAGGGCCGGTTCGGCCGGGTCAAGCGCAAGGTGGCCGACAGCTCGGTCGCCGGCTCCTACTCCACGCTCGGCGTGGCCGGCCGCAACACCCTGGTCGAACTCTTCGGCAGCCCGATGCCCAGCGCCTCGCCGCTCACCGGCGGTCTGGTCTTCTCCTTCGAGGAGCCCGGCTCCTCGCCGGTCGCGCACCGGCTGCTGGACGAGGCCGGCCTGCGCCACCAGCACCAACTGGTCACCCGGGCCGACCCCGGCAGCGGCGAGCAGCAGCCTTGGTACCACCTGATCAACGCCGACCTGGGCGAGGGCAGCCGGATCCTGCTGTTCCTCAACGAGGTCACCCCCGAGTACTTCGAGAGCCTCGGGGCGGTGCCCCGGCCCGACGGCGCCATGCGCCGCGCCGACTACCTGGACGCCTCGCTCGGCACCGCCGAGGACGGCCGGCTGCTGCGCGACCTGACCGGCGTGACCCTGGAGACCGGCCCCGAGCGGGCCGAGCGGCTGGCCGCGGTGCTGGGCGCGCTGGGCTTCGAACGGACCGCCGCCGCGGACGGCGCGATCCGGCTCTCCGGCGAGGACTTCGAGCTGGTCCTGAATGCCGGCGAAGGCACCACCGACCGGATTGCGGAAATCCGGTTGTCCGTGGCCGAAACGGCCCCGGGCGAACTCCCGGAATCCGTCGACTTCGACGGGAAGTCCCGGATCCTGTTCGAACCGCGGGGCGCGGCCCGGTGGATTTTCGACCCGGCGTCCTGAATATCCCGGCGGCGGCCCGGCAAACGATGCTCCGCCTTCCCTTCGCCGCGCTGCGGTGAAGTCCCGACACCAGGGGGAACGCGCACAGATGGAAGCACGGAATCCGTTTTTCCTCGACGTCTTCGACGGCCTGGCCGCGAGAATGCCCGACGCCGTCGCGGTCGAGTTCCGCGGCACCCGGCTGACCTACCGCGAACTGGCCGACCGGGCCGGGGCGCTGGCCGCCGAACTGGCCCGGCAGGGGGTGGAGCGGGGCGCCGTGGTCGGCATCGCCACCAGGCCCTCGCTCGACCTCCCGGTGGCCGTCCTCGCCGTGCTGCGCACCGGCGCCGCCTGGCTGCCGCTCGACCCCGCCTACCCGGCCGACCGGCTCGCCCACATGGCCGCCGACGCCCGCCTGGAGCTGGTCGTCGGCGACGCCGGGCTGCCCGGCCCGGCGCCCGTCCCGGACGTCCGGACGATCGACCCGGCGCAGGGCTCCGACCCGGCCGGTCCCCGGGCGGCGGCCGAGGACGGACAACTGGCGTACGTCATCTACACCTCCGGCTCCACCGGCCGCCCCAAGGGCGTGGCCCTGCTCCAGCGCGGCCTGGCCAACCTGATCGCCGCCCAGGCCGAGGCGTTCGGCACCGGCCCCGGTCACCGCGTCCTGCAGTTCGCCCCCACCAGCTTCGACGCCTCGGTGTTCGAGACGGTGATGGCGCTGGCCACCGGCGCCACCCTGGTGCTCGCCCCGCGCGAGGACATCGCCCCCGGCCCCGGGCTCGGCGACTTCCTGCGCGAGCGGCGGATCAGCCACCTCACCGTGCCGCCGTCCGTGCTCGCCACCCTGCCCGACACCGACCTGCCCGACCTGGAGGTGCTGGTCTGCGCCGGCGAGGCGCTCCCCGAGCCGCTCGCCGAACGCTGGCTGCCCGGCCGCCGGATGTTCAACGCCTACGGCCCCACCGAGACCACCGTCTGGGCCACCGTCGCCGAACTCGCCCCCGGCGGCGGCAAGCCGTCGATCGGCCGCGCCATCGCCGGCGCGCACACCGCCGTCGTCGACGGGGAGCTGCGCCCGGTGCCCGACGGCACCCCCGGCGAACTGCTGGTCGGCGGCCTCGGCGTCGCCCGCGGCTACCTGCACCGCCCCGACCTGACCGCCGAGCGCTTCGTCCCCGACCCGGACGGCGGGCGGCCCGACGCGCTGCGCTACCGCACCGGCGACCTGGTGGTCCGCCGCCCGGACGGCGACCTGGAGTTCCTCGGCCGGATCGACCACCAGGTGAAGATCCGCGGCTTCCGGATCGAACCCGACGAGATCGCCCGCTGGCTCGCCGAGCACCCCGACGTCGCCGACAGCGTGGTCACCGCCCCCGACCTGGGCGCCGGACCCCGGCTGGTCGGCTACGCCGCCCCGGCCCCGGGCGCCGTCCTCGACCCCGCGCGGCTGCGCGCCCACCTCGCCGCGCTGCTGCCCGCGCACATGGTGCCCGACACCGTGCTGGTGCTGGAGCGGATGCCGCTCACCCCCAGCGGCAAGATCGACCGCGAGGCGCTGCCGCTGCCGCAGCGCGCCGAGCCCCTCGACGCCGGGCAGGCGCCCGCCACGCCCACCGAACGGGCGCTGGCCGCGATCCTCGCCGACCTGCTGGCGGTCGACCGGATCGCCCGCGACGACGACTTCTTCGCGCTCGGCGGCCACTCCCTGCTGGCCGGCCGGCTCGCCTCCCGGGTCCGCTCCGAACTGCACCGCGAACTGCCGCTGCGGCAGATCCACGAGGCCCGCACCGTCGCCGCGATGGCCGCCCACCTCGACTCCCCGGACGCCGCGCCCGCCGTCCCGCGGATCACCGCCGCCGCCGACCGGGCACTGGGCGTGCCGGTGCCGCTCTCCTTCCCGCAGGAGCGGATCTGGTACCTGGAGGAGCTGGCCCCCGGCAACCTCGCCTACAACGCCCAGGCCACCATCCGGCTGCGCGGCCCGCTCGACCCCGCCGCGCTGAACGCCACACTCACCGAGATCGTCCGCCGGCACGACGTGTTCCGCACCGCCTTCCGCGCCGTCGACGGACAGCCCCGGCAGATCCCGCTCGCCCCGATGGACGTCGACCTGCCGCTGCACGACCTCAGCGACGAGCCCGACGAGGCCGCCCGCGAGAAGCGCGCCGAGGAGATCGTCCGGCGCACCGTCGACGCCCCCTTCGACCTGGCCGCGCCGCCGCTGGCCCGCTGGGTGCTGATCCGGCACACCGCCGAGGACCACACCCTGGTGCACGTCGAGCACCACCTGGTGCACGACGGCTGGTCGTACGCGCTGTTCCTGCACGAGCTCCAGGACATCTACCCGGCGCTCGCCGCGGGCCGCCCCTCCCCGCTGCCCGAGCCGCCGATCGGCTACACCGACTTCTCCCGCTGGCAGCGCGAGTGGCTGCGGGGCGCGGTGCTGGACGGCTACCTCGACCACTGGACCCGCGAACTCGCGGGCGTCCCGGCCGCGTTGGAGCTGGCCACCGACCACCCGCGGCCCGCCGACCAGTCCTTCGCCGGCGCCGCCGTCCGGATCGACCTGCCGTCCGGCCTGGCCCGCGCGCTGCGCAGCCACGCCCGCTCCCGCGGCGTCACCCTGTACACCGCGATGCTCACCGGCTTCGCCGCCCTGATGTCCCGCTACAGCGGCCAGCACGACCTGGTGGTCGGCACCGGCATGGCCAACCGCCGGCTCGCCGAGATCGAGCAGATGATGGGCATGGTCGTGAACACCGTGCCGCTGCGCGTCGACCTCTCCGGCGCCCCCGGCTTCGACCGGCTCGCCCAGCGGGTGCACGCCACCGTCGGCCGCGCCCACCAGTGGCAGGACACCCCGCTGGACCGGCTGGTCGAGGCGCTCGACCTGCCCCGCGACCCGTCCCGCAACCCGCTGTTCCAGGTCATGTTCAGCTTCCACGACTCGCAGCTGCCCGACCTGGAGTTCGCCGGCCTGAGCGGCAGCGTCCTGGAGCGGCACAACGGCTCCGCCAAGACCGACCTGAACGTGGTCGTGCTGCCCCGCGCCGAGCAGCGGGCCGGCCACGGCGTGGCCGACGACGACGCCCCGATCACCCTGATCTGGGAGTACGCCACCGACCTGTTCGAGCCGGAGACCGTCCGCCGGATGGTCGGCCACTACTTCACCCTGCTGGCCGCCGCCCTCGACGACCCCGAACTGCCCTACGACCGGCTCGACCTGCTCCCGGAGGCCGAGCGCCGCCGGGTGCTCGACGCCGCCGCCGGGCCCGCCACCGCCTACGGCGCCGACCGCACCATCGGCGGCCTGTTCGCCGAACAGGCCGCCCGCCACCCGGACAGGACCGCGCTGGTGCACGGCGAGCGCTCCGCCACCTACCGGGAGCTGGACGAGGAGTCCAACCGGATCGCCCACCTGCTGCGGCGGCGCGGCGTCGGCCGGGACACCCCGGTGGGCGTCCTGCTGGAGCGCGGCGACCGGATGGTCACCGCCCTGCTCGCCGTCCTCAAGGCGGGCGGCGGCTACGTGCCGCTCGACCCCGGCTACCCGCGCGAGCGGATCGCCGCGATGCTCGCCGACACCGAGGCCCCCGTGGTGCTCACCCGCGCCGACCTGACCGGCCTGGTCCCGCCGGGCACCGCCGAGCCGCTCGCCCTCGACGCCCTGGCCGAGGAGCTGGCCGCCGCCCCCGCCACCGCCCCCGAGACGGACGCCGCCCCCGACGGCCTCGCCTACGTCCTGTTCACCTCCGGCTCCACCGGCCGCCCCAAGGGCGTGATGGTCGAGCACCGCTCGGTGCTGCGGCTGGTCAGCGCGACGGACTACGTGGCGTTCGGACCGGACGAGTGCTTCCCGCAGATCGCCGACGCCTCCTTCGACGCGCTGACCTTCGAGGTGTGGGGCGCGCTGCTGCACGGCGGCACCCTCGCGGTGATCGACACCGAGGAGGTGCTCACCCCCGGCGGACTCGGCCGGGCCCTGCGCCGGCACGGCGCGACCAGCATGTTCATCACCTCCGCGCTGTTCACCGAGGTGATGGGCACCCACCCCGACACCTTCGCGGGCCTGCGCCACCTGCTGGTCGGCGGCGACGTGCTCAACCTCGCCCGGATCCGCCAGCTGCTGGAGCGCCCGGCCGACGGCCGCCCCGCGCACCTGCTGAACGGCTACGGGCCGACCGAGACCACCACCTTCGCGGTCTGCCACCCGATCCGCGACCTGCCCGCCGCCGCCACCTCGGTGCCGATCGGCCGCCCGATCGCCAACACCACCGGCTACGTGCTCGACCGGCACCTGAACCCCGTCCCGACCGGCGTCCCCGGCGAGCTGTACGTCGGCGGCCCCGGCGTCGCCCGCGGCTACGCCGGCCGGCCCGGACTCACCGCCGACCGCTTCCTGCCCGACCCGTTCGCCGCCGACGGCTCCCGGATGTACCGCACCGGCGACGTGGTCCGCACCCGGCCCGACGGCAGCCTGGACTTCCTCGGCCGGGCCGACCAGCAGGTCAAGATCCGCGGCTTCCGGATCGAGCCCGGCGAGGTCGAGGCGGCCCTCGCCGCGCACCCCGCCGTCCGGCAGACCGCCGTCCTGGTCGACGACGCCCCCTCCGGGCGCCGCCTGGTCGCCTACCTGGTCCCGGCCGACGCCCCGCTCCCGGTCGCCGAGCTGCGCGACTTCCTGGCCGCCGCGCTGCCGCCCTACCTGCTGCCCGCCGCGTACGTGCAGCTGCCCGCGATGCCGCTGACCGCCAGCGGCAAGATCGACCGCGCCGCGCTGCCGCCGGTCGGCGACCAGGACCTCGCCGCGGACGACCGGGTCGAGCCCCGCACCGCCACCGAACGGGAGTTGGCCGAGCTGGTCGCCGGACTGCTCGGGGTCGCCGCGGTCGGCGCCACCGACGACTTCTTCGCCCTCGGCGGCAACTCGCTGCTCGCCATGCGCACCGTCGCCCGGGTCAACGAGCTGCACCGCACCGAGGTCCCGCTGCGCCGCTTCCTGCAACTGCCCACGGTCGCCCGGCTGGCCGCCGAGGTGGACGCCGCCCGGGCCGCCGCCGACACCCCGGCCGCCGACGCCGCCGACACCCCGGCCCCGGCCGCCGGCTACGGCGAGGACCTGCTCGACCGGCTCCACGAACTGTCCGACGACGAGGTCGAGGCGCTGCTGCGCGACCTGGCCGAGAACGAGGTAGAGCGATGACGGCCACCACCCCCGACTCCCCGGACGCCCGCCGGGCGCTGCTCGCCGAACGGCTCCGGCAGCGCCTCGCCGAGCAGCACCACCCGCTGTCCTTCCCGCAGCAGCGGCTCTGGTTCCTCGACCAGCTCGACCCGGACAACCCGGTGTACGTGGTGCCGATTGTCCACCGGATCACCGGTCCGCTGGACACCGCGGCGCTGGAGCGCGCGCTGACCGCCGTGGTCCGCCGCCACCAGGTGCTGCGCACCGTGTTCCGCCCGGTCGACGGCGCCCCGCGCCAGTTCGTCCGCCCGGCCGACCCGGTCCCCGTCCCGCTGGTCGACCTGCGCGGCCTGCCCGACCCGCTGGCCGAGGCCGAGCGGCTGGCCGAGGAGGAGGCCCGCCGCCCGTTCGACCTGGAGCAGGACCTGATGGTCCGCCCGCTGCTGCTGCGGCTGGACGCCGAGGAGCACTGGTTCTGCCTGAGCCTGCACCACATCGCCTGCGAC
Organism: Kitasatospora sp. NPDC090308; assembly: GCF_044769485.1. NCBI lineage: Bacteria > Bacillati > Actinomycetota > Actinomycetes > Kitasatosporales > Streptomycetaceae > Kitasatospora > Kitasatospora sp. NPDC090308. The sequence continues at coordinate 19,344 of NZ_JBIVXY010000001.1, read as the reverse complement.
GGCTGGTCGCTGGGCCTGCTCTCCGGTGAACTCTCGGCGCTGTACCGGGAGTTCACCGAGGGCACCGAGGCGGCGCTGCCCGCCCTGGAGACCCAGTACGCGGCCTTCGCCGAACAGCAGCTGGCCCGGCTCGGCGGCGAGCCGCTGGCCGAGGCGCTCGACCACTGGCGCCGCCGCCTGGACGGCGCGCCCGCGCTGGCCACCCTGCCCGCCGACCGGCCCCGGCCGCCGCAGCAGAGCTACGCCGGCGCGCACCTCGACTTCCCGGTCGACCCGGCCACCGCCGACCGGGTGGACGCGCTGGCCCGCGCCTGCGGCGCCACCCCGTTCGCCGTGCTGCTGGCCGCGTTCGCCGCCCTGGCGCACGCCCACACCGGCGGCGAGGAGGTCATCGTCGGCTCGCCGGTGGCGGGCCGCGCCCGGGCCGAACTGCACCCGCTGATCGGCTTCTTCGCCAACACCGTGGTCCAGCGGATCGACGTCTCCGGGAACCCGGCCTTCCGCGACCTGGTGCTGCGCGCCCGGGACGAGAGCCGGGCCGCCGTGGCCCACCAGGACCTGCCGTTCGAGAAGCTGATCGAGGAGCTCAACCCGGTCCGCGACCCGGCCTACAACCCGCTGTTCCAGCTGATGGTCAGCTACCACGAGGGCGGCTCCGACGGCCTCGACCTGCCCGGCTGCACGGTCCGGATGGTGCCCGGCGACACCGCGAGCGCCAAGTTCGACCTGACGCTCAGCCTGACCCGCTCCGGCGAGCGGCTCACCGGGCGGCTGGAGTACGCCACCGACCTGTTCGACGAGGCGACCGCGCAGGCCCTGGCCGCCCAGTTCCGCACCGTGCTGGGCGCGGCCACCGCCGACCCGGACCTGCCGATCGGCCGGCTGCCGGTGCTCTCCGCCGAGGAGACCCGGCGGATCCTGCACGAGTGGAACCCGGCCCCGTCCGCCGCCCCGACGGCCCCGATCCACCGGCTGATCGCCGAGCAGGCCGCCCGCACCCCCGACGCGCCCGCCCTGGTCGCCGCCGCCGACGCCCCCGAACAGGCGATCTGCTACCGGGAGTTGGACGAGCGCGCCGAGCGCCTGGCGGCCCGGCTGCGGGCCCGCGGCGTGGGCCGGGACGTGGTGGTCGGCATCCACCTGGAGCGCTCGCCCGAGCTGGTGGTCGCGCTGCTCGCGGTGCTCAAGGCCGGCGGCGCCTACCTGCCGCTGGACCCGGCCTACCCGGCCGACCGGCTGGCGTTCATGGTCGAGGACTCCGGCACCCCGGTGATCGTCACCAGCGGCCCGCTCGCCCGCCGCCTCGCGGACGGCCCCGCCGCACTGCTGCGGATCGACCAGGACGACCCGGACGACCAGGCCGCTCCGGCCGCTCCGGCCTCCCCGGAGGCCCTGGAGGTCCCGGAGGCCCCGGCCGAGGAGAGCCCCGACCAGCTCGCCTACGTCATCTACACCTCCGGCTCGACCGGCCGCCCCAAGGGCGTGATGCTCACCCACCGCAACGTGCAGACCTTCTTCAGCGGCATCGACCGGATGCTCGACGGCGACCCGCCGGCCGGCTGGCTGGCCGTCACCAGCGTCTCCTTCGACATCTCGGTGCTCGAACTGCTCTGGACGCTGGCCCGCGGCTACCGGGTGGTGCTCCGCGGCGACGAGCCGACCCCGGCCGAGGCCCGCGGCGGCGCCGCGGTCACCGCCGCGGTGCAGACCCGCCCGATCGAGTTCAGCGTGTTCTACTTCGGCGGCGACCAGGGCGGCGACCCGGAGGACGCCTACCGGCTGCTCACCGAGGGCGCCCGGTTCGCCGACCGCAACGGGTTCAGCGCGGTGTGGACGCCCGAACGCCACTTCCACGAGTTCGGCGGCCTCTACCCCAACCCGGCGGTGACCGCCGCCGCCGTCGCCGCGATCACCGAGAACGTCGCGGTGCGGGCCGGCAGCGTGGTGCTGCCGCTGCACGACCCGCTGCGGGTCGCCGAGGAGTGGTCCGTGGTGGACAACCTCTCCGGCGGCCGGGTCGGGATGTCCATCGCCTCCGGCTGGCAGCCCGACGACTTCGTGCTCGCCCCGGAGAAGTACGCCGACCGCAAGAAGGTCATGATGACCGCGCTGGAGGAGGTGCGGCGGCTGTGGCGCGGCGAGCGCACCGTGCGCACCAACGGCGTCGGCGCCGAGACCGAGGTGCGGATCTTCCCCTCCCCGGTCCAGGCCGAACTGCCGGTCTGGGTCACCAGCGCCCGCAGCCCGGAGACCTTCCAGCTGGCCGGCGAGGCCGGCGCGGGCCTGCTCACCCACCTGCTCGGCCACAGCGCCGAACAGCTCGCCCGCAAGATCGAGCTGTACCGGGAGTCCTGGCGGGCCGCCGGCCACCCCGGCGACGGGCACGTCACCCTGATGCTGCACACCTTCGTCGGCACCGACCGGAACGCCGTCCGGGAGACCGTCCGGGCCCCGCTGTGCGCGTACATCAAGTCCTCGCTGGACCTGCTCTCCGGCCTCAGCCAGGCGCTCGGCAGCGACCTCGACCTGCGCGCGCTGCCCGAGGCGGAGCTCGACCAGCTGGTCGAGCGCGCCTTCGAGCGGTTCTTCGAGACCTCCGCGCTGCTCGGCACCCCCGCCGACTGCGCCGACCAGGTCGACCGGATGAAGGCCGTCGGCGTCGACGAGGTCGCCTGCCTGATCGACTTCGGCGTCCCGCACCACGAGGTGCTCGACTCGCTGCCGCTGCTGGCCGAGGCCCGCGAACTCAGCGAGCAGCGCCGCCGCACCGCCCTGGCCGACGAGCCGATCGCCGCCCAGCTGACCCGCCACCGGGCGGCCGCCCTCCAGTGCACCCCGTCGGTGGCCGGCGTGCTCCAGCGCGAACCGGACTCCCGCGCCGCGCTGGCCGGCCTCGACCGGCTGCTGGTCGGCGGCGAGGCGCTGCCGCCCGCGCTGGCCGCCGAACTCGCCGCCCTGCTGCCCGGCCGGGTGCACAACATGTACGGGCCCACCGAGGCCACCGTCTGGGCCACCACCGCGCGGGTCGGCGCCGACGGGCCGGTCGCCATCGGCCGCCCGCTGGCCAACGTCCGCGCCTACGTGGTCGACCCGCACCTGCGGCCGGTCCCGGACCGGGTGCCCGGCGAGCTGCTGCTCGGCGGCCCCGGCATCGCCCGCGGCTACCTCGGCCGGGCCGCGCTCACCGCCGAGCGCTTCGTCCCGGACCCGTTCTCCGGCGAGCCCGGCGCCCGGCTCTACCGCACCGGCGACCTGGTCCGCCGCCGCCCCGACGGCGAACTGGAGTTCCTCGGCCGGCTCGACCACCAGGTCAAGGTGCTCGGCCACCGGATCGAACTCGGCGAGATCGAGGCCGTGCTGGCCGCCCACCCCGAGGTCACCGAGGCGGTCGCCACCGTCCGCGGCAGCGGGGACCACGGCCGGCTGGTCGCCTACTGCGTGCCCGCCGCCCGCGGCGAGGACGCCGAACCGCCGACCGCCGCCGCGCTCAAGGCGCACGCCGCGCTCACCCTGCCCGACTACATGGTCCCCGCCGACCTGGTGCTGCTCGACGCCCTGCCCCGCACCCCCAACGGCAAGGTGGACCGCAACCGGCTGCCCGACCCGCAGGCCCGCCCCGCCACCGCCTACCAGGCCCCCGGCAGCGACCTGGAGCGGCAGGTCGCCGAGGTGTTCGCGGCCGTCCTGCGCGCCGAACGGATCGGCGTCGAGGACAACTTCTTCGAGTCCGGCGGCAACTCGCTGCTCGCCGTCCAGGCCAGGAGCCGGCTCCAGCCGGTCCTCGGCGACACGCTCTCCCTGGTCGACCTGTTCCGCTACCCCACCGTCCGCACCCTGGTCGCCGCCCACGAGGGCGCCGACCGGCGGCGGGCCGAACGGGAGCAGGACATCGAGCAGGTCCGCGAGGCGGCCGGCCGGCGCGCCGCCGCCCTCGCCCGCCAGGCCCGGCTGCGCCGTGATCGGAAGGACGCGCGATGACCAGCCCGCAGCAACCGCAGGCCCCCGAGGAGTACGAGGTCGAGCCGGTCGCCGTGGTCGGCATGGCCTGCCGGGTGCCCGGGGCCGACACCGTCGACGGGTTCTGGCGCAACATGCGCGACGGCGTCGAGTCGATCACCCGCTTCACCCGGGAGGAACTGCTCGCCGCCGGCGTCGACCCGGCCACCGCCGACGACCCCGACTACGTCCCCGCCGCCGGGTACCTCCCGGAGGCCGACGCCTTCGACGCCGCCTTCTTCGGGTTCAACGCCCGCGAGGCGGAGACCATGGACCCGCAGCACCGGGTGTTCTGCGAGACCGCCTGGCAGGCCGTCGAGGACAGCGGCCACGACCCGGCCCGGTTCACCGGGGAGGTCGGCGTGTTCGCCGGCACCTTCATGAACAAGTACCTGATGGCCAACCTCTCCACCAACGCCCGCTTCCAGCGCTCCCCGATGGCCCCCGTCGCCCGGATGTTCAACGACAAGGACTTCCTGGCCACCCGGGTCGCCCACACCATGGACCTCACCGGGCCCGCGCTGACCGTGCAGACCGCCTGCTCCACCTCGCTGGTCGCCACCCACCTGGCCTGCCAGTCGCTGCTCAACTACGAGTGCGACACCGCGCTGGTCGGCGGCGTGGCGATCAACCTGCCGCTGAAGAGCGGCTACCCCGCCGCCGACAGCGGCCTGTTCAGCGCCGACGGCCACTGCCGCCCGTTCGACGCCGACAGCGGCGGCACCGTGCCCGGCAACGGCGCGGTGGTGCTGGTGCTGCGCCGGCTCAGCGAGGCGCTCGCCGACCGCGACCACGTCTACGCGGTGATCCGCGGCTCCGCGATCAACAACGACGGCTCGCTGAAGGCCGGTTACGCGGCGCCCAGCGTCGACGGCCAGTCCCGGGCGGTCGCCGCCGCCCTCGCGGTGGCCGGCGTCGACCCCGCCACCGTCGGCTACGTCGAGACGCACGGCACCGCCACCCGGGTCGGCGACCCGATCGAGGTCACCGCCCTCACCCAGGCGTTCGACTCGCCCGGCACCCGGCCCGGCCAGTGCGCGCTCGGCTCGGTCAAGGCCAACATCGGCCACCTGGACGCCGCGGCCGGCGTCGCCGGACTGATGCGCGCCGCCCTGGCCGTGCACCACGCGGTGATCCCGCCGACCGCCAACTTCACCGCCCCCAACCCCGACCTGGCACTGGAGCGCACCCCGTTCCACGTCCCCGCCGAGGCCGCCGACTGGCACACCGACGGCACCCCGCGCCGGGCCGGCGTCAGCTCCTTCGGCGTCGGCGGCACCAACGCCCACGTCGTCGTCGAGCAGGCCCCCGCCCCCGCCGAGCGCACCGGGCGGGCCCGCGCCTGGCAGCTGCTGCCGCTGTCCGCGCACACCAAGGAGGCCGCCGACCGGGCCGCCGACCGGCTCGCCGACCACCTGGCCGGCCCCGGCGCCGGGGCCCCGCTGGCCGACACCGCCTTCACCCTCCAGGACGGCCGCCGGGCCTTCCCGGTGCGCCGCTTCGCGGTCTGCACCGACCCGGCCGACGCGGTCTCCGTGCTGCGCGGCGCCGAACCCGAGCGGCTCACCACCCGCACCGTCCGCGGCGGCCGCCAGGAGGCGGTGTTCACCTTCCCCGGCGGCGGCATGCAGCACCCCGACATGGGGCTGGACGTCTACCGCTCCGAGGAGGTGTTCCGCGCGGAGGTCGACCGCTGCGCCGCGATCCTCGAACCCCGGCTCGGCTACGACCTGCGCCGACTGCTCTTCCCGTCTGCCTTCACCCCGCTGGAGGGCCGCGAACTGCGCGGCGGCGCCGCCACCATGGGCCGCGACCAGGGCGCCGGGGTGATCTCCTCGCTGTTCACCGTCGAGTACGCGCTGGCCCGGCAGCTGATGGCCTGGGGAGTGCGGCCCGCCGCCCTGCTCGGCCACAGCCTCGGCGAGTACGTCGCGGCCTGCCTGGCCGGGGTGTTCCCGCTGGAGGACGCGCTGGAGATCACGCTGGCCCGCGGCGAGCTGTTCGCCGCCATGGAGCCCGGCCGGATGCTGGTGGTCCAGCAGCCCGAGGCGCTGCTCGCCCCCCGGCTCGGCGCGCGGATCTCGGTCTCCGCCGTCAACGCCCCCGACCTGACCGTGGTCGCCGGGCCGGACGCGGACATCGCCGCGCTGCTCACCGAACTGCGCGCCGAGGGCGTCGACTGCCGCAAGGTCAGCGTCCCGGTCGCCAGCCACTCCTGGATGGTCGAGCCGCACCTGCCCGAGTTCACCCGCCGGGTCTCCGCCCTGACCCTGTCCGCCCCGCGGCTGCCGGTCGTCTCCAGCGTCACCGGCCGCCCGCTGACCGCCGCCGAGGCCACCGACCCCGGCTACTGGGCCCGCCACCTGCGCCAGCCCGTCCGGTACGCCGACGGCCTGCGCACCGCCCTGGACCGGCCCGGCCGGGTCCTGCTGGAGGTCGGCCCGGGCCGGGCGCTCACCGCGCTCGCCGCCGCCCAGCGGCTGGCCCCCGCCCCGGTGGCGATCCCCACCATGGGCCTGCCGCGCGACCCGGTGCCCGACCTGGCGCACCTGGTCACTGCCGTCGGCCGGCTCTGGCAGCAGGGCGTCGAGGTCGACTGGCCGGCCTTCCACGGCCCCGCCGACCCGCGCCGCGTCCCGCTGCCCGGCTACCCGTTCGAGCGCGCCCGGCACTGGGTCGAACCCGGCCGCAGCGCCCTGGCCGAACCCGCCGCCGCCGAACCGGACACCGCCGCCCGGGACACCGGCCTGCACACCGACCCGGACACCGCCGGAACCGCCCCGGCCCAGCCCGACGACGCGCCCCGCACCCCGCGCGAGCTCCAGGTCGCCCGGATCTGGTGCGACCTGCTCGGCCTCGAACGGATCGGCGTCGACGAGGACTTCTTCGACCTCGGCGCGCACTCCCTGATGGTCACCCAGGCCACCCGCCAGCTGCGCCGCTCCGGCATCTCCACGCTCTCCGCCCGGGACGTGCTGCGGGCCTCCTCGGTCGCCGCGCTCGCCGCCCTGGTCGACCGCCTCGCCGACGGCGCCGCCGCGGCCCCGCCGGCCGGCCCGGTGCTGGAGGACGAGGTGCGGCTCGACCCGGCGATCACCGCCGAGGGACTGCCGCCGCTCCAGGACGGCCCGCCGCGCACCGTGCTGCTCACCGGCGCCACCGGCTTCGTCGGCGCGTTCCTCTGCGCCGAGCTGCTGGCGAGCACCGACGCCACCGTGCTCTGCCTGGTCCGGGCCGCCACCGAGGCCGAGGGCGAGGAGCGGCTGCGCGCCGTGCTGGACTCCTACGGCCTCCCGCAGCCCGCCGCCCGCCGGCTGCGGGTGGTCACCGGCGACCTCGCCCAGCCGCTGCTCGGCCTCGGCGCGGAGCGCTTCGCCGCCCTCGCCGAGCAGGTCGACACCGTCCTGCACTGCGGCGCCTGGGTCAACTTCGTCCGCCCCTACCGGGCGCTGAAGGCGTCCAACGTGCTCGGCACCCAGGAGGTGCTGCGGCTGGCCACCACCGCCCGGCTCAAGCCCGTCCACTACGTCTCCACCCTCGCCGTGCTGGCCGGCGCGGTGGTCGGCGGCGCCACCCTGATCCGCGAGGACGACCCGCTGCCGCCGCCGGTCGGCCACGACACCGCGTACAGCCAGAGCAAGTGGGTCGCCGAGGGCCTGATCGCGCTGGCCCGCGAACGCGGCGTCCCGGTCGCCGTGCACCGGGCCGGCGCGGTGCTGCCCGACAGCCGCAACGGCGCCGCCAACAGCGAGGACTACGTCACCAAGGTGATCCAGGGCTGCGTCCAGCTCGGCCTGGCCCCGCTGCGCCGCTACCCGCTGGCGGTCGGCACCGTCGACCACACCGCCCGGCAGGTCGTCCAGCTGCTGGCCGACCCCAAGTCGCCGGGCCGCACCTTCCACACCATCAGCCCCGACACCCTGGAGTGGAACGAGATCTTCGACCGGATCCGGGAGTTCGGCTTCCCGGTCCGCAGCGTCCCGTTCCACGAGTGGCGCGACGCGCTGATCGAACAGGTCGACCGGGACGGCGAGGACAGCGCGCTCGCCCCGCTGATGGCGATGATCGGCGAGACCCCCGACCGGGCGATGCCGGTGATGGACAGCGCCAACACGCTGGCCCTCACCGACCCGCGCACCTGCGCCGCCCCGCCCCTGGACGCCGACTACTTCACCCGGATGCTCGGCTTCTTCGTCCGCCGGCGCCTGCTGCCCGCGCCCGCCGACACCGACGCCGACCGGGACCCGCAACCCACCACCACGGAGAACTGACATGGCCCTGCTCCTGACCGGCGCCACCATGATCGACGGACTCGGCGGCGACCCCGTCGCGCGCGCCTCGGTCCTGGTGGAGGACGACAAGATCGCCGGGATCGGCGTCGACGGCCCGGCCGGGGACGCCGACCTGGTCGACCTCAGCGGCCTCACCCTGCTGCCCGGCCTGATCGACGCCCACGTGCACATCGGCCACTCCAGCGAGATGCGCGCCGTGCTCAACCTGGAGGTCTCGGTCGCCGAACGCGCCGCCGACATCTTCCGCACCCTGCGCGAGACCATCGACGCCGGCTTCACCGCCGTCCGCGACTGCGGCGGCATCGACCACGGCGTGCTGCGCACCGTCGGCCGCGGCCTGGTGCCCGGCCCGCGGATCTGGGCCTCCGCCTCGCCGCTGGTCCAGTGCGGCGGCCACGGCCACCTGGGCTCGCCGTTCGCCCCGCCGGACGACAGCTTCCACTTCCGGGTCCGCGGCCTGACCGCCGTCGGCCGGATCTCGGACGGCTGCGACGAGGTCCGCAAGGCCGCCCGCGAGTGCTTCCGGCAGGGCGCCAGCTTCCTCAAGATGGCCGTCACCGGCGGCGTGGTCTCCATCGCCGACTCCCTCGACGACACCCAGTTCACCGTCGAGGAGATCGCCACCGCCGTCACCGAGGCCAAGGCCCGGCACACCTACGTGACCGTGCACGCCCACAACGTGCACGGCATCCACAACGCGGTCAAGGCCGGCGTGGAGTGCGTCGAGCACGGCACCGGCATCGACGAGGAGACCGCCGCGATGATGGCGGCCGGCCGGGTCAACCTGGTCCCGACCCTGGCCATCGCCAAGGTGCTCGAGGAGAACTTCGACCAGCACGGCCTGCCGCCGCAGATCCGCGAACGGGTCGGCGACACCATGCAGGGCATGATCGACGGCCTGCTCGCCGCCCGCGAGGCCGGCGTGCTGATCGGCTCCGGCTCCGACCTGATCGGCCCCAAGCAGGACCGCCGCGGCCTGGAGATCGCCCTCAAGGCCAAGGTGCTCGGCGCCGCCGAGGCGATCCGCTCGGCCACCTCGGTCAACGCCAGGATCATGCGGGTCGACGACCGGATCGGCTCGATCGAGACCGGCAAGCTGGCCGACCTGATCGCCGTCGACTTCGACCCGCTGGCCGAGCCCGAGCTCTTCGACGACCCCAGCCGGGTGGTCCTGGTGGTCAAGGGCGGCCGGATCGTCAAGGACACCCGCAAGTAGCACCCGACCGCCGGGCGGCCCCGCGCCGCCCGGCCGCGCCGGTGCCCGGTACCCGGTACCCGCACCCGCGGCAGGAACCGCACCCGCGACAGGAACCGCACCCGCGACAGGAACCGCACCGGCGGCGGCACCCGCCGCCGCACCCGCGACGAGAGAGGCAGCCCACCGTGTCCGACAGCACGCCCGAGTACCTGGTCGTGGTCAACCACGAGAACCAGCACTCCATCTGGGAGGCCGCCCTGCCGGTCCCCGCCGGCTGGACCCCCGAAGGCTTCACCGGCCCCAAGGAGGACTGCCTGGCCCGCATCGAGGAGGTGTGGACCGACCTGCGCCCGCGCCGCCCGCGCACCCACGCCTGAACACCGTCCCGTCCGGGGGACGGGGGAGGAGACGAGCAGATGGTTGACTGGACGGCCGCGCCCCGGCCACCGCTGGTGATCGGCATCGGAGGCACCGGCAGACCGGACTCGACGACCGAGCGCGCGCTGCGCCTCGCGCTGGACGGCGCCGCCCGGGCCGGCGCCGAGGTGCGGATGTTCGGCGGCGAGGACCTCGGCCGGCTGCCGGTGTTCGTCCCCGGCCGCGGCGAACCCACCGCCGCCACCCGGGAGTTCCTCGACCAGGTGGCCCGGGCCGACGGCTTCGTGCTGGCCAGCCCGAGCTACCACGGCGGGGTCGCCGCCCTGGTCAAGAACGCCCTCGACCACCTGGAGGAACTGCGCCACGACCCGCGCCCCTACCTGGACGGCCGGGCGGTCGGCTGCGTGGTCACCGCGGCCGGCTGGCAGACCGGCGGCGGCACCCTGGCCTCGCTGCGGGCCACCGTGCACGCCCTGCGCGGCTGGCCCACCCCGCTCGGCATCACCGTCAACTCGGCCGAGCAGAAGCTGCGCGACGACGGCACCGAGGCCGACCGGCGCTGCCTCGAACAGCTCGCCCTGGTCGGCCGCCAGGTCGCCGAGTTCGCGCTCGGCCGCTCCTTCGCCCCCCGGGCCGCGGCGGGAGCCGCCCGATGAGCACCGAGACCGCGGCCCCGGCGGCGACCGAGACCCCGGCCGCCGCCGCGCCCGCCGCGCCCGCCGCGCCCGCCGTCACCGCCCCCGCCGCCGCGCCCGCCGCCGCCCCCGCCGGGCGGCCGACCACCGCGCAGCGGATCGCCGAGCACCTGGCCCGCCGCGAGGAGGCCCGCCGCCCCGGCTCGCCGCGGGCCGCCCGCCGCCGCCGGGCGCTGGGCAAGTTCACCGCCCGGGAGCGGATCGAGCTGCTGCTCGACCCCGGCTCCTTCCTGGAGACCGACCCGCTGGTGCGCCACCGCTCCACCAACTTCGGCCTGGAGGCCAACCGCCCGGCGGGCGACGGCGTGGTCACCGGGACGGGCACCGTCGACGGCCGCCCGATCTGCGTCTACGCCCAGGACGTCACCTCGCACAACGGCAGCGTCGGCGAGATGTTCGGCGTCAAGGTCGGCAAGCTGCTCGACCTGGCCCTGCAGACCGGCTGCCCGGTGGTCGGCATCAACGACTCCAGCGGGGCCCGGCTCCAGGAGGGCGTGCTCGCGCTGGCCGCCTACGGCCAGGTGGCCCGCCGGGTGGTGACCGCCTCCGGGGTGATCCCGCAGATCTCGGTGATCATGGGCGTCTGCGCGGGCGGCGCGGTCTACACCCCGGCCGCCACCGACTTCGTGGTGATGGTCGAGCGGACTTCGCACATGTTCGTCACCGGCCCGGACGTGATCCGCTCGGTGACCGGCGAGAGCGTCGGCCTGGAGGAGCTCGGCGGCGCCGCCGTGCACGCCCGCCGCACCGGAAACGCCCACTACATGGCCACCGACGAGGAGGACGCCCTCCTCTACGTCAAGGAGCTGCTCTCCTTCCTGCCGAGCAACAACTGCGTGGACCCGCCGGTCTTCCCGGCCCCCGAGGTGTCGGAGGTGACCGCGGCCGACCTGGAGCTGGACGCCGTGATGCCGGACGCGGTGGAGCAGGCGTACGACATGGCCGAGGTGCTCGACCGGATCCTCGATGACGGCGAACTGCTGGAGGTGCAGCCGGAGTTCGCCCCGAACATCCTGTGCGGCTTCGCCCGGATCGAGGGCCGCAGCATCGGCGTGGTCGCCAACCAGCCCAAGTTCCTGGCCGGTTCGCTGGACATCGACGCGGCCGAGAAGGCGGCCCGCTTCGTCCGCTTCTGCGACGCCTTCAACCTGCCGATCCTCACCCTGGTCGACGTGCCCGGCTTCCTGCCCGGCACCGTGCAGGAGTACGCCGGCATCATCCGGCGCGGTGCCAAACTGGGCTTCGCCTACATCGAGTCGACCGTCCCCAAGGTCACCGTGATCGTCCGCCGGGCCTACGGCGGTGGCTACGCGGTGATGGGCTCCAAGGAGCTCGGCGCCGACCTGTGCCTGGCCTGGCCCACCGCCGAGATCGGCGTGATGGGCGCCCGCGGCGGCGTCGACGTGCTGTTCCACCAGCGGATCGCCGCCGCCGACGACCCGGAGGCGGCCCGCCGCGAACTCACCGAGGAGTACGAACGGACCGTCATCAGCCCGTACGTGGCCGCCGAGCACGGCTGCATCGACGACGTGATCACCCCGTCCGAGACCAGGGTCTCGGTCATCAAGGCCCTGCGCGCACTGCGCACCAAGCGAATGGCGCCGCCGTACAAGAAGCACAGCAACATTCCGCTCTGAGGGGGGAGTTGTGGGCGAGCCGCGGAGGAAGCAGCGGGCCTGTTCGGCACGGCGCCGTGCCGAACAGGCCCTGAACGCCAGACTGGAGACCTTCATCCAGCAGATCGCCGGCCTGCCGCCCGGTGCGCTAGGCCCGGTCCCCGGAGGAGGTCCCGACCCGGGGCCGGTCCACGGGCACCGGATCCCCCTCCAGCCGTTCGCGAGTGATGATCGCCGAGACCGCCGCCCGGTTGGCCACGCCCAGCTTCGCGAAGACGTTGGACAGGTGCATCTCCACGGTCTTCTCGGAGATGTGCAGGCACTTGGCGATCTGACGGTTGGTCAGGCCGTCGCCGAGCAGCCCGGCGATCTGGCGCTCCCGGCCGGTCAGCGCGGTGACCGTCCGCTCTGAGTCACCCGGTCTGGTCCGGGGCGCCCCGGCCGCCAGCCGGCGGCGCTCCGAACGGGCGGCCCGGGCCAGCACCGGGGCGCCGAGCTGGTTCAGCGCCGACTCGGCGGACTTCAGCTCCCGCCCGGCCTCCTCGTGCCGGCCCTGCTGCCACAGCGCCGCCCCCAGCACCACCCGGGCCCGCAGCGCGTCCAGCGACCGGCCGGCCAGCTCCAGGCCCTGCACGGCCTGCTGCGCGGTCGGCACCGCGTCCTCCCGCTGACGGGCCAACAGCACGTGCGCGCGGGCGAGTTCGGCCAACGCGTAGCGGCCGGGCTTGTCCAGCCGGGCCGCCGCCGCCCAGGCCCGGTCGGCCCAGACCCGGGCCGCCTCGGGCTGCCCCAGGGCCAGCTCGGCCCGGGTCAGCAGCTCGTACCAGGCGACCCGGCTGCCCGCGTCGGCCTGCGGCAGGTCGGGCCCGCCGGCCTTCGCGATCAGCGCCAGGCAGCTCTCGGCGTCCCCGTTCAGCAGCTTCGCCTCGGACAGCGCCCGCAGCGCCATCATCTCCTTCCACCCGCCCGCCGACCGGGGCGGCTGCACGGTGGCCTTGCCGGCACTGGTCAGCGCCTCCACCCGGCGGCCCTGCGCGATGTCCACGTACGCCAGGATCGCGTACGAGTTGACCAGCGCCTCCGGGCTGCCGGACAGCTCGGCCAGGTACACCGCGTGCTCCGCGGTGGAGCGCGCCTCGGCCAGCCGGGCCCGCTCGCACAGCACGTACGCCTGCCCGGCCAGCAGGTGCGGCAGGAACAGCCGCGAACCGGACCGGGTGGCGAACTCGGCGCCCTTGTGGAAGTGCCGCAGCGCGTCGTTCCAGCGCTCCAGCAGCACGCCGCTCCAGCCGATCCACACGGTGGCGTCCAGGCTCTGCGCCAACTCGCTGTCCAGCATGCTGTCCAGCGTCGCGGTGGCGCTCGCGTGGTGGTCCAGCGCGGGCGCCGGCCGGCCGACCGCGCTGGCGGCCATCGCCATCACGCCCAGCGCGGAGGCCTGCAACGGCCGGTGCCGGAGCTGGGCGGCGATGGTCAGCACCTCCTCGGCGGCCCGGTAGGCGCCGTCCGGGTCGCCGCGGTGCAGCAGCCCGGTGGACACCTCGAACTTGAGCATCGCGCAGGCCGGGGTGACCTCCTCGCCGAGCGCCTCCAGCTCGCGGTGCAGCAGCGCGGCGGTCTCCTCCGGGCGGCCCAGCAGCCGCTGCACCTTGGCGACCGAGGCGACCGCGACGGCGTGCTCGGCCAGGTCCCCGGTGGGGAGCATCTCCAGGGCCTGGTGCATCAGGTGGCGGGAGTCCAGCAGCCGCCCGGACAGCGCCTGCGCCTCGGCCAGTTGCAGCATCAGCCGGCCCCGCTGCGGGTCGTGCCCGGGCCCCTGCGGCAGCGCGTGCAGCGCGGTGGTGAGCCAGGCGCAGGTGGCGTCCGGGTCGTCCAGCGAGACGGCCCGGGCGGCGCTCTCCAGCAGGCCGATCGCCTCCTGGTCGCCGTAGGCGGTGCACTGCTCGACGTGCGGGGCCCGCTCCATCGCGGACGCCCCGCGGGCGCACAGCGCCGCGTCGGCCCGGCCGTGCATGCCGACCCGCCAGCTCAGTTCGCTGTTGTGGTAGACCGAGCGGCGCACCACCGGGTGCCGGAAGGCGAAGTACTGGCCGGGGACGACCGGCCGGATCAGGTCGCGCCGGATCAGCTCGCCGATCGCCATCAGCACCGTCGCCGACGACAGGCCGAGCAACTCGGCGACCAGGCCCACCTCGAACTCGTCGCCCAGCACCGCCGCGGTCTCCGCCACGCCGCGGGTCTCCGGGGCCAGCGGGGCGATCTCCTTGTCGAAGGCCGCGTAGCAGTCCGAGCGGGACGGCTGCGGGGTCAGGCCGCCGTCCAGCGGGGCGGTCGAGACCGCCTGCTCGGCCAGCAGCACCTTCAGGTACTCGGGGTTGCCGCCGCTCTCCCGGTGCAGCCGGCGGCGGGTGACCGAGGTGGCCACCCCGGCCAGCAGTTCGTCGTAGTCCTGCTCCAGCAGCGGTTCCAGGTGGAGGTGCTCGACCGGCATCTCCTTGGCCCGGCCGCCCAGGGCCCGCAGCAGCGCGCCGGTGTTCTGCCGGTCGCGGTACCCGAGGACGAACAGCGTCGACGGCCGGGGCGGGTGCCGTAACAGGTCGGCCAGGGTCTCGACGGACTGCGGGTCGGCCATGTGCAGGTCGTCCATCACCAGGACCAGCGGGCCCGGCGGGTAGGCGTCCAGCGACCTGCGCACCACCTGGCCGCCCGACACCCCGGAGAGCCCGGGCAGCTCCTCCAGCCCGGTCATGCCCTCCGCGAAGGTGCCCAGCGGGATCTCCGAACGCTCCTCCGCGGTACGGAAACTGAGCACCACGGCCTCCGCGGCGCGGGCGGTCCTGGAGAACTCGCCCAGCACCGTGCTCCGGCCCACGCCGGCGTCGCCGGTCACCTTGACCAGGGCCGTGCCCCCCCGGGCCAGCAGCCGGTCCAACGCCCCGCCCAGCGCCTCCAGCACCCGGCCGCGCCCCACCAGGGGACCGCCGTTCCGGGCCTGTGCCGGCTCCGCCCCGGCCACCGACCGACCGACGTTGGTTCGTCGGCGCCGGTGATCGTTCCCTGTGCTGCTCATACGACTCTCCCCGTAGGTCGTTTCGGCCACGTCGATCGAGCGCCTCCCGGTCCGTTCCGGCGGTCCGCACCTCCGGCACGGGAGGGAACCCCAGGGTTCACCGGACCCGGGAACTCCGTACCCCAGGGTAATCCCCACTGCCCCGCCGCACAGGGTTGATCCAGACTTGACGCGTACTCGGGCTGCCCTCGGCAGCGCGGCCGTGACCGCCCGGCCAGCCTTTCCCTGGAGGGGAACTCGTGAGCACTCGCATGTACGCACTCCCGGTCGAACAGACGAGGTGGGAGGTCCCCGGTGGCGCCACCACGGTCTTCGACTGGGAGTACGACGAAGGCCGTGACCGCCTGCTCAACCTGTACGAGAAGGGCAAGCAGAAGCAGTGGGACGCCGCCGACCGCCTCGACTGGTCCATCGAGGTCGACGTCAACGACCCGATGGGCGTCCCGGAGCAGACCATCGCGATCTACGGCTCCCGGGTCTGGGACAAGCTCAGCCAGG
Organism: Kitasatospora sp. NPDC090308; assembly: GCF_044769485.1. Lineage (NCBI taxonomy): Bacteria > Bacillati > Actinomycetota > Actinomycetes > Kitasatosporales > Streptomycetaceae > Kitasatospora > Kitasatospora sp. NPDC090308. The sequence goes on along the minus strand of NZ_JBIVXY010000001.1, from coordinate 3,601 downwards.
CCGAACGCGGCACCGTGCGCCACCACTTGACGGCCTGGCAGTTCTCCCAGTTCCTGCACGGCGAGCAGGGCGCGCTGATCTGCTCCTCGAAGATCGTCCACACCGTGCCCGACCTGGACTCCAAGTTCTACGCGGCGACCCAGGTGATGGACGAGGCCCGGCACGTCGAGGTCTACTCCCGCTACCTGCGCGAGAAGCTCCAGCTCGCCTACCCGATCAACCCCGGCCTCAAGGCCCTGCTGAACGACGTCATCTCCGACTCCCGTTGGGACATGACCTACCTCGGCATGCAGGTGCTGATCGAGGGCCTCGCGCTGGCCGCCTTCGGCCTGATCCGCGACACCGCCACCGAGCCGCTCGCCCAGGCCCTCAACACCTACGTCATGCAGGACGAGGCCCGCCACGTCGCCTTCGGCCGGCTCGCGCTGCGCGACTACTACCCGCACCTCACCTCCGCCGAGCGGGCCGAGCGCGAGGAGTTCTGCACCGAGGCCTGCCACCTGATGCGGCAGCGGTTCATCGGCGAGGAGGTCTGGCGCAACCTCGACGTCGACGCCGACGAGTGCATGGAGTTCATGAAGAACTCGGTGCACTTCAAGACCTTCCAGAGCCACCTGTTCTCCCGCATAGTGCCGACCCTCAAGGACATCGGCCTGTTCGGCGACAAGATGCGGGCGACCTTCGCCGACATCGGCATCATCGGCTACGAGAACCACGACATCGAGTCGCTGATGGAACAGGACGAGAAGATCGCCGGCGACCTCGACCGGGCCCGCATCCTCCAGGTCGAACAGGCCATCAAGCTCGGTGCGCGCGAAGAGGACTGACCGCGCGCCACCCCCGGGGGCCGACCGCCCCGCCCGCGTCCACGACACAGGAGTACCAAGCAGTGACGACGCCCGCACCCACCCGCACCGCGCGGGAGTACCGGCTGGTGACCCTGACGGCGTCGGGAGGAACCTTCCTCGCGATGCTCGACTCGACCGTCACCAACCTGGCCGTTCCCAAGCTCCACCACGACTTCCCGGCCGCGTCGCTGACACAGCTCTCCTGGGTCATCACCGGGTACGCGGTCATGTTCGCCGCGCTGCTGGCCCCCGCGGGCCGGCTCGCCGACGTGCTCGGCCGACGCCGCCTGTTCGTCTTCGGCATCGGCGCCTTCACCGTCGCCTCGCTGCTCTGCGCCCTCGCCCCGAACATCCCGGTGCTGATCGGCATGCGGATGCTCCAGGGCATCGGTGCGGCGGCGATGATCCCCGCCTCGCTCGCCATCCTGCTGCTCGACGGCCCGGCCGACGGCCGGGTCAAGTCGATCGGCCTGTGGAGCGCGGCCTCCGCGCTGGCCGCCGCCGTCGGCCCGACCGTCGGCGGCATCCTGGTCGACCAGCTCGGCTGGCGCTCGGTGTTCTACATCAACCTGCCCTTCGGCATCCTGCTCACCGTCTCGGCGCTGCGCCTGCTCGCCCCGGCCCCCCGCCCGGAGGGCTCCCGGCTGCCCGACCCGCTGGGCACCGTGCTGATGGCGGTCGGCGTCGGCCTGCTCACCCTCGGCGTCACCGAGGGCGTGACCTGGGGCTGGCTGTCCGTCAAGACCGTCGTGGTGCTGGTGGCCGGCCTGGCCGCCCTCGCCCTGGCGCTGCTGCGCTCCACCAGCCACCCGGTGCCCGCCGTCGAGATGCCGCTGTTCCGCAACGGGGGCTTCGCCGCCACCAACGTGGTCTCGCTGCTCTACGGCATGGCCCAGTACCCGTGGCTGCTGGTCGGCGTGCTCTACATCACCGACCTGTGGCAGTACTCCGAGATGGAGGCCGGCCTGGCGATGACCCCCGGCGCCATCTTCGCCTCCGTCGCGGCCCTCAACATGGGCAAGATCGCCCCGAAGATCGGCGGCCCGCGCGGCGTCACCCTGCTCGGCCTGGTGGCGATCCTGGCCTGCGGCTTCCTGATGATCTTCGGCCTCACCAGCCACGCCGCCTTCCTCGCGCTCTGGCTGCCGGCCGGCTTCATCGTCGGCATCGGCATGGGCGCCACCACCATGGGCACCTCCAGCGCCGCCGCGTTCTCCGCCCCGCCGACCAAGTTCGCGGTCGGCAGCGGCGTCAACACCACCTCCCGGCAGTTCGGCGGCGCCCTCGGCATCGCCGCCCTCGCCGTTATCATGCAGAACAGCGCCACCGCGGACGGCGGCCACACCCTGGACTCCTACCGCAACGTCTACATCTTCTGCACCGTGGTGGTCGCCCTGGCCCTGGTGGTCAGCTTCATCTGGCTGAAACTGACCCCGCCGGCCGCCCCGGCCCCCGCCTCCCCGGCCGCGCCCGCCGGTGACAAGGCCAAGGAGGGCGCCCGGTGACGACCGCCCCCGGCGGTCCGAGCGGCGCGGTCGCGCCGGTGGCCCTGGTCACCGGCGCGACCCGCGGCCTGGGCCGGGAGATCGTCCGGCAGCTGGCCGAACGCGGCTACACCGTGTTCGCCGCCGCCCGCGACGAGGAGCGCGGCCGGCGGACGGCCGCCGAACTGGCCGCCGCCGGCGACGTCCGCCCGCTGCGGCTCGACGTCACCGACCACGACTCGGTCCGGGCCGCCGCCGGGACGGTCGCCGCCGAGTCCGACCGGCTCGACCTGCTGGTCAACAACGCCGGCATCACCGGCATCCCGCGCGGCACCCTGCGCCCGGTCGAGGACCTGACCGTCGACGACCTGCGCGCCGTCCTGGAGACCAACCTGGTCGGCCCGTTCGCGGTCACCCAGGCCCTGCTCCCGCTGCTGCGCAAGGCGTCCGGCCGGGTGGTCAACCTGACCAGCTCGCTCGCCACCTTCGCCCGCACCGGCCCCGGCACCGCGCCCGGCCGCCCCGACCTGCTCCCCTACAACGTCTCCAAGGCCGGCCTGAACATGGCCACCGTGCTCTACGCGGCCGCCCTCCGCGACAGCGGCGTCACCGTCCACGCGGTCTCCCCGGGCTTCGTCGCCACCGACATGAACAACCACACCGGCACCAGGACCGTCGAGGAGGGCGCCGCCGCCGTCCTGCGCCTGGCCACCGCCCCGGCCGACGAACTCCCCGACCGCTCCTTCCTCACCGAGGGCGGCCCCATCCCCTGGTGAACGGCCACCCCCCGGTGTCCGGAGCGGCGGCTCCTACCCCCGCCCCGGACACCGGCCCCGGCCGTCCACCACCGTCCGCCCGACAGGTGCTGCCGCCCCTCCCCAACCCCTACGATGCACGTCTGTGGCTGACGAGGAGTTGCGGGCGGCACGGGCGAAAGCCGGTGAACTCGCCGCAGAATTAAGCACGTTGCTGGGGGAACGCCCCTCGGTGACCTGGACCGGGGGCGGCGCGGTCCGAGTGGCCGTCCGCGTCCGCGGAACCGACGACCGCGAGTCGACCACGGCCGTCCTCGGCGTCCTCGCCAAGGGCGACCGCTTCGGACACCGCAGGACCCAGGGCCGGGAGTACCTCTGGCTCGAAGTGGGCGGCGTACCCACCAGGGACGACGACTGGTGACGGCCGGGCCGGCCCCCCGCCCGGGGGCGGCCCCCCCCGCCCCCCCCCGCAAAGGCACCATACCCCCGGAACAAAGGGGGGGGGGGGGGGGTG